>PXUB01000031.1:28968-37984 GCA_003009755.1 Thermoplasmatales archaeon SW_10_69_26
GGAGGACTTCGACTTCGCCGAAGGCGACATCCTCACCATCGACAACGCCTACGTCCGCAGCTTCCGCGGCCTGCCCCAGCTCAACTTCGGCGACAACGCGCAGGTCACCCACGCCGACGCCGACCTGCCCCCGATGGAGGAGCTGTCCCGGCCCCAGGAAGCCACGATCAGCGACCTGCAGCGCGCCAAGGGCGCCGTCGGCGCCCGCATCGAGGCCTCCGTGCTCGAGGTCCGCGAAGGATCGGGCCTGATCTTCCGCTGCTCGGAGTGCCGGCGCGTCCTCCGCGAGGGCGAGTGCAACCGCCACGGCGAGGTCGACGGGATCGCCGACCTGCGCATCAAGGCCGTCGTCGACGACGGCACCGGCGGCGTGACCGCGCTGTTCGACCGCCCGACGACCGAGCGCCTGCTCGACCGGACGCTCGAGGAGTGCCGAGAGATCGCGCGCGAGGAAGACCCCGAGGCCGTGCTCGCCGAGGTGGAGGAGCTGATCTTGATGAAGCACCTGCAGCTCGACGGGAACGCCACGCACGACGAGTACGGGACCCAGGTCGTCGTCAACGACGTCGAGATCCTCGACCACGGCGACGTCGAGGACCAGGCCGAGGCGATGATCGACGAGGTTCACGCCCTCGCCGAGGAGGTGGCAGCGTGACCTTCTCGGCCCGCGCTGGCCGACCGGCGTTCGAAGGCAAGGAGCGCGAAGAAGACGTACCCGGAGGGTACGTCGATGGAGCGCGACACCGCCTGCAGAGACCGGGCCGTCGGACGACGCGTCGGCCAGCCTGGAAGGGAGCCCTGAGGCCTCGACCGCGCTGCGTCGCTCGTCGCTCGGATTGGCCTCTGGCCAGTCCGTCGCTCGATCTCCTTGCGGGGTATTCGGCTCAGGGGTCCGCGGCACCGAGAGGCTCCGTCTGCCACCTCCTGGAGGTGGCAGCGTGATGGCCGAATCGTCCAGCGAGGAGGCCGACACGGGCGACGACGACGCGACGCGCCAGCGCGAGCCGGCCTGGCGGGTCTTCGCCGCCGAGTTCAACGACGCCCAGCACGAGATCCAGGCCGAGGGCGAGATGGCGCCCTCCTATGTCATCACCCCACTGGGGGCGCGCGCGAACCGCTTGTTCGTCGTCGGCGTGCTCACCTCGAACGACGAGACGGGCGAGGACGGCTCGATGCAGCGCGCCCAGATCACGGACCCGACGGGCGTGTTCTACGTATCGGCGGGCCGCTACCAGCCCGAGGCGTTGGAGACGCTGCGCGAGCTCGACCCGCCCCAGATCGTGGGCGTGGTCGGCAAGGCGCGCACCTACGAGCCCGAGGAGGGCACCGTGTACACGAGCATCCAGCCGGAGGCGATCCATCCGATGAAGAGCGAGGATCGCGACGCCTGGATCCTGCAGACCGCCGAGGCCACCGTCGACCGCGTCGAGGCGATGGACCAGGCCTTCGACCTCGAGGAGGAGGTCTCCGCCCGCCGACTGATCGACGACGGCGTCGACGAGCGCACCGCGCAGGGTATCATGGACGCGCTCGACTTCTACGGGCGCGTGGACCTGTCCTCCTACCTGTCCCTGGTCTCGGACGCGCTGGGCTACCTGTTGCCCGCGCCCCCGACCCCCGAGATCCACCACGCCGGCGAGGGCGAAGACGAGGGCCAACCGGGCTCGACCGCGCCGGGCGAACCCTCGCCCGAGGCGATGCCGGACACGACCGCTGATGCGGGCCCGGCCCCGGAACCCGACACGACGCCCCAGCCCGAGCCCGGCAGCGACCCCGAGACCGACACCTCGGACGACACGGGCGGGGCCCCGGCCGGCGTCGACCCCGAGGCCGTCGTGTTCGATCTCGTCGAGGAGCTCGACGAGGGCAAGGGCGCCCCGTGGGAGGAGATCGTCGACCAGGCCCGAGAGGAGGGCCTCAGCGAGGAGCAGGTCGAGGAGACAATGAACCACCTCATGGACCGCGGGCGCGTGTTCGAGCCCGTGCTCGGCAAGCTGAAGGCCACCTAAGCCGCCAGACCCGCCGACGGGGCACCCGCCCCCGTCCGGCCGGTGCCCACCCGAGCAAGGGATGGACCGCGAACCTTTTTAGGCCCGGACGGGCACTACAGCTTGCTATGAACATGCAGAAGGTGATCGCGATCATCCTCGCGGTCACGATGGTCTCCTCGATGGCGATCATCGGTGTCGCCCAGCTCTTCCTGTGAGCGGGTGTGCCGATGTCACGCCGAGGCAAAGCGGTGATATAGGGGCACTTTCTTGGCCAGCTCGTCCCGTTTCGGGCTGGTAGCTTAGATAGGTAGAGCGGCCGGCTCTTAACCGGCAGGCCAAGGGTTCGAATCCCTTCCAGCCCGCTCCTGTCCTCTGGAGGGATTCCGGTCGGTGGAATCCATATCGGGTTCCACCGGTTTTGAGGACTCCCAGTCTAGCGCCCGACCGGGCGCTTTCCTCTTTTCCTCTCTCACTGACCAGCCGCGAGGCTTGCCAGCTGCGCGATCGGTTGATGCGGCTGGCGAAGGAACCGGAGAGGCTTCCCTCGGAGGTTGACGAGCATCGGATTCTGAGTCTTGCCTTCGCGTTGACGATTGCCCTGAACGGCTGGCTTGACCGCTGAATGTCGAGCCGTTCACCGTTTGTCAACGAGGCACAAGGAGAGCAAGGCGATCCATCCAGCTTTCACCATACCATCCGCGGCCGCAAGGTCCTCGGCCGGCGAGGAACAAGGCGGAAGTGTTCGGCTGAGATTCAACGCTTCGTTCTCCCGATCCCGCCCCCAACCCGCCAGCAGAGCAGGAGGCACGGCGGCGAATCGAAGGGAGGGGGGTGACCGTCGCCCTCGCGACCCGAGCCGACCGCTCCATCGCTCGGAGACCGATGAGACAAGGGACCCGAAGAGGACCTCACGCAACCCTTATCCACCGCACTCGGGGAGCTCCCAGTGTGAGCGAGGACCGTACGCCACAGGAGGCCTACGGGCACTGGAAGGAGAAGTGGTTCCAGCGACACGAGAAGCTCATCGAGATCGCACGTGATGAGCTGGGCCTGGAGGAGTATCCGGAGGACCCAGACAAGCAGCGAGCCTACCACGACCGAATGGCTGAGTTGAAGTCCTCAGACGAGGAGCTGCAACGAGCAGAGCGGAAGCGAGATGAGGTCCTGGAGGAACTGATCGAGGAGAACGCTCCCCACGGGAGCGAGGCCGACAAGATCCGCTGCATCAAGAAGGCAATCCTACAGATAAAGAACAACCAGCTCGCCGAGTTCCTCGGACTTTCGCAGAATTACGTGACCAAGTTCCGGGTCACGCTTCGGGGTGACGTCATCAGATCGGACATCCCCCAGTCCGTGCGCGAGAAGATCCGAAAACGGGATGGCGATGCTTGCGTCCGTTGCGGCGAGACCTCCGAACTAAGGCTGCACCACATCAATCCAGTTCTCAGGTGCGAAAAAGGAGAGTGTCACGTTCCTGAGAACCTCGCCACCCTTTGCGAAGGCTGCCACCACCTCGCTCACGAGGACGGCTCCGATGTTGTATTGACCTACGATTCGACTGACGGGTTCTGGGAATGGGTCAACGAGGGTGGCGAAAGCTCGCGGACCTCCCCTTAGAGGGAAAGGGGCGGGTTGGCTCAGGCTTCGTCGCTGGTTGCTGCTTCCTCTTCCTCGTCCTCTTCCTCGTCGTCGCTGAGCTCGCCAAAAGGGACAATCCACCCAGAACCTCCACCGTCCGGACCGTGTTCCTGGCCGATTTCCGCCTCCGATGTCGGATACGTTGCTTGAGTTCCGAAGCAGCTTGGGTGACCTGGTCGCTGCCGAAGCGGATCTGCTCGCGGCCCCGGAGCATCGCCAGGTCGCCACCGTCAACGCTGTCGTGAACCATCGGAAGGACCGGGGTATCGGTTCCCTCAGCGTAGCCGATCTCCTGGCGGACATAGGAGGACATCGAGGAGTTCTCGGCGAAGAGGACGACGAACGCGTTCGATTCATCGATCGCGTTCTGCACCTTTTGTCGGATGGGTTTCCCAAGGTGGTTGTCCTCCTCGAAAAGCCAGACGTCCACGCCGACCGACGCGGCCTTTTCTTCGATCTGACGGGCAAGTTCCTCGTCCCCGCTGTCGTGGCTGACGAACACCGGGTAGCCTCCCAGCTCCTCGACGAAGCCGATGAGCCGGTTCTCAGCCTTCCGGACCGCTCGGAGCATTCATCGAACCACCATCTGCCGTCCCTAAAACGCCGTCGTCGAACGGCGTAACGCCTGTTGAGCCGACCATGTCCCCACAGCAGAGGAGGGCCAGCGATCACCGAATCTGCAAGGACGTTCAGCCAGAGCCTCACCCGGGAGAAGCACCGTTCTCGGGGGGACTCCCGACGGCGTCCGTCGACTGGGATCCCAGCAGGACGTCGGCGGGCTCGTCGCGAGAGCGCAACTCGCCAAGGCCGTGCAGGCGCTGCGTTCGCGGGCCGAGCTGTTGCGGGATGTGTTCGCGTTCGGTCGCGACTTCGGCTACGTCCAGGCCGAGCGCGAGGACGAGCCCGGATTCGAGCAGCTGGAGGTGGACTGGTGAACGGCGAGCACGCACCCCGGCTAGAGCGGATCGAGAAGCGCGTGGACGAGCTCCACGACAAGATGGACGAGCTCGCGGAGACCGAAGCCGAGAACTCGACCGACATCGTCTGGCTGAAATGGGCGGTCAGGGGGCTGGTGGCGAGCGCGGCGGGGTTGGGTGGGGTGGCGTGGAGCGGGCTCACGTGACTTCGATCTCAGCCAACTGGTCGATCGATCCGCTGCTGCCCTCGTCCAGGCCTACCCGCGGGAGACGAGTCCGCCGGCGACGGCGAGCCCGAGCAGACCGCCAAGGAGCCCGGGCGTGGGGACTTGGTCGCTACGGGCTCCCGACGGTTCCGGGTACTCCTCGCTGGGCCGCACGGACTTGACCACGTGCTCGCCACGCTGTTCGTGATCGTCCAGCGGACAGTAAATGTACAGCTGCTCGATGCCTTCCGGCAGCTGGATGATCTCGTCGTCGGCCTGACCCGGCTCGACCGGGGGAACCTGCCCCAGGACCTCGGTGGCTGTCGATCCGTTGCCGGCCTCGACGCGATCGGCATCGACAACGACGAGACCGTGCTCCTCGCTGGCGTTATTCTGAAGCACGATCCCCGCGGAGTGACCGGCGTAAATCGGTCGCTCGGGATCCTCGAGCATGCAGTCAGCCTCCCCGGAGGGGCAGTTCGCGCTCTCGCCCTCAACCAGGATGTAGCCCGTCGGCAGCTCGCTCCCCACTGCCGACGGCGTGACACACAGCAGGATGAGGGCTAGCGGAACGGCGAGGAAGGGGACTGCGTGTTTCGACTCGATAGCGTCGTCTGAAGACATGGGCGATCCTTCGTCTGCGGAGCGGTTCCGGGTCGTCTCGGGGTGCGTGGCTGCGGCCAGGACAGCCAGGAACAGGGACCGATGCCGATCGGGATTAAAGGGCTGCTCTGCCCCTTAAGTAGCGGGAATCCGTTCGATGTTCCCCTGACCCTGCCTCGATCGCCGGGAACACGACCGGAACGTACGTGGTCCAACCATGAGCGGCGGGTAGTTGCCTGAACCGCGCGCGTCTGGCCGGTGGGGCGAGGGACCGAAGGGCAACGATAGCTATGCCCCCCTCGGTAGCCCTCAAGCCGGAAACCCCCCGGGACGCTCGACGCTTCGTTGGCGGCCCGGTCCCGTTCTCTCGATGCGACAGACCCGCGTCGTTTATCCTCCCCTCTTTGCTTTGCGCAGCCGATGCGAAGTCGGACCCGAACGATCGCTGCAGGCCTGACGGGCCTCGGGTCGTTGCTGGCGCTCCCCGCCACGCTCGTCCTTGCCGGCCTCGAACCGTCATGGTTGGACCATGAGCCCTTCCCTGTCGCCGTTGCGATCGGCGTCACGATGATGGGGACCGGGGCTGGCATACTGCGCTGGATGGCGGGGGCGAAGGTCTGGGCCTGCACTTTGTCGATCCCGGTCATCGCGGCGATCGCTGCCGGGGTCATCGGCGTGACCGCGGAAGGCCTGGCGGCCCTCCCCGCGTTCTTCCTCTCGCATCTGGCCATCTTCCTCGGGGTTCCCATGGCGGGCTGGGCGCTCGCCCCGGAGTTCGACGATGCAAGTTCACCCGTTCCCAGTATCAGCCGGCTCTTGATCAACAGCGCAATCGCGTTCCCACTCGCGGCGGCGATCAGCACGGTCACGATCGGCGAGGGCGCCCCCCGCTCCCCAGAGGCCTTGATCTTCGAATGGGGACAACGCGGCGTGATGGTCGGCCAACTCGTCGCGATCGGTCTCGCGTCGGCCCTGGTCGTTCTCGAGATCCGGGAGGACGAAACCCCCGCAGACGGGTAGGCCCACAGATCTATCTCGCGGGGAGGAGCTTCCCCTCATCAGTTACCGCCACACCGATCACCTGGGCCACCGACGGCCTACGTCGACTCGGTCCGGAGGCCGATCCCGGGCGTCTCGTCCGGGCCACCGACACGCAGCGTGCGATCTAGACGCTGCGCGGCGACGCACGGCTGGTGCGTGACGTGTACCTGCCCGATCGCGACTTCATCTACGTGCAGTCGAACGCAAGAGGACGAGCCCCCTGAACTCGGGGGAGCATAAGCGCATCGGAGAGCTTGTCGCGGCCTCAGGCTCTGTCCCCGAATGGGTCCGTCTGACGCCGACCACGCGCTCCTATCTGCCGGCCATGGGTTCCGGTTCCCCCATCAAGCCAACCGGGAGAGGCGGGTTAACCGAGACCGAGAAGGGCGCTCGGTGCCCCCGATCACCAGCTCGACCGTCCGGTCACAGACGACAAGGGTCCTTTTCGCCCTCTGCACCCCGATGCTACTCCCGTCAGATCCCGTGACCTGACGGGACGAAGGCAGCCTCTATTCAGAGCCAACGGTCAGCACCCTCCATTGGGCATTGACAGCCCAACGTTCGGGCGATCTCATGAGCATCAACAGGCCAGGGACTGAGAAGTTTCAGCCCTCAACTGGCGTCCCGTCGACCGGTGTCGGCGGCAGCTCGTACGCGAACGTGGACGCGCTCGGGTACAGCGGCAACGACGTCGCCGTTTCCGTATCGAACGCCCTCCCCGACAGGAACAGACGCTCACCCGCCGGACCGACCGTGACTCCAGCGTTCGGCGGAGACAGGCACTGCCCCAGATCCTCTCCGGCGTACCGGGCACGCCACTCCTCCTCGCCAGTCCCAGCATCGCGAGCTGTCGTCACCACGTCGTAGTCGACGCTTCCCGCCAGCCACTGACATGTGGCCGTGTACACAGTCTTCCCATCGGGCGCGACCTCCAACGCCGGATCACCAGTCTCCTCGTGGTAGGTACCGTATGTCTCCTGCCACGCCGTGGTGCCGTTGTCGACGTCGAGGGCCACGTTGTACACGCGCTCGTCGACGGTGTGATCGTTCGTACCCGTCGCGTACACGAACTCGCTATCCGGACCGATCTCCACATCGCGGGTGACCGTATCCCTCGACCGTAACTGGGGTTCGAGACCCGGCTCCAGCAGACGAAGCCATCGCTGCTCTCCCGTCTCCGTGTCGAGGGCCTCGACACGACCGTGCTCGTCGGTCACCCGAAAGGCATTCACGTCGCCTCCTGCCAGAACGAGCGTCTTCCCATCGGGAGACACCGCCATGCTGGTCAGAAACGATCCCTCAGCGCTGCTCGACCGGTGCTCCCATTGGAGCTCCCCCGTGGTGAGGTTGAAGCTGCTGGCAGCCGTCCGCCATGCCGCCGCCGACGCTAGGAAGGCCCGGTCCGTGTCTTCGCTGATCGCCAGGTGGTCGGTTCGGACGAAGCCGCCTGGGGCGTGTTGGGTGGTGGTGAACCACAACCGCTCGCCCGTGGAGGCGTCGAGCTTGGCCACCCACGCGTACCATCCTTCCTCGTTGGCGACGGTTCCGCCCACCAACACGAACTGGCCATCGGATGTGACCTCGACCGTGCGAGCGTAGGAGGCATGTTCATCGGTCGGCGTCACGCTCCAGACCGTGTGGCCCGTCTCCGCGTCCCGGGCTTGGAACGTGGCCTTGTCCGTGTCGGCCTCCGTTTTGACGGAGGTGGCCGTGTAGATGCGGTCGCCGGCCGGGTGGACGGCCAGATCGTTGACGCGGTGGTTCGTGGCGTTCGGTTCCTCGAGATCGTAGCCCGTCCGCCAACGCTCGGACCCGTCCCCCGCATCAAGGCTGAGGAGGAACATCTCGGCCCCGTCCGGATATCGGCCCTCGAGATCGGCACCGGAGTGCCCACCCACGAACAGCGTCTCCCCCTCGGGCCCGGCCTCGGTGACCTCCACGATCTCGTAGGCATTCGTTCCGTACCGGTGGTTCCAGGTCTCACACCCGTCGACCGGGTTGTACCCCTCGAAGTCACACCCTCGGGAGCCCGGGTCGATGGCCCCACCGATGCCGGTCGGGGACAGTAATAGGGTGATCGCCAGGAGTATGATCGCCGCGCGTTGCTGGCGCCTCCCCGTCACGGTTCGACGTTGGCCCATACCCTCATACGTTTTTCGACCAGTCAGCCGTGTGACGTGGGGGCCTGAGGGGCGAGAAGTTTCAACAGTCAGAGACGGCTTTCAGGGCGGAGCAGTCCGTCTATCATTTCTGGGAGCCGGGTTTGAAGATCCTGAGACGCTCGCGCTCGTCAGTCACCCGGCACCGGCACACGGTCGGCGCCCTGTCCTTGCGCGGATCGCGAGCTCGGACGAGCAGCCCCTCGCCGTCGTCGGTATGGACTCGCCACTCTCCGTTAGGTGCTGAACGGGGCCTTTCAATCGGGCTTCGTGCAGCCAACGGACCGTGACCCGTCCATCTCCCCCATCAAGCCAACCGGGAGAGACGGGTTCACCGAGAACGAGGAGGGCGCTCGGTGCCGCCGATCACCAGCTCGACCGTCCGGTCACAGACGACAAGGGTCCTTTTCGCCCTCTGCACCCCGATGCTACTCCCGTCAGATCCCGTGACCTGACGGGAC
>PXUB01000032.1 GCA_003009755.1 Thermoplasmatales archaeon SW_10_69_26
CGTCCGGGCGATCTCAGGTGCGTCCGAACCCGGCGGGTTCGGACAGCATCCGTCGAAAACCCACAGGGGGTTTCCTTCCTCGGGCTCCGCGACCTTGCCACGCTCATTCGCACGGGCTTGGCGCCCGTACTCTCGGAAGACCGTGGCCGGTCTCCCGAGGGCGCGAGAGCTTAAGCAAAACAAGACCGGCAGTCTAGGGCTCCCACCGCAACCGCACACCGCAGTGGTGCGAGGCCGGATCCACGACGTAGTTCGGCACCAGGTCCGCCGGCTCGAGCCCGACCGCCAGCTGCTTGGTCAACACCGGGTCGGTGCGCTTGCCGGCGACCACGTCCTCGACGTAGGTCTCCAGCGTGATGCGATCCTGGGTGTGGGCCTCGTCGAAGCCGGGGACGCGGCCGACGATGACCAAAGCCTCCAACCCCAGCTCGCGGACGAGCACCTTGCGCGCCTCGTACAGCAGCCGGCCCAGACCCTTGCCGCGGTGGTCGGGGTGGACCATGATCTCCAGCCCGTAGAGGACATCGCCCTCGGGGTCGTGGTTGGGCAACGTGGACCCGCCGGTCGCCTCCATCCAGGTGTGGTCGGCCATCGCCGCCTGCTCGGTGACGCGCATCGTCGTCGACGAGCCGACGAGGTCGCCGTCGAGCCGGACGAGGGTCTGGCCGTCGGGGAACCGATCGAGGTGGGCGTGCACGTGGTGGGCCCGCCAGGCCGTCATCGAGGCGTCGGCGAACACCGTCTCGCTGAGCGCCACGATGCCCTCCACGTCCTCGCGGGCGGCGGTCCCAGCCCGCAGGTGGACCATCCTGGCAACCCATCACCGTCCGCGCGGGAAAGCCTTCCCCTCGGCGGCCAGCCCCCGCACGCCGTCCTCGATGCTTCGAAGGACGCACCACAAGCGTTAACAGCGCGCGAGTGCCGAAGGGGGACCGTGCCGCGTCGGGCCTACACCATCTTGGCCGTCGTCGTCCTCCTCACGGCGGGCTGTTTGGGAGCCGGTCCCGACCCCGTCTCCGAGAACGCCGACGACAGCGAGGAGGCTCCCGAGGGGGACGGCTCGTCGGATCGAGGCTCCTCGGACGAGGGATCCTCCGACGATCGCTCCAGCGAGGAGGACGCCAGCGACGACAACGAGACCTCGGCCGGCAGCGACGACAGCTCCTCGGGGGAGACCCGCAGCTGGCCCGATCCCGACGAGGCCTCGATCCGGCCCGGTGTGCAGGTGACCGGCACCGGCCAGTGCACGTCCAACTTCCTCTACCGCACGCCGGACAACGCGACGCTGATGCTCGGCGTGGCGGCTCACTGCGTCGCCGATGCTCCCCAGCTCGGATCCAACGGTTGCAGCGACCAGGTCGACCCCCTCGAGCCGGGCGCCCAGGTCGACATCGAGGGTGCCAGCCAACCGGGGGTCCTCGTGTACTCCTCCTGGTTCGCGATGCAGGCCGCCAACGTCACGGACACCACGATCTGCAACGAGAACGACTTCGCCCTCGTCGCGATCGATCCCGCCGACCGCTCCAAGGTCCACCCCGCCGTCAGGGGGGTCGGCGGACCGACGGGGCTGGCCAGCGACGTCGCGATCGGCGACGAGGTGCGCTGGTACGGCTCCACCTCGGCGAGCCCACGGACGACGGCCACCAGCCAGCACCGCGGCACGGTCGTCTCCTCCACCAACTGGACCTTCGAGGCCTACAGCGCCTCGCCCGGCATCCCGGGCGACAGCGGCTCGGGTGTCATGCTCGGCGATGGAGGCGCCGCCGGCGTGCTCGTCACCGTCGAGAGCGTCTACCCGGCCGCCAACGGGGTCACCAAGCTCCCGCCGGCGCTGGCGTTCGCGGCCGACCACGGGGTCTCCGTCGAGCTCGTCACCTGGGACCAGCTGTCAGGGCCGCTCGCGTGAGGGCGCCTTCTCGGCTGCATCCTGTCGCGTCGGGAACCGGGCGATCTCGATCCCACCCGGCCGATCCAGGAAGGCCGCCGCGGCCCCGCTGGCGAAGGCCAACGCCTCGCCCGCGTCCGACAGCTCGAGCAACCCGTGCACGAGCGCTGCGTCGAAGACGTCGCCGGCACCGGTGGGGTCCTCGACGACGATGGGCGTGGGCCGTGCCCGGTGCTCGGTGCCGTCCCGGGCGAGCGCGCCCTCCGAGCCCATCGTGACGACCGCCATCGCCGAGCACCGCGAGCGCAGCGCCCGCGCAGCCTCTCGCGGCTCGTCCGTGCCCAGCCAGGCCGACAGCTCGTCGATCGAGCCACGGATCACGTCCACGGCCGGCAGGCCCTGGCTCGGCTCGCCGTTGGCCACCTCCCGCCAGCCCCACATGTCCCGCGATCCCAGGCTACGCACGAAGCCCTGCACGTCCAGCAGCGTCAACGCCTCGTCCGGCAGCGGCAGATCGGCTGGGATCTCACCCAACACCGGTCCCAGCAGGATGCCCTCGTAGCCGTCGAGCACGTCGGTGCCGTCGAGGGCTCGGGAGGGGCCGGGCCGGGCGTGCTGGGTCCGCTCGAGCCCGTCGTAGGTGTTCTTGAACTTCGTCGGGCGCAGCGCCAGGCGCACGTCCGCCATCGGCAGGCCGGCCCGCCGCATCGTGAGGTAGGCCGTCAGCGGGGCGTAGCCGATCGGATGGACCTAGCGCCAGCGAGGCGTACAACAGCGTGCCACCGGGACGGCGCTCGGCGAGCAACCCGGTCTCGTTGACGTCCTTGGTGGCGTTCCCGACGACGCAGACCCGAGCCACGGGCTCCTAGCGAGGCGGCCCGGGTTCAATGCGTCGATGGGCACCCTAGGCGCCGAAGTCGATCGTGATCGCGTTCTGGGCGTCCACGACGCCGGCCTCGCAGTGGAACCACAGGCCCGTCCCCTCCTTGACGGGGTGGTCCTCGGCCAGCGGTTGCTCGCCGCCGGGCGTGGGCGCGATGTCGGCGTAGGCCGTGCAGCCCTCGGCGGCGTCGATCCCCGTCACGATGCCGCTGTCGGCGAGGCTCGACGTCGCCTGGCAGCCGCCCAGCGCCGCCCGCTCGGGCAGCGGGACCAGCGACTGCGTCGTGTCGAGACCGATGTTCGGCGCCGGGGCAGGCGTCTGGCCGGCGCCGACGGCGACCGTGCATCGGTAGGTGTCCTCGCCGACCTTCCCGATCTCGGCGTCGGCGGGGACGACGATCGTGAGCAGGCTCAACGCGACAAGGATCCTAGCTACTCGCATCGTGGTCACCTCGATCCAACAGCGGGGGATCCGGGAGGTCGGCGCCGCCCACGTAGGGGTGGTGCTCGCCGGGGTCGGCGTAGGCGTAGTCGGCCACGACCGGCGTCGAGGAGCCGTAGGCGTCGACCATGCGCTCGACGCCGAACGTGTACGTGCCCGGGTCGGTCCCGCCGAAGACGTGGTGGTCGCCGGCGCCGGAGCTCGCGGGTCCCTGCCACGTCATCTGGGCCATCCGGCAGTCCGCCGGGAGCCTGGCCCCGCACACGCCACGGGCGGTGTCGGTGCTGGCGCAGGTCCCGACGCAGGCCGTCTTGAACTCGGCCAGGCCCGCGACGCCGTACAGTCGATCCTCGACCGCCGTCTCGAGCTCGGCGCCGTGCATCGCCTTCGCCCCGGCGAACACCTCGTCGTCGCCCACCTGCGTGCTCGGCTGGTGTTGCACGTTGGCGTGCCCGTCGCCGAAGTCCTCGCTGCCGACGGCCAGCGGCGTGCCAACCCGCAAGCCGACGTCGGTCACGTTCTCGTCGGCGATGACCTGCAGGCGGGTCTCGTCGACTCCGCCCATCCAGAGGCCGTGGTGGTCGACGCCGGCCTCGGTCCGTTCCGGCAGCTCCAAACGGCTGGCGCAGGCCAGCGGGCAGGCCCGCTCGTCCCCGTCCTCGCTGGGCAAAACGGCCGACAGCGCCTGTCCGTCGTCGGGCACCGTGTAGGTAGGGGTCGGCATCGATTCGCCGGCCACGACGGTGCGTTGGCGGTCCTGCGAGTCGAAGGTGGCGATGGCGAAGAGGCCATCGTAGCTGCGCTGCTCGTCGAAGGCGACGAACCCCATCGAGATCACGGTCCCGTCGCGGGGCCCGTCGCCGACGAGGTCGATCCGGTACAGGGCCGGCCCGGAGAGCTCGACGGTCAAGCTCACAGTCGTGCCGCCTTCGACGGTCTCGTCGACGACGACGGGCAGATCCGATCCGGGCCCGTCGAGGACGCTGGCGCCGGCGGTGGCCGCCGAGCCGACCAGCGCGACGACCGTCGCGAGCGCGATCGCTCGCCTGTAGCCGGCGCGGGGCTCGGGCGGTTTGCTGGAGCCTCCCATGGTCTCCCGTCGCGGGCCACCCCATCACCGGCTGATGAACCTAGCCTTTCCGTTCCCGGCAGGCGAACGGCGAGGCCGCGCTCAGGCCTGGTCGAGGGCGTCCAGGATGCGCTTGTAGGTGCGCTGGATCGTCTCGTCCTCGGGGGCCGTGTTCAGCAGCACGCAGGCGCTGGTCTCGACCTCGCGCCGGAAGAACTCGGCCTGGGCCTCGTGGTCGGGCTTGAGCAGGTAGGGGTTGTACCAGGGTTCCTGGTCGTAGGTGCCCCAGTCCTCCTCGGGTCCGGCGCCGGGCCGGATCTGGTAGCGGCCCTCGCGCAGCACGTCGACGGCCTCGTCGGGGTCCAGCCAGACCTCGGCCGGGGCTTCCTCGTCCCGGCGGAGGAGCACGATCAGGTTCAGCGAGGCCTGGTCGGCGACCTTGTCGGGGCCCAGCATCGCCTCGCGGGGCAGCAGGCCGCGCGAGTTGCCGAACCCCCACAGGCAGAAGTCCTCGCCGTGGTCCTCGATCTGGCAGGCCTCGCCGTCCTCGTGCCGGCAGTTCCCGGGGTCGGTGCGCACGTTCTCGAGCTTGTGGTTCTCGAAGATCGGGCGCAGCCACTCCTCCTCCTCGGCGTTCTCCGTGCGGACGTAGAGGCTCTTCTCCGGCTGCGTGACGGTCAGCGGTGCCTGGCTGGAGCCATCCTCGGGGTGCTGGATGTACAGCCAGTCGTCGCCGACGATGCGGCCTTCGGGGTGCTGGAACAGCTTGTTGACCTGGGTCGTCTTGCCGGTGCCGGTCGGGGCCACGAGCACGATGCCTTTGCCGTTCACCTCGGCGCAGGCGCCGTGGATGCTGTGCGTGTTGAAGTCGCGTTCGAGGACCTGGGCCGCGATGCCCAGCGCCCACGATTTGCACTGGCCGTAGTACTCGGTGTTGACGAAGACGGCGGTCTGGCGCTCGGGACAGTAGTAAGCGTGCGGGTCGGCGAGGCCATCGCCTTGCCCAGAGGACGTGCTGAGCACGTCCGAATCGCTGCCCTCGATCCCGTTCACGCTGTAGAGGAACCCGTGGGGCAGCACGGATCCGTCGTTGGGGCCGGGCCACCAGTTCTCCTGCCAGAACTCCATCTGGTGGGCGCTGTTCGTCACCAGGCGGACGAGGACGCCGTTGATGTTCGCGTCCCAGCTCCGCCGCGTCTGCGGGTCGAGATGCGGCTCGACCTCGGCCAGGAGCTCGTCGAGCTCCTCGGGGGACAGGTCACGCGTCGCCTCGACGCGACCCGTCTGCTCGGTGTCGTAATTGTTCAGCTCTTGTTCGTCGCTGTCGGGGGGGACGAGCGTTGACGCCAGGGGGAACGCCTCCGTGACAGGGAGCCACAGACGTCGATATAGCCTTTGGCCCGGAGATGCCGAGGCGATCAGCGGAAGTCGACGGTCTCGGTCTCGTACCAGTTGGCGTACAAGCGAGCCAGCACGGACACCCCCTCTCCGATGTCCACCTGCAGCCGCCAGTCGCCGGGCGAGGCCTCGACGTTGCTCGAGAGGCTCAGCCGCTGATCCTGGAACTGCGAGGCGTTGTGCTCCAGCACGACGGTCCCGTTGGCGTCCGTCAAGGTCAGGCGGAACTCGGGATCGACGTCGGGCTCGTGCACCGCGAAGGACCGGGGCGCGATCTGCACCGTGCGGGCCTGTTCGGGCACGTCGAACGTCCGATCGATCTCGGCGGGGCCGCTCAAGAACGATCCGCCGCGGGCCGGGATCTGGTCGACCTGGACCCGGCGGGGGATCTCCATCTCGCCGTGGTAGGCCTCCCCCCAATCCTCGAGCGTGAAGTTCAGGGTCGGATCCTCCTCGCTGGCCGGGGTGATCCGCCAGGATACGAGGTGCTCGGCCCGAGGCGAGTACTCCCACGTCGCGAAGGGTTCGTCTCGACCGCTCAGGTAGGCCTCGACCGCGAACGTCGTCGTCACGGACCCGTCCGGCAACGGCGCGCGCAGCGAGAGGTGGCTGAGGGCCTGGTACTCGTCCCCGCGTTCACCCACCGAGCTCGAGCCGGACCACGTCTTGCCCTCGCCCAGCGGCCACGACCAGAACGAGGAGAGCACGTTGGAGATGTAGCCGCTTTGCGGGGCGATGTCGCCGTCACGCCAGCCCTGGAAGGGCAGCATCAGGACGCGATCCTCGACGCGGACCGGGCTCAGCTCGCGCTGGGTGTTCGGTTGCGAGGTGTCGTCCGTGGTGTAGACCACCTTGGAGGAGCCCTGCTCGGAGCGGAAGCTGCCCTCGTATGTCCACCAATCGCCCTTCGTCCACGACGGCGGCTGGTTCCAGCCCTCGTGGAGGCGAGCATCGACCAGCTCCCACGTCTCGGCGGCTCCGTCCGGCGGATCGATCTCGGCGTAGGTGAGCAGCGCCGGGGATCCCGCGGACAAGCCGAACACGGCCAGCTGCTCGCCGTCCTGTGTGCGAGCGACGCCTTCCAGCTCCCGGTCGGCGTCGAGGGGCCCCTCGTGGGGGGTCTGGCTCCAGGTCACGGTGACGTCGGCGCCCGCGATGCGGGCCTCGTGCTCGTCGCCATCCTCGATCGGGAACGGGAACGCGTTCGAGAAGCCCTCGGCGCGGGGTTGGTGCTCCTCGTCGAACTGCGTCAAGGGGCTGGTGAGGTTCGGCCGGGAGAGGTTCCACGCCAGCAGATCCGTACCCTTGGGGGTGTGGTTGTAGACGAGGAACGTCTCCCGGGCCGTCTCGCCCTCCTGGGTGAGCTCGTAGGTGAGCAGCTGGCCGGTGGGCCAGTCGGGGTCCTCGACGGTGGCCCGATCCGGGCTCGTGCAGCCCGCCAGCGGACCTGTCAAGAGGAGGATCGCGAGAAGGACCCGACGCATCGTTGGCCGCGAGCCCCTGGCCGAGGTTAAAGCTTCCGTGTCCGGCCCGCGTCCAGGCTCCCGTCCACGGCGCCTCCTGCCCCGGGGGGAAGGTTAAGGGACCCGTCCAGGGTGGTGAACGCATGAAGCTGGGTGTCCACGCGTCGATCCGCGGCGGGGTCCAAAGCGCCCCCGAGCGCGCTCGCGACTTCGGGGCCGAGTGCCTGCAGATCTTCACCAAGAACCAGCGCCGCTGGGAGCCCTCGGGCCCGATCACCGACGAGGAGGCCGAGGCCTTCCGCGAGCAGATCGACGAGCACGGGTACGAGCTCGCCGACACCTTCGCCCACGGGTCCTACCTGATCAACGTCGCCAGCGACGACGACGAGCAGTTCGACAAGAGCGTGGACGCGCTCGTCACCGAGCTCGAGCGCGCCAGCAAGCTCGACCTGCTCGGCGTGTGCTTCCACCCCGGCTCGCACAAGGGCGCCGGCGAGGAGTTCGCGCTCGACCGCGTCGTCGACGGCATCGAGGCGGCTCTCGAGCGCAGCCCCGACGACACGCTGCTGCTCGTCGAGGGCATGCCCGGCGCCGGGACCCAGGTCGGCGACGACCTCGAGCACCTGGCCCACTGGATGGACGCCTTGCCCGCCGACCGCGTGGGCCTCACGCTGGACACCTGCCACCTCTTCGTCGCCGGCTACGATCTGCGCCCGGACGCCTACGAGGCGACGATGCAGGATCTGGCGTCCACGATCGACCTCGACCGCGTCGAAAGCTGGCATCTCAACGACGCGCGTCACCCCTACGCGTCCGCCAAGGACGGTCACGCCGCGATCGGCGACGGCGAACTCGGCTTGGCCGCCTTCGAGGCGCTGCTCTCCGACGAGCGCTGGGCCGGCCTGCCGGCGAGCCTGGAGACCTCGCCCGACACGTACGAGACCGACCTCAAGCGGCTGCGCGACGTGCGCAGCGTCGACGCGTGAATATACTGCCGGACGTCGTTGGGAGATCCTCTCGTTGCCCTCAGACCGGCGCGAGCGCTTCGGCGAAACCAGTCCGGCAGTCTAGCGTCGACGCAGGTGCTCTCGGTAGGAGCGCCCGAGCTCGGTCAACACCAGCCGACCGTCGTCGGGCTCGATCAGGCCGCGATTTTTGAGCCCGTTCAGGGCGGCCTTGTCGTGATCGTCGACGGCGTCGAGTTCGATGTCCTCCTCGCTGAAGGCGACGAGCTGGTCGCGTTCGTCCTCGGCCAACAACCGCTCGAGGGGGGCCTCGCTCAAGATCGGCAAGGGCGTGTGGCCCTCCTCGTAGAGGAAGTGCATCGGGACGCCCTCGTTCATGCAGGCCAGCATGCCGGCCGCCGACAGCAGGTTGGCGTCGGGGCCGGCGTTGATCTGGGCGAGCACCTCCTCGCCGTCGACGTCCGCGATCGCTTCCTGGATCGTCTCGACGGCACCCATGAGGTCGTCGGCCGGGACGCCCGTGACCTCGACGGGGGCGCCCAACCCCTCGGCCAGCTCGCAGACGTGCTGGGCCGCCTCGCCGTCGGGGTCGGTGGCCAGCACGTGCAAAGCATCGAAGCCGAGGTGCGCGAACGCGGCCCTCGTCCCGCCCTCGCGGGAGCCCTCGAGGGACACGAGCACGCGCACGGGGCTTCCCTCGCGATCTCACTCGTCGCGGGCTGCCGGTTCGAGCAGGAGATCGGCCGAGGGCGGGACCTCGAGGTACTCCATGCGCGCGTCCTCTGCGCGCTGGCCGGTCACGAGACCGCGCTCCTTCAGGGATTTGACGTGGTGGCTCACGGTCGCCTTCCGAAGATCCAGGACGTCCGTGAGGTCACGCTGGGAGACCTTGCCGTTCCGTTCGGCGATGGCGCTGAGGACGTTGCGCTGGGCATCCGTCAACAGCTCCTTGTAGCTCATCGTCATCAACGGAAGGGCCTCCGGCGGTTGGCTCGCGTCGCGGAGGTCGGTCGTCTCGGCCCGCAAGCCCTCGAGGACGGAGGTCAGCAGCGCCGCGCACGTGAGCACGGCGGTTCCGCCCGTGATGTTGAAGACGACGTCGCTAGGGTCGACCTCGGTGACCTCGTCGCGGATCGTCTTCGTCGCCTCGAGCATGTCGAAGGCGTCGACCTCGATCGTCTCGCAGGGCAGTCCGATGTTGCTGCAATGCTCGGCGACCTCCTCGGCCGCCTCGTGCGATCGCTCGTCCGCGTCGTGGAAGACGCAGACCCGCTCGATCGGCGCATGGTGGCGTAGGCTCGGCAGGAACTTCTCGGGCGTGAAGCCTAGTGTTCCGAAGACGGTAACCACGGTGTTTCCTCGAACCCCTCTCCCCCAGGCCCGCCGCGTGGGTCTGGGGTAACCACCGATAGCACACTCCCTTGTTTATGCGTTTCCCTCCTGTCCGACGGGTTCCCGGGAGGGGCGGCCGCTGGACCCTAGGATGTTCTATGAAGGTGCGAACGGTCAGGCGACAGCGGCTTGGTCGTCGAGGTCCTCGGTCCTGTCGTGGATGGGATGCCCGCGAGAAACGACATCGACGTAGCCCTCTTCGACCTCGACAACACGCTGATCCCTTTCCTGGGCCCGCTTCGCCGCTGGGCGCAAGCCTGGGCCGACGAGGCCCACCCCGAGGGACCGGACCCGGTCCGGGAGGCGCTGTTGGACGTGACCCTCGACGACGCCGAGGATCCCAAGCGAGCGATCCGCGTCGTCACCGACCGCTTCGACCTGCACGACGAGGCCCCCGAAGCCACCGAGCGTGCCCAGCAAGTGTACTGGCGAGCGCTCACCCCCTACCCGGGCATCCGCGGGACGCTGGCCCGGCTGGCCAGCGCCGAGGTCCCGATGGGGGTCGTCACCGACGCCCCCCGCGAACCGGCCGCCGTCCGCCTCAGCGCCACCCAGCTCACGCGGTTCTTCGACGTCGTCGTCACCCGCGACGACACCGACGGTGGCAAGACGAGCCCGCGGCCGTTCCACCTCGCGCTCGACGTTCTCGACGCCGACCCCGAGCAGGCGATGATGGTCGGCGACTGGCCCGCCTTCGACGTCCGCTGGCCCAGCCGGCTGGGCATGGTCAGCGTGCTCGCCGCCTGGGGCACTGGGGCCCTACCCGAGCACGCCCGATGCAAAGCCCAGCCCACGCACGAGGCCGAGAACCCGCGCGAGCTGCGATCGATCGCGCTCGACGAGATGCCCACCGCGGCCGAGCGCCGAGAGACCGTGCAAGCCGGCCTCTGTTGACGATCACCGTCGCCGAGCCGAGCGGGGCGGCCGCCGCCCACGCCCACGTGCATCCCCCCTCCTGCGGGCACGGGATGCGGCGAGCCCCGCTCCTCGGCCTTCCCCCCGCCGACCGCACCGTTGAAAGCCACGCATCGGTTTCCCCGGCCGTGGCGTTCGAGACGACGGTCAAGCTCCGCTTCTACGACATGGACCGCGCCGGCATGGTGTTCCACGGCGCCTACACCCGGATCTTCCAGGATGCCTTCGAGGATCTCATGGAAGAGGTCGGCCACGTCGAGAAACAGCTCGAGGACGAGCTGGGCGTCCGCGTGCCCGTCGTCGACCACCGCATGCGGTTCCCGGCTCCGCCCGAGGGCGACGAGCTGACCGTCGAGGTCACCGTGCCCGAGATCGGCGAGGCCTCCGCCACGTTCCACCTACAGGCGCGCGAGGGCGAGCGGACGGTCGCCGAGGCCGACATCACCCGCGTCTGCATCGGCGAGGACGGCGAGGCCACGCCGATCCCGGAGCCCGTGCGGCAAGGCTGGGCCAAGCACCGGGGATGAGGCGGGTCACTCGGGCTTGACGAGCGCCCGCGCCGGCGCTCCATCGCAGTCCTCGACCTTCAGGGGCAGGCAGGCCAGCTCGACCGGGCCGCCGGTCACGCCGCCGAGGTTCAAGCCCTCGAGGATCCACGTGCCGGCCTCGAGCAGCGCCCGGTGGACCGGCGTCTCGTTGCGCTGGTAGCCGGCCACGGAGAGGTAGTCGATGCCGACGAGGTCGAGGTCGGCCTCGGCCAGGTGCTCGGCCGCCTCGGTGGACAGGTGGGCGAAGGTGTCGACGAAGTCCTCCTCGTGCCACAGCGCCGGGCTGTTCCGCGTGCGGATCAGCAGCCGGTCCACGCTCTCGAGGTCGACGTCGTCGAAGTGCTCGGGATCGACGATCGCCGCATCCTCGACGTGGACGACGTGGGCCGATCCCAGGCCGACGTCCGGGTCGATCTCGTCGATCGTCGCGCCGTCACGCAGGTAGTGGGCCGGCGCATCGACGTGCGTGCCCGCGTGGCTGCCCATCGAAAGCACGCTCACGCGGGCAGGGTCGCCCTCCTCGAAGGGCTTGATCGTGGCCTCGAGGGCGTTCATGAACTCCTCACGGGAGCCGAACTCCTCGAGGATGACCTGCTCGCCGCGCTCGCGCTCCGCGTCGGGGGCCGTGTCGAGGGTGGGCGTCGAACTGTCGGTCTGCTGCTCCATGCCGGTACCGGTTCTCGCTTGTGGGTGGCGGGCTGCGGAAAATGGGCGACCGCAACGGCCTGTTGGGCCCGTGGATGCGGACGCCCAACAGGGCAGGCGGCCTCCGGGAACTCGCTGGGCACGCAGTTGTCGTAGGTGCCGCCCGGGAACACGCTCTCGACGGACAGCGTCGCCGAGTAGTTCTCCGTCACGCCGCTCCCCGTCTCGACGGGGATCTCGTAGGAGGCCGACTGGTTGTACGGCTCGGTCTGGTAGTTCCCTGCCTGGATCGGGAACGCCTTGGAGGCGTTGCCCGGCTCCACGGAGGCGTTGTCCGGTGCGTCGCTGGGCAGCTCGGCCGAGACCGTGGCGTTCACCGGCGCCTCGACGTCGGTCGCGCAACTGAAACCCTCACCCTCGAGGGTGGCATTGAACGCGAACGTGAGGCTTTCCCCGGCCTCGATCTCCTCGCCGGCCGGCACCTTCTCCTGGCTGACCGTGAACGAGGCTTCCTGGGCTCCCGCTGGGAGAGCTAGCGCGAGCACGAGCATCAACGCCCAGATGCGGCCTTGCATCGCCGGGTGAAATCGAGCCTGGTTCATCAGCCTGTTGGAGCTCGTCGGCATCGCCGTAACCTTCATCGCGGGCGACGAGCTGGCCAGGTCACCGTGCACCGGGCTCGCTTCGTGGATCCGACCGGCGCCGTGCGTCGAGGACGATGGGAAGGCGATCAAGTCACCTTCGCCGACCGCCGCTACGCCGTCGACGAGGTCGACCTGCTGGCGCCCGCCGAGCCGACGAAGGTCGTCTGCGTCGGGCTGAACTACAGGGACCACATCGAGGAGGGCGACCGCGAGACGCCCGACCGGCCCTCGCTGTTCCTGAAACCGCCGAACGCCGTCGCCGGCCCGGGCGACGTGATCGAGCTGCCGCGCGGCAAGGACCGCGTCGAGCACGAGTGCGAGCTCGGCGTCGTCGTCGGCGAGCAGTGCCGCAACGTCGCCGCCGAGGACGCGATGAGCGTCGTCGCCGGCTACACCTGCGTCAACGACGTCTCGAACCGCGACGACCAGCGCTCGGAGCGCAACTGGGTCCGCGGCAAGGCCTTCGACGGGGCGGCACCGATCGGGCCCGTCGTCGCCAGCCTGGATCGGGTGCCCGACGACGCCACGATCGAGACTCGCGTCAACGGCGAGACCCGCCAGCGGTCCTCGATCGACGAGCTGTTGTTCGACGTGCCCACGCTCGTCGAGGAGATCACCCGCTACATGACGCTCGAGCCGGGCGACGTGATCAGCACGGGGACGACCAGCGGTGTCGCCCCGCTCGAGGACGGCGACGAGGTCGAGATCGAGATCGAGGGCGTCGGCACGCTGGCCAACCCCGTGCGCCGGGAACCCTGACGCGAGACGGGCCCGCGCTCGTCCACGTCCGGCTTGGGGTTGACCACCCACCGAACGGGTGCCCACCCGATGGCGCCCGCGGGCAAAATCCGAGACCAAGAGGAGGCCGCCGACCTGCGTAAGGTGCCCTGAACGGTTCCCCCGCCAGTTAACAGCTGTCGGTCCCTGGCCCGAACATGGCCAGCGAGCGCGGTGGGTTCTCGGCTCTCCAAGTCGCCATCCTCGCGGGCGCGCTCCTCGTGGTGGTCGTGGGCGCCGACGTGGCCCTGAACCGCACGATCAGCCTCCAGGTGGAGCAAGCCGACGACTGGCAGACGATCGGCCAGATCCCGCGCGAGCGGTCCGACGTTCGCCACCATGACACCCTGATCGAGGTCAACCGCTCCGACGAGGTCGACGTCCGCATCGTCGTGGACAACCAGCATCTCGCCACCTTCGAGGCCAGCTACGACATCCGCCACCACACCGAGCGCATCGCTTCGGGGCCCCTCGCCGCCGACCGTCTCGGCGTCAGCGAGGAGCGGTTCACGGTCACCGGCGACACGCTGTTGCCCGACTCACCGGAGGAGGGTTGGGATCGATCCCGCCCGGTCCGCGTCGATCTCCGCCTGACCGTCGACGGCAACAGCGCTGACGCTTGGCTCGACGTCGAGGAGGTGCCCCGATGACGCGCACCGTGTTCCACATGCGCAACGTGCTCGTCACGATCGGCATCCTGACCGCCGGGATCGGGATCGTCTACTTCGCCGCCGAGTTCATCGACCAGATCAGCCCGTGGAGCCGCATGGCCAGCCTCGCGCTGCTGGCCGTCATGTGCACCGCGCTCGGCCGCCACTTCGAGGCCGAGGAGGCCGACAGCGAGCTCGTCGACCGCGAGGGCTGGCGATGGCTGCGCGTCCCGACCGCCCTCTACGTGCTCGGGCTCGTGGCCGCGCTCGGCGCCATCATCGTGTTCCTCGGGCTCGAGGACCTCAGCCGCCTGGTCAAGGCCGCGATCGCCATCGCGCTCGGGCTCGGCATCGTCGTGGTCGGCGCCCGCCGGTTCGACGAGCCCTCCGCCGACGGCTGAGAGCCACCGATCCTGGGACCGTCCCAGCCCTCGCCAGGGCCGCCCGTTCCCCTCTCTGGCCCCTCAGCCGGGCAGCGAGCCGTCCGGCTGCAGCACGCGACCCTCCAGCTTCTCGGGCACGTCCAAGCCCAGCAGGTCCAACAGCGTGGCGGCGCCGTCCGTCGCCTGCATGTCGTCGACCGTCCCCGAGAACCGATCCCCGGGGTCCGAAACCACGATCAGACCCTCGCTGCTGGCGGTCGCCTCGTGTCGACCGCGTGCGGGGTCGGTGAGCACGGTCTCGTGGCCCAGCGAGGCCTCGCAGCGGTAGGCCAGCTCCTCGACGTAGACGAACAGGTCCGGGCCCTCGTCGACGCGGGCGCCCTCGTGGACCTCGCCCGGCGCGATCGCCTGCGCCGCCAGGTGGCCATCGCCGGCGTCGATCGCGGCCAGCTCGGCCTGCAACTCGTCGCGCAGCGCCTCGTAGTCGAGCGGGGGCACCGTGCCCTGAGGCTCGCGCCCGGCCACGTTCAGGTGGATGTGGCCGGCGGCTCCCCCGGCGGCCCAGGCTTGCGTGTTCGCCCAGTCGACCCGCTCGGCGTCGAAGGCCGTCGGCGCCTCGGGCTCGTCGGCGAGGGACAGATAGCCCTCGCGGCGCAGCCAGGCGTTGAGCTGCACCGTGCCCTGGCAGGCCTGGGCTCCCTGGACGCTTGCGACCACGATCGCGGTGTCGTCCGGCAGTGTCTCCACGAGGTCGCCGATCCGCTCGTCCAGGCGCCGGTGGTGGGCGCGGACGGCGTCTCCGGTGTCGTCCTCGTGCAGCGCGTGCTCGGTGTCGTGGGTGCTCCAGGCGGTCTCCTGCACGAGCCGCGGCGAGCGGGCGACCATCGCGAACAGATCCCACGAGCGCTCGGCCAGGTGCTCGGCGACGTCGAAACGCTGCGCGAGCGCCGCGCGAGCGCGATCGAGCTTGCTCTGGCGGTCGGCCTCGGCCGGCGGCTCGGTGAAGAACGCCTCGCCCAGGGCGAGCTCCTCGCCAAGCTCGGGCGGATGCGTGACGGCGGCGTCCGGGCCGGGCGCTGGCGAGCCCGCCACGACGGTACCGTCGACCGGTTCGACGGGGAACGTGTGCGGCAGGCCGACCAACGCGAGATCGCACCCGGCCTCGCCGGCCCGCTCCCACACGGTGGCCTCGTCCAGCGCGAGCGATCCGACGCGGGCGCCCTCGCCGTAGGGCGCCTGGCGACCCTGTCGGGTGATCGTCCAGTCGCGGTTCGTCTCGCCGGTCAAGCCCAGTTCGCCGGGGTTCTGTCCGGTGAGGAACGACGTCCACGCGGGGATCGGCTCCGGCGGGTGCGTCGAGGCAAGGGGCCCGCTGACGCCGTCCTCGGCCAGCTCGGCCAGGTTGGGCATCGCGTCGGCGAGTTCGTCGAACACCAGCGACGGGTCCGCGCCTTCGAGACCGATGACGGCGACCTTCACGGGGATCGGCGGACCAGGAGGGGGACGCGTAGAAAAGGGTGCGGGTGGAGGGCACGGAGGGTGGCCGAGGGCACAGAGCAGGGGCCAACCACAGAGGCACAGAGGACACGGAGGATACACAGAAGAAGGACCGATGGAAGAGAGCGTCTCCGGGTTCAGCGAGCGCGGCACCTGGAGCGACATCGTGGAGCACGGCGAGCGGATCACCCGGAAGGACGGGATCGCCGTCACCTCAGCCCTCCCAACGCTTCCGAGAGTGTAAGCAAACCGTTAATGCGTAGGCGCGGCTCACGTCCCCCCGTGGCCGAGGGACGCGTCCTCGTCGACGTCCACCGCGAAGAGCCCCCCGAGGGCCAGCGGCACCGGATGTGCAAGCACTGCCCCTACTGGTACGGGGCCGAATCCGACGAGTACGGACCCTGCTCCATCAAGACGGCCCGCGGCGAGGAGCGCTACCTGACGTTCGGGACCTGGGACTGCGACGAGGGCATGACCGACCCGATCGAGGACGGGGACGGAGGGGACGAGGGATAGCCGAGATCTCCCCGCTGGACGGCTCCACGATCGACGACGCCGAGCCCCTGCGCGAGTTCTGGGGCTACGGCGAGGCGTCCTTCGCCGAGCTCGTCGACCTGTGCGAGGGCTGTGCCCGCGTCGCCTACGTCGACGACGAGGCCGTCGGCATGACGTTCGCCTTCCCCTGGCATCCCGTCGGCTGGATCGGCAGCGTGCTCACGCTGCCGGACCACCGCGGGCACGGCATCGGGCAAGCCGTCACCGAGGCCGGCATCGAGGCGCTGGGCACGGCCGGTTGCGAGACGGTGAAGCTGTACGCCACGCCGAAGGCTCAACCCCTGTACGAGCGCATCGGGTTCACCGGCGAGGCGGCCTTCACGGTCGCCCGCGGCGGCGCCCGCCGGGGCCGCGATCCCGACGTCGACCCGCTGGCCGACCACCTCGACGCGGCCCAGGAGCTCGACCGCGGGGTCTTCGCCGCCGACCGATCGGCGTTCCTCGCATCCAAGCTCGAGCGCTTCCCCGACGCGAGCGTGGCCGTCACCACCGACGACGGCGAGCTGGCCGGCTACGGCA
The DNA here is from genome assembly GCA_003009755.1 of Thermoplasmatales archaeon SW_10_69_26. GTDB lineage: Archaea > Thermoplasmatota > SW-10-69-26 > SW-10-69-26 > SW-10-69-26 > SW-10-69-26. The sequence goes on from PXUB01000032.1 coordinate 16,630, forward strand.
TCGCCCGCCCCGGGCCGACGGTGACCGAGATCGGGCCCGTCGTGGCGCGCGGCGGCGACGCCAACGTCGCCCAGCGCCTCGTCGACGGCCTGCTCACCCGGGTCCCCGACCAGGACGTCGAGGTCACCTACCCCCGCGAGGGCTGGGCCGCCTCCTCGAGCTGGTCCTGTCGGGGCTTCGTCTCGATCGACGAGCCGTTGCAGATGCGGCTGGGCCCGGCCACCGAGGAGCACCGCGATGCGATCGTCGCCGCAGGAGGGCAAGACGTTGGCTGACCCCATCGAGCTGTACGACACCGGCGAGCATCGCGTGCGCGAGCTCGAGACGATCGAGCCCGACCGCGTCCGCCTGTACGTGTGCGGCATCAGCGTCTCCGGCCCCCCGCACGTCGGCCACGGCCGCAGCTACGTCATCTTCGACGTGCTGCGCCGCGTGCTCGAGCACGCCGGCTACGAGGTCGACCACGTCCAGAACTTCACCGACGTCGAGCACGCGATAATGAAGCGCGCCGAGAAGCGCGGCCTCGAACCGCTCGCGTACGCCGAGCAGATGATCGAGGCCTACTTCGACGCGATGGACCGCATCGCGATCAAGCGCGCCGACCGGTTCCCCCGCGTCACCGACTACATCGACGACATCATCGACGCCACGCGCACCCTCGAGGACCACGAGTGCGCCTACGAGATCGACGACGGCGTCGCCTTCCGCATCTGCGACGTCGAAGGCTTCGGCACCCTGCTCGGCAAAGTCCCAGCCGACGCCGTCGTCCACGAGGTCCCCGAGGAGCAGTGGAACGGCCGCGAGACGCCCTTCGACTTCATCGTGTGGCGCAACACCGACGACCTGGGCGTCACCTGGAAGACCAGCTTCGGCGAAGGCCGCCCCGGCTGGCACACCGAGTGCGCGGTCATGGCCAACGATCTGCTCGGCGAAACGATCGACATCCACGGCGGCGGCGCCGACCTCGTGTTCCCGCACCACGAATGCGAGCGGGCGATCGCCCGCTGCCTCTCCGACGGCGAGTTCGCCAACTACTGGGTCCACAACGGCCTCGTCACGCTCGACGAGGAGAAGATGAGCAAGAGCCTGCGCAACTCGGTGCCGCTGTCCGGCGCCATCGACGACCACGGTCCCGCCCAGGTGCGCCTGGCCTACCTCAGCGAGGACTACCGCGAGACGATGGAGTGGAACGACGCCCGCCTCGCCGACGCCGACGAGCGCGTCCAAGCCCTCCACGACGCCCTGCAAGAGGCCGCCGAGGGCACGCCGGCGGGCGCCGCCGCCGAGCTACGCGACGAGGCGATCGGTGCCTTGCGCTCGAACCTGGACTTCCCCGCCGCCCTCGAGGCGCTGGACACCGTCGGCCAGCAGCACACCGACGCCCCCGGAGCCCGGCAAGCCCTGATCGAGGTCCTCGACGTGCTGGGCTTGGCCGAGCTGGAACCGTTCGCGAGCGAGGTCGGGTCCGATGACCCGTGACCTCGACTCCTGGCACCAGGAGATCCCCGCCGTCGCCGCCCACCGCGGCGGCCGCAACATCGGTCCCGAGAACACGATCTACGGCATCCTCGAGGGCCTGGGCGCCGGCGCCACGCACCTGGAGATCGACGTGCGCGGCACCGCCGACGACCACGCTGTCTGCTTTCACGACGACAACGCCCAGCGCACCTGCCGTGAGGACGTCGAGATCGCCGACCTCACGCTCGAGGAGGTGCGCGAACTCGATCCCTGCACCAAGTGGAGCGAGCTGGCCGGCATCGCCACCGGCGAGCAGGACCCACCCCAAGGGATGCGGGCCCGGCACTTCCAGGTGCCCGAGCTGCACGAGATCCTGGAGCTGTTCAGCGGCGTGCCGACCATCCTCGACCTGAAGGACACGGCGCCCGTCGGCGTGGTCGTCGACGCGATCGAGGAGGGCTGGCAACGCGAGAAAGACCTGCTCTTGGGCGGCTTCGACGACGACAAGATCGACGAAGTGGCCAGCCAGCTCGACGGCGTGCCCCGCACGACCGGTCGCGACGAGGCCGAGGCGTTCTTCTCGGGGGAGACGATCGAGGCGGAGGCCCTCATCATCCCGCCCACGCACGAAGGCATCGACCTCGTCGACCAAACCACCGTCGACCGCGCCCACGACCAGGGGGCCGCCGTCTGGGTCTGGACGATCAACGACGCTGCCCACGCTCGCCAGCTGTTCGAGCTGGGCGTCGACGGGATCATCACCGACGAGCCCGACAAGCTGGCCCGGGCCCGCGCCCGGTCGATCTGAGACCCCCAGCGCCACCGCTCGAAGGGGACCTCGAGCGGGAGCCGCGGCGACCTCAGCCCGGCAGGCGCGTCGTCGTCACCGATTCCGAGGCCAAGGTTCCATCCTCGAAGAGGCGAGCCCGACGGGTGAGGAAACCCGCGGCTGTGTCGAAACGGACGTGGCTAGTGCATCCCATCCAGCGGCGGGGAGCCCCCCCGCCGTTGAAAAGGGTTCCGAAGCCGACGCGCCCTGAGGCCCCGTCCCGTGGCGTCATCCGGCGGGCCCGGGAGGGGCCTTCGCCGAGGGAGCCGCCCCGCTCGGCCTCGTACACCCTCGCCCGGCGGACCACCGTTCCCTCGTCCACCTCGACGCGGATCCGATGCTCGGGGTCCTCGCGATCGGGCTCGGTCCGACGGGCGAGTTCGGGCATGGGTCGGGCACGCACCTCGACGGAGATAAGCCATCACACGGCCGCTACCTGCGCGTTACGCAAGCGAGCCTGCGAACGCTCTCGCGACCACGAGGTGGCGAAAACGAGACCCGAGTCGGGCCAGGCTCGGCTTGCATCGCGCGGTCAGGCATCGGGTGGGGTCCAGCGTCGGCCGATCCAGAACCCCACGGCGAGCGCCGTCAGGTGGAAGGCCGGCGTGTAGCTCTGCAGGTAGAACCACCCGACGTTGGCCTCCCAGAACACGAAGAAGCCGAGCAGCGGCCAGGACGCGCGGGCCCGGCTCGCGAGCGCGCCCATGAGGCCGAAAGCGCCCGCCGAGCCGCCCGACCACGTCCGCCGCCAGGCCTCCTCGAAGAACGCGACGTCCGGCAACGCGGCCACCAGCGCGTGCAGGAGGACACCGGCCGCGATCGCGCCCGCCAGACCGCTGGCGAGGAACACCGCCGCGGCCCGCCCGGTGCCCTCGCGCACCTCGACAGCCAGCCCGAACAAGGCCAACAGCGCCGTGACGTACACGAACTGGACCAAATCGTGGTTCAGGAACGGCGCGGTCGCCAGCGAGAGGGCGGCCTCGAGCGGCGCCCGCGTCAGATCGGGGATCTCGTAGAGGAACGGCTCGACGGCGCGCTGGTCGAGGCCGAACCCGTCCCGGGTCTGCTCGCCCCAGGCGAGGAAGACCGACCACCCGACGGCGAGGTACCCGAGCGTCGCCGGAGCCCGAAGCAACGCCTCCGGCAGACCGGGCCACGCGCGGCGAGCCGGCACGCTGGCCCACGGGAAGTAGGAGTCCAGCGGGTCGTCCCCGGGCCGAACGGGATCGGGAACCTCGCGGATCGCCCACCAGGCCGACAGCAGGATGGTCGCGGGCGCCAGCAGAACCACGGATCCGAAGCCCGCCCACGCGGCCAGCCCGCCAGCCACCAGGCCGGCCAGAGCCCCGGCCGCCCACGCCCCTCGCGTAACTCCCGGCAGGTGGTGCAAGCCCCAGACGGCCACCGCGCCGGCGGCGCCCGCCAGGGGGTGCGTGACCCATCGGACGCGATCCGGCAACGCGAGCGGGTCGAAGCAGGCCAGCACCAGGAACGCGAGACCGGCCAGCGGCAGGGCCGCGTCGAGCACGTGGCGGGGGCCCAGCGCGTTCCCGCGAGCGCGGAGGGCGACGAGGGTCGCCAGGCCGCCGAGGAGCCCCACAGCCAGGGCCCACGGTTCCCCCGGCGCCAGGTCCGCCAGGCCCATCGGGGCCGCGGCCGCGAGAGCCGCCAGCGTGAGGCCGGCGGCCCGGCGGGTGCGCGATCGGTGGCCCTCCCGCATCGGCGAGAGGGAGGACCCGAGCCGTCAAGAGGCCTGCGACGTCGAGCGGAGAGCGACACCGGGATCGGCGAGCTCGTACTCGTCGGGGACGCCCTGCCTGACACGGGAGCGGAACGCGGCCCGGGGTGGAAACCCCCCGCCTCCCGAGCCGTCCCTCGGATCAGATCGGTCGCAGCCCACCGATCTGCTCGAGGATGCCCTTCTCGTCGGTCTGGATCCAGGAGGCGACCAGCTTGCCGTCCTCGAAGCGGTCGATCTCGATGCCGGAGGCCTCGACCCCCTCGTCGCTGGGCGCGACCCCGAACAGCGGGCCCGCGTGCGTGCCCCGCATCGTCCAGCGGACGGCTACCCGGTCGCCGTCGACGAGCACGTCCTCGATCTCGAAGGACAGGTCCTCGAAGGCCTCCCTGGTGCTCTCCGCCAGCCCCCGGTAGAGGTTGGGGCCTGTGAAGTCCCCGGGGAGCTCGTCCTCCTCCGGCAGCGTGTAGTCCTCGGCCACGAGATCGTCCGCGACGGAGGGGTCTTCGCCGTTCCAGACGCCGTCGATGAGCCGCCGGATCCGCTGCTCGAGGTCGGAACCAGGCATCGCTGCGCGGTAGGTGAGCCTCTTGCTTGAAGCCTGTGCGGGAGGGCCAGCGCGCTGTAAGGATAAGAAACGGGGGGGCCACCAAGTACGCGAAGGGACGCCAGGGCACAAAGGAGAGCAGCTGCCGTTACGAAGCTCCCGGCCGGCGAGTCACAGGTCCTTCGTGGCCTTGGCGATCCTTCGTGTCCTTCGCGGCCCCTGCTTAACGAGACAGCCGGGAGGACCAGGCCCGTCACAGGTACTCGGCGAGGCTGCGCTGGTCGGCAGGCCGGGCCTCGATCCCGAGCCGGTCGAGCAGCTTGGTCAACAGTTCGAGGTAGTAGTCCTCGTCGAGCTCGTCGAAGGCGCCCGGCCAGGCGACGTCGTAGCCCCCTTCGGTCTTCACGTAGGGGATCTGGTCGCCTTGGGAGACCTCGCGGCCTCGGCGCTGGGCGGCGCGGGCGACCTGGGCGGCGACGTGGTTCGTGGCCTCGTAGGCGTCCGGGTCCTTGCCGAGTCGCACCCGCATCACGAAGTCCTCGCGATCGTAGCGGGACAGATCCAGCGCCTGGCTGGCGATCTCGTCCACGTCCTCGCGGTCCTCCAGCCGGGCGCGGGCCACCTCGTCGAGCGCCGCGTCGAACAACGGCGCCCGCGAGCTGCCCTTGAAGGCGACGCCGTGACGCTCGATCCGGCCGTCCTCGTGCAGCAGGAGGTAGTTCTTGCCCTCGTGGAACCAGCCGGCCTCGAAGGGGTCGGCGTCCACGCTGAGCACGGGCTCGGCGCCGATCTCCTCGGCCAGCACGCGGTTGACGTGGGCCTCGATCGGGTCCGGATCGATCCGGCCCTCGGCGTAGACGCCGTCGGTGTCGGTCTCGATCTTGGCCTCGCCGAGCAGGTCCTCGACTTCTTGGATCAGGTGCCGGGCGGTGCCGACGATCGCCATCGCGACCGGGAGCGAGGCGTACCGGGCGTGCCGGCTGGCCATGACGCCGTACACGCTGTTGAGGATGACCTTGATCATGCCCTGTCGGCTGGTGTCTTGGCTGCCGCCCTCGTCGGCGCGGGCCTTCTGCTTGAGTTCCAGCCGGTAGGCGAGCAGCTCGCCCAGCTCCTCGGCCAGCGGCGAGCGGCCCTCGATGGAGACCTCGTGCCGGGTGCCGCGGTTCGGGTCGGGCACGCGCAGCGTGAGCGTGTCGGCCTTGCGGTGGGCCTCGAAGCCGCCCTCCCTCACGGTGCCCTCGTAGCGGGTGTTGTCGGCCCCAGCGCCGAGGGCGACGAGGATCGAGGGGTACATCGAGGCGAAGTCCACCAGGGTCACAGGGCGGAACAGGCCCCGCCGGTAGATCTCGACGATGCCGCCCACGAAGCCCTCGCCGCCGGTCTGCTCGTAAAGATCGGGGAACCGCTGTTCGTTCGTGCCGTCCGAGATGACGCTCTCCTCGACGAAGATCCGTCCCTGGAGGGTGCGGGCGTGGAAGCTGGCCGTCGCCTCGGCGATCGTCTGCAACGGGGCGCCGTAGAAGTCGGCCAGCTCGACGTCGTTGGCCAGGTAGGGCTGGCCGATCTGGCGCGACAGCTCGACGTCGTTCTCGTTGTACCGGGCCAAGCGGCCCTCCTCGGCCAGCTTCACCGTGTTCGTGACGTCGGCCTCGAGCACGTCGAGGCCGTGCCACTCGGCCACGGTCTCCAGCGAGCGGTCCTTGATCCCGATCAGGGTCTGGTCGGCTCGCACCTTGTCGTACACGTCGTACAGCAGCCGCCCGACGACGCGCTGGCCTTTGCCCCACCGAGCCTCCTCGATGCGGCCCCCCTCGCGGTGCAGGGGCGTCTCGTCGAGGTCGTGGGCCTGCAACCGGGCGCGCAGCCGCGGCAGATCGTAGCGGGCGACGTTGTAGCCGGCGAGCACGTCCGGATCGTGCACCTCCAGCGCCCCCAGGAACGCCTCCAACACGGCCCGCTCGTCGGCCGGATCGACGACGCTGGTCGGCGCCTCGTCGTCCCCGGCCCAGGCGATCGAGACGATCGGGGCGTCCTCGTCGGGGAACCCGGACCCGGTGGTGCGCTGCTCGATGTCGACGTGCAGGCTCGACAGCTCGCCGTTGGGGAACCGGCGGTAGTAGTCGGGCCGGTCGAGCAGGACGCGGTGGACGAACGGGATGTGGGCCTCGGCGACCTCGTCCTCGGACCGAGCGTGCGCTGCGTCGGCCAGCTCGCGCACGTTGGCGAACTCGGCCCTCACCCACGTCTCCTCGTCCAACGTCGACAACGGCCGGCGCGTGACCTCGCGCTGGCGCAGCGGCTCGTGCCCGAAGGGCTCGCGAGCATAGCAGTAGGGATCGATCGGGGCCTCGACCCGCGTCGGGCCGCCCTGGGCCCACACCCGCAGGTACTGCTCGTTCCCCTCGATCGTGCGCTCGGCCGCCAGCGGGACGTCCACGCTGGGCAACGCAGGGGGGCGAGGGGTAAGAATGGATGGGTCGAGATGCTCCCAAACGCCGCACAGAGTAACGCGACAACGTAGGCTCGGATGGCAGGAGCGTTGTCGGTATCGGTGGACACAAGGTCGGTCGGTGCCGGATCTTCGGCGTCGTCTTACTCGAGGATCCCTGTCGGGTCAGGTCGTGAACGGCCGAGAGGGCCTTCGCCTCGTCACGTGGTTCCCCGCACGTCCGTCCGTAGAAATGGAGTAGCCCTCGCATACCGATTCCCAAGCGGCGATCGGCTTGGTGAGATGCCCGATGATAGCTGAGTGATTCTCAGCCTATGTCAGTAGTACCACTCACCACGAACCAACCCCTAGCCAGGGACCCTCCCTTGCGATTGACCCGAGGTGTCGCGTCCGTGACATCCCCAACCCAAAGTAAGGCTCGCTGGGTCAGGCCATGCATGGCTCGCGGGGCATGGCTCGTGGGTGGCTTGGCTCTCCTCGTGCTCGCGGCGTCCTCGGTCGTGGCCCAGACCGCTGAGGATCCAGCGGGCCAAGCCTGCGTAGCCGTGGACGAGGCGGCCGAATGTCGCACGCTGGCGGTCAGCGGTACGGGTGATGCCTCCTGTCGACCGTTCCTTGCCGCGTGCGCGTCGGCCAGTGGGACGGGCAACGCCTCCGCCTGCGAGTTCCTGTGCACCGCCGTGGCCCCGTTGGGGGACGCCACCGGTGATCACCCGGTATCAGTTACCGGCGAGTGTCGCGACGATGCCGGCCAACCGTACCGTGATTGCGCGGCGGTCGGCGTCACGGACGATGCGGAGGGCCATTACGCGGCCGTCAGCGTGACCGGGGAGGCCGACTGTCGGCGATCCAAGGCCTGCACGGCCGCTTCCGGCACGGGGAACGCGACCGCCTCCCGGCTTGCCCTCACGGGCACGGGCGATGCCACCGGCCGAACCCCCATCTCTGCGAGCGGCGAGTGCCGCGAGCATGCCACCGAGGCCTACCGGGACTGCCTTGCCCTCGAGACCGGCGAGGATGCCCACGGTCACCACGCGGGCGCCAGCGTGACCGGTGATGCGTCCGGCTGCATCGCGGCGAGCGCTACGGGCGAGGCGGAAAGCGGCTGTCACGAGCTGTTCGAGGTCGGGGATGCCGAGTGCACGCCGCATCCGCCGATCCGGATCACTGAACGGGTCGGCGAGCGCGGGTTCGAGTGGGTGAACCCCGCGACCGGCGAGCGGGAGATCCGCCCGGGGAGCGGTGTCGTTCGAGGCTCCGGGACCGCTGGGGATCCCTACGTGATCGAGGGCTGGTGCATCCAAGCGCCCCCCGCGGTCTCGACGCCCGAGGGTCCCACGGCTGGCATCGTCATTCAGGGTACCGAGGCTCACGTCCAGATCCGGGAGTCCTTCGTCTACGGTGTCCCGCACACCGAGCACCAGGTGTACGGGGTCCCGGTCGACCAATTCACTCGCGGGATCGTGCTTGATGGCGTCGGCAACGCCACCGTTCAGAACACGACGATAGCCTACCACGGTCAGGGTCTCGTGGTCGACAGTGCAAGCCAGACACACCTCCAGGCCAACACCGCCCACAGCAACACGGGGAACGGTTTCTTCATCACTCACTCGACGGAGACCCTGATCAAGAACAACACCGCTACGAACAATGGCGCCTCAGGGATCTATGCCAACGAAGGAGATGGCGGAGAGATCCTATCGAACACTGTGACACTGAACCGCCGAGAGGGGATCCGGATCGAAGCCGATGCGGCCATCCGGAACAATCTCGCGCACGACAACTTCGTCGGTATCGTCTCAACCTCCGAGCAGGAGACACCGATCGCCTCCAACACGGCGATCGACAACGATGTCGCTGGGATCGTAATCGGCTCGAGGAACCACGCCTTCGAAAACACGATGCGCGATAACGGCATCGCTGGCATCGCCGCCGTCTTCGGCTCCAGCGATAACACGATCGAGGACAACCTCGTCGCGGGAGAGCACGAGGTGGGGTTCCTGCTCGGAACGGACACAGCGGGGAACCTGCTATCGCAGAACAACATCACCGGCAACGAGAACGGGGTTTGGGCCGAGGAAGCCGAGAGCTTGGCGATGCACGAGAACAACGTGTGGAATAACAGCGCCACAGGCCTGAACGTCGTCTCGATCGACGAGCCCGTCAACGCGACGCACAATTGGTGGGGCTGTCCCGACGGGCCCTCGGCGCAGGCCTGCGACGGGGTTGCGGGTGAGGCGATCGTCGATCCGTGGTTGAGGGAGCCCGTTGCGGCCGCCGGGCTCAGGTAGTGGCCGGCCCGTCGGTAAGGGGACAACGAGGGCTGAGGCTCCCCGGGGAAGGTGGGGGCCGGCGAGCGCCAAGCCGGTCGAGCTGTCAGCGCCTGCGATCCCCCTCGCCCGGGGACGTCGCCGGCTCCGATCGGGATCCAGTCAGCCCTTAGACCATGGCCACTGAGACACGCCGAGAAGAGCTTAGCAGCTGTTCGCCACTCGGATCCGGGGGTCTGGCTGCTTTCGGGATCTCTCCTCTCTGAGATGGGAGAAGAGAACGATCATCCCCACTTGGCCGACTCCCGGGGTGATCCTCTGCGGCCGGCACTTCCGCGCGCCTTCACCCACGGCCTTCACTTTCCCGAGTGGTTTCGCCGCTCGTGGCCGACGACGCGGACATGCAAGCGCCCGACGACCGCCCCGTCGGCACAGCAACGTCGGGGTACCGGGGTTCCCGCCCGAGGCGAGGGGAGCGGTTCCGGGACGGTGCGCCCTGGAGGACGAGGTCGGGGACGCGCGGGCGGTGCCGGTCGGCGAGCGCGTGCTGTGTCGGGGGGCCGGCGACGACGCTCGTCGAGGTCGAGGGGTTCGTGGACGAGGTCCTCCCCGTCGAGGTCGAGGCGGAAGCAGTGGCGACCGGTTAGCTTCTGCCTCGAGAGCACGGCCGATCACCAGGGAAGCTGATTGATCGCGGGGATCGCTGCCGACGGCGGATCCCCGCGTCTGTGGAGGACGTAGCCTCGCCCAGCTCGTTGCCGCGGAGCCGGCGCGCTGAGGAACATTTATGCGTTTCCGAGAGGGTGATGGCTTTGGGAGGCATTCGCTTGGATCCCCGCAAGCTCGCCTGCGTCCTCCTCGCCTCGTCGATGATCGTGCCCGCAACCGCCGCGTTGGAACCCGCGCTGGCGGAGGACCCCGACGACGGGGGGGAGCCCGCCCTCTTCCAGGTCGGGGCCAGCAGCCGCGACATCACGCCCGAGACCGCTCAGTTCCTCGGGGGTTCCTGGGTCGGCCGGGAGACGGCGGAGGTCGATGCTCCCCTCAAGGTGCGGGCGATGGCGGTCGGGAACGGCGACACGGGCGTGCTGTTCGCCGAGGTCGACAGCCAGGGGATCTTCGCGGGCTACCAGCAGGGCCCCTACGGAACGGTCGCGATGCGGGAGGCCGTCGCGGAGCGCACCGGCGTACCCGCCGAGAACGTCGTCGTCGCGTCCAGCCACACGCACGCGGCCCCGACCCTGATGGGCATCTGGGGCCCCACGGACACCGACTACCTCCGGCACGTTTTCGACCAGACCGTCGACGCGCTCGTGGACGCCTGGCAGACCCGCGAGGCCGCGCACCTCCACGTGAGCGAGACGGACAGCAGCGACCTGATCGGCACCCACCTGCAGTCGAGCAACCGCATGCCCGGCTGGCCGGCCGACGGCGACTTGTCGGTGATCCGGGCGGTGTCCCCGCAGGGCCACGACGTGGCCACGTTCCTGAACTTCGGCGTCCACCCCGACATCGTCACTGGCATGAAGATGTCCCCCGACTGGCTGGGCGAGGCTCGGGCCTTCCTGGACGAGCGCCTGGACACGACGACCGTGGCCGCCGTGGGCACGCTGGGTCGCCAGGAGACCGCGCTGGACAGCTACTACGACGACTCCTACCAGCAGATCGACCGCTACGGCCGCCTGATCGCCTCTCGCGCGCTACGGACGATGGACGAGGCCCAGCCGGTGACGACGGACACCCTGGACGGGGCCATGCAGTACGTCTCGTTCCCGCTGACGAACGGGGCCCTGGCCGCCCTTTTAGCCGAGGAGGCCACGGGTGTCGAGGAGCCCACTCGGTCCACGATCGGCTACCACGGCATCGACCGCGCGGTCACGCCGCCCTACATGATCGGGGACAACCTCGGGACGTGGACCGGCGTGCTCCGCATCGGGGACCAGCTCGTCTTCAGCCAGCCCGGGGAGGCCTTCCCCGAGGTGACGCACGCGTTCCGCGACAACCTGCAGGACTGCAGCTCCGATTTCGTGCTCGGCATGGCCCAGGACCAGCTCGGCTACTACTGGCCCGCCTGGGAGACCCCGTTCGCGGCCCCGATCGGTGACTTCGCGATCTTCAACGTCAACCCGGCGCTGGGGGACATCGTGGCCCGGCACGCCCTGCTGGCGGCCGAGGAGGTCGGCTGCTCGACGACGCCCTACGCGGTCTCGTCGACGCCGTCGAACACGTACACGCTCACCGACGACTACCCGTTCGCGGTCAAGGACTTGGCCTTCCCCGAGGTCACCACGCCCGGCGAGCCGGTCCTCTTCGAGGCGCTGTACTCGGACCGCAACGGCGAGTACGAGAACTTCACCTGGAGCCTGGGCGACGGTACGGCAGCATACGAGGACCGGTTCTCGCACATCTACGACGATCCAGGCACCTACGGAGCCCAGGTGGCCGCCCGCTCGGCCGAGAACGAGACCGCGACCTGGACCGTCGACGTGCAGGTTCTCCCCGCGCCCGCGGTCGCGATCGACGCCACCTCGGTGGACGAGCGGACGGTGCAGCTCGAGGCCAGCCTGACCGGCGGCTCGGGCACGATCCTGCAGGCGACCTGGGCACTGGGCGACGGGTCCGCGGCGGCCGGATCGACCGTCACGCACACCTACGACCAGCAGGGCACCTACACCGTGACGGTGGACGTGACGGACACCAGCGGCCTGACGGCGAGCGCCGAGCGGACCGTGACCGTCGGCTGACAGGCTCCGCGGGCAGGTTCGGGTGGGGGACCCCGTGCCTTTTTCCTCCCGAACGGGTTCCCGGCCCGTGGACGGCGAGCCCGAGACCCCCGACGACCGCCCCGTCGTCACGGTGAGCGAGCTCAACACGAAGGTCTCGCAGATCCTCGAGGGGCAGCCCGAGCTGGGCAACATCTGGCTGCGCGGCGAGGTGTCGAACTGGACCGGCCCGCACGGCGCCAGCGGCCACGCCTACTTCCGCGTCAAGGACGACGACGCCGAGATCGACTGCGTGATGTGGCGCCGCAACGTGCAAGGCCTCTCGATCGAGCCCCAGGAGGGCATGGAGGTGCTGGCCCGCGGCTCGGTCGGCCTGTACGAGAAGCGCGGCAGCTACCAGTTCTACATCGAGGAGATGGCCGAGGCCGGGCGCGGGGACCTGTACCTGCGTTACCAGCGGCTCAAGGACCGCCTCGAGGAGGAGGGCCTCTTCGATCCCGAGCGCAAGCAGCCGCTGGGGGCCTTCCCACGCACGATCGGCGTCGTCACGAGCCGCGAGGCCGCCGGCCTGCAGGACGTGCTCAACGTCATGCGGCGCCGCAGCCCGCACGTCGACGTGCTCGTCTCCGACGCCCGCGTGCAAGGCGAGGGCGCCTCGTCCACGATCGTGGAGGCGATCCAGCGCCTCGACGACCACGCCCGCCGCGGCCACGACGTCGACCTGATCGTCGTCACGCGCGGCGGCGGCTCTCTGGAGGACCTGTGGGCGTTCAACGAGGAGGAGACCGTGCGCGCCGTGGCCAACAGCCGGCTGCCGATCGTCTCCGGCGTCGGCCACGAGACCGACACGACCCTCACCGACCTGGCCGCCGACGAGCGCGCGCCCACGCCGAGCGCGGCCGCCGAGGTCGCCGCGCCCAGCCGCGAGGAGAGCCTCGAACGCGTCGACGAGCTCCGTCGGCGGCTGGCTCGCCGTGTCCAGCACGTCGTCGATCTGAAACGCTCGCGCGTCGACGGCCTCGCCGACCGGCCCGTGCTCTCCCGCCCGGGCGCGCTGTTCGCCGAGGCCAACCAGCTCACCGACGAGCTCGCCAGCCGGCTGCCACGCGCCGTGCAGATCCGGCTCGACGAGGCCCGCGCCCGGATCGACGCCCTGGCCAGCCGCAGCGTGCTCTGCAGCACGCAGGGCGTCCTCGGCGACCGGGCCCGCCGGCTGGAGAACCTCTCCGCTCGGGTGCCCCGCGCCGGTGAGCGCACGCTCGAGCAGTCGAAGAACCGCGTGGGTCAGCTCGCCGGCCGGCTCGACGCCTTGTCCCCGCTCGAGGTCCTCGAGCGCGGCTACGCGTCCGCCAGCACCGACGGCGAGCCCGTGCGCTCGATCGCGGACGTCGACCGGGGCGACGAGCTCGACGTCCGCGTCACCGACGGCACGATCGTCAGCGAAGTCACCGACCACGAGGAGGCCAAGCGATGAGCGAGGAACCCGAACAGCAGCCGCTCACCGGCGACGACGCCGGCGGAGCCGACGAGGAGCCCACCGAGCCCGAGGCGCCCGAGCGGGCGCCCGACGCCGCCGAGATGCCCTTCGAGGAGGCCGTCGAGGAGCTGGAGACGATCGTCGAGGAGCTCGAGGACGGCGAGCTGTCCCTCGAGGACGCCATGGACCGCTTCGAGCGCGGCCTGGGCCTCGTCGAGGCCTGCCGGGGCAAGCTCGAACGCGCCGAGCTCAAGGTCGAGGAGCTGCTCGACGACGGCACCACCGAGGACCGGGACGGCGGCGGGTGAGGACCTCGGGTTCGCTGGTGAGGGGGACGAGCACCGCCGCTCCGACACCTTGATACAGGGCTCGCGGCCTGAGGGACCCCACGTGGCCTCCCCGTGACCCCTGCGGAGCCCGACCCCGAAGCCGACGAGGACCTCGACGATGCGGATGCGTCGCCAGCGGGCGAACCCGGCGAGGGTGAGGCGTCCCCGCAGGCCCCGGACGTCGAGGGCGACGACGAGCCCGAGGAGGACCGCGAGCCCGAGGTCCTCATCCTCGGCACCGCCCACGTCGTCCCCCTCCACCGGGCGATCCAGCACCACGTCTTCGAGTTCGAGCCGGACGCGGTCGCGCTCGAGCTCGACAGCGAACGCCTGCGCGGCCTGCTGAGGGATCCCGAGGACCGACCCGATCCCGGGTTCGGCTACGGGTTCATCCAGCGCTTCCAGGAGCGCGTGGCCGACGACCTCGGCGGCGAGGTCGGCGAGGAGATGCTGGCCGCCCGCGAGGCCGGCATGCTGTTGCAGGTGCCGGTCGCGCTCGTGGACAAGCCCGCCCGCGACACCGTCAGCCGCCTGCTGGACGAGATGGGCTGGGGGGAGCGGTTGAAGATCGCTTGGTCGCTGTTCCGCAGCTGGCTGCCCGGCTCGGGCATCGAGGACGAGCTCCAACGCGCCCTGGAGGGCGATCCCGAGCTCGTCGAGGAGGTCGCCAAGGACTTCCCCACGGTGAAACGCGTGCTGATCGACGAGCGGGACGAGCACATGGCTCGCCGCGTGCTCGAGCTCGTCGACAGCTATCCTCGGGTCGTGCTGGTCGTCGGCGACGCCCACGTGCCCGGCATCGTGAAACGCCTGGAGCGAGGCGTCGACCGGATCGAGACGGTGCGCGTCAAGGAACTGCGCGAGCACACCGACACCGGCGCCGGGTTCAGCGTCGAAGCCAACACGACGATGGGTCCGCCGCCGAGCAACACGGGCCTGATGGGCCCGGGCTCCGCTCGCGAGGACTGAGTCGGGTCCCCGGTTCGGGGCTAGTCGTCGGCGATCGTCTCGAGGTTGGCCTCCATCTCCTCGAGAAGCTCCTTCGACCGGCGGATGTGCTTGAGCGCCTGGTCGGGGTCCTCGGCCTCCGTGACCCAGCGAAGCAGCGTCTTGAGATCCTCCATCGACTTCTTCAGCGCCAGGTCGATGGCATCCTCCTCGAGCCCTTGGCCGCCGCGGTCGGAGACCTTCATGATGAACCACTCCGTTGCTCGCGCGCGTCCGCCATGTCGTCGCTGTCGAACGTGTAAGGGATGGTGTCTCGGCTGAACAGGTCCGAGATCGCCTTGCCGGACTCGACCTTCCAGAACATGACCGAGTCCTCGTTCGACGAGTGCGCCTCGTGGTCGGGGTCCTCGTGGGGGTTCACCATCGGGAGCGGCGAGTTCACGAGCCCGAAGAGGTGGCCGGCTTCGTGGATCGAGATCGAGCGCACGACCTCGTACCGCTCGGCGCGGTCGCACACGATCGCCCCGTTGCTGCACGTCAGTTCCTCGATGCGGTCCATGAACAGGGCGAAGGCTTCGGCCTGGTAGGCGAGGCCGCCGGTCGACTCCTGCTGGTACTTGCCCTGGAGGAACAGCGCGTGCATCGCGACCTGACGATCGTTCGTCTCCACGTCCCGGTGCTGGCTGTGCAGCTCCCGCAGCTCGCTGTTGCTCCAGGCGTACTCGGACCCCTTGGCGGGCAGGTCGGCGCTGGTGCGGACCTCGACGTTCTTGTTCGTGATCCGCTGCAGCTGCTGGCGGACGTCCTCGTCGACGCTCGTGCTCGTGTCCCAGTTCGAACCGGGCGAGTGGTCGAGCTCGACGACGAGCTTGCGCTGGCCGGTCAGGTAGGTCTCGTAGTTGCTGCCGGGATCGCCGGCGGGTCCGCCGTTCTGGATGTCCTGGAACGCCTGGGTGCAGCCGCTCAACCCGGCGACGAGGACGAGGATCACGATGGCCTTCGGCAGGAGGCCCTTCACAACCGCTATCAGGCCCGAGCGCCCGAAAAAGCTTGCCGTTTTCGCCCCACGGTCTCCGGGCGCGGAATGCCGAGACCGGCGCGAGGTCAAAAGCGCCAGTAGCCCTCCCGTTCCCACGGGGGGTCGTCCAGTCGGTCGGCGGCGACGTCGCTGGGCCAGTGATCGAGCCGAGCCTGGCGGGCCTCCTCGTCGACGAGCGAGGCCACCCGCACGCCCAGCAACCGCACCGGTCGGTCGACGTCGGCCTCGTCGAACAGCTCGAGCACGACGCGCTCGATCACGTCGCCGTCGTCGGTGGCCGCCGGCAGCGTGCGTTGGCGCGTGAACGTCTCGAAGGAGTGCAGGCGGACCTTGAGCGCGATCGTGCGCCCCTGGTTGTCGGTGTCGGCCAGCCGGCGCGCGGTCTCGGCCGCGATGGCCCCCAACGCGTCCCGCGCCTTCCCCGGCGTGACGTCCTCGGCGAACGTCCGCTCGGCGCCGACGCTTTTCCGCTCGCGCTCGGCCGTGACTGGCCGCTCGTCGTGGCCGCGCGCCAGCTCGACCATGCGCGGCCCCCAGGCCCCGAACCGGTCCTCCATCGCTTGGGGATCCTGCTCGGCGAGGTCGGCGACCGTCTGGATGCCCATCGGGTCCAGCGCTTCCCGGGTCTTGGGTCCGACGCCGGGGATCTCGTCGGCGTCCCGCGGCGCCAGGAAGGCTTCCACCTCCGAGGGCTGGACCACGGTGAGGCCGTCGGGCTTGTCCTCGTCGGCCGCGATCTTGGCCGCGAGCTTGTTGGGCCCGACCCCGATCGAGCAGGTGAGATCGCGCTCGTCCCGGATGCGGCGCCGCAGGGCCTCGGCCAAGCGCTGGGCGGCCGGCCAGTCCCCGTCGACGCGCTCGGTGACGTCGGCGTAGGCTTCGTCGATCGACACCGGCTCGAGCACGTCGACCGCGTCCCCGACGATGGCGAACACCTCGCGGCTCTCGGCCTCGTAGGCGTCGAACCGTGGCCGAAGGTAGACGCCGTGGGGGCAGTTGCGCCACGCCTGCGAGATCGGTTGCGCGCTGTGGACGCCGTAGCGGCGCGCCTCGTAGCTGGCCGCCGCCACGACGCCCCGCCCGCTGCCCTCCTCGGGGTCGGCGCCCACGATCACCGGCTTGCCTTCCAGGGACGGGTCCTCGCGCTGCTCGATCGAGGCGTAGAAGGCATCCATGTCCAGGTGGAGCACGATGCGGTCCCGGGTCACCGGCGGCCCTCCCGTCGGCCCGTCGCCGAGCGTGCCATTCTAGGCCTGCCCGGCGCGCTCCAGCGCGGCCTCGATGGCGTCCTCGATGCCCGCGGATCGCTCGACCGCGTAGGGGGCCGGATCCTCCAACGTGGCTACCTCGGCCGGCAGCGCCTCGAGCTGGTCGGCGAACCGCTGGCGGGCCACCTGCGTCGCCTTGGCCGGGTCCCGGTAGGTGAGCGGTTCCAAAAGCGGCTGGCCGTTGCCCTCCTCGTCGACGCGAGCGATCACGTCGCCGATCATGCGGCCGTCCTCGAAGCGTCGGTACACCTGCTTGGCGGCCGGCAGCGTGCGCTTGCCCTCGCTGGTCTTCATGACGGGCTCGCCCTCGTAGGCGGCCAGCTTGTAGGAGAGGTTCAGCGAGGGCGCATCGTCGGAGACGACCATCGAGGTGCCGACGCCGAACCCGTCCACCGGCGCCCCCTCGGCGAGGATGCGCGCGATCTCGTGCTCGTCGAGCCCGCCGGACACGAACACGTCCACGTCCGCCAGCCCGGCCTCGTCCAGCCGGGCGCGAGCGCGCTCGGCCTCGGCGACGAGATCCCCGGAGTCGATGCGGACGCCGCCGATCTCCACGCCCTCGTCGGCGAGGTCCTCGGCCAGCTCGATCACCATCTCGGTCGCCTGCTGGATGTCGAAGGTATCGATCAACAGCGTCGTGCCGTCCGGGAACGACCGCGCGAAGGAGGCCAGGGCCTCCCGCTCGTCGCCGAAGGCCTGCACGTAAGCGTGCGCCATCGTCCCGAAGCAGGGGATCTGCATCTCGCGGGCGGCGGACACGAGCGAGGTGCCGGCGAACCCGGCCACGTAGGCGGCGCGAGCCGCCGCTCGGCCCGCATCGAGGCCGTGGGCGCGCCGCGCCCCGAAGTCGACCATCGCGGCGGAGGCCTCGGCCTGGTCGAGGGCCAGCTGGCAGCGAGCCGCCTTCGAGGCGATCACCGTCTGCAGGTGGATCGTGTTCAACACGAGCGTCTCGACGAGCTGGGCCATCACCAGCGGGGCCTCGATCTGGACGATCGGCTCGTAGGGGAACACCGCCGTGCCCTCCGGCATCGCCCGCACCCGGCCCTCGAAGGAGAACCCGTCGAGGTAACCGATCAGATCCCCCGACAGGCCCTGCTCCTCGAGGAAGGCCAGGTCCTCGTCGGTGAACGTGAACCGGTCGAGCCGCCGAGCCAGCGCCTGGGTCCCGCACACCGTCAGGAACCCGCGATCGGTGGGGAGACCGCGGACGTGCAGGTCGAACACGGCCTCGCCCGTCTGCCCGTGGTCGAGGTAGGACTGAGCCATCGTGAACTCGTACAGGTCGGTGAACGTGCCCAGCGGCTCAGCAGGAGGCATCGTGGCCCGGATGCGGTCTCCCTGCCTTGATTTTCGCTGTCCCCCGCCGGGTCCCGCCCGTGGGACTCGGTGAAAACCACAACCCCGGACCGCGCCTCGTCCGTGGGCCCCGACGTGATCGCATGCCCGGCCCCCGCTCGCCCACGGCCCCCCGCGAACCACGCCTCTCGACCGACCCGCCTACCGCGCTCGGTGCACCATGAGCCCGCCCGACCCCTGGTCGAGGTTCCCGGAGGGGGCGCTCGACGCCGTCGAGGTCACCGACGGCCAGGCCCGCGTCCTCGACGACAAGCGCGTCCGCGAGGACCTGGTCGGTCCGCTGGTCACCGTCGCCACCTTCGCCGCCGGGGAACGCAAGGCCACCGCCCAGGCCCTGATCCGGTCGTTGGCGCACGAGGTCGGCATCGAGGAGGCCTCGATCCACGAGCTGTACCGCGCCCGGGGACGAGGCGAGGTCGAGGGGTTCACCGTGCCGGCGATGAACCTCCGCACGATGACCTACGACATGGCCCGAGCTGCCTTCCGCGCCGCCGAGCGCGAGGACGTGGGCGCGCTCGTCTTCGAGATCGCCCGCAGCGAGATCGGGTACACCGGTCAATCGCCGGCCGAGTACGCCAGCGCCGTCCTCGGCGCCGCGATCCGCGAGGGCCACCGCGGCCCCGTGTTCCTGCAGGGCGACCACTTCCAGTTCGATCCCGAGGCCGTGGCGGAGGACGCCGACGCCGAGCAGGCTCGCATCGACGACCTCGCCGAGGAGGCGATCGAGGCCGGGTTCTACAACATCGACGTCGACGCCTCCACGCTCGTCGACCTCGACGAGGCGGACGTGGCCGACCAGCAACGCCCCAACGTCGACCGCACGCTGACCACGCTGGCCCGGATCCGGTCGCTGGAGCCGGTGACGGTGAGCGTCGGCGGCGAGGTCGGCGAGGTCGGCCTCGAGACGACGACCGAGCCCGAGCTGCGGGTCTTCCTCGAACAGCTGGACGACGGCTGCCAGCAGCGGGGCCTGGAGGGCATCAGCAAGGCCAGCGTGCAGACGGGCACCCAGCACGGCGGCGTCGTGCTCCCCGACGGATCGTTGGCCGAGGCCGACGTCGACGTCGAGGCCGTGCGGCGCCTGTCGCGCCTGGCCCGCGAGCACGGTTTGGCCGGGTGCGTCCAGCACGGCGCCTCCACGCTGCGGGACGAGCTGTTCGCACGGTTCCCGGAGGCCGGCGCCGCCGAGATCCACCTGGCGACCGCCTTCCTCAACCTCGTCCTCGACCACGAGGCCTTCCCCGGCGAGCTGACTCGCCGCATCGAGGAGCACCTGGACGAGCATCTCGCCCACCGGCGCACGCCGGAGGCCACCGACGAGCAGTTCGTCTACCGCCACCGCAAGCGCGCGATGGGAGCCCTCAAGGAGCCGATGTGGCGCGTGGCCGAGGACCGCAAGCAGGCGATCTTCGCCGACCTCGAGGAGCGGTTCTCGTTCCTCTTCGACGAGCTGGGCGTCACGGGCACCACCGACACGGTCGACACCTACGTCACGCCGGACCCGGTCGAGCCCACCGTCCCCGAAGCGTGGCGAGCCGACCTCGCGGGCCGGTGATCGCGTGCCCGACCGAGAAGAGATCGTCACCCTGACGCTCAACCCGGCCCTCGACCAGGTCTGCTGGGTCGACGAGATCGAGGAGGAGGTCAAGATCCGCGCCCACGGGTCCTCCTTCGAGCCCGGCGGCGGCGGGATCAACGTCGCTCGCGCGCTGCACCAGCTCGACGTCGAAACCACCGCCTACTGGTCCCAGGGCGCCGAGACCGGCCACATGATGGGTCGCCTGCTGGACCAGGAGGGCGTCGACCACCACCCCGTGGACATCGAAGCCACGACCCGCGTGAACCTCGCCGTGTTCGCCGACCACAACGGCGACCGCGAGCTGATGTTCAACATGCCCGGCGCCCCCCTCACCGCGGACGAGGTGGACCGTTGGCTGCACGTCGTCGACGGCATCGACGCCCGGTTCGCCGTCCTCAGCGGCAGCCGCCCGCCCGACAGCGGCCACATCTACGGTCAGATCACGCGCCAGCTCACCCGGCGATCGAAGGTCATCCTGGACACCAGTGGCCCGGGCCTCGAGCAAGCCCTCGAGGAGGGGGTGTTCCTCGCCAAGCCCAACCGCGAGGAGCTGATCGCCCTCGCCGGCCGGGACGCGGCGACCCCCAGCGGTCTCGAGGCAGCCGCTCGGGACCTGATCGAGACCGGCATGGCCGAGATCGTGGTCGTCTCCCTGGCCGGCGAGGGGGCCCTGGCGGTGACCGATGGCGGCAGCGTGCGCGTGGATGCCCCGGTCGTCGAAGCCAAGAGCAACGTCGGCGCCGGCGACAGCATGGTGGCCGGCCTGACGCGCAAGCTCTCGGGCGGGTTCCAAGTCGAGGAGGCGGTCCGCTACGGGGTGGCGGCCGGCGCCGACGCCGCCCGCCGCCCCGGGACCGAGCTGTGCACGCGTGACGGCGTGCGAGAGCTACTCGCCGGCACCACGCTGCACCGGTCCCTCCCGTGAGCGCAACGCCTCGACGGCCGGCAGATCCTCGCCCGCCAACGCCGACAACAGGGCACCGCCCGCCAAGGAGACGTGATCGAAGCGATCCCGGGGCACGCCCAGCTGGGTTATCGCCTGCACCGTGTGACCGCCGCCGATGACGCTGTAGGCGTCGGCCTTGCCGGCGGCCGAGAACACCCGGTGGGTGCCCCGGTCGTAGGGCGTCTCCTCGTAGACGCCCATCGGGCCGTGCACGAGCAGCGTGCCGGCGTCGTTGGCGTGGTCGGCGAAGCTGTCGGCCGTGTCCTTCCCGATGTCGCGGATCCGGCCCCGGGCCGGCAGCTCGTCGACGGGGACCTCGAAACGGTCGCCGTTGCGGTGGACCGCCACGTCGGTCGGCAACCGGATCCGGTCGCCGTAGGTGTCGAAAAGCGAGCGGGCCTGGCGGCCGTGCTCGCGGTAGCCGTGCTCCTCCAGCAGGGCTCGGGTGCCTTGCCCGGTGTTGACGCCGTCGGCTTCGAGGAACGAGGCCGCCAACAGGCCCCCGACGAGCACCTCGTCGACCCGGTCGCGCGCCAGCTGGTAGGCCATCGCATCCAGGCTCGCGCCCGGCTTGGCGCCGCCGAGCACGGCCACCCGCGGCTCGTCCTGGCGGCCGACGCGTTCGAGCGCCTCCAGCTCGGCCAACAGCCCCGGCCCGGCGAGGGCAGGCAGCAGTTCGGGGAACCCGACCAGCGAGGCGTGCGAGCGGTGGCACGCCGGGAACGCCTCGTTCACGAACACGTCCACCCGCGAGGCCACCGCCTGCACCCAATCGCGCCGGGCGTGCCCGCCGGGGCTGATGTCGGACATCTCGCCCTCGGCCCGGCGCACGTTGCCCAAAAGCAAGACCTCGCCCGGCGCCACCGATCCGGCGGCCTCGAGCGCCCGATCGTCGTCGATCGCCTCGACGTGGTCGACGGGGACCGCCAGCCTCTCGTCCAGGATCGCGGCGTGCTGGCCCAAGTCGAGGAAGTCCTCGCGCCCGGGGCGGCCTTGGTGGGCGAGGACGACGACGCCGGCGCCGCGGTCGAGCAGCGTCTGGATCGTGTCCGCGGCCGCTTGCAACCGATCGCGGCCGACGATCCGGCCGTCCTCGACCGGCTCGTTGACGTCCACCCGCAACAGGACGCGTCGATCCGTCAGCTCGGCGTCGTCGATCGTCGCCAGCAACCCGCTGGCGGCCTCGACCTCGGTCGGGGTCGGCGTCGGCACGCGCGCGCTCCGGCCGTCCTCGGCGTCGGTTCGGATCACGTCCAGCACGCGGCGAGCCAACAGCCCCAGCACCGGCTTGACGAAGCCGGTCCACCGGCTCAGGCGCTGGCGCCCGGTCTCGTCCAGGCCGCGGGCGCGGGCCTCCAGCACGAGCAGGCAGTTGTCCCCGTGGCGTTCGTGGATCGACAAGGACACCACGCCCTTGGCGCCCGAGCCGGTGTGGGCCAGGAACCGTTCGGGGGTGAGGCTCTCGACGAGCTCGAGCGGGTTCCAGAACCGGCCCACGAGCCCGACCACGATCTCGCGCCCGGGGGCCTCGGCCAGCGGGACGCAGGCGGGGTGGTCGAGCAGGTCGCCGACCGTCGTGTCGGGGGCGATCGGTTCGCGGTCGCCGGACTGGAGGAAGGACAGCGCCATCTGCGGGAGCTCGCGCAGCCACGTGGCCGCGGCCAGCAGCTGGTCGTCGCCGATCTGCGCCGGCCGGATCGCCTCGTAGACCTCGTCGGCGGGCGCGTCGACGGCGACCGAGCGCACCAGGCGCACGTCGTCGTCGGGGAGGAAACGATCGTTGAGCATGGGAGGCGGAAGGCTTGACGGTCCTCAAGCGGTCTCCTGATCCCACATGTCCATGACGAGATCCGCGGTGCGCACGCTGTAGCCCCACTCGTTGTCGTACCACGAGAGGACCTTGACCATGCGCTCCTCGCAGACCTTCAGGCTCGGCGCGTCGACGACCGCGCTGTAAGGGGTCGTCTGGTAGTCGACGCTCACCAGCGGCTCGTCCTCGACGCGCAGGATCCCCGCCAGCTCCTCGTCGGCGGCCTCGCGGTAGGCGGCGGTGACCTCGTCGGCGCTGGCGGTGTCGTTCATCCGCACGGTGAGGTCCACGACGGAGACGTTGGGCACCGGTACCCGGATCGCCATCGCGTCGAGGCGGCCCTCCAGCTCCGGCATGACGGACCCGATCGCCTTGGCCGCCCCCGTCGAGGTGGGGATCATCGAGACGGCGGCGGCGCGGGCGCGCCGCAGGTCGTCGTGCTCCCGGTCGAGGAGGACCTGGGAGTTCGTGTAGGCGTGCGCGGTCGTCACGAGGCCGTGCTGGATCCCGAACCGGTCGTGCAGGACCTTGGCGGTGGGGCCCAGGCAGTTCGTCGTGCACGAGCTGTTCGAGACGAGGCGATCCTCGCCGGGGTCGTAGGTGTCGCCGTTGACGCCGAGGACGAGCGTGGCGTCGACCTCGTCCTTCGGCGGTGCCGACAGCACGACGCGGTCGGCCCCGTTGTCGAGGTGGGTCTGCAGATCCGCGCGGTGCCGGAACTGGCCGGTGCACTCGATCACGTAGTCGACGTCGAACTTGTCCCAAGCCAGGTTGCTGGGATCGGGTTCGGAGAGCACGTGGAAGTGATCCCCGTCGATGACGAGGTCGCCGTCGACGAGCTCGACCTCGCCCTCGTAGGTCCCGTGCAGGCTGTCGTGCTTGAACAGGTGAGCCAGCGTCTCGTTGTCGGTCAGGTCGTTGATCGCGGCGATGTCGATCGGGTCCTCGTGGTCCAGCAGCGCCCGCAGCGCCAGGCGACCGATGCGTCCGAACCCGTTGATCGCGATCCGAGGAGCCCGCGGCATGGCCCGCCGTTGGCCCTGGCTGGAGATTAAGGCTGGTTGCCAGTCCCACGCCTGGGAGCTAGCGGGCCAAGCGGACGCTGTCGCCCTCGCCGATCCGGCGCACATCCTGCTCGAGCCCGATCTCCACCGGATCGCGGCCGGCGGCGTGCGAGGTGACGGCCACCTCGTCCTCCCGGACGCGTGCCTCCAACAGGTGGCCGCGGTACCGCAGCTCGACGGACACCGACTCCAGCGGGTCGGGGAAGGCGGGGTCGAAGGCGAGCACGTCCTCGGCGACCGACAGACCGGTGTAGCCGCGCTGCACGAGATCGATCGCGCCCGTCATCGAGCCCAAATGGATGCCCTCGTGCGTGGTGCCACCCTGGATATCCTCCACGTCGGCGTCCAGGGCCCGCTGGAACAGCTGCCAGGAGCGGTCCGGGTCCAGCTCGGCCAACGCCCAGGCGTGCAGGAAGTAGCTCAGCGTGGATCCATGCGAGGTCCGGTCGATGTAGTACTCCACGTTGCGAGGGATGTGGGCCTCCGGATCGAAGCTGTAGCCCAACCGGTCGAAGATGCCGGCCAACCGGTCGGGGGAGAACAGGTAGAACAGCATCACCACGTCGGGCTGCTTGGACGCCTTGTAGCGGTTCGCGTCGTCGTCCTCGGCCTCGAGGATGCGGTCCAACCGCTGGATATCGTCGTAGCGCTCTTCGTAGCCCTCCCAGTCGAACTCCTCCAACCGGTGGTAGCCCTCGAACTGGCTGACGAGCCCGTCGTCGGCGATCGGGACGAACAGGTTGCGGCTCACCTCGTCCCAACGATCGAGCTCGTCGTGCGTGAGCCGCAGCTTCTCCACCAGCTCGGCGCTGCGGTCCTTGGGCAGGATGTCGAGCACGTCCAGCCCCCGCTCGAGGCACCAGGCGGCCATCACGTTCGTGTACGCGTTGTTGTCCAGGCCCGGCTCGTCGCGCCACGGGTAGCGAGTGTGGTACTCGTCGGGGCCGACGACACCGGTGATCTCGTAGGCGCCGCGCTCGTGGTCGTACCCGGCGAAGCTCGCCCAGAACCGAGCGATCGACAACAGCATCTCGGCGCCGTACAGCGCCAGGAACTCCATGTCGCCGGTCACGTGGTAGTGATGCCAGACGCTGTAGGCGATGGAGGCGTTGATGTGCCGTTGCAAGTGCGTCTCGTCGGGGATCCAGCGCCCCGAGCGCGGGTTGAGGTGCAGCTGTTGGCTCTCCTCCTCGCCGTTGGAGCCGCTTTGCCAGGGGAACATCGCGCCCTCGTAGCCCTGCCGGCGGGCGCGGCGCCGAGCCTCGTCGAGGCGGCGGAACCGGTAGCGCAGAAGCGAGCGAGCGATCTGCGGCACGTGGAAGTTCAGCGTCGGGAACACGAACATCTCGTCCCAGAAGATGTGGCCGCGGTAGGCCTCGCCGTGCCAGCCGCGCGCCGGCACGCCGACATCGAAGTCGGTCGTGTGGAAGCTGGCGGTCTGCAGCAGGTGCAAGATGTGCAACCGCAAGGTGCGGGCCACACGGGCCTGCTCCACCGAGCCCGAGACGCCGACCTGCAGCCCGAAGCGACCCCACAGGTGCCGCCAGTGCGTCGTGTGCCGGGTGTAGAGGTCCAGGAACCGCGGGGCGCGCGCGAGCTCGCGCTCCACCTCGTAGCCCGGCTCGGACGTCGCAGGGTCCCGCCCGGTGTACATCGAGCAGATCTTCTCGACGCGCACCGGTCGGCCCTCCCCGACGTGGACCGGGAACCGCTGGCGGACGCGGTCCTCCTCGGTGTCCGTCTGGCGAGCCGGTTGGATCGGGGATCCGTCGCGGTAGGCCTTCGTGCGAGCGGCTTGGGCCACCCGCACCCGGGAGCGATCGGTGTGGGTGAGAAGCCGCATCGTTTCGGCGTCCGCCATGTCGGTCCCGATCGGGTCCAGGTGCTGGCTCTCGAGATCCTGGTAGCGTTCGACGTTGGCGTTCTCGACCGTGCCGTCGATGGCGGTCTCGACCTGGATCTGGCCCGACCAGTCGAGCGGTTCGACGACCATCTGCTGCGCGGCGCGGTGGGGGTTGGCCATGCTGACGATGCGCCGGTTGACGAGCTTCGTCGTCCGGTCCTGGTCGTCGCGGAAGCGCACGCGGCGCGTCAGCATCGCGGTCTCGAGGTCGAGCACCTTCTCGTAGTCGAGGACGTCGACCTCCTCGAGCCGGAACCAGGGGCCCCCGGCGGCGCGGAACGTGATCGGCAGCCAGTTCGGCATGTTGACGAGATCCTCGTTCTGGATCTCCTGGTCGAGCTTGACCGACGTCTGCCGGTCGTAGCCGCCGGCGAGGTACGTGCCCGGGTAGTGGACGTCGTCGGCGCTGGCCTCCGGCTCGGCACCGCGCGTGCACACGTAGCCGTTGCCGAGCGTCGTGAGCGCCTCGCGCAGCGGTTGCTCGTCGGGCGAGAACCCGCGGTAGCCGAACGTCCACCCGTTCACGAGGGGCCCTCCAGCGTCCCCGCGATCGCGTCGAGGAAGGCCCGCACCGCCTCGGGGCCGGCCAAGCCGTAGTCCGCGAACGTCGGGCGGCCCTCGCCGCTCACGAGCACGCCGATCCCCTGCGGGAGCGCGTGGAAGGCGTCCTCGTCGGTGACGTCGTCGCCGACGTACACGACCGGCGTGTGGCGAGGATCGACGTCGAGCTGGTCGAGCAGGTGCTCGACGGCGCGGCCCTTGTCCCAGTCGACGTCCGGGCGCAGCTCGCGGACCCGCTTGCCGGGCGCGATCCGCAGCTCGGGGCTCTCGCCGGCCACGGCTTCCACGGTGCCACGCACGCGCTCGACCTGCCCGTCGGGGACCTGGCGATCGTGCACCGCCAGGGAGAACGGCTTGGGTTCGAGCACGAGCCCGTCCACGTCGCCCAGCTCGTCCTCGATCCGTTCCCGGGCGGCCTCGAGCGCGGGGACGAGGTCCTCGGCGACCCCGTGACGGGTGCGCTCGCCGCCGGGTTCGCGGATCTCCAGCCCGTGGCTGCCGGCGTAGATCAGCTCGTCGAGCCCGACGCGCTCGCGGACGTCGTCCAGCCCGCGCCCGCTGACGACCGCCACCGGGCACCGCTCGGCCAGGCGAGCCACCGCCGCCCGCATCTCGTCGGAGATCGCGGCCCGATCCGGGTGCTCCACGATCGGCGACAGCGTTCCGTCGAAGTCGAGGAACACGACCGGGCGGTGCCGATCGACGCGCTCGAGGATCTCGTCCGCCGCGAGCGCGTCCGGCCGATCGGCGGGATCGCGGACGGGCACGTCGATCTCGTCGAGGCTCGCGACGACGCGATCGGCCCCGCTGTCGGCCAGCGCCTGGGCGTGCCCGACCCGGTCGACACCGACGACGAGGCCGAACCCGCCGCGCCGGGCGGCCTCGACACCGGCCGCCGAGTCCTCCAGCACGAGGCAGCGCTCGGGCGCCGCCACCATGCGGCGGGCCGTCTCCAACAGCGTCTGGGGCGAGGGCTTGCCGGCCAGCCCCTCGTCGGCGGCCACGATCCCTCCGACGACGACGTCGAACCGCTCGCCCAGGCCCGCCGCGGCCAGGACCCGGCGAGCGTTGCGGCTGGCCGAGAACAGCCCCGCCGGGATCTCGGCCTCCGCCAGGTCGTCGAGCAGGGCCGTGGCGTCCTCGTGGACGGTGACGCCCTCCTCGTCGAGCAGCTCGTGGAAGCGCTCGTTCTTCGCCTCCGCGATCGCTTCCACCGAAGCCAGCCCCGGCTCGTCGGCCGTCTCCGGCAGCTGGATCCCCCGAGACGCCAGGAAGTGACGGATGCCACGTCGGCGGGGTTTGCCGTCGACGTGCTCGGGGTAGTCCTCCTCGGTGTCGAAGGGCGCCAGGTCCTCGCCCTCCCGCGCGGCCCGCTCCTCGAGCACCCGATCGAAGATCTCCTTCCAGGCGAACGCGTGCAGCCGGGCCGTCTGGGTGATCACGCCGTCGAGATCGAACAGGACAGCGTCCGTCGACGCCGGGTCGACCGCGATCCTCGTATCCCGCGACACGATCCCCCGTTGCCCTCGGGGGCACTATGGGCTGACCCCCGTTCCCAGTCCTGGGACTCGCCGAGCCCGGCGTCCGTTTCCCCTCCGAAACCGTCGCTTGGCCCCACCAGGCGGGCCTTCGCGACCCCCAAGGGCCGGAGCCAGCCATCCGGGGACGTGTTCCTCGAGCCGGAGGATCCCGGGGTCGACGAGGAGGCCGTTGGCTCGGCGGTGGCCAACCCCTGCGATCGCCAGATCCTGGCCCTCGCCCAGCGGGGCCCGGTCGCGGCGAAGACGATCCTCGAACGGACCAGCATCCCGAAGAGCACCCTGTACCGCCGCATCGACCGGCTGCAGGAGCAAGGCCTCCTGGAGGTCGTCTCCTCCACGATCGAGGACGGCCACCGGATCGACCGGTACCGGTGCCCACTGCAAGGGATCGGCATCCGCATCGAGGACGGGGAGATCCACCTCGAGTGGTCGGCCCGCCGACCCCAAGCCGAGGACGCTTGACCAGATGTTCGGCCGACGCAGCCGTTTTCGAGCCTCACCGTCAACGCGGGTACGATGAGCGTCCAGGACATCGCCCGAGATCGCGTGGTGACGGCCGACCCCCACACGGCCGCCGAGCAGGTCGCCCGACAGCTCAAGGAGGCCAACGTGGGCTGCGTCGTCGTGACCGAGGACGGCCAGCCGAGCGGGCTCGTCACCGACCGGGACCTGGTGACGCGGGTCGTGGCCAACCTCGGCGCCGCCAGCGGCCTCACCGCCGGCGACATCATGACGCCCGAGGTCGCCACGATCGAGGCCGACCAGGGCATCTTCGAGCTGACCGAGCTGATGCGGCGGCAGGGGATCCGCCGCGTCCCCGTCGTCGACGGCGGCGACCTCGACGGGATCGTCACCTTGGACGACGTCCACCGGCTGTTGACGACCGAGCTCTCGAACCTCGCCCATGTCATCGAGAAGGAGTCGCCCGCGTAGGATGATCGAGCGAATCCTCGTCGGGACGGAGGGAAGCCAAGCCGCCGACAACGCCGTCTCGACCGCGCTCCGGCTCGCCCGCGCCGCCGACGCCGAGATCCGGGCCGTGCACGCCCGCGAGACCCCGGAGGGTGCTCGACGCCGGTCCGCCGCCGGCCGACAGGTCGCCCACCAGCGCGAACGCGCCGGCGAGCGGGTGCTCGAAGCGGTCACCGAGCGCGCCGGCAAGGTCGACGTGCCCGCCACGACCGTCATCGACGACCGACCGCCGGCCGAGCTGTTGCTCGCGCAGGCCCGCGAGTGGGGTGCCGACCTGCTCGCGATCGGGGCCCAAGGCGAAAGCGGGTTCGAGCGAGCGATCCGCGGCAGCGTGGCCGACCAGCTGATCCGCGGCTCGCCGGTGCCCGTCCTCACCGTGCACCAACCGCCCTCGACCGACCCGCTGGACCCGATCGAGCGCCTGGTGGTGCCCTCGGACGGCAGCTCGGCCGCCCTCAGCGCAGCGCCGGTCGCCCGCGCCCTCGCCCGAGCCACCGGGGCCCGCCTCGACCTGGTGTTCGCTGTCCCGCCCCGGATCGAAGGCGGCGAGCTGCTGGGCCCGACCGACGACATCGAGCAGGCCGCCGCCACGCTCGCCGACGACGCCCTGGCCCCCCTCGAACGACGCTACCGGGGGACCGAGATCGAACGCGAGCGCCGTGTCCGCCACGACGCCCCCCACCGGGCGATCGTCCACCACGCCGACGAGAGGGACGCCGACATGATCGTCATGTCCACCCGCGGCCACGGATCGCTGGAACGAGTCCTCTTGGGTAGCGTCGTGGACAAGGTGCTTCGAACCTCGAACGTCCCCGTCGTCACGGTCAACCCCCCCGGCGAGGACGACCGCGTCGCCAGCCCGGAGGGCCAAGGGCCACAGGGAGCGCGGACCTAGCCTGCCGGACTCGATGTGCCTAACATCTCGCGGCGGTCTCGGGAGACCGGCCACGGTCTTCCGAGAGTACGGGCGCAAGCCCGTGCGAATGAGCGAGTCAAGGTCACGGAGGCCGAAGCAGGAAACCCCCTGCGGGGTTTCGATGCAGGCCGACGATGAGATGGGGCGCTGAGGCCGCCGGGTCCTCTCCGACCTCGCCGCGGAAGCCGACGGGTACGGGGTCCCGATCGAGACGACGCTCGCGGAGGGCCAACCCGCCGACGTGCTGCTCGACGAGGCCGGGGACTGGCCAGCCGACCTGCTCGCTGTCGGGACCGAAGGCCAGGGGGCGCTAGCGCGGGCGATCGTGGGGAGCGTGGCCGACCAGGTCGTCCGCTCGGCCCCTCGACCCGTGCTGACCGTGCGCGGGGACCCCGCCACGCCCTCCACGGCCCCGATCGAACGGGTGGTGGTCCCGACGGACGGCAGCGCGGCCTCGCGAGCGGCCGCACCGTTCGCGATCGACCTGGCTGCCTCCACCGGCGCCCGGGTCGATCTCCTCCACGCGATCCCACCCCAGCTCGAGGACGCCGCTCGCGTGGATCGGCCGGCCGCCCAGACCCGACAGATCCGCGAAGAGGTGGTCGAGGCGGCCCTGACCCCGCTCGTCGAGGATTGCCGGCAGGCGGGCGTCGACCACGAGCGCGTCGTCCGCCGGGCGCGAGCGCGGGAAGCCATTGCGGACTACGCCGACGAGACGGATGTCGACGTGATCGTGATGGCGACCCACGGGCGATCCGGCGTCGAGCGGTTCCTGCTCGGCAGCGTGACCGACAAGGTCATCCGATCGACCGACACGCCGGTCGTGACGATCCGCCCCGGCGACGCCGCGTGGGCGTGAGGGTCCCGCCGACCGTCACCCGCGCTCGAGGGCCTCGGCCGCCTTGTTCGGGTTCTCGACGGCGAACACGCAGCGAAGGGACTCCTCCTCGCCGTCCATGGCGACGAAGCTGGCTTCGATGTTGATGCCGGCCTGCCCCAGTTCGCTGGACAACCGGCCCAGCTGACCCGGCAGGTTCGGTACCGTGACGACGATCGCTTCCCGCGTCTCCGGCGCGAACCCGTCCTCCTCGAGCACGACCGCGGCCTCGTCGGCGTCGTCGGTGACGAGGTGGACCGTTCCCGGCTCGGTGCCGCGCGCCACCGCGGCGAACCCGAGGATGTCGATGTCCTCCTTGCCGAGCAGCTGGGCCAGGTTCCCCAACGTGCCCGGGCGGTTGGGGATCTCGACGACGAACTCCTTGGTCAACCCCACCTTCCTTGTCATGTCATCCCACTGTGGAGGTCCACGCGTATCAAGCTTCGCCCCGGGCGAGGCCCGGCTGTCTCGTTAAGCAGGGGCCGCGAAGGACACGAAGGATCGCCACGGCCACGAACCTGTGACTCGCCGCCGGGCGGCTTTGGCACGGCAGCTGCTCGCCTTTGTGCCCTGGCGTCCCGTCGCGTACTTGGTGGCCCCCCGTTTCTCCCTTACAGCGCGGGGCGAGGCCCTGCTCGCGAGCTCTCCCGGCGGTGTCGGGCCGCACATGTGAGCCCGAGGCTCCGGCGTGGCCCCCGGGCGAGGCACCGATGGGTGTATCCGGGAGGAGGTGGTGGCGAGGGTCGTGTCTGGCGACCGAACCGGTGCGCTGCGCGAGGAAGCCAGCTCCTGGGCCATGGACTACGTCCAACGCTCGGAGGATCTGTTCGAGCCGGCCGACGCCGACGAGGTCCGCATCGACCTCGTCACCGACCCCTGGTCGGTGTGGTGTTGGGGCCTGGAACCCGTCGCCCTCGCGATCGAGCACCGGTTCCCCGCGATCACCCTCCGCCCGGTCGTGGGCGGCATGTTCGAACGCCTGCCCCACCACGACCACCCCGAGTTCAACCTCTCTCGCTTCCTCGCCCGCGTCCAACGCATCACCGGCATGCCCGTCGCCACCGCCGCCTTCGGCGACGGCGGCCCCGAGAGCACCTACCCGGCCTGCGTCCACGCCCACGCCATGCGGCTGCTGGACGCCGACCGGGCCCTGCTGGGCCTCCGCAAGCTCCGGGAGACGGCCTGGCTCGACGGCCGCGACATCTCGGACGTCGACGTCGCCACCGGGGCCGCCCGCTCGGCCGGCTACGACCCCGAGGAGTTCCGGTCGGCCGTCGCCTCCGGCGAACCCGAGCGCGAGTTCCGCCAGCGCCTGAGCGCGCTCGAGCGCCGCGAGCTCTCCGCCTACCCGACGATCGTCGTCCGCGCCGGCGACACGACCCGCCGCCTGGAAGGCTTCGTGCCGCTGCCGGGCCTGATCGAGGTCGTCGAACAGCTCACCGGCCAGACCCACGTCCAAGCGCCCGCCCCCGACCCCGCCGAGGTCCTCGAGCCGGGGCATCGGATCGCCACGCGCGAGATCGCCGAGGTCTGCGAGCTGTCGATCGAGGCCGCCGCCGACGAGCTGGCAGAGCTGGAAGCCGAGGACGGGGTCGAGCGCGAGCGCCACGCGACCGGGGACGTGTGGACGGTGCAGGGCTGAGCTCGGGCCTGAGGCCTCGACCGCCGAGGGCCGAGCCCCGTCTTCGGCGGGCTCTCGCTCGCGGTTCGCTGTCCCCCGTGGGCGGCGAGCCGTCGTTCGTGTTCCGGCCGGGGTTGTCATCTAGGGGATCGACGTTCGCGACCAACGCGTGATCGCGGCCATCCTGCTCGTAGTCACCCTCTTCGGGCTCGTCGCCTGTGCGCTGGTCTGGCTGGTCTCCTCCGCCGGCCACTGCCAGGCCCCCCGGCGAGGATGGAGGGCCTGCCCGCTCCACCTCGTGACCTGTCTGCGGGGAGGGACGGACGGAGGCTTCGAGCCCGAGATGAAGTGGCCGTCTCCCGTAGGTGCTGAACGGGACCTCTCAATCAAACTCGAACCATTCGCGGACACCACAGGCAAGCACCCCCATCGCCCGACATGAGCGACGAGGATCTCCCCGGCATCCTCTCCTTTCTGGAACGCTTTCCCGACGAGGACAGCTGCTGGGAACACCTGCGCGATGCCCGCTGGCCGGACGGGTTCACCTGCCCGATGTGCGGCGAAGACGAGGACTGGATCTTCCTCGACGAGAGACAGCGCTGGCACTGCTACGCCTGCGGCCACCAACCCAGCATCACCAGCCAAACGATCCTCGAGAACACGAACCTCGACCTGCAAACCTGGTTCCTGGCCGCCTCCCTCGTGTTCACAACCAAGCAGGGATTTTCCAGCCACGAGCTGGCCCGCAAACTGGAGGTCCACCAGGAAACCGCCTGGTATGTCCAACAACGCCTAGGCCCTCATCGCCGGCCCCTACGCCCGGCGCTTGTTCGGGCTCGTCGAACTCGATGAAACCTACCAGGGCGGGCAACGCGAGATGGGTGACCACGGCCGAAGCACCGCCAAAGCCACCATCATCGGCGCCGTCGAAGACCACGACGACACCGCCGGCGAACTCATTCTCCACCACGCCGAGCAGGCCACCAGCCCGGCCGTCGACGCGCTCACCACGGAAGGAATCGACACCGACAACACGGTCGTGAAGACCGATGCCTGGAAGGCCGACTGGACCTTCGACGAGCGCAACGACGTGGACCAGATCATGATCAAAACCAGCCAGCGGGACGAGGCCGCGCACGCGCTGTTGCCGTGGATCCACGTGGTCTGGGGGAACCTGAAACGCGTGTTACGAGGCGTGCACACGACGGCCAGCCGGGCGCAACTGCAGGACTACCTGGACCTGTTCTCCTATCGGTTCAACCACCGAGGCCAGCTTTTGGAGGGCTTGGAGACAGCCTTAGAGGGTCTCGTCCAGGCCGGTCGGGTGACGCGGGAGCAGTTGAAGGGTGGGGCGGGGGCCTTGTTGTATTGAAAGCCCGCGTTCAGCACTCTCCCGTATGGTGGGCCATGTGTCGGTTCGTCGCCTACCAGGGCCCGCCGGTCCGGCTCCACGAGATGCTCTACGAGCCCGAGCACAGCCTGATCCACCAGAGCTATCACGCCCACGAGCGCGAGGAACCGCTCAACGGCGACGGCTGGGGGGTCGGCTGGTACGATCCCCGTCTCGAGGACTGGCCCGCGACGTACCGGACGCTGCAACCGGCCTGGTCGGACGAGAACATGCGCCACGTCAGCCCGCTCGTCGAGACGCCGACCTTCTTCGCCCACGTCCGCGCAGCCTCGCCCGGTCTGCCGGTGCACCGGCTGAACTGCCACCCGTTCCGCGGGGGCCGACACGAGCACGAGGAGGCCGAGGACCTGGCGGCCGTGGAGGCCGGACGCCGGCGGATGATGTTCATGCACAACGGCGGCATCGAGACCTTCCAAGCGATCAAGCGGGACCTGCAGGAGCAACTGGCCGACGACGCCTACTTCACGATCGACGGCTCCACCGACACCGAGCACCTCTTCGCCCTCGTCCAACAGGAGCTGGGCGGGGCCGCCGCCGACCCGACGGTGGCCGACATGGCTCGGGCGCTCGAGGGCGTCCAGGGGGAAACGTCGGCCAACTTCTGCCTGACCGACGGCGAGCGGATGGTCGCCACCCGGTACAAGCGACCCACCGACAAGACCCCTGAGAGCCTCCACGTCGGGACCGCGGGCGCCTTCTACTGCGAGGGCGCCGGCTACGGCGTCCAAGACCGGGGGGCAGAGGATGCGGTGTTGATCACCAGCGAGCGCCTGTGGAACGACGACCGAGCCTGGCGCACGGTCCCCGAGAACCACCTCGTCACCGTCGGTCCCGATCACGAGGTCACCTTCGAACCGCTGGATCCCGCCGCCTGAGGCGGCCGATCGCGTGCGCTCGTGGGAAGCCAACCTCGACGCACCACCGCGGCCTCCCTACGGTCGGAAGCCTTCGAAGACCAGGTTGTCGATGTGGGGCTTGGCGGTCTCGTGCTCCGCCGACGAGCGGATCGTCCAACCGAGGACGGGCAAGCCCAGCCGTCGGGCCACCGCGACCGGCCAGTACGGGAGCCGGTCGTGGCGGTAGGCGACGAAGTCGGGCCGGCTGATCGCGTTGACGAGCAACCGCTCGAGCACGAGGGCATTGTACCACTCGACCGGGATGTCGTCCATCGGGCCGGACACCTGGCCGCGCGGGATCGAGCTCGCGTGGCGGTGGAACCACGCCATCGACCGCGGGTTGAACGACTGCACCGCGACAGGGCCCTCGTAGCCCCTGACAGCCTCGTGAACCGCCTGCTCGAGGCGACCGGGCGCCTCCCAGTTCTTCAGCTCCAGCAACAGCGGCGCCCGCCCGGCCACCTCGTCCAGCACGGTCTCCAATCGCGGCACGCGCTGCGCCGTGCCGGCCAGCTGCAGGTCCGCCAGCTCCGCCCAGCGGCGCTCGTCGACCGGGCCCGCCTCCTCCGTCAACCGGTCGACGGTCTCGTCGTGGAACACGATCGGGACCCCGTCGCCGGACAAGCGGACGTCGATCTCGACGGCGTAGCCCGCTCGGATCGCCGCCTCGATGGCGCGCTCGGAGTTCTCCGGGACCCCGTCGCCGTGCAAGCCACGGTGGGCGATGGGCTGGTCGGTGATCCAGGCCGGCGCAGACACGGGTCGAGCTCCCATCAGGGGATCTCTGCTTAAGCCTGTCTGCGCTCCCCGTCCCCGATCGCCCGCAGCCCCGAGCCCGCCTTCGAGGACGAGACCGTCCCCGTCGTCACCGACGACGCCGACCTCGCCGACGAGCTGGATCCGCCCCGGTTCGTGTCCCTCGCCCTGCCGGCGGGCGAGGTCGTGGACGAGGCTCTCGACGAGCTCGTGCCCCACCTCGCGGAGGGCCACGTCGTGGCGGATGACGGCAACCCGCTGGCAGGACTCCCTCGAGCGCGACCAGCGGCTGCGAGCGGACGGCATCGTGTTCCTCGACGCGGGGACCGTGGGCCCCCCGGGGCGTGCCGAAGAGCTCGGGATCCCGTTCGCGTGGGCCTTTTCACGTGAGGGAAGCTAGCCTGCTCGATGTCCGATCACGACGTCCTCGTCCTCGGCGGCGGCAGCGGGCTCACGGCCGCCTACCACGCGGAGGCCGACGGTCTCGACGTCGCCGTCGTCGAGCCGGGCCCGCTGGGCGGAACGTGCGTCAACCGCGGCTGCATCCCGACCAAGACGCTCATCGAGTCGGCCGACCTCGCTCGCGAGGTGCAACGCTCGGCCGCCTTCGACGTCGACGCCGGCGACCCCGATGTCGACGTGTCCGCGCTCTTGGCTCGCATGCGCGAGATGCGAGCGGCCAACGTCTCGCAAAGCGACGACTGGCTCGAGAACAGCGAACAGATCACCCTCTACCGCGAGAAGGCGCGCTTCGTCGACGACCAGACCGTCGAGCTGAGCGACAGCGGCGAGAGGCTCGCCGCAAGCCACGTGTTCGTGGCGACCGGCGCCCGCCCGCTGATCCCGCCGATCGACGGCATCGATGACGTGGACGTCCTCACCAACCGCACGATCCTCGACGACCTCGAGGACGCTCCCGACTCGCTGACGATCGTCGGCGGCGGCTACATCGGGCTCGAGTTCGGACACTTCTTCTCGGCCGTCGGCACCGACGTCACCATCGTCGAAGGCGGCGACCGGCTCGCCGAGCCCGAGGACAGCGAGATCGGTCACCGCCTCACCGACGCCGTCAGCGCCTACGCCGACGTGCACCTCACCACGTACGCTACGCGCCTCACCGAGAAGAGCGACCAGGTCGTCGTCGAAGGCGAAGACCGGGCGGACGGGTCCACGATCGAGGTGTCCGCCGACGAGGTGCTCGTCGCCGCCGGCCGGCGCCCGAACACCGGGGAACTGAACTTGGCCGCCACCGGCGTCGAGACGACCGATCGCGGCTGGATCGACGTCGACGAGACCTTCCAGACGACGAACCCGTTCGTGTACGCCTACGGCGACGTGATCGGGCGCGGCATGTTCAAGCACACGAGCAGCTTCGAGGGCGAGGCCGCCTACCGCAACAGCCAGGGCGGCCACGTCACCGTCGACTACGACGCCAACCCGCACGCGATCTTCACCGAGCCCAAGGTCGCCGGCGTCGGCATGACCGAGGACGAGGCCCAGCAGGCCGCCCGCGACGTCGAGGTCGCCAAGGCCGGCTACCCGACCGTCGCCAAGGGCAACATCGTTCAGGCCGAGGACGGCTTCGCCAAGGCGGTGGTCGACCCCACCACGCGCGAGATCCTGGGCTTCCACGCGATCGGCCCCCAGGCCCCCACGCTCGTGCACGAGGTCGTGGTCGCGATGACCGCCGGCGACGGGTCGATCGACAACATCACCGACGCCATCCACGTGCACCCGACGCTATCCGAGCTCGTGCACACCCTGTTCACGCGGTTCTGACGCCCTCGAGGTTTCGAGCCGACCCCAACGGGACCCTGCTCGTCTCAGCTCCCGCACGCCGAAGCCGCCGTCGTCGTGCCGGCCGGTCCCTCGAGACCTGAGGCGTGGACGGCAACGTCCCCATCGTCGACGTCGACCAGGCCGACCACCCGTTCTGCGCCGACAACGAAGCCTACGCCTGCCCGCCAGATCCGCTCGAGAACCGGCTGGCGGCTCCATCCCACCCGGCGAACGGTTGCCCTGACCAGCGCCGACCCCGGCGTTTTAGACCCACGAACCCTCTGCCCCGCCCATGGCCGACTGGCGTCAGCGCCTCGAGGACACCACCGACGAGCGCGAGGACGAGCTCACCGAGTTCCTCTCGATCCCGAGCATCAGCACCGAGGCCGCCCACCGCAAGGATTGCCGCAAGGCGGCCGAGTGGCTCGAGCAGCACCTGATCGAGATCGGGTTCGACACGGGCCTCCACGAGGTCGACGGCGGCCACCCCCTCCTCGACGCCGAGCTCGTCGTCGACGAGGGCGCCCCGACGGTCACGATCTACGGCCACTACGACGTCCAACCCCCCGGCGACGAGGCAGCCTGGGAGACCCCCGCCTTCCAGCCGACGATCCTCGACGATCCCGACAAGGGCCGCGTCGTGCGCGCCCGGGGCGCCACCGACAACAAAGGCCAGCTGATGGCCAACCTCAACGCGGTGAAGGCCCACGCCGACGCCGGCACCCTGCCCGTCAACGTGCGGTTCCTGATCGAGGGCGAGGAGGAGATCGGCGGCGACTCGCTGCCGACCTACATCCAGCGCCACGAGGACGATCTGGACTGCGAGGCCGTGCTCGTCTCCGACACCCACCTGTGGGACGCCGACCATCCGGCGATCGTGCACGGCCTGCGCGGCATCGTCACGCTCGAAGCCACCGTCGAAGGCCCCGATCGCGACCTGCACAGCGGCCAGTTCGGCGGCGCCGTCCTCAACCCCGCCGAGGCGCTCGTGCGCGCCCTCGCCACGCTCAAGGACGAGAACCTGCGCGTCGCCGTCGACGGGTTCTACGACGACGTGCTCGAGGTCGACGACGCCCAACGCAAGTACATGGAACAGGTGCCCTTCGACGACGAGGGCTTCCGCCAGGAGACCGGCGCGCCCGCGCTCGACGGCGAACGCGACCGCGGCCCGCTGGAGCGCATGTGGGCCCGCCCCTCGCTCGAGATCAACGGGCTCTCGGCCGGGTACGCCGGCGACGGCTTCAAGACGATCTTGCCCGCCTCGGCCACGCTCAAGCTCTCCTGCCGCATCGTCGCCGACCAGGACCCCGACCGGATCGGCCAGCTGTTGGCCGACCACCTGCGCGAGCAGGTGCCCGACACGGTCGACGTCACGATCGACGTCCTCCAAGCCAGCGACCCCTGGTACCTCGATCCCCGCAACGACGTGCTCGAGGCCGCCGCCGACAGCCTGGCCTCAGCGTTCGGCGGCGAGACCGTGTTCATCCGCAACGGCGCCTCGATCCCGGTCGTGCCCGACCTCGACCGGTTGGCGCCCGTCGCGCTGATGGGCTACGGCATGCGCGACGAACGCCTGCACGCGCCCAACGAGTTCTTCCGGCTGGAGAGCTTCCACGCCGGTAGCAAGGCGATGGGCCGCATGCTCGAACGCCTGGGCGAGGACGGCTGAGGGCCCCGCAGGGCGGCCACAGAGGCGAAGGTTCAAGCCGACGGCCGGCCTGGCAGGGATCGATGATGCGCGCCCGGTGGGCCGCCTTGGCGGCCTTGATGCTCGTGTTCGCAGGCTGCGCCGGCAACGGCGGGACCGAGGAGAACCCCCACGCCGTGATCGAGACCAACCACGGCACGATCGAGATCCTGTTGTACGGGAACCTCACCCCGCAAACGGTGCAGAGCTTCGGCAACCTCACCCAGGAGGGCTACTACGACGACACGCGCTTCCACCGCGTGATCGAGGACTTCGTCATCCAGGGCGGGGACCCGCTCTCCAGCGACCCCAACAAGAGCGACCGGTGGGGCAGCGGCGGGCCCGGCTACACCATCGTCGACGAGTTCGCCTGCGAGGACGGGAGTGTCTCCAACGAGCTCACCGGCTACCGCTCCAACCAAGAGCCCTGCGACGACCACGGCGGGCTGGCGCTCAGCCACGACAAGCCCGGCATGGTGTCGATGGCGAACCGCGGCGAGCCCAAGACCGGCGGCTCGCAGTTCTTCATCACCGTCTCCGAGCAGCCGCGCCTCGACGGGACCCACCCGGTGTTCGGCGAGGTCGTTGACGGCATGGACGTGGTGATGAACATCTCGCAGGTCCCGACCGGCAACCGCGACCAGCCCCGCGAGGACGTCCTCGTCGAAGACGTCACGATCGAGGGCGAGCTCCCAGGCGTCGAGGTCGAGAAGTTCGACCGATAGAGCATTTTTCTTTCAACGGGGCCTTGCCGTCTCCCGAGGGGGGACAAAGAAAAATCCTCGGCAACAAAGAAACCCCCCTCGGGAGCGACGCAGGCCCCAGCGTCCCTGATCTTGGCGCTGTTGGGTCTTCGCGCAGGGCTATGGTCGCTTGACGGGCAACGGCGAAGCTCGCGGGCTCCGGGCGCCTGGGGGGCCTCAGGCCAGAGGGGAACGGGGGTTGGGAGCGATGCAGGGCCCATCGGCGTTGATGTTGGCGCTGTTGGATCTTCGCGCAGGGCTATGGTCGCCTGACGGGCAACGTGGAAGGTTGCCAGATTATGCGGTACGACGACGGCGGGCCCGGACCCCACCGGCGTAGATCTTGGAGGCTCTGGGGCCCTTCGCGCAGGGTGATTCCTCCCTGGCAGGCAATCCGCCTCGGCCCCGAAAGAGGGATCGGCGGACCACAGGTAGCCTGACGAATCGACGGCAAGCAACGCCGACAGCCCAGCCGGCCCGGGACAGGCAGGACCACAGGTTGCCTGACGAGCAACGGTGGAGGGTCGCCCAGCGGTGGAGGCCGCACTTGGCGTCGTCGGCTGAGGGGACTCCTAGCGCTTGGCTTCCTCTCCTCCGGGGGCCTTCCCTCTGCTTCCCTGCTTCTCTGCGCGTCTCATTTTCGACCGCGAGGGCGGCCCCGCTCGACCCCACGGACCCAAGTTCCCCGAGCCGATGGGTCACCATGGCCCTCGCCACGTTCACCACCGACCGCGGCACGATCGAGATCGAGCTCTTCGGCGATCAGGCGCCCCAGACGGTGCAGAACTTCGCCAACCTGGCCCAGGATGGCTACTACGACGGCATCCGCTTCCACCGCGTCATCGAGGGCTTCATGATCCAGGGCGGGGACCCGCTCACCAAGGACACCTCGGAGACGGACCGCTGGGGCACCGGCGGGCCCGGCTACGCGATCGTCGACGAGTTCGCCTGCGAGGACGGCACGATCTCCAACGACTTCACCGGCTACAACGAGCCCGGCGGACCGTGCGATGACTGTGGCGGGCTGGCGCTCAGCCACGACAAGCCCGGCATGGTGTCGATGGCGAACACCGGCGAGCCGCGGACCGGTGGCTCGCAATTCTTCATCACGGTCGACGAGCAGCCGCGTCTGGACGGGACCCACCCCGTGTTCGGCGAGGTCGTCGACGGCATGGAGGTCGTCCACGAGATCGCCAAACTGCCGACCGACCGCCGCGACCGGCCCAAGGAGGACGTCGTCGTCGAGGAGGTCACGATCGAGGGCCAGCTGCCCGGCGTCGACGTGGAGACGTTCTGAGGGGCGGGCTCAAGCCCAATCGACGTCGGCCAGCCGGCGGACGACGGACAACGCCAGGGCGGCGACCACGAGGGCGAAGATCGCCCGCCAGATCGGCACCCAGCGGGGCTGCAGCCAAGTCGAGATCGCGTCGGTGACCGCCTGGAAGGCCACGAACACCGAGACGCCGGCCACCAGCAGGGCGACGACGATGCCGCCCTTCAGCACCAGCTCCCTGCTCCCGGTGGCCTCGTCGGCGTCCTCGATCGGGGGCTCTCGTTCGGCCGCAACCTCGTCCGCGCGCTCGTTCATCGCTCGTTCCTCCATCGCCACGCCACGGCGGCCGCCGCCAGCACGGCCAGGACGGCGGCACCGAGGGCGGGTGTCTCCTGGGCCTGGGCGTCCGCGACGTCGCGATCGCCCTGGGCCCGCTCTCGGTCCCGATCGTGCTCCTCGCGGAGGAAGTCCTCGACGCTCGGGTCCTTGACCTCGATCGTCTCGGAAGCGTTGCGGATCGAGGTGGGCGCCAGCTCGACGGTGCCCTGACCCGTCTCGACGGTCAGGTTGTCGTCCCACAGCGCGGCCTCGACCGCGTAGTTGTGCTCGTCTGGGACGTCGAGCTCGACGCTCTCGATGCGCGTCTGCTGGGGAGGGATGGGACCCAGGTCGGTCCACAGCTCGTCGGCCAGCAGGCCCGTCTCGACGTCGCGGGCCTTCACCTGGAGCCGCAACGGGCTCGAGTCCCCGTCGCCCTCGTTCGTCAGGTACAACTGGGTCTCGATTCGCACCCGGTCGCGGCTGACGTTTCGCACCATGAACTCCATCTCGGAGATCGAGACGCTCGTCTCCTGGATCGTCGGTTCCAGGGAAGCCAGGTTCCGGACCGTGACGTGGCTGCTGTCCACGATGCGCCCGCCCTCGAAGACCTCGATCTCGATCCGGTAGCCGGCCCGCCGGGGGAGCTCGAGCAGGACGCCCACGGTCACGGTCGTGTCCTCGGTCAGTGTCCGGTTGGCCGTCTCCTCGGTCTCGTCGAGGAACCCCGTCTGGGTGTCGAACGCCTTGACGCGGAGTCGCGTCTCGTCGCTCTCGGAACCCCGGTTGTCCAGCGTAGCGTTCACCGCCAGGTCCACGGTGCCGGTCGTCACGTTCGGCGCGGCAACGTCGATCGATCGGAGGTCGACGCGGTTGTGTCTCTCCCGGTCCTCGAAGTCCCGGATGCAGCCCGTCGCGGGCACGAGCAGCGAGACGACGAGGAGCAGGGCGAGCCAGCGCATCGACGACGGATACCCCAGGCTGAGGATAAAGCCTTCAATGTGGTTCGGCGCGGACCGAACAGCGCGTCACTCGATCAGCAGGCGCTCGAGCTCGTCGGTCTCGGCATCCCAGACGCACACGCTGGGCGGCGAGGCTCGGTGGACGGCGCCGGGGTTCACCACGCGCGTGTCCCCGATCCGCTCGTCGCGGAACTCGTGCGTGTGGCCGTGGACCACGAGGTCGAAGGCGCCGGCGTTCACCATGCCCTCGAGCCGGGACTCGTCGTCCCCGTGGATGAGGCCCACCCGCGCCGGGCCGACCTCGATCTGGTGGCGGACGCCGTAGTCGACGTCGACCGCGTTGTCCTCGATCGCCTGCTGGATGCGCGTGGGGTGGTCGACGTTGCCCTGCGCCAGCCAGACCCGCCAGCCCTCCAGCATCGGGACCAGGCGGGCGGTGTTCAGGTCGCCGGCGTGCACGAGGGCCTCGACGTCGGCGTCCCCGAGGAGGCCCAGCGCCTTCCGCGTGCGGTCACGGTTGTCGTGCGTGTCCGAGATGAGCCCCAACCGCATCGCGTCGGTAACGCCAGACGCCTTCTTTAACGGGCGCCTTTCGGGACGGACGAGCACCGCGGCTGGGCGGCAGAACAGATCGGAGAAGAGGGGAGGCCGCGCGGGCGCGGCTGGGATAATAACGGAGGGCGGACGCGGTCCCTACTCGGGGACCTCGCCCTCTTCCTCTTCCGTGATCGCCGCGACCAGGGCGCCCTTGGCGTTGGCCGTGAGCGGGTTCTGGGCGCGACGCACGGAAGCGATGTCGAAGGGCAGGTCGGCCTCCTTGAGCCGCTGTTTGAAGTGCTGGCTGAAGCCCTTCGGCAGCGAGGTTCCGCCGGACACGACGACCGGGACGTCGAGGCCCTCCTCGACGTCGGCCTCGTTGATCTCGTCGGCGATCTGCTCGATCACGTAGTCCATGTGCGCCTCGTGGTAGATGGCGAGGGCACCCTGGATGTCGCCGGTGGCGGTCTCGAAGTCCATCTCGAACTCTTCTTCCTTCTCGCGGGTGACGCGGTCGACCGGGACACCCGTGGAGTTAGCCGCCTGCTTGTCGA
The DNA here is from genome assembly GCA_003009755.1 of Thermoplasmatales archaeon SW_10_69_26. Classification (GTDB taxonomy): domain Archaea; phylum Thermoplasmatota; class SW-10-69-26; order SW-10-69-26; family SW-10-69-26; genus SW-10-69-26. The sequence goes on from PXUB01000032.1 coordinate 59,773, forward strand.
TCCAGTCGCCACCGCGGGCCACACTGAACTGGAGGACCGGGACGGCGTAGTACGACAGGCAGATGTTCGTCATCCCGGCACCGAACGAGACGCCGAGACCGGTGAAGTTGTTGTCCGAGAGCTCGCTGTAGACGGTGGCCATACCCTCGTTGATCGGGTGCGCGGTGTAGCCCGCGTCCTCGACCAGGGCCTGGACGGTCTTCTGGTGGTACAACGTGTCCAGGTCGGAGTCGACGGGGTTCGCGGGGCACACGAAGTAGGCGTGCTCCTCACCCTCTTCCTCGGGTTCGCCAAGGATCCGCTCCACCATCATGCGGATCATGGGGATGGCCCATTTCTCCTTGCGGGAGAGGATCCCCTCGCTCATGGGGCGACGGGTCTCCTCGTTGAAGATGTTCGCGAAGTTCAGCGCGTCTTCGCCGACGACGAAGACCTGATCCTCCTTGCGGATGTACAGCACGTCGCTGCGAGAAAGCATCTTCTCGGCGATGTCGCTGTATTCGACCTCCACGAAGGAGTTACGCTGTCGTTTGAGGACCGTGCGGTCCCCGGAAGGCTTGGCCGACTGGATATTCATCGTGCCGACGTCGATTCCCTTTGCCAATGTAGATCACCACACCTCGCCGCTCAGTCCTCGCACGCGGCGATTGTACCCTCTGCTCGCCGCGAAGGGGTCCCTAAAGGCTGGGGTTCCCACTCGCGGCACTTCCCCCAACGAACATATAGGGGGTTACTGGGAGGAACCCCGCGGATGTCATTGGGAGCCGAACGACTCCAGGCCTGGCGGGACCGACTGAACCCTGAAGCCTCGTCCTCGCGCGTGGGTGCCGGTTTCGGGGCGATCGCCGCCGGCACGCTACTGGCGATCCTGGGCGTGGCCCTCGTCGTGCTCAACGACATGGCCCTGCTCACACGGCCCTCGTGGCTGCGCGAGCTCGGCTTCGTGGCCGCCGCCTCGGGCCTCCCGCTGTTCTTCCTCGGGGTCACGATCACGCTCCCCTCCTCCATGTACGAGCGGGCGGCGGTCGGCATCGGCTCCCTAACCGCCGCCGCGGGGGTCATCGCCTTTTCGGTATGGTACCCCCACAACTGGCACCTCACCGTGCAGGCGCCCAACGGGTACGCGATCGGGAGCTACCTCGTCGGCGTGACGACGCTCGCCGGCGGCACCTCCTCCTGCCTGGCCCGCCACCTGGTCAACTCCGTCCGACCGGTGCACAAGGAGCAGGCCGAGACGGAGGAGGATCGCGAATGGACCGACGAGGACGTGCGCGCGGACATCCGCTGGGCCGAGAAGCAAGGCTACACCTGGGGAGGGATCCCCGACTCCCAGCCCGAGACCGATATCACGCTGGAGAACCAGGTGGAGGCCGTCGAGTTCAAAGGTCGCGGCGACCAGGTGCTCGTCAGCGAGGAGTCCGCCCAGACCAGCGAGGAGGGCTCCCAGCGGCTCAAGGCGATGCGCGGCCGCATGGACGAGGACCGCTCGCGCGTCGATCAGGGAACGATGGACGAGCAGGTCGGTCACCTCAAGCAGCTCAAGGCGAAGAAGCGCCGAGAGGAGCAGCGCAAGCGCCAGTCGCTGAGCTGGAAGCTGCGCCACCCGCTCCAGTGGCTGCGCGAGTGATCAGGCCAGGTTCACGACGCCGCCGGTCTCCAGCACGAAGACCACGAAGGCTCCGTAGGCAACCAACAGCGCCACCGCCTCCCAGTTCTCCAGCTCGAGATCGGTGCGCATGAACGTGAACAACAGCACCGTCGCGAACGTCAACGCGCCGAACATCGGGATGGCGGCGGCGAAGTCGACGACCGTGGCTCCCGCGACGAGCACGCCGGCCGGGATCGCCACGCACAGGTCGAAGATGTTGGATCCCAACACGTTCGCCAGCGCCTCGATCTCCCGGTCGCGCCGCGCCGCTCGCAGGCTCACGAACGCGTCCGGGAGGCTCGTGGCGGCCGCGACCACCGTCAACCCCCACACGTAGCTCGGGGTGCCCGCCAGCTGCCCGAGGTCGATCGCGGCCCGCACCAGGCCCTCGACGGAGACGACGATCAACGCCAGGCCCGCCACCAGCAACCCCCACTCCTTCCACGCGCTCTCGCCGGTTGCCCGCTCCCGGCTGCTCTCGGCGACATCCGACCACTGCACGAACACGTACAGCCCGTACAGCGCCACGGGTACCAGCGCCAAGCTCCGCGTGATGGAGCCGGCCAGACGCTCGCCGGCCACCGGCTCGTAGATCACGGCCAGCGAGAACGTGATGACCAGGACGGCCACCGACAGCATGTAGAACAGGCTCTCCTTGAACACGAGATCGCGGTTGGCCTCCATCGAATCGGCGCTCAACCCGGCCAACGCTGGCACGATCAAGATGTTGAAGATCGCCGACCCGACGATCGCGCCCACGCCGAGATCGAACTCGCCGTGGAGCAGCGTCGAGATCACGGTCGTCGACAGCTCCGGGAAGCTGGACCCGACGGCGATCACGACCGCGCCCTCGACGACGGGCGGGAGGCCGTACAGCGCGCTCAGGCGCGCCGTCGACCGCTCGAGCAACCCGCTGCCGAGCCAGACGACGGCCGAGGATGCCACGGCGAGACCGAGCGCGCCGACGAGCGAGGCCACGTCGGCCACATCGGCTCACGGTAGAAGAACGGTCGGTCCAGACATCGGCGTCGCTGGTGTCTGCCACCATCAGCTGAGCGGCGGTCTCAGCGGGGGAGCTCGTCGGGGCCGCTGTCGATCCGGTCCAACAGCCGCCGCGCCGGCTCGAACCCCGGCCGCAGCTCCAGCGCCTGCTCGAGCGCCGCCCGCGCCTCGTCGGTCTCCTCCATCATGAGGCGGGCACGAGCCATGTTCAGGTAGGGGAACTCGGGCGACGCGTAACGCTCGGCCTCGAGGGCCTTCTCGAACCACTCGATCGCCTCGGCGGGCCGACCCTGCTCCAGACGGTAAGCGCCGATGTCGTTGTAGGGGTTGCCCAGCGTCGGGTCCTCGTCGATCGCCTGCCGGCAGTCCTCGATCGCCTCCGAGAGGCGCTCCTGCTGGCTGCGGACCCACCCGCGGAAGGTGTAGGCCTCGGCGGTCGGGAGCACCTCGACGGAGGCCGTGTAGGCGAGGGCCGCCTGCTCGAGGTTGCCCAGCGTCTGCTGCACGTAGCCGAGGTGGAAAGCCACCCGGGCGCCGGCGGCGCGTTCGGGGGCCCGACGCACCAAGCCCTGGTCGGCGAGCGCGCTGGCGATCGTCTCGTCCACGCTGAGGCCGACCTCGCGCGCCAACCCCGAAGGTCGCTCGTCGGTCCACGCGGTGGCCAACAGCGCTTCCTGGCGGAGGACATCACCTGCTGTGGGGGCCGGACCGCCGGCTGCGGGCGCCAGCTCGGTGAGCGGCATCGTCGTCTGGGCGTCGCCGTGCTGGACCAACCGAGCCAGCTCGGGCTCGTCGGGGTCCGGACGCGCCACGAGCACGGTGCCGCCCTCGTCCAACCGGCGCGGCAAGCGGCGGGGAGCGCCCGGGCCGGGATCCCACGCCACCACGCGGTCGAAACCGTTCTCGATGCCGTCGGCCTCGTCCAGGCGCACCTGCTCGCGCATCCGGAAGGGTCGCACCGAGCGCCAGCGAGCCCGCAGCGCCTCGTGCTCCTCCTCGATCCGCACGCGACCGCTGCCGTTCAACGCGTCCGCCGCCAGGCCCAGCCAACCGACGGCTCGGCCCTGCACGAGGACACGGTCGCCCGGCGAGATGTCGGCGGCCTCCAGCATCAGCCCCGCGGCCGAGGGCGAGGGGCAGGGAGGGGCCGCCTCGACCGGCGGCAGGCACCCGATCGGGGCGTCCAGCTCGGCCAGCGGTTCGCACACGCCGGGAACGAGGAGCTTGCGAGGGGTCTGGGCCAGGGCCTGGCGAACCTCGTCGCTGGCGGGAGCCCGCCGACCGGGCTCGGACGCATCGTCGGGCCGCTGGCTGCCCTCGCTCATCGCCTCTCCGTAGAGCCCTGGGGTCTTCAGCCTACCGCTCATGCCCAGCCTCACCCAGGTGTCGATCCACGGCGGGAGTTGCCGCGGCCAACCGTCCACTGGACGGAACAGAAACGACTTCGAAACACCCTTCAAGGCGTGTGTTGTTCACCCGTGCGGGTGGGAACGGACGAACCGGGGCGGGGTCGGTCGGCAACGATCCTTGCTTCTCGCCTCCCAACTGCCTCCCATAGCCTTCCGTCGGTCGGCCTCGCCCAGCCCACCTCCGTCCGCCCGTCCGCTCTCTGGATCCGTCGAGAGGTCGGTTCGAGCGGATCGCGCTGGCGGCGTCGCTGTATCGGGATACCGCGAGGGCGCGGTTCCACCCGTGTCTCGGTCGAGAGGGAAACCAACGACGACAAGGCTCTCCACCTCGGACGTTTGCTGCTCTCAAGGGTCGTGACGACGCAAGCGATGAGGGGCCGGAGATCGCCGCCGGGCCTTGGAGATCGAATGGACCCCGTCTGAGACAGCTGAATAGCCCTGCCGCAGGTGTATCCCTGCTTCGCGCTGCTTGCCCGCGAGGGCTCAAACCCGCCGCGGTGGACCGGCGAGCTGTCTCGGTCCGATCGGCGGAGGCCGCTCGCGGTCGAGGATCTGGGGTGTGACACGCGGTCTCTGCCGAACGCACGCCCGACCGGGACCACCGTCGAGGACATGCCGATCCGAAGGCCGGCGACACGGATCGTCGGATCGCAGGGCCCTCGCGCCCGACCCGGGGTCCCTGGAAGACGATGGCCTAGTCGGCGATGTCGAAGTCGTGGACCGGTTCGCCGGCCTCGGCGGAGAGGATCGACAAGGCGATCGAGGCGCCGTCGCCGATGCTGTTGGCCGCCTGGACCTTGTGCGGGCGGATGGCCCAACCCCCCGCGAGGACGCCCTCGCGACTGGTGAAGCCCTCCTTGTCGGCCTCGATGACGTCGCCGTCCATCGCCAGATCCAGATCCTCGGCCAGCGATCGATCGGTGCCGGTGGCCAGGACGAGCCGGTCGCCGGTCACCGTGTCGCCGTCCTCGGTCTCGGCGACGAACGAGCCGTTCGTCTCCCCGGCGCCTGTCACGCGCGCCTCGCGAAGGTCGGCTCCGAAGGAGCGTGCCTGCTCGCGGGCTCGCTCCATGAACGGCGTCCCGTCTTCGTCCTCGATGCCGAGGATGTTCAGCAACCGAGCCTGGTGCATCGGCGTCTCGTCCTCGCCGAGGACGATCGTGTCCTGCCCGTTCTTCTCGAGCAGGAGGGCGGCGCTCAACCCTGTGGGGCCATCACCGACAATGACGACGTCCGCGTCAGACATCAACGTCCGAGTCGACCATCCCACGAAAAACCTGGCCTCCGACCTGCGGACCCACGAGGGGGACCAGATCCCTACGTCGGTAACGGCTCGGTACCGGATCGCCGTCGAGATCCGCGATCCTAGCCGTGATCCGGCACGAGGTACTCGGCGTTCCGTTTCAGCTTCTGCAGGTTCTCCGTGGACAGCCCCTCGACGTCCTCGCTGCGAAGATCGAGATCGATGAGATCCTCGATCGACTCGACGCCGTGGGCGTTCAGCTTCTCTGCCGCCGACGGCCCCAGACCGTCGACGAGCGTCAGATCTCCCGTTTCCTGGGCTTCCAGCAGCCGTCGGGCGTTGTTGCGGAGCTTGTCGACGTGATCGCGGGAGAGGCCGTCGATCGAACGACCACGCATGTCGATCTCGACCAGTTCCTCGACGGTCTCGATCCCGGTGTCCCGGAGCTTCGTCGCGGCCGAGGCGCCGACCCCTTTGATATCTTCCAGTTCCATCTGGCCACCACTAACAGCTCCTCGTTCATAGTTGTAAACCCGAAGAACCGTCCCGTTCCCGTCGGGTTCCAGGGGTCGGCGTTCACGCCGACCAGGTCTGAGCTGTCACTCGATGAACGCGGTGTCGTCGGGTCTCCCCTTCGCGAGGATGTCGTGGTCGTCGCAGTAGAAGGTGTCGCCCGCGCGCTTGTACGTCTCTCCGCGCGGCCGTTTGATGTAGGTGGGATCCATCGCCATCCCGCATTCGGGGCACCGCGGTCGCGGTTTGTTCGGCATGCCGTCGGCTGAAGATATTCATCCTCGGTTATCTGTTTACCGGTTCGACGAGAGCGGAGAAAGGCCGTCTTCGCGATCTCGATCGGACCGACCGTGCGGAGCATCGGGAGCCTGTTGCCGGGTCTCGGCGCCTCCGGCCCGGGATGAGCAGCCAGTCCCCGCAGCCCGACATCGGGGCCCGGACAGCCCGAGAAGGCACCTTGGATCCCTATTGTCCACCGCGGTGAACGTCCGGCCGAGATGTTCGTACGTCCGAGCAGATACCTGGAGGCCGCCCCTTCCCCCGACTGGGTCCACAATGCCGATGGACAACATGGAAGCGATGTTCACGCACGAGCTCGAAGACATGTACTCGGCCGAGCACGAGATCCTCGACGCCCTCGACGAGATGGCCGAGGAGACCGAGGACGAGTCGATCGCGGAGGTGTTCCGCGAACACCGCAACGAGACGGAGGGCCAGATCGACCGTCTCGAGCAGGTCTTCGACGAGCTCGGCCGATCCCCCAACCAGGAGGAGTGCGAAGCCATCGAGGGCCTGATCGCGGAGCACGAGGAGATCAAACAGATGGACCCCAACCCCAAGGTCCTGAACGTCGCGAACACGGTGTCGGCCGAGAAGACCGAGCACTACGAGATCGCAGCCTACGGCAACCTCACCAAGCTCGCCCAGCAGATGGGCATGGACGAGGCCAGCGACCTCCTCGGCCAGAACCTCGAGGAGGAGAAACGCATGCTCGGCCGGCTCGAGGACCTCTCCGAGGAGTACGACTACGAGTCCATCGCCTGACCCCGGCGTCCCCGTCGATCCGGTCCCCGGAGATCGCCGGGGGCCGGTCTCCTCTCCTTCTCCGGATCTCGCGGCTCCGACACCGTTTTGAATGGGGAACGGCTACCGCCGCTGCTACCGGGCGGGTAGCCGGGCTTGGATGTTCCTGCGCCCTTCGGGCGTACTCGCTGGGGACCGGGACGGTCCCTCGCAGGCGACGGCTTTCGGTGCCGAACCGAAGGTTCCATGGCGCCCGTCTCGTTCACACGCCACGCACTCTGGGCGGGTAGCCTAGCTTGGATATTCGTACGCCCTTCGGGCGTACTCGACCGAGACCGCCTCCGGCGCGCTCGGTCAGGCGACGGCCTTCGGAGCCGACCGAAGGCCGTATCAAGGACCACACGATACGCACCTTCACCCTGGGCGACGGCCTTCGGAGCCGACCGAAGGCCGTATCAAGGACCACACGATACGCACCTTCACCCTGGGCGGGTAGCCTAGCTTGGATAAGGCGACGGCCTTCGGAGCCGTAGATCAGGGGTTCGAATCCCTTCCCGCCCGTACCGCGAAGAGGAAGGGATGAGAACCCCCTGGGGTTCGTGCTGAGATCCGGTGGAGATCGCTCGGATCTCAGCAGAGTACGAGGCGAGCAGAGCGAGCCTCGTACGGAAATCCCTTCCCGCCCGTACCGCGAAGAGGAAGGGATGAGAACCCTTGGGTTCGTCCCGAGAGACGATTCAACCGTGCGTCTCTCGGGAGAGGACGGATCTCTGATCCGTCCGGAAATCCCTTCCCGCCCGTACCGCGAAGAGGAAGGGATGAGAACCCTTGGGTTCGTGCTGAGGCGCGGTGGAGATGGTCGCGTCTCAGGAGACCCCGGATCTCTGATGCGGGCGGAGGTCCCCTTCCCGCCCGCTTCCTCAGCTATCCTCGTCGTCTCGCACGATCGCGCTGACGAGCGTGAGGGCGGACAACGCGGCGAACACGCCGACGACCGCCCAGCTCGCCACGCCGAGCTGCAGACCCTCGATCGGCCCGTCGGTGTGGTCCTCACGGTCGTCGGCTTGGGGATCGACGAACCGCGAGGGCTGGGGGTCTTCCTCGACCGTGAGGACCGAGGACAGGCCGGCCAGCGTGTTGGCCGTCCGGTAGAAGCGGACCGCCGTCGACGGGTTCTCGCTGGTGCTGGCGAACTCGAACATCGCCACCGGCAGGATCGGCTCGACGTCCAGGCCGCGAGCCTCCTGGATGCTGAGGGCGGCTTGCTGGCGGCTGGCGTTCACCTTCGCGGGGGAGGGCTCGCCGTTGCGTTGCTCGAGCGTCAGCGAGGCCAGCACCTGGGCCTCGGCTGCCTCGATGATCGCGGCGGCATGGAACCCACGCTCGCGGTCCTTGTTGGCCTCCTGCAGGGCGTCCTTCGCCGGCTGCGGGTCGCCAGTGTCGCCGCGGACCGAGCTGCTGTAGGCGATCAGTTCGCGCGCCAGGTTCGCGAACTCGTTGGCCAGGCGCTCGGGATCCTCGGGCAGCGGCGGCTCGTCGCTGAACGGCTGGGACAGATCCAGCCACCAGTGGACGGTGTTGGACCGCTCGAAGGCCCAGGCCGACTGCAACAGAACCTGATCCACGGAGCCGGTCCCTTGCAGCGCTTCGCGAGCCTGCTGGAGGCGGCGTTCGGCGTCGGAGACGCGCTCTTGGCCGGCGCCGACCGTGTAGAGGGTGTGCAGACCCTCGACCTCGGCCTCGCTCGCGGTCTCGCGCGCCTCGCGGACGCTCTCGGCGGCGTGCTCGACCGTGGCCTCGAGGAAGTCGTCGCTGGCGCCGCGCTCGTAGTAGGTCGCCAGCAGGCGAGCGTGGCGTTCCCGGATCGCCGACTGGAAGGCCTTGCTCGCTGCGCTGTAGAACCGCTCGTCGGACCACAGCGCCTCGGCCTCCTCGTGCGAGGCGACGGCCGCCTCGATCGCCGACCGGGCGCGCTCCTCGGCGCGGTCCGGCATCTCGGTGGTGTTCACCTTGTCCCAGGTCTCGTACACGCGCTCGCTGCGGTCGACGATGTCACGCGTTCGCGGGCCCAGGATGTCGGCGTACTGCGCCGTCGTCGGCGGTTCGCCGAGCTCGGGCTGGGGCAGCTCGCGGTCGGTGGCGACCTCGACCAGCTCCTCGATCGCGGCCACCGATCGGCACGTGATGTTCAGCTCCTCCTCGCAGAACGAGGGCACGTGGACGGGGGCCTCGCCGTACTCCTCCTGCTCGGGGGGCAGCCGGGGCGTGTAGTTGGCTTCCCCGTCGGGGACGAGGAAGATGCTGGCGCCCGCGTCCTCGGCAGCCTTGGCCTTCTCGAGGATGCCGCCCACCGGCCCGATCGAACCGTCGGGGTTGATCGTGCCCGTGGCCATCACGTCCTCGCGGATCTGCCAGGGATCCTCGCCCTCCGCCAGGTGGGCGTTCTGCATCGCGACCGTCGCCGCCAACGTCATCACGGCGCCCGCCGAGGGGCCCGAGATGATCGGCGAATCGCTACGCACCGTGTAGAACAGATCGTGGCTGGCCAAGCCCTGCCCGGCGAGCCCGGCGGCCACGCGCGAGGCGATGCGGGCCGAGCCCTGGAGGTCGGTCCCCGACAGGGGTCGGGTGTCCATGAACACGTGACCCGATCCGTCGGATGAGGCGCGGACCTCGATCGAGGCGTTGGCGCCGACGAGTTCGCCCGTCTCGTTCAACGACACCGCCAGCGCGGTGACGCGGGCTGGCTGGGTCAGGTTCATCGGCGTGGCGCCCACCGGGGCCGACAGCGCCGGTCCCAGGAGCACGACCACCGCGAGCAGGCGGGCGACGGACACGCGAGGCGAACCCCCGAGGTGGGAAAGAAGCTTGCGGCTGGCCGGGATCCGCCGGCCGGCACGTCAGGTCGTGCCGCGAACCCTCCCCGCTTATATACGACCTCTGTTATCGCGTAGCGATTCTGTCGGCAGCCGTACAGCTTTGGTGACCTCACATGGTGCAAATCGAGACGCTGGGACCGCTCTCGGCTCTGATCGCGGGTCTTCTGGCTCTGGTGTTCGCTGTCTACCTCATCCGGAAGATCAACGAGATGGACGCCGGGAGCCAAGAGATGGAGGAGCTCTCCGAGCACACGTACCAGGGGGCGATGACGTACCTCAACAAGCAGTACAAGGCGGTGGTCGTCTTCGTCGCCGTCGTCGCCATCGCGTTCGTCGTGGCTGGCTTCACGACGGGATCGATCTCCCCGTGGATTGCTCTGAGCTTCGTCACAGGGGCCGCGGCCTCCGCGGCCGCCGGCTACATCGGGATGGGCACCGCGACGCGCGCGAACGTGCGCACTGCTCAAGCCGCCCGCACCTCGATGGCCGAGGGGCTTCGGACGGCGTTCTCCAGCGGCGCCGTGATGGGCATGAGCGTCGTCGGCCTGGGCTTGGTCGGCCTGGCCATCACCTGGTTCTGGCTCGCCTTCACGCACCCGACGGCGGGCCTGACGAGCGGGGCGGCGCTGTTCGAGGTCCTGCAACAGCGCCTCGACATCCTCGCGGGGTTCGCCTTCGGCGCCTCCTCGATCGCCCTGTTCGCCCGCGTGGGCGGGGGCATCTACACCAAGGCTGCCGACATCGGCGCCGACCTCGTCGGCAAGGTCGAATCCGGCCTGCCCGAGGACGATCCCCGCAACCCGGCCTCCATCGCCGACAACGTCGGCGACAACGTCGGCGACGTGGCCGGCATGGGTGCCGACCTCTACGAGTCCTACGTCAACAGCATCGTCGCCTCGATGGTGCTCGGCGGCGCCACCGCCCTCGCCGCCCTCGACGCCGGCGTCATCGAAGCCGACCTCTCCGGCGGGCTGATCGCCGGCGCCGGCGTGGCCGCCGTCCTGACCGCCTGGGTCATGGTACCGCTGGTCGTCCGTGCGGTCGGCATCGTTGCCGCCATCATCGGCACCTTCTTCGTCCAGATCGGTGACGACGCCGACGCCGGCGAGTGCCATCACGCCTTCAACCGTGGCCTCGTCGTCGCCAGCCTGCTCACCGTCCTGTTCGGCTTCGGGGTCGTCCACTACCTCGTCGGCCCCGCCAACTACGGGATCTTCTACGCTCTCGTCGTCGGTATCGCCGTCGGCCTGCTGCTGGGCCTGCTCACCGAGTACTACACCAGCTGGGACTACGCGCCCACGCAGGAGATCAGCGAGCAGAGCACGACCGGCGCCGCGACGAACATCATCGCCGGCATGGCCGCCGGCCTCGAATCCACCTTCGCCGCGATCATGACGATCGTGGCCGGCATCCTGGGCGCCTACTACCTCGGTGACATCTACACCGTCGGTCCCCAGGGTGGCCTGCTCGGCATCGGCATGGGCTCGATCGGCCTCCTGTCGACGCTGGGCTTCTCGCTGGCCGTCGACGCCTACGGCCCGGTCGCCGACAACGCGGGCGGCATCGTCGAGATGACCGGTCTCGGCGACGACATCCGCGAACGCACCGACAAGCTCGACAGCGTCGGGAACACGACCGCCGCCATCGGCAAGGGCTTCGCCATCGGCTCGGCCGCCTTCACCGCGCTGGCTCTCCTCTCGGCCTACGTCGGCCGCATCGAGGGCGCCGCCGGCACCGGGCTCACGATGTCACTGATGGATCCGCTGGTCCTCGTGGGCGTCTTCATCGGCTCGATGCTTCCCTTCCTCGTCAGCTCCCGCACGATGAAGGCCGTCGGCACCGCCGCCGGCGACATGATCGACGAGGTCCGTCGCCAGTTCGACGCCACGCCGGAGCTGCTCGAGGAGGACAGCGACGTCCGCCCCGACTACCAGAGCTGCATCGAGATTAGCACCGAGAGCGCGCTCCGCGAGATGGCTGGCCCGAGCGTGATCGCCATCTCGGCCCCGCTGCTCGTCGGTCTGCTGCTCTCGCCCGCCGCCCTCGGGGGTCTGCTCACCGGCGCCGTCGCCTCCGGGTTCCTGCTGGCGATCTTCCTCTCGAACGCCGGCGGCGCGTGGGACAACGCTAAAAAGCACATCGAAGCGGGCAACCACGGCGGCAAGGGATCCGATGCTCACGGCGCCGCCGTCGTCGGCGACACCGTCGGCGACCCGTGCAAGGACACCTCGGGTCCGTCCCTCAACATCCTTATCAAGCTGATGGCCGTGGTGTCGCTCGTGTTCGCCCCGCTGTTCGTCGAGGTCAGTCTGCTCGTGGGTGTGTGATCGCGCATGTATTGGCTTGCTGAGATCGAGGACACGGTCCGCATCCCGCCCGACGAGCTCTCCGAGGACCCGGACGACGTCGTCCAAGAGCTCGTGTGGCGGACCTTCGAGGGACGCCTCTCGAAGGAACGCGGCTTCCTCGTCATGGCGACCGACGTCGAGCGTCTGGGCCCCGGACGAGTGATCCACGGCGACGGAGGCGTCTACCAGCGCGTCCGCTTCAAGGCGCTCACGTTCAAACCGGAGGTCAGCGAACTCGTCGAAGGCAAGGTCTGCGAGGTCGCCGAGTTCGGCGCCTTCCTGCGCTTCGGCCCGCTCGACGGCCTGCTGCACATGTCCCAGATTCTGAACGACTACCTCAACGTCGACATGGGCAACCAGCGGCTGGTCGGCAAGGAGTCCGACCGCACGCTCGGCGTCGGCGACAAGGTCCGCGCCCGCCTGGTGACCGTCAGCCTCAACGAGTCCAGCCCGCGCGAGAGCCGGATCGGGCTCACGATGCGCCAAGACGGCCTGGGTAAGTTCGAGTGGCTCGAGGAGGAGATCGGGGCCCCCATCGATCGCCCGGTCGGCAAGACCGAGATCGAGGACGAGCTGGACTACGCCGAGCCCGAGGACGACGAGTCCGACGAGGCGGACGCCGAGGAGGAGGCCGACGAAGAGACCGAGGCCGAGGACGAGGAGGAAGCCGAGGCCGCAGCCGGGGAGGCCCAAGCGTGAGCCGCAAGAAGGAGAAGGCCTGCCGCGAGTGCCACTCGATCACGACCGAGGACGAGTGCCAGGTCTGCCACAGCAACGACGTCTCCACCGACTACCTCGGCTACGTCATCGTGATGGACCCGGAGACGTCGATCATCGCCCGCAAGATGCAGATCGACCGCGCGGGCAAGTACGCGCTCAAGGTGCGCTGATGTACGTCTTGCCTGAGTCCCTCCGCGAGGAGCTCAAGGACCCGTTCGGTCCCGTCGTATCCGATGCTCTGAGCGGACACTTGGGCGATGGTCCGATCGCTACCGTCGGCGACGTCGTGACGTCGGAGGCCCTCGACGAGGGCATCCTGCCGCAACTGATGGTCGTCGACGGCCATACCAAGCGCACCGAGGATCCCGGGGTCCCGGACTTCCCCGACGAGGTCAACGAGATCCCCGTCGAGAACGACGCCGGGGAGATCACCGACGAGCTCTGGCAGGCGGTCGCCACCGCCTACGCCGGCTCGAGCTGTACGCTCATCCGCATCGACGGCGAGGAGGATCTGGCTGCTCTCCCCGCCATCGTTCACGCTCCGAAAGGCGCCAACGTCGTCTACGGTCAACCCGACGATGGCGCCGTCATCGTTACCGTCGATCAGACCACCCGAGAGCGAGCCCTGGATATCCTCGCTCGGATGGAGGTCGTCTGATTATGGATATGGAAACCGTCGCGAAACGAGAGAACCCGCTCATGCGTCGGGTGGAACTGGAGTTCGAGATCCACCACCCCGGCGAAGAGACGCCCGAGCGGGACAGCGTCCGTGCCCTCGCTGCCGACCAGATCGGCGGCGAGAAGGCCAGCACCGTGATCGACCACCTCGACACCGATTTCGGGCGCGCCTCGACGAAGGGCTACGCCAAGATCTACGACTCCCAGGCGGCCGCGCGCCAGGCCGAGCCCGAGCACCTGCTCGAGCGGAACGACCTCGCCGTCGCCGAGGAGGGATCGTGATGACGACGAAGCGCGATCTCTACGAGGTCGATGGCGACGAGCTCGTCCGCAAGCGCAAGCCTTGCCCGAAGTGCGGCGACGGCGTGTTCCTCGCCGAACACGACGACCGCCTGGCTTGCGGCAACTGCGGCTACACCGAGTTCAACGAGTAGAACATTTTCTTTCTCAGAGGGGCCTCGACCCCTCCCGACCCCCGGAAAAAGAAAATCTTCGGCAAGAAGATGCGAGGGTTCGCCTGGCGGCAGGAACCCTCGCAATCCGGCCGAAGCGGAGCTTCGGCCTCTCCGGAGACCGAACGGTGTCGCCGGTCTCCGGAAGAAAACGGGGGTCGGGAGCGTCCGAAGGCGCCGGTGCCGACCGTCTGGCGCCTCCGGAGAGGACGGATCTTCCATCCGTCCGAAACGCAGGCCCCCTCGGCGCTGATCTTGGGCGCGGTTGGATCTTCGCGTTGGGCTATCTTTGCTTGACGGGCAGCGACGCGTTCGTGGTGTGGCTGCAGGTCCGGTCGGCACCGCCGGCGGGGCCGGTGGGCAACGCGGCGTCTCCGCAGACCACGCCGGAGGTCACGCAAGCGCCTGTTGCTCTCCTTGGAACCCGTGCAGGCAGCGTGCAGAGTCCGTCCTCGTCCTCCTCGTCTCTGACCGTCCTTGGGTCTCCTGACATCGCTTCTCTCCCCTCTGTGCCCCCGTGCCTCTGTGGCTCTGTGTGATCACCGCCAACCGCGCTCGCGGCCCCGCCGATGCGACAGCATCGCACATTTCGACGCTTGTTGAAAGCTTCGAGAGCTCTGAGAAATCCTTCAAGTCCCTCGCGGCGAACGGTGGCGGTGGTGAGACAGACGATGCGACCCGCGATCGCCGTGCTGATGACCTGTGCCCTGATGCTCGCTCCCGCGAGCGCCATCGCCCAAAGCGAAGCCGACGACCGTTCCTACGATCTCACGGTCTCGGACGACCGGGCCGAGATCCAGATGCCGCACAAGGTCGACGACCGAGCCGCGGAGACCGGGGTCGTCTTCGACACGAGGGAAGGCCAACTGAGCGGCTCCTTCGCGTTCGCCGAGGCGGACGCGAGCGAGGAGCGCCTCGACGTCCTCCTGCACCAGCTCGTCGAGTTCGAGGACACCAACGACGACGACGCGCTGGACGACGAGGACGAGGTCCGCTCCGCCTGGCGGCTGTCCAACGCGTCCCGCAACGTCACGATGGAAGCCAACGACACCGTCGAGTGGCGCTCCATGGAGACGGTGAACGTCACCTCCGACGACGGCGTCGACGGCACGACGGTGCAGGCCGTCGCCGAGTTCCCCGAGCAGGACCCCGTCGCAGGCGTGCTCGGCGAGCTCGGTCAGGGCGAGAACCGCACGGTCACGTTCAACGTGACCGTGTTCGACGAGTCGGCCGAGATCGACGGGACCCAGGTCCCCGCCTCCCACGCCCACGTCGACTGGACGGTCGACAACTTCCCGTACACGGCCGAGGACACCCAGCTGGCGCTCGTCGCCGGCGCCCTCGGCACCGGCGAGCTCCAGGTCGCCGACGGTGACAACACCACCGAGATCGCCAACCGTGCCGCCGTGGACGGCTACGGCATCGGCGTGGCCGCCCAAATCGCCGACCAGGCGACCGTCGACGACGAGGCCTCCGACGTGAACGCCTCCGCGGTCGAGACCGACGAGGCCGCCGAGGACGCCGAGGAGGGCGAGCAGGTGCTCGCGCTGAGCTACGAGCGCGGTGACACCGTCGAGCACGAGCTCGTGCTCGGCGCCAGCGCCGCGTCGACCGACGACGGGCTCGTCGACGCGGCCGACGACGAGGTCTCCGCCGTCCCGTCCGTCGGCGCCGTCGCCGCCCTCGGCCTGCTGGCGACCGCCGCCCTCATGACCAAGCGGCGCTGATCGCCGCCCACGTCGACACCGTGCCCCGCCGGATCCGCCGGCGGGGCCTTCCTCTTCTCCCTTGTCTGCTCGCGTCGGGTCCGCGTCAGATGACGCGGAACCGCCGCAGCGTCTTCTCGTCGTCGCCGAGCAGCGCGTCGACCACGCGAGCCGTGTACTCGTAGCGGGCGTTCGTCGTCCGCTCGTCGTAGGCGGCCAGGTGCGGGGTCAGCATGACGCGGTCGTGCCCTGAGAACAGCTCGAGATCGGGCGGGTCGGGTTCGCCGGGCAGCACGTCGGCGGCGTAGCCGGCGAGCTGCTCCTCCCCGAGCGCATCCGCCACCGCTTGCTGGTCGACGATGCCGCCCCGAGCCGTGTTCACGAGCACGGCTCCCTCGGGCAGCTTGTTCAGCTCCCGCTCGCCGATCAACTCCTCCGTCGTCTCGTCCAGCGGGACGTGCACCGTGAGGACGTCGCTGTCCCGCAGCAGGTCCTCGAGGCCGTCGGCGTACGCGAACCCCGGGCGCTGCTCGAGCGAGGAGTCGGGATCGATGTCGTGGCCCCGGACCCGTGCCCCGAACGTGGACAGGATCTCGACCACGCGAGAGCCGATCTTGCCGGTCCCGAGCACGCCGATCGTGGCGTCCTGGAGGTGACGGTTCATCAACGTCGACCGGTCCCACCCGGCGTCCTCGTCGAGGGTCATCGCCATCCCCTCCGGCACGCGCCGGAGCGAGGCGAGGATGAACGTCATCGCGTGGTGGGCCACGCTCTCGGTGGCGTAGTCGTCCAGGTGGAAGCCCTGCACGTCGTTGGATCGCATCCACTCGCTGGGCAGGTGGTCGTAGCCGTCCGAGCGCGTCACGATCGCGTCCAGGTCCTCGAAGATCTCCAACGTCTCGACGGTGACCGGGTCGTGGATCATCGGGCTGAGGATGGACACCTCGGCGTGCTCGCGGGCGAGCTCGGGCGACAGCTCGCGGCGCTCGATCCGTGCACCGTCCAGGTGGTCGCGGGCGAAGGACCGCTCCTGTTCGGGCACGCTCGTCAACAGGGCATCGTCCCGGGGATCGGACACACAGGCCGAACACGAGGCCCCAGCAAAGGCCTTCTGGCTTCGAGAGCCCCGATCCAACGCCGGCTCGTCGTCGGAGAGGTTGGCCACCGCGGTCTCGATCGCTTCCTCGTCGCCCGGCGATCCCTTTTCCCTTGGCCTACCGCTCGTCAGCGCGGATCAGCGATCCCTCGTCCAGCTCGGGCACGACGGCGTACCGATCGTAGGCCAGACACACATCCACGTCGTCCCCCTTTCCGGCCTCGCGCAGCTTGCGGGCCGAGGTCGATCGCTCCAGCTCCTCGGCCGTCGACGCCGGATCCGGGTTGCCGCCGGTGCAAAGCTCCGCCAGGAACGTGCAGCAGACGTCGTCGTCCTCCGCGCGGGCCCCCTGCCAGCCTGCCGCGACCAACGCCACGTCCTCCCCAGCCACGGCTCGGCGGAGCGCCTCGGCGTTGGCCATGCAGCCGACCAGCACGCGGCCGGCACCTTGCGAGGCGAGCAGGGCGCGGGTCCCGTTCGTCGTCGTGAGGACGACCGGGCGCCCGTCCACGTCCTCGCGGGCGACCTGAGCCGGCGAGTTGTCGACGAACCCGTCCAGCGACCCCCGGGCACGCTCGCCGACGAGGACCGGGTCCTCGAACCGCTGAGCCACCTCGCGCGCTTGGTCGGGGGTCTCGACCGGCACGACCTCGCGGGCGCCGCCGGCGACCGCGACCGTGATCGTCGTCGAGGCGCGCAACACGTCCACCACGATCGCCGTCTCGTCCTCCGCCAACTGCTCGGCCTCGCTGGCCTGCAGCGTCCTCAGGTTCGCGACCGTCGCATCGTCGGCTGTCCCACCGCTCACATCCCAGCCCAACCGGTCGCCGCCGGGAAAACCTGACCCTCGGGACCTCCCCGAGGGTACCCCGCAAACCCCTTATGCAGCATGCCGCGTAGCTCCGTGTTCGTGACCGGGGACACCGGCGAGGGCCGTATCCGTGAAGCGACGGCGGCCAGCGAAGAGGAGATCCGAGAGATCCTCGAACCCGAGGTCGCCGACTGGTTCACCGACCGGTTCGACAGCTTCACCCCACCCCAGCGGTACGCGCTCCAACACCTTCACGACCGGCACAACGTGCTCGTCTCCAGCCCCACCGGCACCGGCAAGACGCTGTCCGCGTTCCTGGCCGGGATCAACGAGCTCGTGCACGAAGCCAAGGACGGCGGGCTGGAGGACCGCGTCTACATCCTGTACGTCTCCCCGCTGAAGGCGCTGAACAACGACATCGAGCGCAACCTCGAGGCCCCGCTCGATGGCGTGGCCGACAAGCTGGCCGAGGCCGGCCACCCCGACCCCGGCATCCGCGTGGGCGTCCGCACCGGGGACACGCCCAAAAGCGAGCGGCAGAAGATGACCCGCACGCCGCCACACATCCTGATCACGACGCCCGAGAGCCTCGGCATCCTGCTCAACTCGCCGACGTTCAGCGACCACCTGACCGAGACCGGCTGGGTCATCGTCGACGAGGTCCACTCCCTGGCCGAGGGCAAACGCGGCACGCACCTCATGCTCTCCCTCGAACGGCTCGAGGCGATGATCGAACGCGAGGCCGACGAGCAGGCCGGCCAGCGACCCGAGCCCCCACCCCAGCGACCGCCGGCCGAGCGCGGGCCCGTGCGCATCGGTCTCTCGGCCACGATCCACCCGCTGGACGAGATCGCCGGCTTCCTCGTCGGCCGCGACGCGGAGGGGCGCTCGCGGCCCTGCCAGGTCGTCGACGTGACCTACGCCAAGGACGTCGAGGTCGACGTCTTCTGCCCGACCGACGACATCCTGGCCACCGGCCGGGCCGAGGTCACCGACGAGCTGTACGAGACCCTCGACGAGCAGATCCGCCAACACGACACCACCCTTGTCTTCACGAACACCCGCGCCGGGACCGAGCGCGTCGTGCACCGCTTGATCGAACGCGACCCCGGCCGCTTTGAGGGCACGATCGGCGCCCACCACGGCTCCCTCTCCAAGCAGCGCCGCCACGAGGTCGAGGACGCGCTCCGCGAGGGCGAGATGGACGCCGTCGTCACGAGCACGAGCCTCGAGCTCGGCATCGACATCGGCTCGATCGACCTCGTCGTGCTGTTGTCCTCGCCGCGTGGCGTCTCCCGGGCTCTGCAACGCATCGGCCGCTCCGGGCACAAGCTGGGCGCCAAGAGCCAGGGCCTGCTCGTCGCGCTCGACCACGACGACCTCGTCGAGTGCACCGTGATCGCCGAGAACGCCCGCGAGGGCAAGCTCGACCCCCTCTCGATCCCCGATAAGCCCCTGGACGTCCTCTGCCAGCACGTCGTCGGCATGGCCCTCACCCGCGTGTGGGACACCGACGAAGCCCTGCAACGCATCCGCCAGGCCTACCCCTACCGCGATCTCTCGCGCGAGGACTACGAGGCCTGCCTGGCGTACCTGGAGGGCCCCGACGAGCTCGAGGACCAACGCGTCTACGGCAAGATCTGGTGGGACGAGGAGGACCAGACCTTCGGACGGCGCGGCAAGAAGACCCGCCCGATCTACTACACGAACATCGGCACGATCCCCGACAGCACCCAGCTGTCCGTGCGCTTCGACGACGAGACCGTCGGCACGGTCGACGAGGAGTTCGTCGAGACCCTGTCCAAGGGCGACGTGTTCGTGCTCGGCGGCAACGCCTGGGAGTACCGCGGTGCCAGCCCCGTCAAGGCCCGCGTCTCGCCCGCCCGAACCCAGCGTCCGACCGTGCCTCGGTGGGTGTCCGAGACGCTGCCCTTGTCCTTCGAGATGGCCCAACGCGTGGCCCGGTTCCGCAAGGACCTGGCGACCACGATCCGTCAGGACGGCGTCCAGGCGGCCCGCCGCGTGCTCGAGACCGAGCACGAGCTGGCCCCCGAGGCCGCCGAGAGCCTCGCCACGTTCCTGCGCGACCAGGCGCTGTACGCCGGCGTCCCCGGGCCCGACGAGGCCCTCGTCGAGGAGCACTCCACCCAGGAGGGCCGCACCCGCATGGTGTTCCACACGCCGATCGGGCGGCGAGGCTGCGAGGGACTGGCCCGGGCCTTCGCCCACCGCGTCGAGGCCACGAAGGACTGCTCGGTGTCGTGGATGAACAACGACTACGGGTTCGTGCTCACGCTGCCCGAGCACCGCAAGGTCACCCGGCAAGAGCTGCGGTCGCTTTTCCTCATCGACCTCGACGACGTGCTCTACGAGGCGATCGACGACGCCGAGCTGCTGCGCCGGCGCTTCCGCTACGTCGCCGGGCGCGCGCTGATGATCTTGCGCAACTACCTCGGCACCGACATCAGCGTCGGCCGCCAGAACGCGAAGGCCCGCCGCCTGCTGCGCCACCTGCAACGCGAGCGCCCGAACTCGCCCGTGCTCGCGGAGACCTACCGCGAGATCCTGACCGACGCGCTGGACTACCCGAACGCCGAGGACTACCTGTTCCGGTTCGTGTCCCGGCAGGCCTCGGTCCGCTTCGAACGCGACCTCCCGGGGCCGAGCCCGCTGGCGTTCAACCTCGTCGCCGCCACGAGCGCCGCCGGCGTCCTCAACGAGGACGCCAGCTCGCGGCTCGAGCGCTTCCACGAGGACGTGCAGGACGCGATCGCGGCCTCGCCGTGAGGCTCACGTCTCGACCTGCCAGACGACGAGATCGAGCCGGTACTCGATCTGGGGGTGATCGCATCCGGGCGCCAGCGCGAAGGGCAGGCAGATCGTGGAGCCCTGCTCGGCCTCGACCGTGACCGTGTAGTTGCCGGTCGGGACGTCGGGAGCGAGCAAGGTCACGTGCCCGTCGTCGCATCCGTCGTAGACCCGCTCGAAGCCGGGCCCGTCGATCCGCAGATCGAGGTCGTTGGCCTTCGGGCACGGCCCGGTCGATGCGACCGGTCCCGTGTTGTAGCGCAGATCGATCTCCAACCGGTTGGACGCCGGCTCCACGGGGACCTCGTACGCCTTGAACGTCCCCGCGTCGACGTCCTGCCCCAGTAGGGTCTGGTCCACGCGAGCGTCGACGACGCCGCTGGGGTCGCCGACGAACAGCGCGTCCTCGTCTTGGACGTTCACCGTCGTCCGGTCGGCGACGGCAGGGATCGAGGCGGCCACGAGAACCATCGCGGCAGCGATGGGAAGCCACGTCGAACGGCTACCCCAGAGCATGCTACCGTCAGTAGCACGCTGGGCCTTCAAACGTGTGTAGCCACCGAGGGAGACAACAGCCCGTCGGCCGAGCTCGAAGCAGGCCGTCAGTCGAGCTCGAAGGCGACCTTGACCTTGACCTGGTACTCCCTGACGTTGCCGTCGGAGACCGAGCCGCGCTCCTCCTCGACCTCGAACCACGAGAGGTCGTTGAGGGTCTGGTCGGCGCGAGCGATCGCGTTGTCCACGGCGTCGGAGAAGGACTCCTCCGAGATCCCGACGAGCTCGATGATCTTGTACGTACGGTCGGCCATACACGTTCAGACGCCCGACGGCCTCAAAGGGCTTACGTTGAAGGGCCGGTCGGAGCTGCCGCTCGCGGCGACCTCGGGCCAGCAGCGGCCGAGGAAGCAGACGCGCCTGTGGGGCGCGATCCCGGCTCCGAGCGTCCACCGCGCTGGGCTACCCCACCGGCCGCCACTTCAACCCGTAGCGGGTCTGGCCCTCCATCGAGAACAGGCGGCGCAGCACCGGCCGCACGCGGTCGCCGATCGACAGCTCGCCCTCGAGGGCCGCCTGCCCGATCTCGCGGCCGCCCTCGTCGAGGCTCACGATGACGACGTCGTAGGGGCCATCGGCGTCGTGCTGGCGGGCGAACTCGCCCGGCGGCCCGGCCTCGATCGTCGTCGTCGCGGCGACCTCGCCCCCGCCGCGGGCTCGGGCCCCGTAGCGGCGCTCGGGGTCGGCATCGTAGACCTCGCGGGACACGTAGGCTCCCTGCGAGGCCTCGCTCCACGGCTCGGCCTCGGCCTGCTCGCGGCGCCGGTAGATGTCCACGGTCAGCTCCTCGGCCGGGGTGGCCAGGCCGTCGACGGCGATCGCGGGGCCCTCGAGGCGGACGACGTGGGCCTGCCCGTCGCCGACGTCCCCGACCAGGACCGGGCCCTCGGCCTCGGTCGACCGCTCGAGGATCTCCAGGCCCGCGCCCGCCGGCCCGGCGCGGCCCACGGACCACCCAACGGCGCCCTCGCTGGCCGTCGAAGCGGTTGCCGGCGGGGCCAGCCGGGGCACGGTCTCGTCGGGGTCGAGCTCGGCGAAGGCCCGCTGGAGGGCCGCCTCGTCCCCGCCGCCGAGCGGGGCCGCCTCGACGCTGGCCGCGCCCGTGAGGCAGGCGCCCTCGTCGGGGCTCACGCGAACGGCGACCCCGGCGCCGCCAAGCCGACCTGCTCGCTGGGGTCCTCGAGGAAGACGCGGATCCGGTCCAGGCCTTCGAGGGCCTCGTCGGGGAGATGGAGGCCGGCCTCGACCGCCATCGTGAGCCCGTCCTCGTCCCATCCCGGGACGCGCAGCGCCTCGAACCCGCGGGCGAGACCGGCTTGCCGGGCGCGCTTGCCCTCGATCCGGTGCACGGGCAGGTGGACACCGCCAGCGGTGATCGCCACCTCAGGTCCCCCCTCGCTCGAGCACGTGCACCGCGCACGTCGCCCCCGAGCCGCCGACGTTGTGCGTCAGCCCGGTCTCGGCGTCCGCGATCTGGCGGTCGCCGGCGCGAGAGAGCAACTGGTCGTGGATCTCGGCCACCTGGGCGACGCCGGTCGCGCCCAGCGGGTGGCCTTTGCCCTTGAGGCCGCCGCTGGGGTTGACCACGCAGGCCCCGCCGCGATCGGTGCGGCCCTCCGCCGTCGCGGGTCCGCCCTCGCCCTTGCCGGCCAGGCCCAGATCCTCGATCGCCAGGATCTCGGCGATCGTGAAGCAATCGTGCACCTCGGCCAGGTCGACCTCCTCGATCGAGCGCCCCGCCTCCCTCAGGGCCTCCTCGCCGGCGGTCCGCGTGGCGGAGAGCTCGGTCAGGCTCGGCCGTTCGTGCAGCGCCAGGTGGTCGCTGGCGGCGCCCGCTCCGGTGATCGTGGTGGCTTCGGCATCGATCTGGTCGGCCCTCGCGGCCGAGGTGAGCACGAGCGCGGCGGCTCCATCCGTGGTGCCGCAGCAGTCGAACAGGCGCAGGGGGTCGGCCACGGTCGGCGAATCCATCACCCGCTCGAGGCCGACCTCCTTGCTGAACTGGGCGTTGGGGTTGTCGGCGGCGAAGCGGTGGTTCTTCACCGCGACCTGGGCCAGCTGCTCGCGCGTGGTGCCGTGTTCGTGGGCGTGGCGGGAGGCCATCAGGCCGTAGACGCCGGGGAACGTGGTGCCGGCCATGCGCTCCCAGGGCGTCTCGCCGGAGACGCCCAGCCAGTACCCGCTGCGGTGGCTGGGCTGGTCGTTCATGCGCTCGAACCCGACGACGAGCGCCACCTCGCATCGACCCGCCTCGATCGCTTGCAGCGCCGAGCGGACCGCATAGCCGCCGCTTGCGCAGGCGTTCTCGACCCGGTGGGCGGCTACGCCCTGCAGGCCCTCGATCCCGTTGACCAGAGCGGCCGGGTTGCCCAACTGGCCGCCGCCGAACGCCAGCGAGGCCCACCAGGCCTCGTCGACGTCCTCGGCCGCCAACCCTGCATCTCGCAACGCATCGTCGACGACGGACTCGACGCGAGGGAACGCATCGCCGCTGTACGCACCGAAGTTCGACATCCCGCAGCCGACCACGGCCACCTCGGGGCTCATCTCGGCCGACCATGCGGGACGGGGCCCTTAGACTGCCGGTCTTGTTTTGCTTACGCTCTCGCGCCGGCCTCCCGAGAGGACGAGCCCGGAAGCTCGTGCGAGGGAGCGTGGCAAAATCGCGGAGCCTGAGGAACGCAACCCTCGGGCGTGATCTCCGGGCACGACAACGAGGGGGCCCGCCTTAGACCGGCGCACCAGAACATTTCCGGTCCCACGGTCTCCCCCTACAAGCGGTTGGCCAGGAGAAGTTCACCGGATCGAGGGGGAGCGGTCTCCGTGACCCCCCTCACGGCGAGGCCGCCCTCAGGCCGGTGACGACGCGAGGTCCCCACGTCCGCGGGTTGCAAGCGTTGTCGCCGTCGACCTCGAAAGGCCTGTGGGCCTTCCGTCGTCTCGGCTCCGCGCTTTCACCGCCTGAGGGCGGCGAGAGCCTAACCCAAGCATCGCCGGCAGTCTAGCTTGACGGCCCGGCGGAAGACGCGATCAGCGTCGGCGCAAGGCGACGGCGCCGGCCACGAGGGCAAGCGGAGCGACCCAGGGACCGAACGGGATGCCGTTGCCGTCCCCGCCGCCGTCCTCGCCACCGTCGGTGGTGCCGTTGCCGCCGCTGCTGCCCCCGGTCGTCTCGTCGCCATCCGTGGCACCGCCGTCGGTGGTGCCGGCGTCGCTGGAGGCGACCGTGACGGGCAGGCTCGTCGTTCCCTCGGCGGAGGGGAACTCGCCGTTGCAGCTTCCCTCGGGCGGGCCGTAGTTGCCGCCGGGGAAGGTGCCCGTGACCGTGACCTCGCGGTCGCCGCCGGAAGCGGTGTTGGCGGCCTGCACGGTGACGGTGGTCTCCTGGGAGTTGTTGTAGCCGCCGGCCGCCGTCCCCGAGTTGTGGATCCCTTGCGTGTCCGAGAACACGAGCTCGGAGGGATCGGCCAGACCGGTGACGCCGTTCGGGTTGGAGACGCTCACGTTGACCGGGAGCTCCTCGTTCTCGGCGCAACTGAAGTTGTCACCCGTCAACCGGACCAGCACCGTGACGTCCTTGGACTCGCCCGGCGACAGCTCGCCGGCTTCGTCTTGCGGTTCGAGCTCCACCGAGAAAGAGGGCTGCTGAGCAGCCGCCAGGCCAGCGATGGCAAGCAGCGCGGCGACCGTCAAAGCCCCGATCGTTCGTGAACCCACGGAGTCACACCCACGCTGGTGGACGAGGTTCCGGCCCTTGACGATTGTGGATTCGGCCTCGAACACTCTCACCCACGGGTGTGGTCTGGGCCCCGGCCGACGTCCGGCCCCTCATCCCCCGCAAGGTCGCCAACCACGACCGTGACGTTGCTCTCTGCGATCGCTCGCGGCCTCGTCCGCCAGCGCCGGGTCAGGCAGCTGCTCGAGGCCCAGGACGATCCCGGCGACCTCGAACGCGGCTTCACGCCGGCTGGGACCGCTCGAGCTGGATCTGAGCAGCCCCCATCGTCCCGCTGATCGGTGGGTTGGGCTTGCGGACGCGGACGACGCACCGCCGCCAGTGCAGGCCCTCGAGCGCGTCGAGGATCTCCTCGGCCAGTCCCTCCAACAGCGGGTGCTCGTCCTCCGAGATGACGCGGTCGATGCGATCGTGGACCTCGCGGTAGTCGATCGTGCGATCCAACGAGTGAACCGAGCCCTCACCCATGGGGATCTCCAAGTCCACGTCCACCTCGACGTGCGTGCCGACGGTGCGTTCCTCCTCGGTGTGGCCGATGCGGCCGAAGAAGCGCATCTCGTCGAGGCTCATCAGCGCGACGTCGTCGCTCATCGTGGATCCAACGCCTCCGCCGTCCGCACCGCGTCCAGGGTCTCGGGTACATCGTGCACCCGAACGATGGCGGCCCCGTCGCGGGCCGCCAACGTCGCCACGGCCAGCGAGCCGGGCAACCGCTCGTCCACCTCGCGGTCCAGCAGGTCGGCGAACATCGACTTGCGGGACACGCCGACGAGGAGGGGGTAACCGAGACCGGCCAGCGAGGAGGTGGCGCGCAACAGCTCGAGGTTGTGCGCGAGCCGCTTGCCGAACCCGATCCCTGGATCGAGCGTGATCGCATCCCGCTCGATGCCGGCCGCTCGCGCGGCCTCGGCTCGCTCCAGCAGGAACGCGGCGACCTCGGCGCGCACGTTCTCGTAGGAGGGATCGGCCTGCATGACGTCGGGCGTGCCCTGCCGATGCATGAGCACGATGTCGGCCCCGTGGTCGGCGACCACGTCGAACATGCGCTCGTCGTCGCGCCCGGCGCTGACGTCGTTCACGATCGCCGCCCCGGCCTCCAGGGCGCGATCGGCCACCGCGGCCCGGCGGGTGTCGACGCTGATCGGCACGTCGACCACGTCGTCGATCGCCTCGACGGCGGGCACGACGCGCTCGAGCTCGTCCCTCTCGGGAACCGGATCGGCGCCCGGTCGGGTGCTTTCGCCGCCGACGTCGAGCACGTCGGCGCCCTGCTCGGCCATCCGGCGGGCCCGCCGGACGGCGTCCTCGGCCTCGGGGGCGCGGCTGTCGGCGTAGAAGCTGTCGGGGGTGACGTTCACGACGCCCATGACGAGCGGGCGCCCGGCCTGCGCGAACCGGTCGCGGATCGGGCCCATCTCAGCCGACCAGGTCCGGCGCGATGTCGAGCACGCGGCCGGCGAGATAGAAGGAACCGAACACGACCACGGCGTCCTCCGGGTTGGCGGTGCCGAGCATCGTCTTCAGCGCCGTGTGGATGTTGTGGACGGTGCGAACCCGCGAGCAGTGGCGCTCGGCCTCGCCGGCCAGCGCCTTCGCGTTCAGGCCGCGGTCGCCGCTTCCGGGCGGCTTGGTGACGAACACCTCGCGGCTCTCCGGCGCCATGATCTCCATCATGGAGCCGTAGTCCTTGTCGCGAAGCGCGCCGAACATGATGAAGTAGCGCTCGAACTCCCTCTCCTGCAGGAAGGACCGCAGCGTCTTCACCGCGTCCGGGTTGTGGGCACCGTCGATGATGAACGCCGGCTCCTTCTGCGCGACGTCCATGCGGCCCGGCAGATCGGTGGCTTCGATCCCGGCGGGCACGCCGGCGTCCTCGGCCTCGAGATCCGTCTCCTCCCGCAGCAGCTGGAAGGTGTGCGCGGCGAGGGCGGCGTTCTCGGCCATGTGCTCGCCCGGCATCGAGGAATGCAGTTCCCCCCAGGGCGAGTCGGGGATGGTGAACCGGACGCCGTCGAGGTCGTTGGCCTGGATCTGCGGGGAGCCCAGCGAGCGAAGCACCTTCAGCGGCGCGCGTCGCTTCGCGGCCTCGCTCCACACGGACTTGAGTGCGAGCCCGTCGGCGCCGGTGACGACCGGCACACCTTTGCGCAGGATGCCGGCCTTCTCGCGGGCGATCTGCTCGTCGCTGGAGCCCAGGTGCTCGGCGTGCTCGATCCCGACGTTCGTGATGACGGTCGCCTCGGGGTCCCGGAGAACGTTCGTGGCGTCCTTCCTGCCGCCGAGCCCGACCTCGATCACGGCGTAGTCCACGTCGGCCTCGGCGAAGTGCACCAGCGCCATGGCCGTCAGGGTCTCGAAGAACGTCGGCTCGAGGCCGGCGTCCTCGGCCTGATCCATGACGCGCTGGGCGACGTCGGCGAACGTGTCCTCGTCGACGTTCTCCTCGTCGACGCGGATCCGTTCGGTGACGGTGTGGACGTGCGGGCTGGCGTACGTGCCGACGCGCTGCCCGGCCGAGACGAGCATGTTCGAGAGGAACGCGCACACCGACCCCTTGCCGTTGGTGCCGGCCACGTGCACCGACTCGAACTGGTCCTGGGGGTTGCCCAGCGCGTCCAGCAGGTTCTCGATCGTGTCGAGCTCGAGGTTGATCTCTCGCTCGCGCAGGGCCTCCAGCCGTTCCATCGTGGACTCTGCCTCAGCCATCGTCAGCCACCTCCGGTACGATCCTCCCCTCGATGTCGACGTCTCCCTTGATGTGCACCCGTCCGTCCTCGATCGACAGCCGCCCCTCGGCGAACAGGCGGACGCTGGCGGGCAGGATCTCGTGCTCGGTCGCGAGGATCCGCTGGCTGAGCTGCTCCCGATCGTCGTCGGGGCGTACCGGGACCGCCGACTGGAGGATGATCGGGCCCGCGTCCACCTCTTCGGTGACGAAATGCGTCGTCGCACCAGCGACGCGGACGCCGGCGTCGAGGGCCTGGTGTTGGGCGTCCGTGCCGCGGAAGGAAGGCAAAAGCGCCGGGTGGATGTTGATCACGCGTTGCGGGAACGCAGAGAGGAACGTGGACGTGAGAATCCGCATGAAGCCGGCCAAGACCACGAGGTCGACATCGCGGTCCTCGAGCGCGTCGGCCAGCTCGGCGTCGTAGGCCTCGCGGTCCCTGCCGTCGGGGTCGAGGACCATCGTTTCCACGTCGAAGTGTCGCGCTCGCTCGAGCGCTCGAGCGTCGTCCTGATCGGAGACGACCACCTCGATGGACGCCGGCCCCAACCGGTCCCCCTGCTCGGCTTCGAGCAGGGCTCGGAGGTTGGTTCCGCGTCCGGAGGCGAGCACGGCGACGGAGAGCATCGTGGATAGACCTTCCTCAGTACGTGCCTTAGGCTTGGCGGGTGGTTATACATTTCCCTCCGAGGGCGCGCAGGCGACCGCTATCCGTGGTAGGACGTGCCTAGGGACGTTCTCGGCGACCGGGAGCCTGGCATGGGTCTCCGGGGCGAGCGCGTTCGCGGTTCCTGGTGCAAGGGTTATACGGAACCGTCGGGCTCCCAGGCCGCGTGGGTCACGACCAGGTCGACCTCGACACGTTCCTGGAGGAGGGCATCCCCGAGCCCGCGGACCCGGGCGCGACCGGTGAGCCTTCCTACGTCAGCCACCCGATGGTGGAGCCCGAGACGCTCGAGGAGCGCCCCTACCAGACCGAGCTGGCCGAGCAGGCCCACGGCCGTCGAACGCTGGTCGTGCTCCCGACCGGGCTCGGCAAGACGATGGTGGCGGCGTTGCTGGCCGCCGAGGTCCTGCAGAACCGCGAGGGCAAGGTCGTGTTCCTCGCCCCGACCCGGCCGCTGGTCCAACAGCACGAGGAGACCTTCGAGGAGCTGTTGCGCGCCCGGGACCAGGTCGCGCTCAGCGGCTCGGTCCCCGCCCAGCGTCGGGCCGAGCTCTTCGCGGAGAACCGGGTCATCTTCTCCACGCCCCAGGGCCTGCGCAACGATCTCGAGGCTGGGCTCGTCGACATCGACGACGTCGGCCTGCTGGTCTTCGACGAGGCCCACCGCGCCGTCGGCGACTACGCCTACGTCGACATCGGGCAACGCTACCGCTACGCCTGTCCCGAGGGCACCGTCCTCGGTCTCACCGCCTCCCCCGGCGGCGACGAGGAGCGCATCCAGGAGGTCGTCGACAACCTCGGCATCCACGAGATCCTCAGTCGCGACGCCGAGGACCCCAGCGTCAAGCCCTACGTCAAGGAGACGAAGGTCCGCTGGGTCAAGCTGCAGCTCACGCCTGTGATGGAGGCCGTGCAAGCCCGGCTGCAGAACGTCGTCGACGAGCGTGCCAAGCCCCTGAAAGAGGCCCGCTACCTCGAGCCCAAGCCCTACGTCTCCCGGACCGACGCGATCGAGGCCGGCAAGAAGATCCGGGCCGAGCTCGACGACGCCGAGAACAAGGGGCCGCTGTTCGGCATGTTGTTAAACCAGGGCGTCGTCATGCAGGCCCTGCACTGCCTCGAGCTCGTCGAGACGCAGGGTGTCGAGCCGTTGCAGACGTACCTCGCCCGCCTCATGCAGGACGAGGATCCCTCCCGCAGCGCGGAGGCCTTCGCCAAGGACCCCCAGGTCACGGACGTCTGGGCCCGCATCCAGGACTGGCCCCACCCCAGCCATCCCAAGATCGAGGCCTTGATCGAGACGTTGACCCGCGAGCTGGCCGACAACCCCGATGGCCTCGTCATCGTGTTCGCCCAGTACCGGGACACGATCAACTCGATCCTCGAAGCCCTCGAGGACGAGGGCATCGACGCCGAGAAGTTCGTCGGCCAGTCCGACCGCGACGGCGACGAGGGCATGAGTCAGGACGAGCAAAAGGAGGTGCTCGACCGCATGCGCGCCGGCGAGTTCCGCGTGCTCGTCGCCTCCAGCGTCGCCGAGGAGGGGCTGGACATCCCCAGCGTGGACCTCGTCGTGTTCTACGAGCCCGTGCCCAGCGAGATCCGGCTCATCCAGCGCCGCGGCCGCACCGGCCGCCAAAGCGTGGGCCGCATGGTCGTCCTCATCACCGAGGACACCCGCGACGAAGCCTTCATGCACGCCGCCATGAGCCGGGAGAAGAAGATGCGCCGCCTGGTCAAGGATCTGGGCGACTAGACTGCCGGACAGAATGTGCGTAACTTATCGTGGCGTCCGATACTAACTCAAATAGGGGTGGGATGCCCTGTCAGCCTTGACGCTGACCCCGACCAAAAGGAACAACGACGCCTCGCCGCAGGCCAAGATCTACTGGACGGCAAACGCCAAGCCGACATCGCCGAAGGCTACGGCGCCACCCGCACCACCGCCCACCGCTGGGCGCACACCGTCGGAACCGAAGGCCTCGACGGCCTGAAAAGCACACGCACCAACGCCGGACGACCCCCGAAACTCGACGCCGAGAACAAACAACGCCTCGCCGAACTTCTCCAACGAGGCGCCCAAGCCCACGGCTGGGACACCGATCTGTGGACCCGCAAACGTGTGGCCCAGCTGATCGACCGGGCGTTCGACGTCGACTACTCTCCCCGACACTGCTCGCGGATTCTGCACGAGATCGGGTTCCGCCCGGTCAAACCCAAGCGCGTGGCCAACGAAAAGGACGAGGCCGAAAAACAGCGCTGGCTGGCCGAGGAGGCTGGAGAGCTGAAAAAAACCTAGCCGACGGTGCAACCGTCCTGTTCCCGGACGAGAGCACCTACCGCTTCACCCCCGTCCGCCAGCGCGGCTGGGCGCCCTACGGACAGCGACCGACCGTCGAGCACACCTACGGGGACTGGTGGACGGTGAGCGCGATCAGCGCCTTGGCGATCTGGATCGAGCCCGATGGCTCGTTAGGCACGAAGGTCTTCTTCCGGTTGTACCCGAAGGAGAGCGTGAACAGTCGACACCTCCGGGATTTCCTGCACCAGGTTCGCTACCAGCGCGAGGGCGAGATCAGCGTGGTGTGGGATCGCGCCAGCCATCACCGCGCCCGGCGGGTGCAGCGGTTCTTCGCTTCCTACGAGCGGTTCAGCTCGGTGTTGTTGCCGGCATATTGTCCAGAGTTGAACTCGGACGAGGGGGTGTGGAATTGGTCGAAGACCAAGGATCTGGCCAACGCCTGTCCGAAGGATGTGGATGCCCTGGTGTCGGGGGTTCGAGGGCCCTTGCGTCGGCTCCAGCATCGACCGAGTGCGCAGTGGTGGTGTGTGCACGACTCCGAGTTCCCGATCGAAGAGTTACTCACATAATGACCGGCAGTCTAACCGCTTTCGGTGGCGACCGAGAGGTCGCGGTCGAGCATCGCCCCCCACACCCCCCGCGGTGTCCGGCTGCAATCCGTGCACGCGAGATCGGGATCCTCGTACCGGTCACCGGTCCCGTCCCCGTCGACCAGCAACCCGTTCTCGCCGTTCCAGTCACCGTGCATGCAGGGGTCATCGCAGGCGAGGTCCTCCCCCACGGCGGCCCGGTAGGCGTCCACGCCCCCGAGGTCCACCAGCGAGGACCCCCAGCCGGCGGTCGCTCCACCGTTGGTCCCCCAAACGCCCGGGTAGGTCTCGCAGCGGGCTTGGCACAGCGCGTGGACGTCGACGCCGGCCTCGTAGACGTCATCGCCGCCGGCGTCCACCAGGCGTCCGACACCGAGGTGCCCTCCCCCGTTGGCCCCATGCCCTCCGGCGATGCTCAGGCATCGGCTGAGATGGGAGGCGTCGCCCAGACACTCGGTCGTGGCGTTCGTCCCGGCCTGGTACACGTCGTCGCCGTCCGAGGAGACGAGACTGCCCGAGCCGGAATAGCCGCCGCCGTTCACGCCTAGGCCTCCGGCCACCGCCGAGCACTTGGACCCCTCGCAGGTGACCGATGCGTTGACGCCGGCGAGGAACGCGTCCTCGCCCCCGCCGTCGATCAGCGAACCAACGCCGACGTGGGCGCCGCCGTTGACGCCTGCGCTGCCGGCGCGGGCCACACAGAACTCCGCCTCGCACCGCTCCTCCGCCTCGTGCCCGGCGAGGTAGCGGTCGGTTCCCTCGCCTGCGTCGACGAGTAAGCCGATCCCGTTGTCCGCTCCGCCGTTGACGCCGCGTGCGTTCGCGTGGTAGGTGTCGTTGCCGGTGGCGTCCACGAGCACGCCCGTGCCCTCGAACCCGCCGCCGTTGACGCCACAGCACCGCGGATCGCTTGGCTGGCCGTACGTGTCGTCGCCGCCGAGGTCCACGACCGCCGCGGCGGGGAACGTTGCGCCGGTGCCGCCGGCGTTGTTCTCGTACTCGTCGTCGCCTCCGAAGCTCACGATGAGCGCGCAGTCGTTCGCAAACGTGCGGCTCTCGTCACTGGTGTCGAGGGCGACGGCAGGGCATGCGTCGACGGCCGGACGAGCCGCGGAGGTCGAAGATTCCGCTACCATGGCCAAGTTCTCCACCGCATTCAGGAAAGCGGACCGAGCGGCGAAGACGTCGGCGAGTTCGCCGCCCTCGACGTGGGGGAAGGGATCGAGGCCCCCGTCGAAACCAGGAACCGCCCCCGTCCCGGCAGCTGGTGAAAGGCGAGCAGGGGAGGCTTGGTCGTCGGTGAGCTTTTTGGCCACGCTGGTATCCGACACGGCCTCGAGCCGGAGGAACGTCGTGACGAGGTCGGCAAGCGCGTCCGCGAGACCCGGGGACCGTTGCTCGACGATCTGGGCGGCGAGGCGATCCCCGAGGTCGAGGATCGTCGCGTGGCGGTGGGTCAGGGATTCGAGGGCCGCGAACAAGGACGACGCCGAGCCCGTTGTCGGAGGTTCGTCCGACGGGATGCCGAGATCCCCGCTCTGCTGACGAGCCACGGCCTCGGCCACGTCCAGCGATGCAACAGCTGGAATCTCATCTTCGGTATCCGACGCGCCCTCGTCCGCGATCCCGGCTCCGTGGGCGTCGCTCACCCTTTCCGGAACGAGGGTACCGGCCGCACTCGCCGCGGGAGCGAGGATCATCACAACAGCGAGGGCGACCGAAACGCCCCTCAGCCGCCGAGCACGTTGGCCGAAAGAGAGGATATCCGTCACGTCACCCAGCCTCGTTGCGGTGGTTGGGATGCAGCCCTTTCAAGGCTTCGTTGTCACAGCCCGAGGGGGAATCGCGTGCCGTCATCGAATGCGCTGGCGCACCCGCCATCCGGGCAGGGACGGTTCCGGGACGGCGTGTCCGCCGCCGACCAAGGCCGGGACAGCGGGGGCGATCATCAACAGGCCAACCAGGACGGCGCGGACCCTGACGAACATCGAGCAAGAAGGCTTAGCCGGACCCTATCAGGGTTCTCCGAGTGCGCCTAAACCGTCACTCTTCTCGTCCCTCGCCGCCGGGCACGTCCTCGGGCCCGATACCCAACAACCGCGGCAATGGATCGAACAGCGCCCGCTCAACCGTCGCCTGATCCACGGCCGCCTCCGAGGAACTACGCGTCCCGTTGTCCCGATGATCGTTGACCCCGTAGACACGGTACTCGTCATCCCCCGTGAGCTCGAAGCTCGTCCGCCAGGACGTCACACTCGGGTCCAGGTGCGCCACGGGTTGCCACGGGCTCGGGGCCTCGAACGTCGCGTTGGACCGGCGTTCGACCACGTACCCCGTCAACACCGAATACGAGGTGGGTTTGGGCGGATCCCACGTGACCTCCGTGCTGAACGCATCGCCCTCGCGAACCGGTTCGACATCCAAATCTCGGGGCGCGTTCGGCTCCAACGAGTAATGCACGATCTCCGCCAAATCCCCCCGCTCGAACGCCTGGGACCCGCCAAGCAGGATCGCTTGCCGGCCGGTCCACACGGCGGTCGCCTGGTCACGACCCGTGGGCAACCGGCTATCCATGAACCGGATCTCCTCCTCCCCCGGATCGACCCGCAGGATCGAGGCCTTGCTCACCCCGTCGTTGATCCCCCCAAGCACGAACGCGTGATGCCCATCCCACACGGCGCTCGGGGCCCGCAACGAAACGTTGAGCTTCACGTCCTGCAACTGAAGGGTGTCTGTATCGGGGTCGAAGCGCCAGATATCATCGCACTCGCCCGGGCAGCCAGTCCCCCCGAACAGGTAGGCCTCCTCGCCCGTCCACACCGACGCCATCCTTTCACGCGGACCGGGGAAGCTCTCCTCCAGCTTCGTTACCGTATCGTTCACCGGATCATAGCGCAAAATCTGGTCCAGGGGAGTGAACGCGTCCCGGCCACCGAAGATGTAGGCGCGATCGCCGGTCCAGACCGTCGTCGCATCTATCGGATCGTTCGGTAGCGTGGCGTTCATTTCCTCGACCGTGTCCGTGGACGGGTCATACCGGGTCACGGTGTCCGTCCAGAACACGTACGCACAACCCTCGGGACAGCCTGCCTCCGGCCGCGAGCGATCATCCCACACCGCGGTCGCACTCGATCCCGTCCAGGGCAACCGGGCATCCATCACCGTCGCGTTGCCCGTATCCGGTTCGTAGCGAACGATCTCGTCACTGAAATCGCTGGACCCACCAGTCCGGTTCAAACCCCCGAACACGTACACCGCCTCTCCCGTCCACACGGACGACGGGTTCTTCAACCCCTGCGGCAACTCGGCTTCGACGCTGGCCGTGTCCGCGCTCGCCGACGGCGCGATGAGGGCGACCACGGCCACGGCAGCCAACAAACCGACGCCGCCAGCGATCCAGGCACCTCCCATCGGTTCTCCCTCGAACATCGGCCAGGAGCCGCATAGACCCCCGCCTGTCACGTCCAATCGTAACACCGCCCTTGGCCAAAGGCATTCTCCAAGCGCGTGTGAACCGTCATCGAAGCCAAACCAAGCCCGAAGACAACTTATCACCAACTCAATTGGTCAATCGGGCTTGCACATAAACTCAGTTCTGACCTGACCGAGCGTCCCATCAATCCAACAACCGAACGTTGTGCACGATCTCCCGCGCCAACACCGTGTTCCGCCGACTGGTCCGCAGCCGGCAGCGGAGACGATCGCCGAACAGCAGCTTGACCGTGGCAAACCGGGACTCCGCGGTCACCCGGCGACGGTACACGTCCTGAAACCGATTGGGGAAGTTGAGCGCGTATCGGGTCTTCTTCTCGAACGGATCGGAAGGGAACCGCCACCAGCGAGCGTTGCTCTTCGGCTTGAAGTAGGGCTGCAACCCGGCGTCTTTGACGAGCTGGCAGTTGTCCCGGGTCCAATACGCCTTGTCGCCCAACACGGCGTGGACGGCTGCTTCGTCAGGCACCTCGTCGATCAGCTCGGGCAGCTCTTGGCTGTCGTGCCGGTGCCCGGGCGTCAACGAGACAGCCAACGTGGCCCGGGTCTTGACGCCGTTGAGCACGTGCGTTTTGGCGTACTGGCGAGGCTCAGCGTCGTGTTCTCGCGCATGCCAGGCACCTTGTCCGGTGAGCACGAGACCCGAGGCATCCACGCTGGCGTTCTCTTCGAGGCTCCAGAAGGGCTGAGCGGTCTCCGCCAGCACTCGCTGAAGCGTGTTCGTGATCCCCGTTCTTGGTTGTACTGGCACAGCGTGTTGAAATGGGGCACGTGCTCGATGTCCAGATGGGGCTTGAGCAGGTAAAGCAGGCCTTCGGTGCGGCGGAAGCTGAGATCGAAGTACGCCCGGACCAGCAAGCCCAAGATGACGGTGCGGCGCGGGATCCGGGGCCGGCCGGTGTTGTAGGACCAGTTGTGGATGCAGCTGGCATCCACGAGGTCTCGGAGACGGTGCACCACGCGCACCATCTCGCGGGCTTGCCACGTGTTGTATGTGCTCCAGTCGAAGCCGTTGTCGGTGGGTTCAAGCGTGTGCTGTTCTTCTGTTGTCACTCGGGCATCCATCCCAGCTCGATGGCTCTCGAGCGGGCTTCTCAGGGATGCCCCGTTTTGTCAACGGCAGTGGTTTGTATCGCGTCAGCTGGGCTCGTAGCCCACTTTATGTGCGAGCCCCGGCCGAAGGCTGAGTTTCAGGGATCGAACCCGACGGTGTAGCCCTTCTGTTCCAAGATCTCCATCGCTTCGCTGGCGAGTTCTCGAGCCTCTTGCTCGTTTGGGACACCGTCGGCAAGCTGGGCATCCCATTCTTCTTGGACGCGCTCCCAGGAGATCAGGCCTTGGTCGAGAAGCGTCTGGAGATCCTCGATGTCGCGGTCGGGGGTATCCCGCCAGCGGCCGGTCACGCTCTTGAGCAAGAACACGGCGTTGGCTGGGGCTAGCTCGACGGTCAGGTTGCCCTCGGTGAACCACTCGTCTGTTGCCTCCGCCATGCGCTGGGAGAACTGCAGGCAACCGAAGATCCGTCCGGGCGGGAACAGATCCATGCTCATCACGTTCTCGCGCTCGCAGTAGATCCACATGTCGAAGGAATCGGTTAGCGGGATCTCCTCGGCCGGCTGGTAACCCACCCGACCTAGCTCTTCGATGAGGGTGTGGATGGCCCGGTCGTGGTCGACGACGGCGTCCACGTCCTTGGTGGTGTCCTTGATGCCGCGGGCACTCATGCAGCAGCCGCCGAAGAGGATGAACCGCGTCGGTGCCTGGATGACCTCGCCGATCCGTTCGAGCTCGGTGCGGATCGTGGCGCGGTCAACGGGCAAGGCTGCCCTCCTCGACGCCGAAGTCCTCTCGGAACCGCTGGATCTCCTCCTCGAGGGGGTGCTCTCCGGTTTCGACGAACACCTTGGCTTCGTCCAAGAGCCCGCCGAGCTGGTAGAAGAACGCGCGATCGAAGAAGCTCTCGTGTCGGAGCAAGCGGTGGTCCACTGCAGCCAGGAAGAACGCCTTGGCTCTCAGGGCAACATCGTCGGCGCTGGAACCGGATGGATCCCGGCGGGGGGTTGCCTGGGCACGACAGTAGAGGAACATGTGATCCCAGGGGTCGAGCTCTCGGGGGCCCAGGTAGCCGTAGGTTGCCTCGCTCGCAATCGGGGAGAAGAGATCCAGATCCGAGGATGGACCCACGAGTTGGATCGGTGGTTCGAGATCGGCGTTGTTGAAGCGCCAGGCCACCTCGAGGCCGCGCTGGTGGATGGGATGGTGAGCGAAGACTGCAGCTCGAACCGGGCCTTCCTGTTCTTCCAGCCCTCCCGGGTGGACCGCCTCGCTGGGCGGTCGGCGGTAGAGGTCGGCGTACTCCTCGATGAGCCATTGCAAACCGCTCAGGCGCGGGTTCGGTTCGAGGCCGCCCTCCGAGGAGAGCAGGAGGTTGCGGGAGCGCAGGTGGTCGATGGCGTCCTGCCAGGTCGACTTGTGGACGCCGACCAACTCGCGGGCGTCGGGATCACGGTGAGGATAGGGGAAGACGGTGAGCGCGGCCAAGTGGGTGGGTGCGGAGAGCTCATCCTCGAGGTTGGGTCGCTCGCTGAGGGCGTCCGCACATGCACTCGCCAGGTCGGCGTGGCGGGCGGTGAAGGTACGGTTGCGTTTGGCTCTCGATGCTTCCAGCAGGTTCAGCTCCTCGAGCTTGCGTACCCGCCGGTCGAGCGTCGACCGGGGGAGGAACTCGAGGTCCCGCAGCTGGAACCCGTCCGGGTCCGCTGCGGCGAGGATCCGGAGATCGCGGCCGTCGAGTGAGAAACGAACGGGGTTTCGCTTATCACTTGTCACCGGTTGTTTCCAATCTCGATCAAAGACACTTAAGAGTTCCTCTGATTGGGTGCTTCACAAACGGGTTCACAGACGGTACCGGGAGAGGCGAGGTTCGCCTTTGGCGACACGCATCGGCGTAGTTCTCTGGATCTGCTTGCAGACGAAGCGGAGACAAGGTGAGTCCCACCTGCATCGTCGAGTAGCTCACGGCACGTAGCCGCACCCGGCCTGGCTGGGGAAGAACGACATCTGCGATCCTGGGGGGAATCTTGGAGTCTCACGGTTCTGCGGCGTCCGCGGGCTCGGTCAACCACGGCAGGATGTGGGCGCGACCGATGACGTCGTCGCAACCCGGGCTCGATGGACCCTGGGCACAACCCCACCAGTTCCGCCTCGCTTCGCCGCCCCCGACGAACCCGGCCTTCTCATTGCCAGCGATGTTGGAGTTCACTGCCTCCAGGTCGGAACCTCTTGCGTCGACGCCGACCGTGTTGTTGGAGATCTGCATGTGCTGCAGCTCGGGCTCCAGGATGCTCTGGTCGTTCTCGACCCCGGTAGCGAAACCTTCCACCTTGGTCTCGGTTACGGTGGTCAGCGTGGTTCCGGGGAGCGCGATCCCCGTTCGCCCGGTCCCGGAGACGACGGTCCCGTGGATCGAGGAGGAGTCCTGGAAGATGATCCCTGTGACGCCTTCGTAGACGATCCCCTGGCGAGCGTCGTCGATGTGGCTGTTCGAGACATCGATGTTGACCGTAGCCGCCGCTCGGAGGCCGACCTCTCCCTCTTTCACGGTGACGTTAGAGATCGACACGTGTTGGCCGCCGAGGACCTGGACGCCGACCCCGGTTTCCTCCAGCTCGATGTCCTCGACGATCGTGCGGTTGGTGTTCGCCAGGATGACCTGCCCTGGTGGGACTGGTTCGCCCTTGGACGTCGTCGGTGGCGGCACGAGGTTCCCGTCGCTGTCGCACCACACCTGTGGGATCACGGCATCTTGGGCGTCTTGACAGAAGAGGACGGGACGGTCGTTGACGGTGTTGGCCCGCGTGATCGCCACGTCCGGGACATTCCAGCTGTCCGGCTCGAAGAAGATTCCCCCCTTCGTCATCGCGTTCGCGTCGATCCTCGCTTGCTCGACGTCCTGGATCGCGATCGCCTTGGGGAACCCGTCGATGCCGTTCACCGCGATGGTGACGTTGTGGCTCCGTTCTGCTTGGAGTCCTCCGTCCTCGACCACGGGATACAGGGGGCTGTCAGATTCGTCCGCTGTTCGGTGGATCTCGTTTCCGCGGACGAGGACGTCCTCGGTTCGCTCCAGGGACAGCCCTGTCCGTTGAGCCCGGAGGACGTTGTCCTCGACGTGGGCAGCGTCGACGTTCTCGAGGGCTACGGCGGTGCGGCCCTCGAGGTTGGTTCCCTCGAGGCGGACGTCCTGGCTGTCGACGATCTGGATGGGTACAGCTCCATCCTCGATCTGGAGCCCCCTCACGGTGACGTTCTCGGTACCTTCGAGCACGACCTGACCGTAACCGGGACGGACGGTTCGGTTGTCCTCGCCGGCCAGGTAGGCGACGGGGCGTCCGCGGACCGTGTTGGAGCGGTCGATATCGTGACCGTTCTCCGCATGCCCCCAGAGACCGTCCTCGATGCGGAACCCGGCGTCGGTAAGGCGGTTCCGTTGAAGTTGGAGCTGGTCCCCGTCGAGCATGATCCCGGTCTCGTTCGCCTCGACCGTGTTCTCTCGGACGGCGTACTGCTCGCCGCCGAGAAGCATCCCGACGTGGGAACCATCGACCAAGTTGTCGACGGCGCGACTCCGTTCGCCCGCGAGGAGCACGATCCCGTGAGTGCCTCCCTGGACGGAGGTGTTCGCGACCGTGACGTTGCGGCCAACGGCTAGGACGCCGCCCAGGGGATCCCCTTCCCCGGGCATGCGAACATCAGCACTGCGGATAGAGCCCCGCTGGTCCGGGGCGTCGCCAGCGACGCCTACGGCTGGTTGAAGGACACCGCCGATACCGTGCAGGAGGCGGATCCCGAGATCCGAGACGTTGATCTCGACATTCACGAACTCCACGCCATCACCGCCGATGGCGCTCAGGCCTCGCCAACCGCCGGTGACGCTGACGTTGCGGACGGTCACGTTGTCGGTTTTGAAGGTCTGCACGCCGACCGTGGTGGGGCCGAGCTCGCGGTTCTCGATGACGGTGTCCGAGACGTTGACGAGGATGATCTGGCCGGCTGGCCCCTCCGGGCTCGCCGAGCTTGTGTCGGTGACGTAGCGGATGGGATCGCCGTTGACGGTGTTCGAGGGAGGGATCTCGTGGGACCCCGCCGAGCGGTACCCCTCGAGATGGACACCGGTTTCCTGGAACTCGTTCCGGTAGAGCGAGGCGTTGTCCGCCGAGGAGAGCCGAAGCCCGACGTCGGCGCCGCGGAGCCGGTTGTCCTTCAAGACGATCCCGTCGGACGAGGTGTGAATCCCGACCTCGGTCGCCTCGATCGTGTTGTTGTGGATTTTGGGGGTGTCCGTCCCCCGCAGCTGGATCCCGTGACGGGCCTCGAGGATTTTGTTCCGACTCAAGGACGTACCGGGAGAGGGCCAGACGAGGTCCACCCCCTGGTCGACGTTCTCGATGGTGTTCCCCTCGGCCTTCATTGTGGCGTCCCTCGCTCTCAACCCGACCGACCAGTTGACCAGCTGGTTCGCCTCGAACACCGCGGTTGCACCAACGGCGACACTGAGGGCTGTCCCCGAGGGGAACCCACGGTCGGGGGGAGAACGGCCCAAGAGCGTGTTGTTCTTGGCCACGAGCGTGGCGGAGCCTCCAGCAGCGAGGCCGTCTTCCTTCCACCCCGGGCGGATCTCGGTGCCGGTCACGATCGCTTCGCTGGCTCCGATGGAGATGGGGCCGTCGACCCGGCTTCGAGTGACGTTGAGCGAGGAGTCCGTGGTGACGATAGCTCCTTCCGCCTTCACGGCTGTCAGGTTCACCGAGGCCTGTGTTGCGGTGATGCCCGCAGAGAACGAGCCGGCCACGCTGTCGAGGGAGGCGTTGGTGACGGAGACCGAGGTCCGCGTCCGCTCGTCGGTCCATCCGTCGAGGACGATGCTGCCGCCGCCGTGAACGCGCAGGCCCTCGTGGGCGTCGCCCACCTTGTTGTCGGTGAGCTCGGCGGAGGCGTCCGTTTCGAGAGCGGTACGGGCGGAGCGGATCTGGTTCTGAGTGAACGCTCGGATCTCCGAGTCGAGGATGCGGAATCCGTCGGGGCCGGGGCGGTGGGGAAGCGGCGTTCCGACAAGGTTGGCCTGGACGTCCAGTCCGTTGATGCGTTGGAGGTCCATGGCCACGGCTGGGTCCTCGCCGTAGCAACACAGGGTGGTCGGGTAGGACACCGTGTTCGCTTCGATTATCACGTTCGAAGCGTTCGTGACCGAGAGGGCCTGGAAGCTCCGCTCGAACCTGTTGTCGGCGACGTGGAGGTGATCGCTTCCTTCTGCCTCCAGGCTAGGCGGTGGTGGCGTATCACGAGCGGCGAAGTCGTCGACGGACCCTGGCAGGGGGGAAAACGCCATCTCGTCCTGGGGGAGGATACGGTTATCCTGGATCGTGATGTTCGTGGCGTTGGCGAGGAACACCGTCGTCGGTCGGGCCTTGCGGCCGGCATCCTCGGGTGAAGGTTCGCCGCCGATGCGATTGTCTTGGAGGACGACGTGGGCGTCCGTGTCCTCGACCCTGATGCTCGTCACGTTCCAGCCCGCGATCAGATAGGGATCCTCGGAGGTGCCCTCGCCGTCGACCACGCCCGAGCCAGGCCGGTAGGTGGATTCCCCGGTGAGCGGTTCGCGGAGCTCGAATCCCTGTCGAGGCTGGTCGCCATCGATTGTGATGGGTGGATGATGGGGTCGCTGGGCGTGATCAACGGGCTTAGTTCCTGCTTCGTCCGCGCCGAGGCTGGAGGGACAGCGTGCGGGAGGCTCGCATCGGTTGAAGGTGTGGGCCGAGGCGGGCTCCTCTCTGGGGAGAGCCTCGAAGTTGGGGGATGGTTGGGTGTCGATGCGGTCCTCCGTGTGGAGGATGCCACGTTCTGCTTGATCGAGGGTGGGAAAGCCCGCTGCCGCGTTCTGTAGGAAGAGACCGAAGGCGAGGAGGGCCCCCATGCAGGCGAGCGAAGCGGGGATCGGTCGTGTACGCCTGGGGAAACACATGGCCACGGGCGGCTGGCTCACGGTTCCGCCTCCGAGTCGGGCTCGGCCAACCCTGATTCGACCAAGACGTTCCCCTCGATACCGTCTCCGCTGGTCGAGAGACCGTTCACGGAGGCCAGCCCTGTGCTGGGAACCGGAATCAGGGTGATGGCAACGGTGAGCGTCAGGCTGCGCAGCTCCTCCTGCCTCGGACGTCCAATCGTGACAGCCGACTCAAAAGCGTGTGGATAGAACCGAAGGGGTAGAACCGGCTCGGACACCGTACGACGGTCGCCGACGGTATGCGAGAGGT
The DNA here is from genome assembly GCA_003009755.1 of Thermoplasmatales archaeon SW_10_69_26. Lineage (GTDB taxonomy): Archaea > Thermoplasmatota > SW-10-69-26 > SW-10-69-26 > SW-10-69-26 > SW-10-69-26. The sequence goes on from PXUB01000032.1 coordinate 101,489, forward strand.
CGGCTGCCCTCGCCCTCCTCCAGCGGGTGTTACACCAGCCTAGTGCTTCTCAGCTTGTGTCAGTAGTACCGGGCCACTCCGAACTGAACTCACATCCCGGGGTTCTGTAGCTGTCTCAGCCAGACGGAGCCCATTTGGTCTTCAAGGCCTCTAGCGGCTATCTCCGGCCCCTTCATCGCTTCAGCCGTCACGATCGCTTCGAGCGACAAAAGTCCGTGGTGGAGGGCCTTGTTGTCGCTAGTTCCTCTCCCAACTGAGAGACGTTTAGAACCTCGCCCACACCCCTCCACCGCCCGTCTCCCTGGGCATGACCGATGAGTTGCCCAGCCTGACCGAATTCGTCAACACCCACCCCACCGAAGACGACTGCCGGCAATACTCCGCGAGAAACGCTGGGGCGAGGACGGCTTTGAATGCCTACACTGCGGAGAAGACGAACACTGGGGCTTCATCGAAACGCGCCACCTGTTCCAGTGCCACGAGTGCGGCAAGCAAACCAGTGTGACCGCGGGCACGATCCTGCAGGACACCAAGCTCGACCTGCAGACCTGGTTTTTGGCGATCTACCACGTCATCAAAACCAAGAAGGGCATCACGGAGCCCGAGCTCGCCCGCACGCTCGGCGTGCACGCGGAGACCGCGCACAACATCCGCCAGAAGATCTACCGCATCCTGAGACGCGCGCAACACCGGCCGTTAACCGGCGTGGTCGAGGCCGATGAAACCTACGTCGGCGGCAAGCGCCCCGACGATCCCAGCGGCCGGGGCACCACGAAACAGTGCGTGGTCGCCCTCGTCGAGAACAAAGACGAGGAAGCCGGCAACCTGCACCTGCAATGCGTGCCCGGCGCCGGCGGCGAGAACCTGGCCCCCACCGTGCGAGCCCGCGTGCAGGAAGGCTCGATGTTGTGGACGGACAACGGGGACGGCTACAACGGGCTTGCGGCCTACGAGCGCGAGGTTCGCCAACCCGACGACGATCAGGAGATGCACGACGTGCTGCCGTGGAGTCACCGGTGTTCAGCAACCTCAAACGCGTGCTGTACGGGGTGCACGCCTACGTGGAGAACTGGAACGTGCAGCCGTACTTGGACGCGTTCACGTTCCGCTTCAACCACCGCCCGTTCCTCGGCAAGGCCCTCGAGAAGGCCTTGCAAGGCATCGTTGAGACTCTTCCTCGACCGAACGATCGGCTCAAACGATCCGGGCAGCTGGGGGCAGCGGCGTAGAGGGGGTTACTGAGACACCCCGAGAAGCACTTAGCCCGGAAGGCCGCTAGCGCCTCCCGGGGGCCGATCGCTGGGCGCGACACCGCGTCGCACCGGCCGGGCAACGCTTTTATCCTGGACCAGGGTTGGAGACGTTGCCGCGATTCTGCGGCGCTCACCGTGGCCCGCGTAGGGTAGTGGTCATCCTCACGGCTTGTGGAGCCGTGGAGGCGGGTTCGACTCTCGCCGCGGGCCCTCACTTCGACCCTCCGCAGGTTCTCCCATCGATCGAGCTCCGAACAGAGGGCCTCAGGGTCGTGCTCTGAGGGGAGGCGACCGGAACCTGAGCGCGTCTCGGCGAGCCGACCGGCTCGGCCGGCGGGCGCGTTGCTCGGCGTAGGGGTCCGCGTGGGCACGAAGGAACGGGTTGCCCAGCGATCGCTGGCGGTGGGCGCTCGACGCGTTCATCGTCGCTCCCCAGCTCCTCACGTCCGCGCGAACACGACCGTCGTCTCCCCGTCCCGGTGGAGCGGGACGGGCGCGTAGTCGCTCGGGTCGAAGGCGTAGCCACCGCCCCTGCCGGCGTCGACGTGGTCGCAGATGCGCAGCCGCAACCAGGCCTTGCGGACGTGGTCGACGGCGGCCTCCGCGTCGACGGTGGGCTCGCGGTCGTCGCGGGTATCGATCATCGTCGGCTCACCATCCCCCTCGTGAACCTCGGAGACCTTGAAGCACCTCTAGCGATCCTCGAAGACGCTGGCCTTCCTCCCGCTGATCTTCGCGAAGGCGAACCCGGTCTCGCCGTCCTCCTCGACGGGGATCGGCTGGTACTCGCAGATCCCAGCCACAACCCCCGCCGCGCTCCGTCTCGAGCATCGACATCACCCGGTCACGCAGCCACGTGCGCCGGACGTGATCGCCCCCGTCGGGGCTGGGAGGCTCGGAGAGGGGGCCGCGGGGCTCGTCACCGGACGCCGGCGGGTCGGGCGCGCGCTCATCGTGACCACACGAGGGTCTCCTCGCCCAGGCACTTGAGTACTGTTCCCGAGCCATCGAAGCGTTGCCCGCGCCGTTCTTCCGGCAAAAGCGGACGGCCGTCCGAACGTCTCGACCCAGCTCAGGCCAGTTCGATTCCGCAGATTCGTGCGCGCCCGCGCGCAAGCGAAGGGTTCATCCCGGGTGCTCCCCTACCCTCGCCGTTGGCCGCTTGGCGGCCGAGGTCCTCTCATGCCTGACGATGGAACCCTCGACGACGAGACTCCCGAGATCGAGGACGCCGAGGAGATGGTGGGCGACGAGCCCGGCGACTACGGAGCCGCCAACATCCAGGTCCTCGAGGGCCTGCAAGCCGTCCGCAAGCGGCCGGGGATGTACATCGGGTCCACCGGCGACCGGGGCCTGCACCACCTCGTCTACGAGGTCGTGGACAACTCGATCGACGAGGCGCTGGCCGATCACTGCGACCTGCTACGCGTGACGATCCACGAGGACAACAGCGTCACGATCGAGGACAACGGCCGCGGGATCCCCGTCGAGCAACACCCCAAACACGACCGCTCGGCGCTCGAGATCGTGATGACGGTCCTGCACGCCGGCGCCAAGTTCGAGACGAAGACCTACAAGGTCTCCGGCGGCCTGCACGGCGTCGGCATCAGCGTCGTGTGCGCCCTGACCGAGTGGATGGAGGCCGAGGTCCACCGCGAGGGCCAGATCCACTACCAACGCTACGAGCAAGGCATCCCGTCCGACCCGGTCGAGGTCATCGGATCCACCGACCGCACCGGGACCCAGATCAGCTTCCGCCCCGATCCCGAGATCTTCGAGGACATCGACTTCGACTTCCTGACGCTGTCCACCCGCATGCGCGAGCTCGCCTATCTCAACCGCGGGCTCCGGATCGAGCTCGTCGACGAACGCGAGCGCGACGACGAGGGCAACCCCAAGCAGGAGGCCTTCGAAGCCGAGGGCGGCCTCGTCGACTTCGTCGAGTGGATGAACCGCAACAAGGAGCCGATCAACAAGGAGATCGTCGCCTTCGAGGACACGAGGGAGGACATCGAGGTCCAGGTGGCGATGCAGTGGACCAGCGACTACACCGGCAACCTCCACAGCTTCGTCAACAACATTAACACGCACGAGGGCGGGACCCACGTCACCGGGCTCAAGACCGCGCTCACCCGCAACCTCTCCGACTACGCCGAGGAGAACAACCTCAGCCCCGACGATCTCGACCTCAAAGGCGACGACTGCCGCGAGGGCCTGACCGCGCTCGTCTCGGTCAAGGTCCCCGAACCGCAGTTCGAAGGCCAGACGAAGACCCGCCTGGGCAACAGCGAGGTCCGCGGCATCGTGCAAAGCATCGTCCACGACGAGCTGTCGACGTGGATGCTCGAGCACCCGGACGCGGCCGACGCGATCGTCGAACGCGCCGTCAACGCCGCCGAAGCGCGTCAAGCCGCCCGGCAAGCCCGCGAGCTCGCCCGCCGCAAGGGCCTGCTCGAATCCACGAGCTTGCCCGGCAAGCTGGCCGACTGCAGCAACCGCGACCCTGCCAAGTCCGAGCTGTTCATCGTGGAGGGCGACAGCGCCGGCGGCTCGGCCAAGCAAGGCCGCGACCGCGACACGCAAGCGATACTCCCGCTGCGCGGGAAGATCCTCAACGTGCAGAAGTCCCGGCTCGATCGCATCCTGCAGAACAACGAGATCGAGGCGCTGATCCAGGCGCTGGGCACCAGCGTCGGCGAGGAGTTCGACCTCGAGGAGCTCCGCTACGACAAGGTCATCATCATGACCGACGCCGACGTCGACGGCGCCCACATCCGCACGCTCTTGCTCACGTTCTTCTGGAACTACATGCCCGAGCTCATCCGCGAGGGCCACGTCTACATCGCCATGCCGCCGCTGTTCCGCGTCCGCAAGGGCCAGAAGTCCGAGTACGTCTACAGCGAGGACCGCAAGGACCGGCTCGTCGACGAGTGGGGCGGCAACACCACCGTGCAGCGGTTCAAGGGGCTGGGCGAGATGAACCCCGGCCAGCTGTGGGAGACCTGTATGGACCCCGAGACCCGATCGCTGGGCCTGGTGCGCGTCGACGACGCGATCCAAGCCGAGCAGCTGTTCGACGTGCTCATGGGCGACAAGGTCGAACCCCGCCGCGAGTTCATCCTGGAGCACGCGGACGAGGTTCAGGTCCTCGACGTGTGAGTTGCTCGGCTGATCCGGAAGTCCGCTCGCTCCACCGCTTCGGGGGTCGCTTGCGTCCTTCCGGATGCCGGACGAACGCTCGACGTTGCGGGTCTCGCGTTCGTCCTCTCCGCAGACCGGCCTCTCCAGCGGCATGCCGGTCTGCGGACCAAGCCGAGCAGCTGTTCGACGTGCTCATGGGTGACGAGGTGGAGCCTCGCCGCGAGTTCATCATGGAGCACGCGGATGAGGTCCAGGTGCTGGACGTTTGACGACTGAACCTCATCCGATGCATCCGCGCAGGCTGGAGCCCGAAGCCTCAAGCCGGTCGGAGGGCCTCGCGAGTCCATGGATCGTCGCCGGGGCCTCGTGGCCCTCGGCGTCGGCCTCGTCGTGTCGTTGGCCGTCGTCTGGGCCTTCTTCGCCACGCTGCTCCCGTTTGCGGGGCCCAGCACTGGTCATCCGTGGCGAGGCGGCGTCCCGTTCGTCGCCGTCGTCTTCGCCGGCTTCGGTCTCGCCCGGCGGATCGAGGGATCCGGGCGGCGGATCGGCGTCCTCGTGGGGCTCCCGGGCGCTGCGATCGGCGGCGTGCTGGGCGTGCTCGCCGCCCTGCGCAGGGCCCACCTGCTCGCTGTTGCAGGCCTCGTCGTCGTCTACCTGGCGTCGGCGAGCCTCGGGGGCTGGCTCGGGGGTCGGCGCGGGATGGTGGCCGGCCGCTAGACTGCCGGCTGTGCTTGGGTTAAGCTCTCGCTCGGCCTCAGGCGGTGAAAGCGCGGAGCCGAGACGAAGGAGTAGCCGGAGGCTACTTCGATGTCGGAGACCGTGGGACCGGAAATGTTCTGGTGCGCCGGTCTGAGGCGGGCAATCTCGTTGTCGCCCCCTGAGATCTCGCCCGTCCGAGCGATCTCAGGCACGCCCGGATCTCTGATCCGGGCAGTGTCCGTCGAAAACCCACAGGGGGTTTCCTTCCTCGGGCTCCGCGACCTTGCCTCGCTCCCTCGCACGAGCCCTCCGGGCTCGTACTCTCGGCAGACCGTGCCCGGTCTCCCGAGACCGGCGCGAGAGCTTAAGCAAAACACGTCCGGCAGTTTAGTCCTTCTTGTACGGCGGCTCGGTCATCGCTTCCTCGGTCCCGTTGGCAGCATCCGAGCTGGTGATCTCCTTCAGCCTGCGGATGCCGTCGACCTCGCCGACGATGCGAGCCACGGGATCAGGTACCAGATCCTTCCAAGTCTGCCTGTCCTGATGCATGAGCTGGCGGATTTGGGTCGCCTCGTAGCGCTCGCGGTCGACGAGATCGAACTCCCGGACCTCGTAGCCGGCCTCGTGGAACAACCGCTTCGGCAGCGGGTTGTTCATGTAGCAGACGTCGAAGGGCGGGCAGAACGTCTCGACGTGGCTCACCCACAGCGAGTTGCGGTGGATGTCCGGCACCGGGATGATCGTCGCGTGGATGTCTCGCTCGACGAGGCTCTCGTCCAGCATCCACACCCGCTCGCCGGCCGTGAACGGATTCTCCTTCGTGTGCGAGTACTGGCTGGAGCCGACCACGATCACCAGGCGGTCCACGTCGGCCACGATCTCCTCGATCACGGAGAGGTGGCCAAGGTGGGGCGGCTGGAACCGACCCAGGAACATGCCACGCGTGGGCATCAAGCCGGTCAACGCCCGGGGTCTTTAAGATGATGCGGTCGAGGGTGCCAGCGCCGGCCAACCGCCAGCCAGCGCTGGGGGAGAACGGATGCCGGCCCCCCTCGCGGAGGCCGGAGACCTCGGGACGGGATCAGGCGCCGGCTGGGGTGCCTTGGCCGAGGCTCTCGCCGCTTTCGCCGGTGGACTTGGTGATCGCCTTCGCCAGCCGGGCGAGCAGCGAATCCTTCTCGTCGCCGACGAGGGCGTGCTCGAGCACCTCGTCGAGCGTCTCGACGGGCACGACCTCGATCTCGTCGGCGTACTTGTCCTCGAGCAGGACGTCGTCCTCGTTGGCCTTCGGGATGATCGCCTTGCGGATGCCCGCCTCGGCAGCGGACTCGATCTTGGGCGTGACACCGCCGACGGGCAGCACCTCGCCGCGCACCGACAGGGACCCGGTCATGGCGACCGACTGGTCGATCCCCAGCTCCTCGAGCGCGCTGATCACGGCGGCTGCGACGCTGATCGACGCCGAGTCGCCCTCCACGCCCTCGTAGGTGCCGATGAACTGGATGTGCACGTCGAGCGTGCTCATGTCCACGCCGGTGTACTTCTTCACGAGCGCGGACACGTTCTGCACGGCCTCCTCGGCGATCTCGCCGAGCTTCCCGGTCGCGATGACGCGACCCTCGGACTTGCTCTGCGCCGGCGTGACCTCGGCCACGATCGGCAACATCAGTCCGCTGGGTTCGCCGACGTCGTCGCCGCCCATGACGGCGAGGCCGTTCACGCGACCGATGGCCTCACCCTGCCGCTCGAAGGAGCGGTACTCCTGGCGGCGGTTGATCACGTTGTCGGCGATCTGCTGCTCGAGCGAGCGAGCCACGCGCTTGGCGCGGACCACGTGCTCGGCGGTGACGATCGGGGCCTTCTCCTCGATCGCGACGTCGCCGGCGACGCGGACGAGGCCACCGAGCTCGCGCAGGCGCAGCGTCAGGCGTCCCCGACGGCCGGAGCGGCGTTGGCCCTCGCGGAGGACCTCGGCGATCGCCGACCGGTCGAAGTGCGGGATCTTGCCGTCCTTGGCGACCTCCTGCGCGATGAAGCGGACGATCTTGCGCCGGTTCTCGTCCGTGTCCGGCATGTCCTCGTTCATGTACACCTCGTACCCGTACCCGCGGATGCGGGAGCGGAGGGCCGGGTGCATGCCTTGGTCGAGCGGGTTGCCCTGTTGGCCCTTGATGGCGTCGAGGTTCCCGCTGGCCACGAGCACGAAGTCGCAGGGCACGGGCTCGGTCTTCACCATCGCGCCGCTGGAGCGCTCGCTTTGCCCCATGATGGGGTACTCCTTCTCCTGGAGGGCCGTCAGCAGCTGCTGCTGGCTCTCCTGACGCAGCGTGTTGATCTCGTCGATGAACAACACGCCCTTGTGCGCCTTGTGGATCGCGCCGGCCTCGACCCGCTCGTGGGCGGGCGTCTCGAGACCACCGGACTGGAACGGGTCGTGGCGCACGTCGCCCAGCAGCGCGCCGGCGTGGGCACCGGTCGCGTCCTCGAACGGCGGCTGAGTGCGCTCGTCGTTGGCGACGAGCAGCTTGGGCACCAGAGCGGTCTCGCGGTTGCCCATCTGCCGCATCACCATGAACAAGATCGCGGCCGCGATCACGCCGACGAGCAGCACGGTCACGTCACGCGTCTGCAGGAAGTACAGGAACGCGAACGCGCCGATGGCCAGCATGATGAACAGCTGCAGCGTGGCCTTGCGCTCTTGGCGCTTCTCGGCCTCGGCCTTCTGGGCGTTGACGATCTCGCGCCCCTTGCCGGAGGGGACGACCCGGATGCGGGGAGTGTGCTCGTCGTCCTGGTTGGGGTAGACGATGATGTCCTCGAGTTCCTCCGGGGGGAGGAGGTTGGACATCGCTTGCGCGAGCATCGACTTCCCCGTGCCGGGCGGGCCGATCATCATCGCGTGGCGGCGCTGCTCGGCCGCCTTCTTGATGACCTCGACCGCCAGATCCTGGCCGATGACCTGGTCGACCAAGCGATCGGGGATATCCACGTCGTTCGTGGATTCGATCGGCTGACCCCGGACCCAGTCAGCGACGGGGATCTCGAGGATCGGTTCCTCCTCCTCGTCGTCCGCGTCGGGGGGAGGGGGCGATTCGTCGTCGATCGGTGAAGTCGTCGGGGACATCGAGAGCCTCGATCGGGCAAGCACCCACCCGCCCGTTCGACCCAAGCTTGCGTTCCCTCGGGTATCAACGTTTGGGTGAGCGCGCACCAGCGCGTAGGGCGGAACCCCTTAAAAGCCTTCCACGAAGCCTCCCACGGGAGCCAGCTCCCGATAGCCCCTCCGGTGTGCGCGAGCGTCCCACCCCATGGACGAGTTTAAGCCACCGACGTCCCTGGACGGGTTGATGATCGTCGCGACGGCCCCGCAGCGCAGCGCGATGGGCGAGAGCCTCGCCCGCGAGCTGGGCGTCCGCTACGTCGAACTCACCGCCGAGCGGTTCCCCGACGGCGAGTACCATGCTCGCGTGCCTGAACGGATCGACGGGACCGCGGTCCTCGTCGGCGATCTCCGTCCCGACGAACGCATCCTCGAGACCGTGGTCGGCGCCGACGCCCTGCGGGAGGCCGGAGCCGACGAGATCGTCCTGGCCGCTCCCTACCTCGCCTACGGCCGCCAGGACCGAGCCTTCGAGCCCGGGGAGGGCGTCAGCGCTCGCGCGCTCTTGCGGGCTCTGTCGGCCAACGCCGACGCTTTCGCGACGGTCGACCCCCACACCGACGGCGTGCTCGACCACTTCGACGGAGCCACGAGCGCGGCTACGGCCGCCCAAGAGATCGCCACGCACCTGGCCGACGAGGGCGTCGACCTCGTGCTCGCTCCCGACGCCGGGGCCCGCGACCGGGCCGAGCAGGTCGCCGACCACCTCGGCTGCCCGTTCGATCACCTCGAGAAGCACCGCAAGTCCGCGCACGAGGTCGAGATCGAACCCCACGATGCCGACGTGACGGGGCAGACCGTGCTCGTCGTCGACGACATCGTGGCCACGGGCGGGACCATGTCCACCGCGACCCGGCAACTGCTGGACGCCGGGGCCGGCCGCGTCCTGTTGGCGGCCACGCACGGCGTGTTCGCCGACGGCGCTCTCAAGCGGTTGGACGACGCCGGGGCCGAGACGATCCTCGCGACGGACGCGATCCCGTCGTCGGCGTCGGCGATCAGTCTAGCGCCCGCGCTCGCCCGAGCCGCGCGGCGAGCCCGATCAGGCTGATCACGGCGGCCAGCCCCGGCAGCGGAGCCTCGCTGGGCACAGGCTCGCTCACGGTGAACGTCTCCTGCCCCAGCTCGCCCTGGGGGCCGAGGACGCGGACCTCGTGCGGGCCGGCGGTCAACGGGCCCGTCGTGGCGGACACCGTGCGCACCTGGCCGGCGGCGATGTCGACGTCGCGTTCGACGATCGCTTGCCCGTCCAGCTCCACGGTCACCGGGGCACGGTAGGGGGCCTGGCCGGCGTTCGCGATGCGGGCACCCACGGTCACGTTGTCCTCGGTCACCGGGTCGGGCGGCCACAGCGTCACGTTCACGCTCGGATCCGCGGGCGAGAGGACCTCGATCGTGCGCGAGGCGCCCTGGATCGCCAGCTCGTAGCTGCCGCGGTCCAGCGCCTCCACCTGCGCCGACGCTCGGGCCGAGGCGCCGGCGTCCAGCGTCGCCGTCAGCCGGCCGCGCCGGGTGCCGTCGACCTCGACGGGCACCTCGATGCTCGTCTGCTGGGTGTCGAGGTTCGTGACCTGCACCTCGAGCTCGAAGGGCTCCCCGGCCACCGGCGGCGAGGGGTCCAACCCGAGGATCCGGATCGCCACCTCGCCCGGGAACACCGATCCCAGCTGGGGCACGTCGGAGTCGTAGACGTAGTTGTGGAAGAACGGGGCGGCGTCGTGGCCGGTGACCTCGGCGATGACGTCGACGACCTGGTTCGTCTGGATGCGGAACCCGTCGTCGGCCGCGCCGCGCCGGTTCAGCTCCCTGAGGATGTCGGACAACGTGTACTGGTTGCCCGTATCCTGCCGGATCCGGTCGTCGAGCGCCGTGGTCACGACGGCGCCCTTCGTGTAGGCGGCCTGCTCGTTGCCGCTCCCGTACACGGCCGAGGTCAACGCAACCGCGTGCTCCTCCTCGGCGCGCTCCTGGCGCTGCTGGAGGAAGTCCCGCGCCTCCTGACGCGTCTTCACGTCGGCGGCGACCTCGAGCAAGACGCCGTGGGCGACCGCCGTGCCCTCGGCCACCCAGATCGTGGCCTCGCCGGGGTCGCGCGAGAACCGGAAGCCCTGGTAGGCGTGCACCATCTCGTGGGCGACGACGTTGGCGTCGGCGTCGTCGTGCAAGAACACGCCGGCCGGGCTACCGAGCCCGCCGCGGAACATCGGCGAGGGTGCGACGACGATGAACCGCTCGTGCGCGGTCTCGCCGTAGATGCCGCCGAGGAACGAGCGCGCCTCGAGCAGGATGCGCTCGGTCGTGTCGTCCTCCTGGGCCCCGGCGACGCGCACGATGCGGTAGCCGTCCTCGCCGCTGCCCAGCGTGCCCTCCTCGAGCCCGGGCCCGCCGGCCAGGAACCCGCGCGGCAGCGGCCGGTCGAGCTGGAAGCTGGTGCCTGAGGTCGGCCAGGGGCCCTTGAACGTCCAGCTGTCGGGGCCCTCGACCGTGAGCTCGCTGTCGAAGGTGGGCGCATCGCCGCGGTAGCTGTACCGGATGCCGGGCACCATGTCGCCGGCCTTGACGACGGTGAACTCCTCGTCGAGGTACGTCGTGTGGCCTTCCCCCTCGAGCGTTTGCGCGCGGATGCGGGCGTCGCTCGTCCACGTGGCACTGGCCTGCGGCGTCTCCTCGAGGTCGGCGACGTACACCCCATCCTCCTTGCGCCACTCGCCGTCGAGCTGCGGGCTGCCCTCCAGCGTGGACAGCTCGCCCAGCCGGAGCTGAACCGTCGTCAACGGGCCCGGATCTTGGACCTCGAAGACCACGTCCACCGTCCCGTCGGCTGGAGCCAGCTGGAAGGTGAGATCCAGTTCCACCGCCGAGGACGTCTGCGCGGCGCTCGGCGCGGCCAGACCCACGGCCACGGCGAGCAGGACCACGATCAGCGTACGGGTCCGCACAACTCCAAGCAGACGGCCAGCTGTGAAAAGGCTTGTGAAGGCGCCATCCGTCCGGCTTGGCCCTCACGGCGCGGGCATGGGGCGGCTCGGCAAGCCCACAATGGCCTAATAGGAGGAGTATCATCGCCGGCCGCCCCCGATTCTCAGGAAGGGGTGCTTAGGTGACACTGCGAAATGGACACGGCGCGGAAACGGGTCCTCACGATCTCGCTCCTCGTCTTGACGGTGATGTCAGGGTTCGCCCTGCGCACGGTCATGAACGTGGATCAGGCTCAGACCGAGGACGGGGAGTTCCTCCTCTCAGGGAACGATCCGTACTATCACAAGCACGCCGTGGACCATATCGTGGAGAACGGGGAGACGCTGGAAAACGACGCGATGCTGAACTACCCCGCCGGGTCCGTCAACCCGAACCCGCCGTTATACGAGTGGAGCATCGCGGTCGGATCCGACCTGGCGGAACCGTTCACCGGGTCGACCGAAGAGGCCACCTGGTGGTCGGCGCTCGTCTCGCCCGCGATCTGGGGCACCCTCACCATCGTTCCCGTCTTCCTGATCGCCCGCATGTTCGCCGGGAACTGGGGCGGCCTGCTGGCGGCGTTCCTCATGGCGACCGCCCCCGAGCACATGAGCCGCTCGAGCTTGGGCTTCGCCGACCACGACGCGATCGTGTTGTTCTTCGTCGTCACAGGGTTCTACTTCCTGCTCAAAGCGATCGAAGCGACGGGGAAACCGACGGACAGAGCGCAATTATCCGAGCTCGGCGGCGCCTACAAGGACTGGTGGATGAACGAGCGGTACGCAGCCGGTAGCACGCTGGCTGCCGGAGCCTCGTTCGGCGCCATCGGTCTCTCGTGGAAGGGCTTCCCCTACGTCTTCGGCATCGTGCTCGCCTACGCCGGCCTCCAGTACCTGATCAACCATTACCAGGACCGCGACATCGCGCGTCCGTTCTTCATCACCGGCACCGCGTTGCTCGTGGCGGCGCTGATGTCGATGCCGTACTACCTCTCCTTCGACCTGGTGCACTTCTGGCAGCCATCGATCTTCCTGGTGGCTGCGCTCGTGGCGTTGAGCTTGTACTTCATCGCCGTGCAGCGCTATCCGAGCGTGCTCGTGTTGCCAGGGTTGCTCGTCATCCTCGGCATCTTCGCCGCCGTCATGTTCATCGTGTTCCCGAGCCTCAGCCGCGCCCTCCTGGGTCGGCTGATCTACTTCCGCGGGAACGTGCTCTACGAGACGATCGCCGAGGCCCGCCCAGCGGGGCTGTCGAACCTCTCCTTCGCCGTCGGCCCGATCCCGTTCTTCATGTACGTGGGCGGGATCGTGGCGCTGATCTGGCAGACGTGGCAGGAGCAAAAGCCCGCGATCATGTTCTTCCTCACGTGGGCGGCCGTCGACCTCGTGTTGGGCATCTCCGCCATCCGCTTCCTGTCGCTGATCGTCCCCTCGATCGCGATCCTGGCCGCCGTGGCCACCATCTGGCTGCTCGACATGGTGGATCTGCCGAGCTTGACGCAAGCCTACGACCGCACGGGCGGGCGCATCTTCCGGTCGTTCAACCCGCTGTACGGCGTCGTCGGCGCGGTCATCGCGATCATCTCCGTCGGGCTCGTCATCGCCGGCGGACTGGCCTTCTCCATCCTGGCCGGCGTGCTGGTGTACGGGTTCGTCCACTTCCTGATCAACGACTCGCTCGGCCTCGAGGCGGGGCAGAACGCGATCTACATCGCGATCGTGCTCTTCCTCGGCCTCCTCGTGATCGGACCCAACGCCGCGCTCGGCATGGACGCGGCCGTCCCGGCCGGCCTGGAGAACGAGCGCGTGCAGAACGCTCGCGCCCAAGCGCTGGAGGACGTCACCCAGGAGGCGCGCGAGCTCGACGCCTCCGAGGAGAACGTGCAAGAGTTCCAGTCCATCGTCAACGAGAGCCAGAGCAAGGACGACTTCCGCTCCCGGCTGCAGGATGCCCAGATTCGGTTGGGCCTCAGCGACGAGACCGTGGACCGCATCTACGAAGCCGGCGCCGACGAGATGGGCACCGTGTCCTTCTACCGCATGCGCATGGGCGCCTTCGGTCAAAGCTTCATGCCCAGCGGTTGGCACGATGCCCTGACCTGGCTCTCCGAGCAAGACCGAGACAAGCCGCCGGCCGAGCGGCCGGCCCAGATCGCCTGGTGGGACTACGGCCACTGGACGATCTCCGAGGGCAAGCACCCGGCCGTGGCCGACAACTTCCAGAACGGGTACAAGGAGTCCGGTCGCTGGTTGGTCGCTCAAAACGAGACCCGTTCCATCCAGATGATGGGCGCCCGCCAGATCGGCTACTTCGCCAACGAGCTCTCGATCGACCGATACGAGGAGACGCTCACGGACATGGGCATCTCCGAGGACCGGGCCCAGAGCCTGAGGGAGGGCTTCCAGACCAAGGACTACCCATTCATCGAGTTCTCCACCGATCCGCAGGAGAACAAGCAGATGAGCATCGAGTGGGTCGACAACCTGGAGGAGATCTCGGGCAAGCAGATCCGCTACGGGGCCGTCGACAACCGGATGCTCCCGATCGACGATCCGAACACGCCGCGCATCGAGCGGCCGTCGATCTTCTACGCCCCGGTCACCCTCGCCGAGGAGGACCCCGACGACTTCGTGGAGACGCAGACCGTCGACATGGACTCGGGTGAGGAGCTGACCGAGGAGGAGATCCGCCAGCTCCGCCAACAGAGTCAGGACCAGCAGCCGAACATCGGTCGCCAGCTCAAGTACAAGGAGCCGTTCTTCGAGTCTATGTACTACCGGGCCTTCATGGGCCTGCCCGTCAAGGAGCCCCAGCAGTTCCGCGGGCAGTCGATCCCGCAGCCGTTCAGCCTGCAGGGCTTCGAGGAGTTCTACCGCAAGGGCGAGCCGATGCTGATGGGCAGCGGACCCCTCACGGGTACCGCGCTCCTGCGGCAACCCGCTGCGCCCGGCTTCGGGCTCGACCATCACCGCCTGGTGCAGGCCAACGAGGAGGTCCGCATCCTCCGCTACTTCCCCGGCGCTCAGGTCGACGGCACCGTGACCGTCGCCGGCGAACCCGCCGAGGGGCTGCGCGTCACCGCGTTCGACGACGCTGGCGACCTCGTGCTGAACGCCAGCCGCGGCGACCGAAGCGAGGCCAACGCCAGCGACTTCGACGTCCCGCACGACAGCGCCGCCACCGGCGCCGACGGGAGCTACGATATCGTCGCCCCGTTCAGCACCACCGATCGCGGCGTCGAGATCCGGGTGACCCAGAACGAGGGCACCGGCGCGCCGGCCGGCCTGTTCGGCGGTGGCCAGCAGTCCACGTTCACGATCGCCAACGAGACGCTGGACATCTCCATCGAGGAGGCTGAAGAACGAGCCGAGTTCTCGGTCGACTTCGACATCCAGCCGGCGACCGTGTCGGGCATCGCCTACCACGACGCCAACGGCGACGGCGCTGTGAACGACACCGAGGAACGCATCAGCAACGCCACGATCACGATCTCGGGCGAGACGGCCGAGACCGATTCCGAGGGTCGCTACGAGGTCACGAACGTGACCCCCGGCACCCGCTCGGTCTCCGCCGAAGCCGAGGGCTACCAGGTCCGCGGCGCACCGCAGCTGGAGCTGCGCAGCGGCGACCAGGTCCCCCGCAACGTCAGCTTCCAGTACGAGCCCGTGCCGGTGAACGCGACCGTGCAGGACGAGCGCGGCTCCGGTGTCCCGAACGTGCGGACCCAGTTCACGGCCGTCGAGGACAGCCAGACCGCCGAGGACACCTCGGCGATCAGCCGGCGCAACGGCTCGCTGGCGGCTCAGGGTCCCCAGGGCCGACCGACGGACCTGACGCTGCAACCCGGCGAGTACGAGATCTCCGGCAACGGCACGGACCCGCGCACCGAGGAGACCTACGAGATCACCGGGTTCGCGGTGACCGGCGGCTCCGGTGTCGAGAAGACCGAGGACGACACCCTCGTGATCGACCGCCAGGCCAGCGACGTCGAGCTGACGATCCGCGTCCAGGCTCAGGGGTAACCCGACACTCCCGGGCCTGGCGGGCCCGACGGCGATCGCGCGTCGATGCGGTCCCTCGGGCCTGCGGCTTGCTTTCGCGAGCCCGGTCCTTGCCTGCTCGGCCAGCGACCGGTCGGCCCCTGCTTGCCCGTTCGGGGTCCGCTACCGGCGTCGGTCGGCCAGCTCGCGGATCGTCGCCAACGCTTCGTCCACGTCCGCGTCGTCCACGTCGCGGTGCGTGACGGCGCGGACCCGGTGCTCGGCCATCATGCCGTCCAGGCCCAGGTCTGCTTCTGCCGCGTGCGCGGCGAAGGTCTCGGCGTCCACGCCGAGGCCCTGCACATCGAAGAACACGATGTTCGTGTCGACCCGGCCGAGGTCGACCTCGATCCCGTCGGTGTCGGCCAGCCCCTCCGCCAGCTCCCGGGCTCGCCGGTGGTCCTCGGCCAAGCGCCTGGGACCCTCCTTCAGGGCGAGCAGGCCGGCCGCCGCGAGGTGGCCGGATTGGCGCATGCCGCCGCCGAGCAACGCCTTGGCGCGGCGGGCTCGCTGGACGAACGCCTCGGGGCCGGCCAGCACGCTGCCCACGGGTGCTCCCAGGCCCTTCGTCAAGGCGAGCATGATGCTGTCTCCGTGGTCGGCGACCTCGGCCGGTTCCACGTCGAGAGCCGTCGCCGCGTTCAGTGCGCGGGCCCCGTCGATGTGCACTGGGACGTCGGCCGAGCGAGCGATCGCCGCGATCTCGGCCAGGTGGTCGAGCGGGACGGCGACCCCGCCGGCGTGGTTGTGCGTTTGCTCGAGGCACACCAACGCCGTCCGCGGCTTGATCGTCGGACCCCCCTCGGGACGGAGCTGGGCTCGGACCGTCTGTGGATCCATGCGGCCCGCGTGGCCCTCGATCGGCCGAGCCTGGGCGTGGGCGACGCGAGCGATCGAGCTGGACTCGTACAGCAGGATGTGGGAGGTCGACTCGGCGATGACCTCCGCGCGTTCGACGTCCTGTGTCCAGGCGACGAGCGCCGCGAGGTTCGCCATCGTCCCGCTGGGCATGAAGACGGCGGCGTCCTTGCCGAAGGTCTGGGCGGCCTCGTCCTCGAGCTCGTCCACCGTGGGGTCCTCGCCGAGCGCGCTGTTGCCGACGTCGGCCTCGGCCATCGCTTGGCGCATCGCGTCCGTCGGGCGGGTCACCGTGTCCGAGCGGAGATCGATCGCCGGTTCTTGGGCCATCGTGGCGAGCCAGGGGCCGGCTCGTCAAGAAGGTTCCCGCCTCAGCCCTCGGCCTGGATGGCGCGGGCGTCGGCGACGTCCTGCTCGCCGAACCGCCAGGGGACCTCGCCGCCCTCGCCGATCTCCCGGATGTCGGCGGCGCTGTCGAGCTGCCACCACATGACCGAGGATTCGTTCGACGAGTGCGAGCGGTTCTCCTGGGCCGGCGTGTCCGGCTCGGGGTCCTCGCTCATCTCGTGGTCTTGCACCATCGGCAGCGGGCTGTTCACGAGCCCGAGGAGGTGGCCGGCCTCGTGGATGCCGACGGCTCGGGTCACCTTCCACTCGCGTGTGGCCGGCGTCGCTTTCCGCTCGCAGACGACCTCGTCGTCCGGGCAGGGCAGCTGGCACACGGGGGCGTCGTTCTCGCACGTCGAGTCCCGGATCTCCCCCTTGAACAACGCGAAGGCTCGCGTGTCGAAGGAGAGGCCGAGGGTGCCCTCTTGCGCGAACCGCCCGTCGAGGAAGAGGACGTGCATGACCTCGGTGTCGTTGGCGACCTCGGTGTCCTGCCGCTCGGCGTGCAGGTCCCGCAGCTCGCCGAGAGCGTAGGCGTAGTCCTCGCCTTGCTCGGGCAGTTCCTCGTCCACGCGGATCTCGATCTCGGCGGCGGTGACGCGCTCGAGCTCGTCGACGAACTGCTCCTCGGCCGGCGTGTCCTCGTCCCAAAGGGCGCCGGGCGCGTGGTCGATCTCGACGACGACCGTCTCGGCCTCGGCCAGGTAGCTGTCGTAGGCCGCGCCGGGGCCCCGTGCCTGCACGTTGGGGCCCAAGGCGTCGAGGAAGGTGCACCCGGAGCTGGCCACGAGGACGAGAAGGGTTATGCCTAGAGCCTTGCGCGCCATCTGGGACCCCATGGCCGCTTGGGGCCTTCTAAGGTTTCCGTTCGTGGACCGGTCAGGCCCGTTCGAGCGCGAGCTGGGCGACGTGTTCCCCGAACGGCAGCGAGCAGGTCAACCCCGGCGAGACGGCGTTCAGCACGTGCACCGTGTTGCCCTGCTCGCGAACGACCAGGTCCATCACGAGCTCGCCCTCGCGGGAGACCATCTGGGCCCGGTTGCCGGCGTAGCTGTCCACGAGGTCGACGGCCTCGATCTCTGGGACGAGGCGTCGGGCCTCGGCGGCCATCGCTTTCAGCGACAAGCTCTTGTGCACCTCGTCGCCGATCAGGGAGCGGATCTTGGCGTCGCCCAGCAGACGGTAGAAGCCCGGCCACGACAGCGTGTCCAACAGATCGCGGCCGTCGGCCCCCCAGAACGAGTAGGCCTCGCGTCCGAAGGCCAGCATCGCGCCCGGTCCGACGATCAACCGGCCGTCGGCGCGCTTGGATAAGTGCACCCCGAGGAACGGCAGCTCCGGGTCCGGGGCCGGGTAGACGTGGCCCTCGACCATGTCCCGCTTGTCCGCGACGACCTCGGCGTAGTAGCCGCGGAAGGGCACGATCCGCATGTCCGGGCACACGTCCTGGCCCAACCGGTCGGCCTGCAGCCCGGCCGCGTTGACGGCCCCGCCCGCCTCGAGGGTGCCCTTGCTGGTGTGCACGCGCACGCCGCGGCCCGTGTCCTCGATCGCCTCGACCGTCGTGTCGTAGAGGAACTCGGCCCCGGCCGTCATCGCCTCGCCGGTCAGCGAGTGCACGTAGGCCCGGGCGTCGAAGCTGGCGTAGGCGGGCACGCGGAGCCCGGCCCGGCCGCGGGCCGCCGGCTCGACCTGCTGGATCTCCTCGGGCTCGAGCATCCGGGCTTCGATGCCGTTGGTCTGCGAGCGTCGGTGGGCTTCCTCGAGGTAACCGATCTCGGTCTCGTTTTGCGCGACGACGAGCAGCCCGTTCTGGCGCAGCGGGATGTCCCGCTCCCGGCAGTAGGCGATCAGCCGGCGGGCGCCCTCTCTCGCGAACCTCGCCTTCGTCGAGCCCGGCTCGTACTGGTAGCCGGCGTGCACGACACCGCTGTTGCGGCCGCTTTGATGCAGCGCGGGCCCGGTCTCCTTGTCGAGCACGACGACCTCGTGCCCGTCCTTGGCCAGCCACCGCGCCACCGAGGAACCGATCGCGCCTGCGCCGACGACGGCGACGTCCGCGTCCACGGGGGCCGAACGCGGGAGGGGGCTTTCAGCGTTGGCGAAGACGGTGGCACGAGCGCTGGAGGGAAACGCAGAGGAGCGGAGGAGAGCGGACACGGGAAGCAGGACGCGGCTTGCGGCGGCGGGAAAGCCCCAGACACGAAGCCCCGAAGCCAGGGACCAGCCGTGTCCGGCGGCCGGCGGGACCGCGGCGGGCGGAGGGATCGCTGGCGAGCGGTGTTGCGGCTGTACTTCCGCTGACCGGCCCCAGCGGGCCTGCCGCCGCGCTGGCCCTCACCAGCCCGACGACGAGCGCGATGGAGACGATGGGTGCACCCATCGTCGATGCAGGGCGAGGTAGCCTGGAGAGATCACCCTGTCGGGCCGCTCGATCGGCGACCCGAGGGACGAGGAACGCGAGGCCTTGGCCTTCTCTTTCATCTTCTTCGAGCGTTCCTTGGCCGTGTAGCCGGTGGCGCCCTGGAGGAAGTCGTTCCACGCCTCGCGGGTCTCCTCGACGGTGTCCATCTCCTCCTCGAAGTCGATGTCCTTGGGGTCCTTCTGGTCGTTGATGACCCACAGGGTGCTCTTCTTGTAGTAGCGGGCCTCGACGTTGTTGATGTGGCCGAAGGAGGCCTGGTACCACTCGTCGGGGTCGTGCTTGGCTTCGCGGTCGGGGATCTCGTTGGCCTCCTCGAAGGCCTCTTCCATGACCTCGCCGAGATCCGTCTCGGCCTTGTGACCGCGCTTCACGGGGTAGGCTTGGGCTTCCTCGGGCGGCTCCTCGACGACCATCGCTGTTCGTCGACCACAACGCGTGGCCCCTCTTGGCTCTGTCGAAGCCGCCGGGCGTGAGGGTGGCCGCCGAGAGGCATCGCGAGAACCGAGGCGGCGGGCGAGACGTCGGGCTGCTCGCAATCGCCGCCCTCGGCCTGCTCGTGTCCACGTACTTCACGGCCGTGACCTACCAGTGGGTGCGGCCGGACGCCTCGTGGATCCCGCAGGTCTGCCGGATGGACGAGAAGACGTGCGCCCGCATCGTGGACACGGGCTACGGGCAGGCCTTCGGTGCGCCGAACTCCGTGTTCGGCATCGCCTGGTACCTCGCCGTCGCCGGCGTCACGCTGTACCGCTGGACCGGCGACCCGTTGCTGCCCTGCTCGGTGTTGATTCTGCTCGCGGCGGGCGTCGTCGCTTTCAGCGTGTACCTCGCCTGGGCGCTCGTCCAGCGCTTGGGCGTGCACTGCCCGCTTTGCTACCTCTCCCACACCCTCAACGTCGGCGTGCTCGTCGGCTTCGTCGGCCTGTGCGCGATCGGTTGACTGGACGAACATCCTTTTCGGCACGCCATCCATGGTGACCCGTCCCATGCCCTCGTCCAGCGTGATCGATCCTCGACCCGGGGACGACGAGAACTGGTACCGCGAGGACCCGCCCTTGCAGCAGCTGCTGGCTCTACACGTTGACGAGGCCACGCTGGGAGCCGCCGAGCACCGGCTCGACGACCTCGGCGAGCTGGCGCCGGCCGACCTGGACCGGTGGGCGCGCGAGGCCGACCGCCACGAACCGACGCTCGAGCGCCGATCCCCGACGGGCGAACGCGTGGACCGCGTCGACTTCCATCCCGCCTACGAGAACCTGCGGCTGGCCGCGCGCATCAACGGCGTGTTCACCGCCAGCTGGCACGAGATGGGCGAGGCCGAGCGCGCCCCGCGAGCGCTCACGTTCGCGCTGGGCTACCTCTACGCGCAGGCCGAAGCCGGCTACTACTGCCCGGCCTGCATGACCGACGGGGCCGCCTTCGTGCTCGACCGCCACGCCCCCGAGCCGCTGGCCGAGCGCTTCGTCCCCCGCCTGGTCAGCCGGGACCCCGACGAGGGGATCGAGGGCGCCATGTACCTGACGGAGAAGGAGGGGGGTTCCGACGTGGGCGCCAGCACGCGCACCCGAGCCCGGCAGGCCGAGGACGGCACCTGGCGCCTGACCGGCGAGAAGTGGTTCGCCTCCAACTGCACCGCCGAGGTCGCCATGGCCCTGGCGCGCATGCCCGACGGCGAGGAGGGCACCGAAGGGCTGGGCCTGTTCCTCGTTCCGCGGCACCTGTCCAACGGCTCCCCCAACCCCGGCCTCCACCTCGAGCGGCTCAAGGACAAGCTCGGCGTCCAGAGCATGCCCACCGGCGAGATCGTGCTCGACGAGGCCCACGCCCACCTCGTCCAGGGCGCCGGCTCCGGGTTCAAGGCGATGGCCGAGATGGTGAACCTCTCCCGCCTGTACAACGCCGTCGCCAGCGTCGCGGTGGCCCGCCGGGCCCTGCGCGAGGGCCAACGCGCCGGCCGCCAACGCGAGACCTTCGGCCAGCCCCTGCACGAGCACGCGCTGTTCCTGCGCGACCTCGTCGAGCTCACCGTCGACGTCGAGGGCGGCCTCGCCTTCACGCTCGACCAGGCCGAGGTCTTCGACCGCTGGGCCGAGGGCGAGGAAGACGCCCGCGCCCCGCTGCGGATCCTGACCCCGTGCGCGAAGGCGATGACCGCCAAGCTCGGCGTCGCGGCCGCCAGCGAGGGCTGCGAGCTGCTGGGCGGGCAAGGCTACATCGAGGAGTACGTGACCCCGCGCCTTTTGCGCGACGCCCAGGTCTTGCCGATCTGGGAGGGCACGACGAACATCCAGGCGCTGGATCTGCTGCGCGCCGTCGCCCGGGACCGGGCGCTGCCCGGCTTCCTCGCCCACAGCTCGGCCCGGTTGGCCGAGGCCGAGGCCGAGGGCCACGAGGGGCTCGAACCCGCGATCGCTCGCGTCCGCGAGGGGTACGAGCGGATCGAGCAGGCCGGCGAGCGGCTGGCCTCCGTCGACCGCGATACAGCGGAGGCGATGGCCATCGATCTCACGCGGGACGCCTACCACGTCCACGCCGCCGCGCTGCTGGCCCGCCGAGCCGCCCACCACCCGGACGACGATCGAGCGCGCGAGGTGGCCCACCTGTATGCGGCCCGCCACGTCGCCGAGGACCGCAGCCTCGGCCGACGCGCGGTCCGGCAGGCGCTGGCCGACCACGGGACCGAGATCGCATACCCAGCCACGTCACACAGCTAGGCGGACAGGGAGCCTCAGCCCGGCCACGAGGGCCAACCCAGCGACCGGGGCGCGCAGAGGCAGCGCTGCCTCGCATCGGTCCCCTGCGTCCTCGTGAGGGCCTGACCGTTGCCGTTCGGTCAGGTGACGACCGGGTCGGCGTCGCCGGGGGCGGTCTCGCCCGCGGTGCGTGTGGCCCGCTCGTAGTAGGCCGCCCAGGAGGTGGCGATCCACGCGATCGCCGGGATCGCGCCCACGATCAGCAAGATCAAGCCGCCGACGAGGATCAACAAGGACACCATCAGCAGGCCGAACAGCGACCACGCGTACCCGCCGGTGGCCGCCCAGCTGGCCCGCAACGCGTCGAGAGGATCCAGCTCGCGGTCGACGATGATGTAGGGCGTGAACGACAGGCGCACCATCGCGACCAGGCCGGGCACGACGAAGAGGACGAGACCGACCGTGACCGCCAACCCGTAGAGGAGCATCCCGCCCGCGGCCGCGACGTAGCGGCGGAAGCCGGCCAGCAGGTCGTCCAGCTCGGGCTCGAAGCCGCGCACCGCGCGCAGCGACAGGTAGGCGAGGCCGACGACGAGCGGTCCGGTGACCAGGATCGACCCCAGGGGGCTGATCACGGACACCACCTGCTGGGGGCCGCCGGGGCCGGGAGGGACGGAGAAGACGTTCGAGAGGGACTCGACGGCCACGTAGATCAAGACGGCCACGATCAGCGTCCAGACGTGGGCCGTCAGCGTGTGCCAACCCTCCTCCAGCGCGGATCGCACGCTGGGCCGTGCGCGTTCGACCCTGTCGTCGGAGGGCGGCATCGCCGGCATGGCGCGGCCTCTTGGACGAGCCTAAACGAGATCGCGCTTGCGCAGGACGTCGGTGATGGAGCTGGCCAGCTCCTCGTCGCGATCGCTGAGGCCGCCGATGTCGTGGCTCCAGGAGGTGATGCGGACCTGGTTGTACTCCTCGATGTGGAAGTCCGGGTGGTGCATCTGGTCCTCGGCGATCTCGGCCAGCTCGTTGAACAGATCGACGGCCTCGATGAAGTCCTCCGTCTCGATCTCGATCTCGATCATCTTGCCGTCGTCGGTGACCGTCCAACCCTCGGGGACCTCGATGTCGACGTCGTGTTCGTGGTGGGCCATCGTTCACCAGCTCGACGACCGAAGGGAGCCTGGCGGGATGAAAGTGACGCAGGCCACGATGCGGCCCCGAGGGTCCCCAAGCGGTCTCGAGGACGAACAGCTTGCCGCGTCGACGCGCCCGAGAAGGCCAAGGCCGACAGCCGAACGTTCGCCGCGCGGCTGACGCGCGAGGTGGGCGTCACCGGTGTCGCCGGTGGCAGCTTCCACCACGAGGAGGGCACGGGCGAGGACCTGAGCCGGTTCCCCTTCGCCGCCAGCGACGACCGCGTGGACGAGGCCGAGGCCAACCTGCGCGAGGGTTTGACCGCCGACAGGGGACAAGGTTGAAACGACAGATGGGCCTGCGCCCCTGACTCCACGCAGGTGAGATAAGTGGCAGGATCGGCGCTCTTCCAGGTTGCCGTCATCAGCGTCCTCGGCATCGGGGCCTCGTGGATCGCCTCGCGCCTAGGGCTACCCTCGATCCTGCTCCTGCTCTTCGCCGGGTTCCTCGCCGGTCCGATCACCGGCTGGGTGAAACCCGGTGTCCTCTTCGGCGACCTCCTGTCACCGTTCGTGGGGCTGAGCGTCGCCATCATCCTCTTCGAGGGCGGGTTGTCCTTGCGCGCCGTCGAGCTCGACGACATCGGGACCCCCGTGCGGAACCTGGTCACGCTCGGCGTCCTGGTGACGTGGGCGATCCTCGCCGCCGCGGCCTACCTCTTCGTCCAGCTTCCGCTCAACGTCGCGCTCCTGCTGGGCGCGATCCTCACGGTGACCGGACCGACGGTCATCATCCCCCTGTTGCGCCAGATCCGCCCCAAGCAACCCGTCGGCAACCTCCTCAAGTGGGAGGGGATCTTGATCGACCCGATCGGGGTCATCCTGGCCGTCCTCGTGTTCGAGGCGATCCTCGCTGGCGGGTTCCAGGAGGCTACGCAGGTCGTCGCGATCACGATCGGCCAATCGCTGATCGCCGGCTTCGTGATCGGCGGGATCGGCGCTTTCGCCACCTACCTCCTCCTGAAACGTCACTGGGTCGACGACCACCTCGAGAGCCCCGTCACGCTCGGCATGGTGGTCGCCGTGTTCACGGCCTGCGAGCTCATCCAGGTCGAAAGCGGGCTCGTCGGCGCCACCGTCATGGGCGCCGTGCTCGCGAACCAGGGCGACGTCGCCAAGCGCCACATCGTCGAGTTCAAGGAGAACCTCCGCGTCCTCCTGATCTCGTTCCTCTTCATCGTGCTCGCGGCTCGACTGGAGCCGAGCGCGCTCGAGATCGTCGGGCCCGGAAGCCTGGCGTTCCTCGTCGTGCTGTTCGTCGTCGCTCGCCCGGTCGCGGTCCTGTTGTCGACGATCGGCACCGATCTCGACTGGTCGCAGCGGGCGTTCCTCTCCTCGATGGCCCCCCGCGGCATCGTGGCGGCCTCGATCGCCAGCGTGTTCGCCCTCGAGCTCGAGGAGGCTGGCGTCCCCGGCGGCGACGAGCTCGTGTCGCTGGCCTTCCTCGCCATCGTCGCCACCGTCGGCGTCTACGGTCTCGCCGCCGGCCCGCTGTCCCGCTGGCTGGACATCGGCGACCCCGACCCGCAAGGGATCTTGATCGTCGGCGCCCACGAATGGAGCCGGGACCTCGCCCTCGAGCTCCGCAAGACCGGCATCCCGGTGCTCCTGATGGACTCCAACGAACGGCGACTGCGGGTCGCCCGCGAGATGGGGCTCGACACCGTGTACGGCCAAAGCGTCACCGAGCACGTCCTCGAGGAGACCGACTTCTCCGGCATCGGGCACTTCCTCGCGATGACACCCAACGACGAGACCAACCAGCTCACCGTGCTGAACTTCCGGGAGGTCTTCGACCGCTCGCGCACCTTCCAGCTGGCCCCCGAGACCGACCCGGGCGACCTCGCGACCGATCTGACGGGTCGCATCCTGTTCGCGGACGACCTCACCTACACGGAGTTCGAGCGCCTCCTCGACGAGGGTTGGGAGATCCAGACGACCCAGGTCCCCCCTGACGCCGGTCAGGGGATGCTGGAGGCGATCCGCGACAACGGTCATCGCCCACTGATCGTGGTCGACAACGAGGGGCGAACGCATCCGCTCACCCCCGAGGAGCCCTTCAGCCCGGAACCCGGTGATTGGATCGTGCACATCGCTCCCGGTGGGGCGGAGATCGTGAACCCCTCTGCGGGCCAAACCTGAAACGACGAGGCTGCCTGACGCCGCTGGTCGGCACCACCGATGGCCGGCGATCTGCTCGTCTCCCTGGTTTTGATCCTCGTCGCCGGCGTCGGAGCCTCGTGGCTGGCCTGGCGGCTCGAGC
Organism: Thermoplasmatales archaeon SW_10_69_26; assembly: GCA_003009755.1. Classification (GTDB taxonomy): domain Archaea; phylum Thermoplasmatota; class SW-10-69-26; order SW-10-69-26; family SW-10-69-26; genus SW-10-69-26. The sequence goes on from PXUB01000032.1 coordinate 126,562, forward strand.
TCCCCTCGATCCTGCTGCTCCTCGTCACGGGGTTCCTGATCGGCCCCGTCGCGGGCTGGCTGCACCCCGACCAACTGTTCGGGGATCTGTTGTTGCCGGTCGTCTCGTTCTCGGTCGCCGTCATCCTCTTCGAAGGCGGGCTCACCCTCCAGACGATCGAGCTCGAGGAGGTCGGCAGCGTCGTCCGCAACCTCGTCACCGTCGGCGTCCTCGTCACCTGGGCCGTGACCACGGCGGGCGCCTACCTGTTGCTCGACCTCGGGTTGAACCTCTCCCTGCTCCTGGGAGCGATCCTCGTCGTGACGGGACCCACCGTCATCATCCCGCTTTTGCGCCATCTGCGCCCGAAGGCCAACGTCTCGACCACGCTCAAGTGGGAGGGGATCTTGATCGACCCGATCGGGGTCATCCTGAGCGTCGGGGTGTTCCGGGCGATCCTCGCCGGCGGCCTCACGGCGTCCGGCTTCGCCCTCGTCTACACGATCGCGAAAGCGCTCGCCATCGGGGTGGTTTTCGGCATCGGGGGAGCCATCCTGACCTACGTGGCCCTCAAGCGGAACTGGGTTCCCGACGTCCTGCACAGCCCGATGACGCTGGCCGTCGTCGGCGTGGTGTTCGTGAGCGCCGAGACCCTCCAACCCGAGGCGGGCCTGGTGGCCGCGACCGTCATGGGGGCCGTGCTCGCCAATCGCGAGGACTTCGCCAAGCGTCACATCATGGAGTTCAAGGAGACGCTGCGCACCCTGCTCATCGGGTTCCTGTTCATCGTGCTCGCGGCCCGACTGGACCTGTCCGACCTCAGCGTCGTCGGGCCCTCATCGCTTGTGTTCCTCGCCGTCCTGTTCTTCCTCGCCCGGCCGCTGGCCGTCTGGGTGTCCACGATCGGATCCGATCTCGACTGGCGCGAGCGGACGTTCCTGACCACGATGGCGCCCCGCGGCATCGTGGCCGCCGCCATCGCGTCGGTGTTCGCTCTCCAGCTCGTGGAACGGGGCTATCCTGGGGCCGACCGGTTGGTCGCGATCACGTTCCTCGTCATCGTGGCGACCGTCGGCGTTTACGGGTTCGTCGCCGGCCCGATCGGACGCCGGCTGGGCGTGGCGGAGCCGAACCCGCAGGGCGTGTTGATCGTCGGTGCCCAGCGGTGGGCCCGCGAGATGGCCACCACGCTGCAGGGCCTCGGGTTGCGCATCCTCTTGGTGGACACGAACCGGCACAACTTGCGGGCCGCCCGCAGCAAAGGGCTGGACACGCACGCCGGCAACAGCCTCGACCGCGGCATGCTGGACGACGTCGACTTCGCGGGCCTCGGGCACTTGCTCGCGGTCACGCCCAACGACGAGGTGAACTCCTTGACGGTCCTCCACTTCCAGGAGATCTTCGAGCGGTCGAACACCTACCAGCTGACCGCCAGCGAGGCCGAGGAACGCGATGCCCACGTTCCGCTGAAGCTCCGTGGCCGTGTCCTCTTCGACGAGACGGTCACCGGCGAGGGTCTGCGCGACCTCGTGCGCGAGGGCTGGACGTTCCACGCCCGGGAGGTCGAGGAGAGCGAGGAGCTGGAGGGCTTCGGGACCGGACCCTATCCGCTGTTCGTCTACACCGCCGACGGGCGCCTTCGCCCGATCACGTCCGACAACACCCCCACGCCCGAAGCCGGCGACCGCGTGATCGAGCTCCGGTCCCCCGACGATCAGTAGGCCAACCGCTCGAAGATCCGCCGGACGAACCCGGCCTCGCGGTCGCCCGAGTCGACGATCAACAGCGGCGCATCGATCTGGCGGATCTGATCGCTCGAGAGGTTCTCGATCCCGGCGCTGAACCCCGACGTGCGGCGTGAGCCGATGACGAGCGAGGCCTCCTTGATCGCGTCCGGGAGCTCGGTCCAGTCCTCGTCCACGCGCACGATCCGCGTGTCGGTCGAGACCTCGCAGAGGTCGGCCAGCTCGTCACCGTAGGCGTACAGCGAGGCCTCGCGCTGCTCGGCGAGCTCGTCCTCGGCGACGAGCAGGAACCGGATCGAGGCGCCGGTGGACTTCGCGATCGCGTTCGCCATCTGCACCTTCGTCGGATCGAGCGGTCCTCGGCCGGTGACCACCTCGACCAGCTCGAGGTCCGGCCAGCTGTCGCCGGGCCCGTGGCGGAGGAGGATCGTGTTCACCGAGCGAGCCTCGCCGTCGTACGTCCAGCTCACGATCGGGTTCCGGCCGCGGTCGTCGGCCTCGGCCACCACGAGCCCGATGTTGTGACTCTCGACGTAGTTCCGTAGCGCCCGACGCCGGTCGTGGCTGACGACCTCGCCGATGGTGACGTCGATCTCCCTCCCCTCGGCGATGCGCCCCACCCGCTCCTCGAAGGCGATGTCCTCCGGCGTCTGGTCGCGCGCGGCCAGATCCAGCGACAGCTGATCGGGCACCTCTTCGAACGCGAGGATCCGGATGTCCGTCTCGGCACCGTCTCGCACGTCGTGGGCCAGCTGGAGGAGATCTTTTAACCGCTGGTCGGGGATCGTCTCCTCCACCGCGATCAGGACCTCGGCCGGCCGCTGGGCCGATATCTCCGTCTCGGCCTCCTCCAGGTGGATCGAGCGTGCCCCCCGGCGGATGGCGTCCCGACCCACGCCCTCGCGCTTGGTGCGATCGCGAGCGTAGAACTGGTAGTAGGCGGTCCCGGCGAGGATCAGGCCGACGGCGCCGACGAACGGGACGACGCCCATCTGGGTCAGCAGGACGATCCCGCCGACGATCCCGACGAGCTGGACCCACGGGTACAACGGGGAGCGGAAGCTGGGTTCGTACCACTCGGCCTCGCCTTCCCGCATCGCGATCAGCGCGACGTTGATGAACACGAAGACGAGGATCTTGAACGCGCTCGCGAGCTTCGCGAGCTCGACGACGGGGATCGTGGCGATCAACAACAACAGGAGGGTGCCGGTCACCGAGATCGCTGCCACGGGCGTCCGGAACTTGTCGCTGATCTTCTGGAGACCGTCGGGAGCCAGTTTGTCGCGGCTCATCGCCAGCGGGTAGCGCGAGGAGGACAGCAGGCCGGCGTTGGCCATCCCGGTCAACGCCAGCACCGCCGTCACCGCGATGACGACGACCCCGGTCCGCCCGAGGAACGCCCCGGCGGCGTCCGCCATCGGGGTCAGGGACTTGCTGATCGAGCCCGGCTCGACGACGCCCACGATGACCGTCACGATGAGCGCGTAGACCACCATCATGATCGCGATCGAGCCCAGGATCCCGAGCGGGATGTTCCGACCGGGGTCCTCCACCTCCTCGGCGACGCTGGCGATCTTGGTCACGCCAGCGTAGGATACGAACACGAACCCGGTCGCCCCCAGCAGGCCGCCCAGCCCCTTCTTGAAGATGGGGTCGAAGCTGCCGACCGTGATCGACATGCTGCCGGTGGCGATGAACCACATCAGGACGGCCAGGACGCCGGACACGATGGCCGCCTGCAAGGTGCCGGTCTGCTTGACACCGAAGATGTTCAACGCGATCAGGCCCGCACCCAGCGCGAGCGCGACGAGTTTCGTCGGCAGCGCCGCGAAGAGCACGAGGTAGGCGCCGAGCCCGACGAGCGCGAACGCGGACTTGAACGTCAACGAGAACCAGACCCCGATGCCGGACAAGGTGCCCATGAAGGGCCCCATCGCCCGGTCGATGTAGAGGTAGGTCCCGCCGGCTTCCGGCAGCGCGGTCGCCATCTCGGCTTTCGAGAGGGCAGCGGGCAGCGCGATCAGGCCCGCCAAGACGTAGGCGATCATGACCGCCGGGCCGGCCATCTTCGTGGCCAGCCCCGGCAGGACGAAGATCCCGCTTCCGAGCATGGCCCCGATGCTGATCGTCAGCGTCGCGTAGAGGCCGAGATCGCGTTCGAGTTCCTTGCCCATGGCGGACGAGCCCGTGCTCCTCCGACCCCGCAGCGGCGCGCCCTGCATAAGCCGTGGAGGTTCGTCCAGCATTTGTGCTAGACCGCGAACCCGCGCCTGGCGCCCATCCGAGGTTGTTTCCGGGTCGACCGGCTAGGCGGCCCAAGCATGGCCGAGATGCCCCTCTACGAGGCCATCGTCCGCACCGCGGTCGCCCTGCTGAGCATCTTCCTGTTCGGCGTCGTCTACGTCGCCTGGCGCCGGCGCCCGACCGCGAGGATGCGCTGGGTGCTGGCGGCGTTCGCGATCTTCCTGGCCGAGGGCCTGGTCCTGCTCTACGAGGTCTTCGTCCAGGACACGAGCCTCACGGAGAGCATCTTCTACCTCTTCCAGTTCGCCGAGCTCGTGGTTCTCTCGATCGCGGTCCTCCGCCGGTGACACCGTGAGCCAGCCCCCTCTCGACCTGGACGTCCGCCGACGCATCTACGGGCGCATCCGAGAGGACCCCGGCCTGCACCTGCGCGAGCTGAGCCGCGCGCTCGACGTCCCCCTGTCGACGCTCCGCCACCACCTCGACGTCTTGGAGGAGGCCGACGTCGTCACGGTCGAAAGCGAGGGCACGTTCAAGCGCTACTTTCCGGCCGAGGACCTCTCGGAGGGGGACAAAAGCCTCCTGTCCGTCCTCCGCCGGGAGAAACCACGCGCGATCCTGTTGGACCTTCTCGCGCACGGGGGCGAGGCTCGCTACGGAGAGCTCGAGGACAGCCTCGGGTACCCCGCGAGCACGCTGGGCATGTACCTCAAGGAGCTCCGCGAGCGCGGCCTGGTCGACCGCCAGCCCGTGGGACGGACGAGCGTCTACCGCGTCGTGGACGAACGCCGCCTGCACCGGCTGCTCGTCACCTACGAGGAGAGCTTCTACGACGCCTGGGTCGACCGCGTCCTCGAGATCGTCGAGGAGATCAACTCCAAGGAGGAGGAGCCGGACGACGAGTGAGAGACGACGGGCGGGCCTGCCGGCCTGGGGAAGCTCGGGCCGGCCCCCCTGAGGGTCTCCGCCAGCGTACGTGTCAGAGGGCCCAGATCCCTGGCCCGATAGACGACGGGGCGATGTCCGCCAACCGGAATAGACTGCCGGACGTGTTTTGCTTAAGCTCTCGCGCCGGTCTCGGCAGACCGGGCACGGTCTTCCGAGAGTACGGGCGCCAAGCCCGTGCGAATGAGCGAGGCAAGGTCGCGGAGCCCGAGGAAGGAAACCCCCTGTGGGTTTTCGACGGAGGGCGACAACGAGATTGCCCGCCTCAGACCGGCGCCTTCTGGGCATCTTCGAGGGGCTCGGGTTCTGAACCCCGCTCGACCGACGGCCTGCCGCCGACAGCGTCTTCGCCCTCCGGGAACCGGCCGTCCCATCTGGGTCCCGTCAGCGATCGCCCGTGAACCGGTCCACGATCGCCTCCCACCAGTAGCCCTCCGGCTCCTCGCCCTTGACGACGAGCACGGACGCGCGGGTCTCCTCGGCGACCCGCTGGACCAGGGGGCCGACCATCCGTTGCCGGATCGGGGACGGCCGCTTGGCGCCCATGACGAGCAGGTCGGCCTCGTCGCTGGCGTCGACGAGGGCCCTCTCCACGTCATCCGCGCGCCGGAGCTCGATCTGGGCGACCGAGGTCACCATCCCCCCCATCTCTTGCAGGTACCGCCGGGCGTTTTGCACCCGTTCCTCGGAGGCATCCGACGGCAGGACCTTGACGAACGTCAACCGGGCGTCGTGGGCGGCCGCGATCGCGTCGCCGGCGTCGACCTCGGCCTGATCGTAGGGGCTGCCGCGGCTGGCGACGACCACGTGCGAGGGCGCTTCCAGGCCGCGGTCCCTCGCAATCGCGACCGGGACCTGGGAGGCCCGCAGCACGGCGTCGACGTGCGTGTCCCGGAACGCGCTCGGCTGCAAGTGTTCCTCCCAGCCCAGCAGCGCGAACACGGTGCCCTCGCGGATGCGGCCCGTCAGAGCCCGGTCGCGGTCGTGGGTGAGCACGTGGTCGAGCTCGGCCTCGGCGTCGAGGCTCGCCAGGCGTTCCTCCACCTCGGCTCGCCAGTCGAGGTCGATGTCGGGCACGAACCCGTACAACGGCACCTGGTCGGGGACCTCGGAGACGACGGCGGCCTCGATGCGGGCCTCGTGGCGGTCGGCCAGCGAGGCCGCGATCCGCAGCAACGGACCGACCGGCTGGCCGTCGACGACCTCGACGAGCACCGTCCCCGCCGGCTCGCGGTCGGCCTCCGTCGACGGGGGGCCCATCGGCTCGGGGAGCCGCTCGCGCTTGGTCTGGATCGAGCGGACCTGGCGGACGCGCTGCAGCTGGTCGACCAGGCCGTAGTCGGGCAGCACCGCCGGGGTCCGCTGGCGCTGCCAGTAGTACCAGCCGGCCCCCAGGACCACGAACACGGCCGCGCTCACCTGGGACAGCCAGCCCATCTGGGGAATCAACGCCAGCGCGGCGACCGTGCCCACGATCTGCATCCAGGGGAAAAGCGGCGATTCGTAGGCCGGCTCGTACCACGGCGGCTGGGCCCGCCGCAGCAGCAGGACGGCAACGTTTAACAGCGCGAACACCAGGATCCCGAACGTGCCGCCGAGCTTGGCCAACGCCTCCACGTCGAAGAGGAGGACCAGGACCAGCATGACCAGCCCCGTGAACCAAAGCGACCAGGAGGGCGTGTCGAACCTGGGCGAGATCTCGTTCATCTTCGGGTGCATCAGGCCGTCCCGAGCCATCGCGAACGGGAACCGAGCCGAGGCGAGGATCGCGGCGTTCCCCGTCGACGTGGTGGCCAGGATGCCCGAGATGCCGACCAGGAGCCCCCCCAGCCCGCCGAGGAACAGCTGGGCCGAGTCCGCCAGCGGCGCCTCGCGGGCGCCGATGCCCTCGATCGGGAGCGTGCCCGTCACGATCAGCATCACGAGCACGTACAGGACGGTGACGAGGCCCACCGCCGTCAGCATGCCGAGCGGGATGTTGCGGCCGGGGTTCTCGACCTCCTCGGCGATCGCGGTGGCCTTCACGATGCCGAGGTAGGAGATGAACACGATCCCGGTGGTCAGCGTGACGCTGGTCCACTCGAAGTGGACGAACGGCGTCAACAGGTTCCGGTCGACGGCGAACAAGCCCCGCGCGATGAAGACGCCCAAGATCGCCAGCAACACCACGACGACGACGTTCTGCAGCGTGCCGCTGAGGCCCGCCCCCAGCCAGTTGACGAGGATCAACGCCACCCCGCCGACCAGCGCCGTCGCGATCACGGGGATCGCCGAGAAGTGCAGCAGGTACTGGCCGAGGCCGACGAGCGCGAAGCTGCCCTTCAACACGAGCGACAGCCAGGCGCCCAACCCGACCACGGTGCCGACGAGCGGGCCCATCGCGCGGCTCACGAAGAAGTAGGAGCCGCCGGCCTTCGGCATCGCCGTCGACAGCTCGGCCGCCGAGAACGTCGCCATGCCGGCGATCACGCCGGCGATCAGGAACGACAAGCTCGCCGCTGGCCCGGCGTTGGCTGCCGCGACGCCCGGCAACACGAAGATGCCGGCCCCGATCATGGTGCCCATCGCCGTCGTCAGCACGGCCGGGAAGCCAAGCTCGCGGCTCAGCGCCACGTCGTCGCCGGTTCCCGTCGTCACCCTCCCCCACCCCCGGCAACGGGTTCCGCAGCGACGACGGCGCCCTCGAGCACGGTCCAGGCAGGCCGGCGCGAGCTACAAAGGGGGTTCCCCAGGCTCAAAATCCTGCCCGGGCGCAGCCGGTGGCTGGCTTCGCCGGACCGCTTGGCCAGCCTCGCCGTCGCGACCACCTCCACGATCGTCGGGCTCGCCTGGGGCCGGGCCAGCCGGGCGCCGAGCGAGTCGCCGGCCGAGCAAGGAGGGGCTAAGGTGCCGGGGTCGGGGACGAACAGCGGGGCCAGATCCCGGCCGAGAGCCTGATCGACGAGGCCGCTGCGGCCAAGACCGTGTTCGGGCGGCTCCTCACGCCGATCCCGTCGGTGACGGGATCGTTCCTCGTGTTCGGGGCGATCCGGTGAGGTCCTAAACCCCGTCGAGCACCTTCTCGACGAGCTGCAGGCCCTGACGGATGTCGTTGGGGTCGGTGGCGAAGCTCAACCGGAGGTGGTCCTCGCCGTTGGAGCCGAACGCGCTGCCCGGCACGACGACGACGCCGGCCTCGAGCAGCTTGACGGACAGATCCATGCTGGAGATGGCCGCATCGAAGCGCGGGAAGGCGTAGATCGCGCCGTCCGGCTCCACGAGCTCGAGCCCGTCGATGCGGTCGCACTCCTCGACGACGACGTCGCGGCGCTCCTGCAGCTCCTCGCGCATCATCTGGGTGTGATCGTCGGGCCCCTCGAGCGCGGCCAGGGCGGCGTGCTGGGCCGGCGTGGGCGGGGCCGCGTACATGTGGTAGCCGACGACGCGGATCTTCTCGGCGAGCGGTTCGGGTGCGACGGCGAAGCCAAGCCGCCAGCCGGTCATCGCGTACCGCTTGCTGAACGTGTTGAAGTAGGCCAGCTTCTCGTAGCCCTGGTCCAGGAAGCTCACGTGCTCGTGTTCGTAGGTGAACACGTCGTAGGCCTCGTCGGCCAGCACCCACAGATCGTTGTCCTCGGCGACCTCGAGCACGCCGTCGACCGTCTCCCGGTCGAGCGCGACGCCGGTCGGGTTGCTGGGCGAGCAGAGCACGATGGCCTTCGTGTCCGGGCTGACCCGCTCGGCCAGCGCCTCCGGGTCGACCTGGAAGCCCTCCTCGTCGCGCAGGGGGTAGGTGACCGGCGTGCCCTCCGCCAGCTCGGTGTGCGGCGGGTACAGCACGAACCCTGGGTCGGGCACCAGCACCTCGTCGCCCTCCTCTACGAGCGCCTGCAACGCGGCGTACAGGGCCGCCGTGCTGCCGGCCGTCATGGCCACGTTCTCGGCATCGAGACCGGGTCGCCGGTGCTCGTAGGCCTCGGCGATGCCACGGCGGAGCTCGGGAAGCCCCGCCGTGGGGGAGTACTTGTTCTCTCCGCGCTCCACGGCCTCGATGTAGGCCTGCTTCACGTGTTCCGGGGGTTGACGGTGAGGCTCGCCGATCCCCAGGTGGATGGCATCCTCGTCCGCCGCCTCGAACAGTTTGCGGATCCCGGAAACGTCTAGGTCCTCGACCCGGGAGGCGAACACATCTGTCCAGAAGGGCGGCTTCACGCTAAATCCTTCCCCCATCTCCCCCACACGCAACCTCGTGACAATCTCCCGCTATCTGCGGCTCTCGGCCGAGGCTGATGGTGGGATCCAGCCGCCCCGTCCGCCCCGCCGTTTATCAACGACGGGCATCCTGCCATCGTCGATGAGCGACCTCGTCGTCCAGGGGACGACGCTCACGGCCGAGGGACCCGAACCGATCGAGATCGGCATCCAGGACGGCCGCTTCGTCGAGCCAGACGGGTCCGTCGACCGGCGCTTCGAGGACGGCTACCTCCTGCCGGCCGCGATCGACGCCCACGTGCACTTCCGCGAGCCCGGCGACACCCACAAGGAGGACATCCAGACCGGCACCGCCAGCGCCGCCTACGGCGGCGTCGGGTTCGCCTGCCAGATGCCCAACACCGACCCGGCCATCGCCGACGCCGAGGCCTACCGAAGGGTCGCCAACCGCGTGGAAGCCAGCGCCCACGTCGACGTCGGCACCTGGGCCGGCGTCGGACCCGAGATGGAGTGCTTCGAGCTCGGGGACCGCGCCACCGGCTACAAGCTCTACAGCGGCCCGACGACGGGCGACCTGTTGCTCGACGATCCCGAGGACTGGATCGAAGCCGTCGAACGCGCGGCCGAGACCGACCGGCCGCTGGCCGTCCACGCCGAGGACCCCCGCATCCTCACCGAGGCCCGCCGCGGCGAGGAGGACCCCCAGGCGCCGGCCGCCCACGCCCGCATGCGACCCCCCGAGGCCGAGGTCCGCGTCCTCGAGCGCCTGGCGCCCCGCGCCGCATCGACCGGCGCCCGCCTCCACGCCGCCCACGTCTCCGACCCCCGCACGGTCGAGGTCATGAACGAGCACGGGCTCACCTGCGAGGTCACCCCCCACCACGTCTTCCTCGACAGCAAGGACGTCGAACGCATGGGCACCCGCGCCAAGGTGAACCCGCCGATCCGCTCGCCGCACACCCGCCCCAAGCTGTGGGATGCCTTCCGGCGCGGGGATATCCCCGTCTTCGCCAGCGACCACGCCCCCCACACGCTCGACGAGAAGGACCAGCCCTTCCACGAGGCGCCCAGCGGCCTTCCCGGCGTGGAGACGATCTACCCGTTGGCCCTGGCCCGAGCCCTCGCTGGCAACATCCACATCGAACGCGTGCTCGATGCCTGCTGCCGCGCGCCGGCCGAGCTGCTCGACGTCCCCCTCGGCCGCATCGAACCCGGCCACTGGGCGAACCTCGTCCACGTCCCCGAGGAACCGACCCGCATCGGCAAGCGCACGATGCACACCCGCTGCGGCTGGACGCCCTACGAGGACCACCAGGGCCTGTTCCCCGAGGACCTCATGGTGCGCGGCGACTGGGTGCTCGAGGACGGCGACCTCGTCGCCAAGCCCGGCCAAGGGCAGTTCGTGGGAGGCCCGGCGTGGGACTGACCGAGACCACGGTCGACTGGGTCCAATCCGTCTTCGCCGGCTACGAGGTCATCGGGCTCGTCCTCGTCTCCTTCACCGAAGCCATCCTGTCCCCGATCCCGCCCGACCCCCTGCTCGCGGTGCTCGCCGAGCCCGCCTCGCTCCCCTGGGCCGTGTGGCTGGGTCTGGTCACGACGATCGCCAGCGTCGCCGGCGGCGCCATCGGGTACCTCGTCGGCGACCGCTTCTCCGAGTGGGCCCACGAGCGCTTCGCCGGCCCCAAGATGGACCGCGTCGAGGGCTGGTACCAGGAGCACGGCGAGTGGGTCGTCGGCGTCGCCGCGCTCTCACCGATCCCGTTCAAGATCTTCACCGTGACCAGCGGCCTGCTCAACCTGCGCTTTTGGCCGTTCGCGGCCGCCGCGACGGTCGGACGTGGGGTCCGGTTCCTCGCCGTCGCCATCCTCGCGACGTTCTACGGCGACCGGGTCATCGCCTGGGTCGACGCCTACGAGATCCCGCTCGCCATCGCGGCCGTCTTGGCGCTGATCGCCGTGTACTGGTTCACCCGCGAGGACACCACCGCCGGCCCGGGGGGAGCTTCCCGAGACCTCGAGGAACCCGGCTGACTACTGCGGCCCGACGTGGGCGGCGCCGTTCGTCGAGGAAGCGGTCACCGTCACCTGGACCGGGCGCTGGTCGAAGCCGTCGGTCCGGAACGCGACGCGATCGCCGCCGTCCGAAGACTCCGTGTCGCCATCCTCGAGCGCGATCGAGGCGTCCCCGTTCGTCGTGGACGCCTCCGCGAGGTAGCCGTGGTCGCCCGTCTCCGGCACGGCCAGGTCGACGTCGCCGTTCGTGTTGTCGACGTCGATCGAGCCCTCCTCCGCCGGCGTGACGGCGGCCGTGATGTCGCCGGTCGTCGAGCCGATAGCGACCTCTCGGGTGCCCTCGAGCTCGGCGTCGATGGCGCCGTTGGTCGTGTCGATCTGGACCTCAGGCGCGCGCACGCTCTCCACGCCCACCTCGCCGTTCGTGGATCCGAGCACGAGCGTCGAGGCTCGCAGATCCTCGGCCTGCACGTCGCCGTTCGTCGACGCGGCCGCCAGGTTCACCTCGACCGAGGCCGGCACGATCAGCGTGAGATCGGCCTCCTTGCGGTCGCCATCGCGCGTCACGAGGCCGGCCTCGCCCTCGCCGTGGTCGACCTGGGCGACGAGCTGGCGGTCGCCGGGGCTGCCGGCGTCCCACGCGAGGCTCATCTCGTCGCGGTTCTGGCGGGCATCCTCCGGAGTCGCCCCGTAACCGGTGAGGTTGGCCTCGAGCCGGTAGTCGCTGCCGGCCTCGGCATCGATCTCGACGTCGCCGTTGACGTTGCTCAGGTCGACGAGCAGCTCGGCCAGCGTGAGCCGGCCCTCGATCGCGATGACGCGCGAGGCGAAGAACGGTGGCGCGGTCGGCTCCACGCCCTCGTGGGTCTCCTCGCTGTCCTCGACCGTCATCTGGCCCTCCTCATCCTCTTCGGTCCCCGTCGTGGTCGAAGCCTGCGAGGAGGGGCTCAGCTCGTCCCCGACCTGGTCGCCGAACGGGGCGGCCATCGCGATCCCGCCGCCCAACAGCAGGGCGGTCGTCGCGATCGCGACCAGCGCCGGCGTCGCATCGGTCATCGAACCGACAAACGAGCGAGATGGCTTAAGAGTGGTTCGGCCAGCGCGTTGAACAGCCCGTCATTCACCACCTATATTATTGGCGAATGGAATGGGTGTGGCGCCATGGCGTCGCCGCAGACCTCCAACCCGGAGCCGCGAGCCGAGACGACCAGCGAGGGCACCCAGCTCCAGCGTGCCCGAGCCGACGAGATCACGCCGGAGATGCGGGCCGTCGCCGAGCGCGAGAACCTCGATCCCGACCTCGTCCGCTACGAGGTCGCCGAGGGCACGCTCGTCATCCCCGCCAACCGCCGCCATCTCGGGGAGGGTCTGGAGCCGATGGCGATCGGCGAGGTCTCCAGCGTCAAGGTCAACGCCAACATCGGCGCCAGCAAGGACACCAGCAGCCTCGAGGGCGAGAGGGACAAGCTCCGCCACGCGCTGCAGTGGGGCGCCGACACCGTCATGGACCTGTCCACCGGGCGCTCGAACCTGGCCGAGATCCGCCGCGCGCTCATCCCCGAGAGCCCGGTCCCGGTCGGCACGGTCCCGATCTACGAGATGGTGGACCGCGTCGACGGTCAGGTCGCCGAGATCACGCCCGAGCTCGCGCTCGATGTCATCGAGGACCACGCCGAGCAGGGCGTCGACTACATGACGATCCACGCCGGCGTGCTCCAAGCCCACCTGCCCTACACCGAGGGCCGCACGACCGGCATCGTCAGCCGCGGCGGCTCGATCATGGCTCAATGGATGACCGAGAACGAGGCCGAGAACTTCCTCAACACGCACTTCGAGGAGATCTGCGAGATCTTCCGCCGCCACGACGTCACCTTCAGCCTCGGCGACGGCCTCCGTCCGGGCTCGATCGCGGACAGCAGCGACGAGGCCCAGTTCGCAGAGCTGCGCGAGCTGGGCGAGCTCACGAACCGAGCCTGGGACAACGGCTGCCAGGTCATGGTCGAGGGCCCCGGCCACATCCCGCTCGACGAGATCGAGATGCAGGTCGACAAGCAGAAGGAGATCTGCGACGGCGCGCCCTTCTACACGCTGGGCCCGCTCGTCACCGACGTCGCCCCCGGCTACGACCACATGACGAGCATGATCGGCGCCGCCGTCATCGGCTGGCACGGCGCCGACATGCTGTGCTACGTCACGCCCAAGGAACACCTCGGCCTGCCCGAACCCGAGGACGTCAAGCAGGGCCTGATCGCCTACAACATCGCCGCTCATGCCGCCGACGTCGCCCGCGATCGACCCGACGCCAGATCCTGGGACGAGGCGCTCAGCCAGGCCCGCTTCGCCTTCGACTGGCCCCGCCAGTTCGCGCTCGCGCTCGACCCCGAGGCCGCCAGGAACCACCACCAGGCCGCCAACAGCGAGGAGAACCACGACCCCGAGGACGTGCACTTCTGCTCGATGTGCGGGCCCGAGTTCTGCAGCATGCGGATCACGCAAGACCAGCGCGACGCCGCGGGCTCGGACAAGCTCAGCTTCGACGGCGACTACGACGAGCGCCCCGCCGACGAGGTCAAGACCGAGCAAGGCGCCCGCTACCCCGGCGTGTTCGACAACAGGACGTAGCGGTCAACGAGAGCCGCAGGCGGTCCGCGGGAGCCCGCCACGGCCGCGGGCCCTCGAGCCGTCCGTACCTCGGCGGTGAAGAACGCTGGCGGTGAGCGGTTGACCAGAGGCGGCCAAGAGCGGCTCGTCTGTCCTTCCCCTCGATATCCCCCCGCCGAGGCGAACCCTGCTGGTGGCGAGCCTCTGTGCTCGCTGCAACCCAACCCTTATCGCAGGCCCGCCGGCCTACCCTGCTCACCGGTGCCCCTCGACCTCGGCCTGCTCGCCTTCGCCTTCTCGCTCGGCATGGCGACGTTCTTCAGCCCCTGCGCGGTCGCGCTCGTGCCCGCCTACGTCGCCTGCTACACCGGCTCCGCCGACGACGAGCGACCCGGCTCGGACGCCTGGCAAGCGGCCGCGGTGCGCGGGGCGCGCTTCGGCGGCGCCGCAGCGGTCGGCGTGCTGGGCCTGTTCGGCGTCGGATCTGTCGCCATCTATCTGCTCCGCTCGCGGCTGGGCGTCGTCGACTCGGCCAGCCTGCTGGCCACCTTCGAGACCGCCGGCATCCTCGTGGGCCTGCTGCTCGTCGTGCTCGGTGGGCTCGTGCTCGCCTCGCGAGCGCCGACGATCACGCTGCCCGTCAAGGCGCCCGAGAAGCGCACGCTGCCCAGCATGGCCGCCTTCGGCGTTCTGTTCGCGCTCGCCAGCATGGGTTGCACGCTGCCGCTGTTCTTCGGGCTGATCGGCACCGCCGTCGGCCAGCCCGCCCTCGATGCCCTCGGCATGGTCGCCGCGTTCGGCACCGCGATCGCCGGCCTGCTGGGGGCCGTTTCGATCGGGCTGTCCATCTCCGAGGAGACGATGGCCCGCCGCGTGCGTCAGATCACCCGCTACATCAAACCGGCCAGCGGGCTCCTGCTCGTCGCCGCCGGCCTCTACACGATCAACTTCTACCTCGAGATCGTGCCCGTCTAAACTGCCGGTCGCCCTCGGCCGCCCAGCGACTGATCGGCGACCGACGGGGCGTCCAAGGCAACCTTCATCAGGCGCCGGCGGGCCTTCCGACGTGATGCGTGCCTGGCTGCTCGCCCTCGCGCTGCTCGCCGTCCCGCTGGCCGGCTGCGCCTCCCAGCCCGCCTCCGACCCCGCCCAAGACAGCGATCTGGCCCCACAGTGGTCGTTCACCGACACCGAAGGCACCGAGCACTCCACCGACAGCGCCTCCGGCTCGCCGACCGTGATCTTCTACATGGCCACCTGGTGCTCCTCCTGCAAGGACATGACAACGGAGATGGCCCAGGTCCACGAGGAACACGCCTCCCAGGGCGTCGACGTCTTCTCCGTCACCGTCGACCCCGGCGAAGGCAACGAGGATCTGGAGAACTGGAAGGCCGAGTACGACCAACCGTGGCCCCACGGCGTCGACGAGGATAGCCAGATGCAGCGCGCCTACAACGTCGACAGCCAGTCGAGCGTCGTCGTGCTGGACGCGGAAGGAAGCCTCGTGGAAGGATGGGGATACGGGGAGGCCACGGCGGAGGACGTGAGCCACGCGATCGAGGCGGCCTGAGCGCGGTTAGGCTCCCCGTCTGGGCCCCCGAGAGTCAATCCTGCAGCTCCTCGTACACCGTATCGAGCCAATACTTCGCGATCGCCCGCTGCACGTCGGGATCGTCGAGGTAGGCCTTGAACAGCTCCTCGTTTTGATCCATCCGGTCGAAGAAGATCTCCTCGGCCCGATCCTCGAGGACGTGCGAGAACTGCTCCTTCGTGTTGACCTTGGCCGCTTTCTGCAGCTGTTCGTCGTCCTTGGCGGCCTCGCCGACCTGTTCGATCAGGAGGCGGTCGGCCTTGGTGAAGTCCCGCGCGCCGAGCGCCTCGTTGATCCGCTCGATGATCTCCGATAGCGGGGACTCGTCGTCCTCGGCCGAGCCGGTGCCGGTCTGGCTCGGTGGCTGGACGCGCCCTTCTCGGTCTTCCTCTGGTTCAAGCGATCCCTCGTGGACTTTCTCCATACGGTAGTATTCGAGGGCTACCTCATCATCAAATTCGATCTGGGGCCCCTGTGAAGGTGTTGGAAGCTGTGGGTACAGGAAGCGGCCGAACGTGTAGAGCTTCTCCAGCTCTGTGTCCTCGTAGTCGACCACCTGGCTCTGGAACTTGTAGAGGTTGAGGAACGCTCGCAGCTTGCCTCGGAACCCCTCCTGGATCTCCTCCTCGGCGCCTTGGAAGCGGTCCAATCCCGGTTCGGTCCACCGGTAGAGCTTCGGGTGGGCCGTCTCAGCGGTCGAGATCTCGGGATCGAAGAAGACCTTGCAGAACTCCTCGACCTCCTGGTCGGTGAACAGCTGGAAGGCCTTGAGCTCCTGCTCGAGCTGGTAGACGTGCTGGGGGTCGCTTCGGCCCTCGGTCGTGGTGTACTCGTAGAAGTCCTGGAAGGCGTCCAGGATGTCCTCCTCGTCGTTGACGAAGTCGAGGACGAAGGTATCCTGCTTGCCCGGATGGGTTCGGTTGAGCCGTGAGAGGGTCTGGACGGCCTGGACCCCGCTGAGAGCCTTGTCCACGTACATGGTGTGGAGCAGCGGCTCGTCGAACCCGGTCTGGTACTTCTCGGCGACGATCAGCAGGCGGTACTCGCGCTTGGCGTGGAACTTGTCCGGCAGCTCGGACTCCTTGATGCCCTCGTTCATCCGGGGCTCGGTGTACTCGGCTCCCTCGTCCTCCACGGTGCCGGAGAAGGCGACGAGGGCTTGCATGTCGTCGTAGCCGTGCTCGTCGAGGTAGGCGTCGACCTTCAGCTTGTACCGGACAGCCGCCTTGCGGGAATCGGTGACGACCATCGCGCGGGCGCGGCCGCCGATCTTGTCCATGACGTTGTCGCGGAAGTGCTCGACGATGACCTCGACCTTCTGCGCGATGTTGTACTCGTGCAGCTTGAGGTACGTCTTGAGCGCCTTGCTGGCCTTCTTCGTCGGCAGCTCGGGGTCGTCCTCGGCCGATTTCGCCAGCTGGACGTAGGTGTCGTAGGTCGTGTAGTTCTGCAGGACGTCGAGGATGAAGCCCTCCTCGATCGCCTGCCGCATCGAGTACACGTGGAAGGGGACCGGCGTGTCGCCATCCTCCGGCGTCCTACCGAACACCTCCAACGTTTTCCCTTTCGGCGTCGCGGTGAAGGCGAAGAAGCTCAGATTGTCCTGCCGACCGCGAGCCTGGGCGCTTTTCGCGAGCAGGGTCTCCCAGTCGTCCTCCCCCTCGAGGTCGATCCCGGAGAGGATCTGCTTCATCTCTTTCGCCATCTCACCGGTCTGGCTGCTGTGGGCCTCGTCGACGACGACGGCGTAGTCTCGCTCGGGCAGTCCGGCGATGTGCTCGATGACGTGGGGGAACGTCTGCAGCGTGACGACGACGATCGGCTTGCCCTGCTCGAGCTTCTCGGCCAGCTCCTCGCTCTTCGAGCGACCGTCGCCCTCGATGCCGTGCACGATGCCGCTCTTCTGCTCGATCTGGTAGATGGTGTCCTGCAGTTGGTTGTCGAGCACGGTTCGGTCGGTGACGACGACCACGCTGTCGAACACCGTCTCGTCGGACTCGTCGTGCAAGGAGACGAGCCGGTGGGCCAGCCAGCCGATCGATTTGGACTTGCCGCTACCCGTGCTGTGCTGGACGAGGTAGTTGTGACCGGGCCCCTCGGCTTGAGTGGTGTCGAGGAGTTGGCGCACGCACTCGAGCTGGTGGTAGCGCGGCCAGATCATCGTGCGCTTCTCGTCGACGACGCGACCGCCCTCGCGGATCTTCTCGGTCTCGACGTGCAGGAACCGTTGGACGATGTCCATCAGCGAGTCCTTGGCCCAGACCTCCTCCCAGAGGTAGGCGGTCCGATGACCGCTGGGGTGCTCGGGGTTGCCGGCCCCGTTGCCGCGGCCCTTGTTGAACGGGAGGAAGCTGGTCTCCGAGCCCTCCAGCCTCGTCGTGTAGTAGGCCTGGTGGGGATCGAGGGCGAAGTGCGCCATCGCGCCACGCAGGAAGGCCACGGCCGGGGCCTCCGGATCTCGGTCCTCCTTGTACTGCTGGGTGGCGTGGTCGACGGTCTGGTCCGTCATCGGGTTCTTCAGCTCGGCCGTCACGACCGGCAGCCCGTTCAAGGCCAGGCAGAGGTCGATCGTCTCGCCCGAGTCCGGATTGTAGGGGAACTGGCGAGTCACGGTCAACCGGTTGGCCTCGTACCTCTCCCGGATCTGGGGGTTCAACCCGCTCACCGGCTCGAAGAACGCCAACCGCACCGTCTGGCCCGCGATGCGGAACCCGTGCCGGAGCAGATGCAACGGGCTCTGCCGATCGAGGGCCCCCTCGAGCTCGCGCAGGAACCGCCGGCGAGCCTCGTCCTGGTAGGCGGCCTCGATCGCCTCCCACGTCTCCGGCTGGGTCTCCTGCACGAAATCCACAACAACGTTCGGGAAGAAGCCGCGCTCGGCGTCGAACTCGCTACGGTCCAAGCGCTCGTAGCCGCCGTGCTCGACGAGGTGTGCCTCGATCGCGTCCTCGAAGCCCTGCTCCTCGTAGATGCGCGAGGTCACGGTTCGACCGCCTTTGGGGGTTCGGCTTCGGGTTCAGGAGCGGGCTCGTCGTCTTCGGGGGGTTCCCAGTCGGTGACGTCGATCTGGCCGGTGACGGCGGCGGTGATGAGAGCCTGGCGTTTCTCTTGGAGGAGGTCAATGCCGGACTCGATACGGTTCTGAAGGATAGTAATGTACTCGTCCTGTTTCTCCAAGTAGTCGGCAATCACCTCCTGTTCTTCTATCTCGGGTAGAGGTACAGGAATCTCCTTCACGTCACGCACGTTTAGATGACGAACAATAGATCCTCTCGAATGGATGTCGATAAACTCGTCCAGATGCGTGTTCTGTAGGACGAACGAAAGGAATCGGGTCTTCACGGTTCCCTGCTCTGGTCGGATTAGGACTGTTCTTTGACCTAACAGAACTGAATCGTCGACAGGAACATAGCCCACTTCTCCTGCTGGAGCCTCTCTGGTGAAGACAAGGTCCCCCTCAGAGGGCCTACCCCGGGTGGTCCATTCCTCATAGGTTTCCTGGTCCGTACGCTGGGCTTGTTCGAGCAGGAGTTCCCCGTCCCTGACATCTGAGGTCCGGATGATGTGGTAGGCACCACCGGGAGCTGTAGGCGCGGTTTTGTGTTCGGAGTCAATAATATCCCTGGTCACGAACTTGAGCTTCGTTAGCTCCCAGCTGGAGTTTATCTTCCCCAAACAAGAGTCTGTCTCTTCCAGCTTTGGCCCTCGCCCAGAACTAGCTGGCGACGAGGAACCGGCGTAGCTCCAACATGCGAACATCGTCCGCCAGCACCTTCGTCCGAACCTCGTTGCGTCGTC
>PXUB01000033.1 GCA_003009755.1 Thermoplasmatales archaeon SW_10_69_26
CCGTCACCGTATCACCCACGGGCGAGCCCCCGCGCTCGATCGCGATCGCCGGCGGCTGGTTCTCCTCACCCACGGTGACCGTCACCATCTGCGTGTCCGTGAGCCCCTCGGCCTCGGCGGCGAGCGTGATGTTGTGCTCGCCGACCTGGCTGTCCTCGGTCGGGGTCCAGGCGAACGTGGCCGTCGGCTCGGCGGTGGTCTGGTTCTCGACCGTGAACGTCGCGTTGGAGGGCACGTTGCTGGCGGTGAGTTCGACGGGGTCGCCGTTGGCGTCGGTGGCGTTCGCCGTGAACGTGACCTCGTGACCCAACCGCGTCGTCGGATCCGGCACGGGCTCGATCACAGGCCCGTCGTCGGTCACCGTGATCTCCACCTGGTCGGTGGTCTCGGCACCGTGCTCGTCCCTGGCGGTGACCTCGAGCACGTACGTGCCGCGGTCCCTCGCGTCGATGTCCGTCCACGCGAGCGTGCCGACCGGGGCCGCGGTCCCCTGATCCTCGACGCTGAAGGTGGCGCCCTCCTCCAGCGGGGTGCCGCTGGCGGACAGCTCGACCGCGTCACCCTCCTCGCTGCTGGCGCTCACGTTGACCGACAGGTCCTGCTCGTGGGCGCTCTCGACGGCGATCGGTGCCTCCAGCGCGGGCGCGAGGTTCCCGACGGTGACGGTGCGGGTCGTGGTGGACCGCATCCCCTCGGCATCCTCGACCGTGAGCTCGACCTCGAAGCTGCCCAGCTCGTCGTAGGAGTGGGTGGGGTTGGCCATGCGACTCGTGTCCCCGTCGCCGAAGTCCCACTCGTGGAAGACGATCGGCGCCGACCCCGGACGCGAGGTGTCGTTGAACTGAACCTCGTCCAGCCGGGTCGGCTCCTCGGGCTCGTAGGTGAACGAGCTGACAGGCTCGACGAGGCAGCCGTTGTCGAGCGTGACGTCCGGGTTGGGGCCCTGCCAGGGCTGGAACTCGACGGTGTTGTCCTGGCCCTCGTCGAGGATGCGCTCCTCGATCGCGGCGCGGTGGTAGGCACCCCAGTCGTTGCAGGTCGCCTCGACAGTGAGACCCTGCGTGCCGCTGGTCAACGCCAGCGGGACCGTGGTGGTCTCCAGCCGCGTGTTGTTCACCGTGACGTCGGTCGGCTGCACACCGGCCTCGCCAGCGGCGAGCTCGACACCGCCCGTTTCGCCGGTGTTCACCCGATCGTTGGCGAGCGTGGCGCGGCGAGCCTCGTCGAGCTCGACGGCGAGCGTGTTCGCGGTCAGCTCGTTGTCGGCGGTCGCGACGTCGGTCCCGGTGACGGCGATGCCGACGTCGTTGGCCGTCAGCGTGTTGGCGGTGATCTCGGCGTCGTCGCCGTCGACCTGGATACCGGTCCCGAGCCCGTCGGCGGCGACGTTCTGGACCCTGGCATTCTTCGCCGTGTCACCGACCAGCAGGCCGGCGGAGGCGCTGGTGTCGAGCGTCGAGCCCTCCAGGCCCAGACCGGCGACGGTGGCCTCGTCGGCCGTCACGCGGATCGCGGGCTCGTCGGTGGCGCGTCCCTGGACGGCGACCTGGTCGTTGGCGACCCGGCAGGCATCCCCTCCGGGGGCGGCACAGAGCCTGAGCCCCTCGTGGGGGATCGTGACCGATTCGACGTAGGGCGTCGCGTCGACGCCGGAGCTGCCGGGGAGCAGCACGGTTCCCTCGGGCCCTGCGGCGTCGACGGCCTCCTGCACGCCGACGTAGGTCTCGCCCGTGTCGGCGACGATCGGCAGGGCCGGATCGGGAGAGCCGTCGGGGAGCAGGAACGGCACCAGCTTCAGCACGTTGTCGGAGCCGTCGTCGGTGGCGCGTTGAGCGACGAGCTCGTGATCGTAGACGCTCCAGTCGTTGAGCCGGGCATCCACGGTGAGCTCCTCAACGTCCGCGTTCACGATCAGCGCCTCGGCGTTCGTCAGGTTCAACTGGTTCTCGCGGAGCCTCAGACCGTCGGGCTGGGTCTCCGCGGCGCACGTGGCTTCACCGCAGGCGCTCACCTCGACGGCGGCCGCATCCTGACCCTCGAAGTCGTTGGCCTCGATCAGCGTGTCCTGGGCGCCATCGTGCACCCAGACGCCCGAGCCCTCGCCGTCGACGTCGGTGGTCTCGAGCAAGTGGAGGGTGATCGCGTTGTCGCGAACGACGGCGTCCTGCGTCCCCGAGAGGCTGATGGCGCGAAGCCCGTTCGTCTCGAACGTGTTCTCGACGATCGTGGGCGATGCGTCGGTACCCGCCTTGATCGCCGAGCGGGTGATCTCGGTGAACGTGTTCCCTTCGATCGTACCCGGTGCGTTGGCGTCGGCGGCGACACCGGCGTGATCCCAGCGGCTGAACGTGTTGGCGTCCTCGGCGTCGGGGCCACCGATCTGGTAACCCTCACCCGCATCGGGGTGCAGCTGGACGCCGCGCTGGTTCTCGGCGGGGCTCTCGTCCTCGAAGACGTTGCCCTCCAGGACGCTGCCCTGCAGCGTGAAGCCGGGGGCCTCACGGGCCTTGATGCCGCCGCCGAACCCGGACAGGCCCGAGTTCTGGATGGTGAGACCCTGGATGGTGACGTCCTCGGCCTCGACCTGAACCGTGAAGGCTTCCTCACCTTCGGCGTCGACGACCGTCTGCTCGGTGTTCGCCGCGCAGGGATCCTCGAGCACGGGCTCGCCGGGCTCGAACTGGGGGTCGGGTGAGGTGCTGCAGATCCGGAGGCCGGTGAGCCTCTCGGCCTCGGTCTCGTCGGTGTCGTCGCCGTTGCCGTTGCAGTCGATCGTATCGTCGGCGCAGTTGTTGCGGTCGACGGTGGCGGGCCCGTCGTACGTGTTGGGCGTCAGAGTGCCTCCGTCGGAGGCGGGGATGGCGACGGTCACGTCGGGGTGGGCGAAGTCGACGGCGGCTTGGATGGTCGCGAACACGCACTCCTCGTCGCCGTCGCCGTCCTTGTCGATCCAGCGTGTATCCCCGAGACCATCCCCGTCGGCGTCGTAGCCACCGGTGGTCGTCTCTCGGTCCGGGTCGATGCAGTTGGACTCGGTCTGGCTGTGGTGGGCGTCGCCGACGAGGACGGGCAGGCCGGGTTCGGCGGTGCCGTCGTCGAGCAGGAAGGGGGAGAACAGCGCGGTGCCGGCGCCGGTGAGCTGGTCCTCGACCGCATCGGACGTGTCCAGGCCCCAGTCGTTGAGGCGGAGATCGGCGTCGATGCCCTCTGCCGTAGCAACCGTGCCGTCGATGCGGTTGAAGTCGAGGACGGCGTCGCCCTCGACCGCGACGAGGGGAGCGGTGGAGCCGTCGGGGTTCTGGATGGTGAGTTCGGTGAGGCTGACGCCGTCGGCAGCGATGGCAAGCGTCGGATCGGCGGCTCCGTCGCCGTCGAGGATCGTCGAGCTGCGATCGGTGCCGACGATCTCGACAGGCTTGTCAACGGTGACGGTCTCTGCATAGGTGCCGGCCTCGACCTCGATCGTGTCGCCGGCGGCGGCGTGGTCGACGGCGGCTTGGAGCGACGCGAAGTCGGCGTCGCCATCGTCGTCGACGACGATCGCGGATCCCTCGTGGCTGGCGGCGGCCGGCGCGGACAGGGCCGCGAGGCCGGCGGTCAGGAGAACGGCGGCCAGCGCGAGGACGGCGGGCCTGGCGAACGTCGAAGCTGCTGAGCGAGAATCGTTGGCACGCGATCGAGTGCGGTTCATCGACAGCCTCCCATGCTGACCGAAAGCCAGCAGTTGCGGGTATAAACAGCCAGCCCTGCATAAGTGCTGTCCGCCAACCGGGGTAAGCAACACCTTCACGCGACCTGTTCCCACGTCTACCAGCCGTTGGAGGCGGTGGCGGACTGGCCCCGGCCTCCGTCGTTGATGGGAGACCGGGGCCGTGGTGGGGTGGCCGATCAGCCGTCCTTGTACGGCTGGTAGATCACGTCGTTGCCGTTCTCCTCGAACCGCTGTTCGACGAGCAGGTCGGTGTAGACGCCCCAGTCGTTGTACCGGGCGTCGTAGGTCAGGCCGTTCGTGGCGTCGGTGAAGGTCAGGCAGACCGACGTGTCGAGGGTGCAGGTGGACGCCCACATCAGCGAGCCCGTGGGGGCTGCTTGGCCGTCGACGTCCTCGACGAGGACGCCCTCGTTCAGCTCGTCGAGTTCGACGTGCTCGATCATCGTGCTCGGCGCGGTCACGTGGGCCCCGCGAGCGGTGTCGTTCAGGCGAACGCCCTGGAGCGAGGTCCCCTCGGCGGCGAGGGTGAGGGCGGTGCCTTGGGGGGCGGTCAGGTTCACGCTCGGCTCCGACAGGCAGCGATCGGCTGCGTCGGTGCTACCGCACAGCGTCACGCCCGGCGTGTCGACGGTGAAGGGGCCGGTGTAGTTGCCGGGCTCGACCCACACGGTCCCGTCGGTCGGGACGGCGGCCAGGGCCTCGTCGATCGTCTGGTAGCCCAGATCCTCGGAGGTGCGCGCCGCGCGGGGCACGTCCTCGACAGTGATCTGTACGCTCTCCTCGACCGTCACGTACGTGTCGTTGGCGCTGAACGTGACGGTGTAGGTGCCGGCCTGGTCGGCGGTGGGTCGCCACGTCAGCTCGCGGGCGTCGGCGTCGAAGGTGGCGCCCTCGGGCAGCCCGGAGGCGTCGACGGTGAGCTCGGCCTCGGTGTTGTCGCGGTCGCTGACGTCGACGGGGACCCTCAGCGTCGTCATCTCCTCGACCGTCTGGTCGGGGATGGGGGCGATCTCGGGGGCGCGGTTCTCCACGGTGACGTCGACCGTCGCCCGGGTGCTCGTCGCGCCGTCGTCGTCGACGACCTGCACGGTGGCAGCGAAGGTGCCCTGCTGCTCGTAGGTGTGGGTGAGCGTCGGGTCCTCGGTCCGGATGGGATCGGTCCCGTCGCCGGGATCGAACACGTACTCCGCGATCGAGCCGTCGACGTCGGTGCTGTTCCCGGCGTCCAGCGTGCGCTCGGTGTACGTCAGGTCGCGCTCGGGCGAGACGTCGAGAGCCGCCCTCGGGGCTTGGTTGAGGACCTCGATGGTGTGCGTGGCGTCGTCGGTGGCGCCGTTGCTGTCCTCGACGGTGAGCTCGACGGTGTAGGTCCCCTGGGCTTCGTAGGTGTGGTTGACCGTGGCTCCTGTCAGCGAGGTGCCGTCCCCCATCGACCACCGGTAGCTTTGGATCGCACCGTCGGGGTCCTGGCTGTCGGTCGCGTCGAACGTGGCCGGCGTGAAGGTGGCGATCTCGTCGGGAGCTTGGACCGCGGCCGTGGGTGCGAGGTTCTCCGCGACGATCTCGACGGTGTCGAGGGTCGACCAGCGGCCGTCGTCGTCTCGAACGGTCAGCGTGGCGTTGTACGTGCCGGGCTCGGTGTAGTTGTGCTCGATCGTGGCCGCATCCGTCGTGACGGAGCCGCTGTCGTCGCCGGGGGTGAACCGGTAGGTGGTCACGGTCCCGTCGGGGTCCGCGGAGGCGGAGCCGTCGAGGGTGACCGTCGTGTTCATGTCGGTCGTCGTCGGCGAGGCGTCGAGGACGGCGTCGGGTGCCGTCGTGACGGTGACGTCGTTGCGCGTGGGTCCGTTCATGTCGAGCCCGTCGAAGTAGCGGGCCTCGATGCCGACGTCGCCCTTGGACGAGCTGGCGTCCCAGTCGTAGGTCCAGGTGGCCCACGAGCCATTGGGGCCGGTGGCGGTGGCCGGTCGCCAGTCCTCCTCGGCGCCTAGCGATTCGTCCGCGGTCTCCTCGCGGAACTCGACATAGCGATCGCCGACGGCGGCGACGTCGGTGGTCGCGGTGTCCTGTCCGGCGTCGTTGGTGGCGGTGACGTTGACGTCGTAGCGCCCGGGCTCGGTGTAGGCGTGCGTGACGGTGCTGTTATCGGTCGTCGTCAGGGTCGACCCGTCCCCGAACTCCCACTCGTAGGTGACCGGTGAGGTGCCCTGCGAGAGGTTGACGGTGAAGTTCACGGGTTGGTCGACGTCGGCTCGCGAGGGGTCGGCCGCGAACGACTGGATGCGCGGCGGCTCGTTGTCGGCGACGTTGTCGACGGCGAACGCGACGGTGTCGCGCACCTGGTCGCCGTCCTGGGTCGTGTAGAGAGCGCTCGCGGAGTAGTCGCCGTCTCCGACCTGGGTGCTGTCCCAGCCCGTGGACCAGCTCTGCACCCCGTCGGCGTCGGTCGGGCCGAAGACGGTCTCGCCGTCGGCCAGCCGGGTGACGGTCACCTCGACGCGTTCGTCGGTCGTCTCGGCTTCGGGGGTGGCGGTCACCGTGTCGGAGGTCGGGCCTTCGACGCCGTCAGCGACGGCGCTGACAGTGTACCCGTAGGATTGGCCGTTGATGACGTCCGTGTCGGTGTAGCGGGTCTCGGTGATCTCGGCGACCTGGGACCCATCGCGGTAAACGCGGTAGTCTTCGGCGCCGTCGACGGGCGTCCAATCGAGGTGGACCTGCTCGTCGCCAGCGGTGGCCTCGAGGCCGGTGACTTGGGCGGGCGCGGTCGGCTCGGTGACCTCCGGCACGGTCAGGGACCAGGGGTTGTCGGGACCGCCGCCGAACACGGCGTGCGGCGGGCCGAAGTAGGCGTCCAGCTCCTGCGAGGAGTCGAACGTGATGGCGAGCTGGAGCGTGGAGCCGGCCGCCAGCGTAGTCGGCGCACCCGAGTCGAACGTCAGATCCACCATCCAGGGGTACTCCTGGAAGGTCAGCGGGCCGACCGTGGCGCCGGTCTCGCCGACCGCGCCAGGCTCGCTGGCGGTACCGACCTGAGCGGAGACGTCGATCGGGGCCAGCGCGCAGTCCCCGCACGGGAAGCCCGAGACGCCGGTGCGGACGGAGACGGTCTCGCCGGCGGCGATCTCGAGGTCGCTGTCGAGCGTGGTGGTGAACACCATCTCGAGGGGTTCCTCGGTGCAGCCGAACGCGGTGTGCGAGGCGCTCTCGCCGGTCGGCTCGGTCTCGGTCAGCGGTCCCTGCAGCCCGGTGCAGCTGTCCGTTGCGCCGCTGCGCTGCTGGAGCGTGGCGAGCACGTCGTCTGGGTGGAAGGTGCGCGGCTCGACGGTGCCCACCGATCCGTCGTCGATGCTGTCGGTGAACGGCAGGGTGAGCTGCCAGCTGTCGGTTTCCTCGCCGCGAAGGTCCACGCTGTTGTCGTCCTGCGTTCGGTAGGTCACGACGACGTCGACGGCGGCGCCCTTAGGCACTGTGCCGTCCCAGTCGTCGTCGACGAGGACGTCGAACGTGACGGTGTTGGGTTGTTGGGCGATGAAGTTGGCCGTCGTGGAGCCGCTTGCTCGCTTCTGCCCGTCGACCAGCACGTCGAGCTGGATCTCAGCCTCGATGTCGGCCGGGGCCGAGAACGTGAGCTGGGCCTGCCCGACCCCGCCGGGTCGCACGAGCAACTCCTGGCTGGGAGCCGGGAGCAGCGGGAACGTGTCCGTGCCGTCGCCGGCGACGCTGATTGACGTGGAGCCACCGGCGTTGCTCTCCGGATCGTCCTCGTCGGCGCTGGTCCACTGCGAGTCGATCGTGCTGTCGCCGTCCTCGTCGCGTAGGTGGAAGAACAGCGTGTCCTGGCTGGGGCTGGGTTCGCCGCCGGCGTGGCCGTGGGCTTGCACGGTCACCGTGTCCGCGACGGTGGAACCGTCGAGGAGGGTGGCCGTGAGCGTGAGCTCGTGGGTGCCGGGCTCCTCGTAGACGTGGTCGAGCACCGCGGGCGGGGTGCCGAACCCGGTGAGGCTGGTGCCGTCCCCCCAGTCGACGCGCCACTCGGTGATGGTGCCCTCGGTGTGGGTCCGGATCTGCGTGGAGAGCGGCGCCTTGCTCTCGGTGGGCGTGAGCGGTTCGACGAGGATGCCGCCCTCGCTCGTGGTCGACGTGGAGTCGGCGCTCGTCGGATCCTCGGCGGTGCCGGCGATCGTGACGGTGCCATCGACGGTCTCGTCCTGGGCGGGCGTCTCGATCGTGACCGACGGTCCGGGGGTGTCGGCCTCGTTGTTGACCGTGACGCCAACGACGTCTTCGTCGGTTGTGGAGCCGGCGGTGACCCGCGCGGTGATGGAGGTGTCGCCGTCGTCGGCCTGCGTCGTATCGAAGGTGGCCGACCAGTCGGCGGTCGCGTCGACCGTCTTCGTGCCGAGCTCGGGGATCTCGACGGTGACCTGGCCCTCGGAGGCCTCGGGGCTGACGGTGACATCGGTGCCGGCGGGAGCCTGGCCGGTGTCGGCGGGGCCGCTGGCGCCGTTGGCGCCGAGGGACACGATGCCGAGCAGATCGGTCAGCCTCTCGCCGTCCTGGACGGAGTTGCCACCGGAGTCCTGGATCGCGGTCTTGGAGACGTTGAAGGCGACGAGGTCGTCCTCGGGCGCCCAGTAGCCATCCACGTACTGCTCGAAGCTCCACTGGCTGGCGGCTTCGCCGGGCGCGGGCTCGGCGCGGGTCAGCAGCCGGAACTCGGGGGTCAGGTTCGTGTCCTGGTTCTCGGCGCTGAAGACGGGGTTGATCTTGCTATCCAGCCAGAACTCCTGGTCGGCGTAGCTGAACTGCACTCCATAGCGCAGATACTCGGCGTTCGTCGGTTGCTCGGGGAGGTCTGCGACCCCGATCCCGAGGTTGAACCGGTCGTCGCTTGGCCCCTCGTCGCCCCAGGCGTACCCGGCGACCATGTCGGCGCGGTCGAGCGGGAAGCTGCCGGCCCCGAAGAGGCTGGCGTCGCCCTCGGGGTCCGTCCACAGCGGATCGTCCAGCGACAGCGAGGGGTCCGGCGAGGGAACGTGGGCATCCCCGGTGACGGTCAGGTCGTCGGACACGCTTGCGCCGTCGTCGGGCTCGGTGATCGCGACGGTCAGGTCGTCGGCGACGGTAACTGTGGTCGTGTCGGTGGCTTGTTGGTCGTCGGCGTCGGTGACGGTGAGCGTGACGTCGTACTCCCCGGCCTGCGTCCAGGTGTGCGCGATCTCGGCGCCGGTCTTCGTGTTGTCGTCGCCGAGCTCCCACTTATACGAGTACTCGGGGGTCCCGCCGGAGGCCGAGGCCGACAGCGTCGTCTCGACGTCGGGCGCGGTCTCGTAGGGGCCACCCGCGTCCGCGGTGAACGCGTCGTCGGGATCGTAGCGATCGCGGGCCTCCTGGACGGCGAGGTAGGCGTCCACGTTGCCGTAGCCGACGACGGGCGCCCACTGCCCGGTGGGCTCTTGGTCGCCAACGTGGGCCGTCTGCGTGAGGATCTCCTTGACCTCGGTGGGTGTGAGGTCGGGGTTGGCCTCGTACATGAGAGCGACGACGCCGGCCACGATCGGCGCTGAGAAGCTGGTGCCGCTCGAGCACTCGTTGTAGGCGTTATCGTTGGCGCTGGTGGGCATGGCCACGCAGACGCCGGGAGCCATGACCTCGGGCTTGTCGATCGTGGTGTCGGAGGCGGCCACGCTGCCGGAGGCCCCGCAGGGGGAGATCCAGCCCTTCGCGAACCCGCCGGCACCGTGGCAGGGGACGTCGTCGATCCGGGAGACGCTGTTCAGGGTGTCGATGTTGCCGACGGTGATGGCTCGCTCGGCGGTCGCCGGGGAGCCCATGGTGCCGAAGTTGCCCGAGGAGGTGACGACGACGAGGCCCTGCTCGGCGGCCTGGTTGATGCACGTGTCGTCGGCGCTGCTGATGGGGACGACCGATCCGTAGCTGAGGCTCGCGACGCGGATGTCCGCCGGGTGGTCGATCGTCTTTTCCAGGGCCTCGCAGGTGCGCGTTGCAACGGTTCCCGTGTTCGGGTCGGGCTCGGACAGGGCCTGCACGTTCAGGACACCGGCCGCGGGCGCCGCGCCCACGTGGGTGGCGGAGGGGCCGCCGGTGCCGGCGGCCGCGCCCGCGCTCTTCGTGGCGTGCGCGGCGTTGGACTCGTGGTCGAAGATCGCCAAGCGGTCGATGATCTTGGAGTCGCTGGCGTTCTGTGTCTCGTTCGCGAAGGTCTGCCACTCGAAGGCTTCGTGGGATTCGCGTACGCCGCTGTCGAAGTTGGCGTAGCCGACGTCGCGACCGGTGAAGCCCAGGCACTCGCTGGCGCCCCAGACGCACTCAGAGCCGTAGGTGGTGGATTGGCGGGCCTTGGTGTTGGGCACGTTGAGGGCCAGGTGCTTCTCGGCAGGCGGGGACCACTCGACGCGGATCGCGCCGTCGTGGTCCAGCAGGTCCCGCACGTTCTCGGCTTCGACGCCCTCCAGGGTGACGGCGTCGATCAGCCACAGAGCCTTGGCACGGTCGGCGTCGGCGAGATCGCCAAGCGCCTGCTGGTCGTCCTCGGTCGCCTCACGGTCGAGCAGGACCTTCACGTCGAAGGGGCCCGAGGAGGAGTCCATCTCCTCCTCGAGGGGATCCTGCACGCCATCGCGGTCGGCGTCGTCGTCGAACGGGAGCGTCCACATGCCGGCTTGCGTGGTGGACGTGGACCCGTCGTCGGTCGAGCCGTCTTGGCCCGATCGGTCGCTGGTGGTGCCGTTGACGGCCACGG
Source organism: Thermoplasmatales archaeon SW_10_69_26 (assembly GCA_003009755.1). GTDB lineage: Archaea > Thermoplasmatota > SW-10-69-26 > SW-10-69-26 > SW-10-69-26 > SW-10-69-26. The sequence goes on from PXUB01000033.1 coordinate 10,479, forward strand.
TCTCGGGGTCGAGGAAGGCCCCGTCGGCGGGCTCGTCGATCTCGACGGGCCCGCTGTCGGTGACGAGGACGGTCACCTCGTCGGGCGGCGAGGTCTGCGATCCGTCGTAGTACTCGGCGGAGATCGTGACCTCGGTCCCGTCGGCGATGGACGAGAAGTCGTGGTCGAGGTGCCAGTCGCTCCAGTCGCCGCTATCGTCGACGGCTTGCTGGAGGGGGCCATCGGCCACGCGCACGTAGACGCCCTCCTGCTGGGGTCCGACGTCGATCGTCGTGCTCGCGGTCGCGGAGCGGTCGCCGGTGTCGGTGACGGTGAGCTCGGCGTCGGCGTTGAGCTCGCTCTCGTAGGTGTGGTTGACGGTGAACGTGCCGTCGTTGTTCAGCGGAACGTCGAGAGGGGCTGAGCCGTCGCCGGGGTCGAGCTGGACGGTGTCGATCGGGTCCGAACCGGGGCTCACCTCGCCGGTGAACGTCACGGGTAGCGGAGCGTTACCGGTCGTCGGGTCGGCTGCGAACGCCGCGACCGTCGGCGGGTCGGCCTGCTGTGCGTCTTGCAGCTGGTAGTTGCGGCCGGTATCGGAGGAGGATGTTGGCGGAACCGTTTCCTCGGGGCCGCCGCCCGGAGCGCGGTCCACGGTCGGAAGCACGCTGACGGGGCTGGGCGCCCCGGGCACGCGCATCCGGGACTGGAGGTAGGGCTCGGTGAGACGGTCGCCGACCTCGAGCGCGTCTCCACCGAGGGCCCCTTCCCAGGCGTCGAAGGGGATCGTGGCGGTGAGGGTGTCGTCTTGGATCTCGACCTCGAACCCGCCTTCGACCTCCGCCCACCCGGCCCCCTGGGCACCGCAGCCCAGGCAGTAGGCGGAGGCGCTGAACGAGGGGTTCTGGGCACCGTCGGAGAGGATCCAAAGCCCCAGCGTGCGGCTCTCGTGCTCGAAGTTGAACTCCCACTCGGCCGCGGAGGAGCCGGGGTGGGGCAGTGCCGGATCGAACCCGTGCACGTCGACCGTGGCGGTCAGTGAGGAGCCGTCGTTGGCGAGGAAGGCGTTCTCGAGGTCCATGCTGCGGTAGGGGTCGGGCAACTCGGCGGGGTCGTCCTCGGCGAGGACGCGGAACCCGTCAGCGTTGCCGCTGTCGTCCCCGTCACCTTGGCTCGCATCCGCGACCGGCAGCTCGATGTGCGAGGGCGTGGTCGGGCTGTCGTAGTACACGCTGTAGGCGGGGCCGACGTTCGCGTATTCGACCCAGAAGCGGAGCTGGAGCTCGGCGCCCTCGTCGACGACGATGTCGCCATCATCGTCGGTGGGAACGGTGAGGTTGCTGGTCGACTCGTCGTACTCGGAGCCGTTCAGGACCTTCTCGTAGTTCTTCCCGAGCTTGAGCGGGATCGAGGCCTCGGTGGGGATCTGGTTGGGGAACGGACCGTCGTCGGTGTACGTGGAGGCCAGCGTCACCGTGCCGCTGTCCGTGACGGCGTTCAGTTCGGCGTTGAGGCCCTTCACGAATACGGTGTTGCTCCACGTGGAGATGTGGAGGTTGGCGGTGGCCTCGTCGACGGTGTCGGGGTCATCGTCGCCGAGATGGAGCTCCTGGGCGAGAGGCCCGCTGTCGATCTGGAGGGGCAGCGTGTCGAGGCTGCCGCTGTGGACGGTCGGCGCCTCGCCGTGGGGCTCGGCGGTCGAGAGGTCGCCGCCCGCGACGCCGAGGTCGCCGCCTTCGATCGTGGCGGGCGCCGTCAGCTCGGCGCCGTCGGCGTCGGGTGCTCGGTCGTCGGGGGTGAGCCCGTCGGCCGAGGCGGTGTAGGATGTGACATGTAGGTTCGTGATGGGATCGCCAGGGGAGGCGCCGATCTCCGTCCACGGGATGGTGACGGTCACGGCGTCGTCGGCGAGGTCGGCGGTCACCGTGGCACTGGTGTCTGCATCGACGGCGTCGGTCACCGTGGGTCCGTTCGCGCCGAGCTGCACGGCGTACCGGTGGGCTTGGCCGGCGTGCTCGAAGGCGAGATGCCAGGCGGTCGGGGCCAGGCGGGCGTCCTCGACGTCGCCGGCGAGGTCGGCGGTGACGTCCAGCGTCTCCTCGTCGGTGGCGGTCCCGAGGCTTCGGATGTCGGCTTCGCTCGTGGATGCGTCTCCGGCGTCGTCGGTTGTTGCGGTCTGCGTGAGGTCGCCGTCGACGCGGGCGTCGAGTGTGAGTTGGGACCGGTAGAGGTCGGAGCCGTCCCACTTGAGCCGAGTGGCCTCGCTCCCGGCGAAGAAGTCCGGCGTGAGGCCGACCATGATCTTGTTGCCCTGCTCGAAGGTGTAGGAGTCGGCGCCGGAGTGCTGGTAGGCCAGCCGGTTCTGCATGCAAGCGCCGTCGACCGGGTCGTTGTCGAGGAGGGTGGCGTTCGCGTACTCGTTCCCCGGGTTGCTCAACGCGAGCTGGCTCTGGCCGTCACTGATCTCGTACACGTCAGCGAAGAACAGGCCACCGCCGCTGTCGGCGATGCAGGTCGTGAGCGAGGCGCCTTGGGCGACCGTCCAGGGGTTGCCGTCGGTGTCGGTGATCGTCTCCACACCCTGGGCCAGCGTGATGTCCGCGGGCAGGGGCTCGGAGACGAAGACAGCCGGGTGCTCCTCGACGACGTCAGCCTCGTCGGCGAAGGTCTGCTGGGCGATACCGCTGAGGCCACCGCCGACGAGCGCGTTCTTGGGATCGTTGCCCGGCGTGGGGGACATGGTGCCTTTGACGGTGTAGGCGTCGTCCGGAGCCGGTTCGGGCGCGTCGGCGAGCGTGCCGTTGTGATAGTGGAAGCCGATCGTTCGGGTCTCGTCCGTGGGCGTCACGCATTCCTCGACCGTGTTGGTGTCCGTGGCGCCGGTGCTGTCCTGGGTGCGAACCGCGAAGCAGGTCTCCTGGCCAGCGGTCAGGCCGTCGACGGTCGTGGAGAGGTCGGTCGTCTCCTGGATGGCGGTTTCGTAGTCGATCTCGGGGGTGCCCTGGTAGACGAGATACGTGTAGGGCTGTTCGCCGCCGCTGGCCTCGTCCCATGCGAGCTCGGCCGTGGTCTGCTCGGCCTCGGCGGTCTTGGCGGTCTGGAGGCCCGCGAAGGTTTGCGGGGTCGTGTCGGAGCCGCCGGAACTGCCGGCCGTTCCGGCGATCCGCGTCTCGCCGGACACGCGATCGCCCTCGCTCGGGGTCGTGATGGAGACCGAGGGGGCCTCGACGTCGCTGCCGACGGTCGCGGTCGTTGTGGCGGTAGCGGTGGTGCCGGTGTCGTCGGTGACGGTTAACGTGACGTCGTAGACCCCCGATTGGTCGTAGGCGTAGGTGAAGCTTGCACCGGTCTCCGTGGTCCCGTCACCAAGGTTCCAGGTGAACTCGTAGGGGGAGTCGCCATTGCTGGCGGTCCCGGTGAACGCGATCTCCTGGCCGGTCGCGGCGGTGTACGGGCCGCCGGCGTCGGCGGTGAGGGAGGTGGCCAAGCCGCAGACCTCTGTCACGGTCGTCGAGGGCGTGGCTCCGTTGGGCTGGAGGACGTTGGCCCAGGCCCAGCAGAGCGCGCCGAAGGCGGAGACCTCGCCGTAACCGAACCCGTTGTTCCACGTCAGTCCGTCGGCGCCGGGTCCCTCCCACTTGTCGATCATGTCGTCGGGGACGCCAGCCGTCCGGTAGTCGGCGGCGTGGATGAGGGCGTCGCGGACCGGATGCTCGCCCGGCACGTGGTCGCCGTTGTTGTCGAAGCCGCGTCCGTCGGGCTCCATCAGGTTCTCGCCACCGGTCTCGTCGCTGACCTCGGCACCGGCCTGCAGCAGGAGGGCCGAGATGCCCGCGACGTGCGGAGTAGACATGCTCGTCCCCGTCTTCTCGGTCCGTGTGCTGATGGCGCCACATTCCGTGATGGCGCAGGCCGCCTCGATATCGGTGCCCGGGGCGGTGATGTCGGGCTTGCGGTGACGGTCGGCGAGATCATCAGCGCCGGTGGCACCACCGGCAGCGCCGTCGCCGCCTCCGCCCTCGCTGTTGGGTCCCCGGCTGCTGGAGGGGTTGATCCGGTCGTCGATGCGCGAGATCGTGGAGCGATCGTCGGCGTTCGCGACGCCGAGGGCGCCGGCGGCGTTGCCGGGGCTGGAGATGCCGTTCTCCTTGTCCCCGAAATCGCACAGGCTGGAGGGCTGGGGACCGCAGTTGCCGACGGCGATCGTGACGGCGACGCCCTGCTCGGCCAGGTTCGTGATCGCGGACTCGGCGCTGCCGGCGTTGGGGCCGCCGCGACCTGCCGAGCCGAAGCTGAGCGTGGCGACGTTGATCTTGTCGTCTTCGCTGGCGCCGCACTTCGGCTCGCCGTTCTCGATGGCCTGGTTCCACTCGTGCACGAACTCGAAGCCGCGGAGCGAGCCGCCCAGCGAGACGATGCCACCGCTGATCTCGACCTCCACGAGCTGGGCCTCGGGCGCGGTCCCGCCGGCCGCCTCAGCGGGGTTGCCGACGGCGGTCGAGGCGACGTGGGTGCCGTGGCCGGAGCGGTCCTGGTTGTCGACGCACTCGATCGTCTGCGGTGTCGAGACGTCGGCTCCCGCGACCCGCTTGCCGCTCGGGAAGGCCGGGTTGGTGTTGTCGACGCCACTGTCGAGCACCGCGACGACGGAGCCTTCACCCTGGTATCCCAGCGTACCGGCGGTTTCGCCGGCGTAGGGGCCCTCGAGTGCGCCAGCGTCCCGGGACTGGGTCGCCGGTGCGCTGACGTCGAGCGTGCGGTTGAGTTCGTAGTCGTGCTCCACGGCGACGACGCCGTCGAGGTCGCCCAGCGCGCCGACTTCGTCGGCGGGGACTTGGGCGTTGATCGTCGGGATGAAGCTGAACCGATAGGTCTCGACGGCCCCGTGGGAGGAGGCGAGGCGGTCGACGTCGGTCTTCGTCGGATCGTGGTCGTAGGTGAGCAGGACGGGGACGAGCTTGTCGGGGTTCCCGTCATCGACGTGCCCTTGGGCGATGGCCTCGGCTTCGTCGTCGACGAGGTTGTCGTCCTCGTCGAAGGCGTCGAGCCACGGTCCGACCCAGTCGGGGGCCGAGCCGCCGCTCGTCGTGGCGGCGGTACCGGTCGGGACCACGGAGGTCAGGGGTCCCGCCAGCATGGCGACGGCGAGGAGCACGGGGAAGAGAGTCGTTTCCGAGAGCTTAGCAGCCGATCCGACGACGCTGGAGAACTGTGTGAAGCGATCGCTCAAGCTTGACGCCTCCCTGGGCGGCCTCCGCCTTCGGATCGGCGCCGAAGACGTCGGACCTCCAAGGTGAATGACCCACCCAAACAGAAAAGCGTTCCGTTGGAACGCCCGTCAGTGAGGCGGCAACTCGGGTCGCCTGCCCGGTTCGCGCTCGGTCCATCCGGTCGACGACGCGCTGGCGGTGCAGCTGGTCGGGTCCGGCCGGGTCACCCGGACAGGGGTCCGGTCACCTCGTACCCGATCCTCGACCGGTCCACGAGCACGCCCGGCGTCGCATCCAGCCCCGACTCGCGCGTCACCTCGACCACCAGCTCGTGCTCACCCTCCACGTTCGACCCCGGCTGCGAATCCGTATCGAACGGCAACAACGTCGCCACCAGCCCCTCACTACTCGTCTCCGTCCGCGTGACCGTCATCTCACCCAAGTCCGCGTGCGAGACGGTCAGATTCACCCCAGCACCGGGCACGGCTTGGCCGACCTCGTCGACGACGTACACGCCCGCCGTCGGGCGCTGTTGGATGCCGACCTCCCCCTCCGGATGACTGACGAGATCGGCCTGCGCGATCACCGCATCCTCCACCACGATCGTGACGTTGGCGGTATCCTGAGCGCCGAGGTGGTCACTGACGGTCACGGTGGCCGTGTAGACGCCGGCCTCCGGGCCAACCCACGTCGCCTGGGCCCCATCCTGGGATCCGCTGCCATTGGCTGGCAGCTGCCAGTCGATCGAGATCGGACGATCCTGCGGATGCTCGCTCGGGCTGGCGTCGACGCGGGCGGGCGAGATGCCGTCCGTGACGCGGACCTCCGCCGCGGTCGTGTTCGCCGTTGGCCCCTGGTTGGCCTCGACGGCCACGGTCGCGTTCTGGTTCGTGACCCGCCCCGCCTCGTCCACGGCCGTGATCGTGTAGGTCACGTCCTGGCTGCCGGCGGTGGCCACGGTCTCCTCAGCCACCCACACGCCATCGACCAGCTCGGCGTCGATCGTCGAGCCGTCCACGGTGAAGCTCACCCCAGCCA
>PXUB01000034.1 GCA_003009755.1 Thermoplasmatales archaeon SW_10_69_26
GAGGTCGACGGCGACGACGCTTGCGGGAGCGGCGAGGGCGTTCCCGTCGGCGTCGGCCTGCTGAGGGCGGCCCTTCGGGCGGCGGCCTGAGCGGCCAATCTCATCGTCGGCCTGCATCGAAAACCCGCAGGGGGTTTCCTGCTTCGGCCTCCTTGACCTTGACGCGCTCATTCGCACGAGCCCTCCGGGCTCGTACTTTCGGGAGACCGTGCCCGGTCTCCCGAGACCGGCGCGAGAGCTCAAGCAAAACACGTCCGGCAGTCTAACCCCTCGGTCGGGGTATACGTTGGCCCGCCACCGGTCACGGTGGTCGCGGCGGGACGCGCGAGACGTCCGCGCGAATCACGGGTCGAGAGGACGAGGCGAGGAGAGCAGGCGCCGCGGACGCCGACGCCCGTACGACCACGGCGCGAAGGGCGCCGCGGGGCGAGGCAGATGACCCCGGCCGCAGACCCAGCGCGCTCACTCGTCGTCCAGGCCCTTGACCTCGCGCAGTCGATCGCGCAGCGCCGTGTGCAGCACGCCGCCGTTGTTGACGTACTTGACGTGCGCGGGGGTCTCGAGCCGCGAGATCACGTCGAACTCGGTCACCTCGCCCGTCTGGGGGTCCTCGGCGGTCACCGTGTGGCGGCTGTTGACGCCCAGGCCCTCCTCGAGGTCGTGGATGTGGTAGACCTCCGAGCCGTCGAGGCCGAGGCTCTCGGCGTCCTCGCCGTCGGCGAACTGGAGCGGGACGACGCCCATGCCGATGCAGTTGTCACGGTAGATGCGCTCGTAGCTGGCCGCGATCGTGGCGCGGATGCCCAGCAGGTCGGTGCCCTTGGCCGCCCAGTCGCGGCTCGAGCCCGTGCCCATCTCCTCGCCGGAGAGCACGACGAGCGGGACGCCCTCGTCCTGGTAGCGCATCGCCGCGTCGAACATCGTCGTCGTCTCGTCCTCGCCCTCGGGCCAGTAGACCGTGTAGCCGCCCTCGACCTCGCCGTCGAAGAACTCGTTCGTGATGCGGACGTTGGCGAACGTGCCCCGCATCATGACCTCGTGGTTCCCGCGGCGGGAGCCGTACGTGTTGAACTCCTCGGGCTCGACCCCGTGGTCCATCAGCCACTGCCCGGCGGGGAGGTCGGGACCGAACTGGCCGGCGGGTGAGATGTGGTCGGTGGTCAGCGTGTCCCCGAACTTGCCCAGGCAGCGGGCACCCTCGATGTCTTCGACACCCGGCGGGTCCAGGGGCATGTCCTTGAAGAACGGCGGCTCGCGGATGTAGGTGGACTCGGGGTCCCAGTCGTAGACGTCGCCGGTCGGCGCCTCCAGCTCGTCCCAGCGCTTGTCGCCCTCGAAGATGTCCGCGTACTTGTCCTCGAACATCGAGGGGTCGATCGAGGAGTCCATGACCTCCTGGATCTCCGCCTGGCTGGGCCAGATGTCCTCGAGGTACACCGGCTCGCCCTCGGGATCGTAGCCGACCGGCTCCTCGGTCAGGTCGATGTCCATGCGGCCGGCGAGCCCGAACGCGACGACGAGCGGGGGCGAGGCCAGGTAGTTGGCCTTGATGTCCGGGTGGATGCGCGCCTCGAAGTTCCGGTTGCCCGACAGGACGCTCGTCGTCCACAGGTCGCCCTCCTCGATGGCTTCCTGCACCTCGGCCGGCAGCGGGCCGCTGTTGCCGATGCAGGTGGTGCAGCCGTAGCCGACGGTGTAGTAGCCCAGCTTCTCGAGGTAGGTGAGCAGGCCGGACTCCTCGAGGTACTCGGTGACGACCTTGGATCCGGGGGCCAGGGAGGTCTTGACGTAGGAGGGAACCTCGAGACCCTTCTCGACGGCGTTGCGGGCCAGCAGGCCGGCGGCGAGCATGACCGTCGGGTTGCTCGTGTTCGTGCAACTGGTGATCGCGGAGACGACGACGCTGCCGTGGGTGATCTCGTGGTCGTCGAGCGCGCCATCCATCTCGACCGAGCGGGTGAGCTGGCCGAGATCGGGCGGGTCCTGCTCCTCGGTGCGCAGCGTCGGGTGGTGACCGCCGTCGTCGATCCACCGCTGCAGCTCCTCGCTCTCGGCGGCCTCGGCCGCCTCGGGGAACTCGTCGCGGATCAGCTGGCGGAAGTGCCGATCCATGTTGTCCATCTCGACGCGCTGGTCGGGCTCCTTGGGGCCGGCCAGCGAGGGCGTGATCGAGCCCAGGTCCATCTCGACGACCTCGGTGTACTCGGGATCCTGCTCGCCGAAGAGGCCCTGGTGCTCGAGGTACGCGCGCACGAGCTCGATGTGCTTTTCGTCGCGCCCCGTGCGCTCGAGGTAATCCAGCGTGGCCTCGTCGGGCGGGAACACGCTGATCGTGGAGCCCTGCTCGGGCGCCATGTTGGCGATCGTGGCGCGGTCCTCGACGGTGAGGGTCGGCAGGCCGGGGCCGAAGAACTCGACGAACTTGTCGACGACGCCGACCTCGCGCAGCTTCTCCGTGATGTGCAGGACGAGGTCGGTGGCCGTCGCGCCTTCGGGCAGCTCGCCCGTCAGCCGGACGCCGATGACATCGGGCAGGCTCATCGAGATCGGCTGGCCGAGCATCGCCGCCTCGGCGTCGATCCCGCCGACGCCCCAACCGACGACGCCGATGCCGCCGATCATGGGCGTGTGCGAGTCCGTGCCGACGAGGCTGTCGAGGTAGGCCCAGCGCTCGCCGTCGACCTCCTCGTCGTGGACGACCTGGCCCAGGTACTCGAGGTTGACCTGGTGCACGATGCCGAGGCCGGGCGGAACGACGTCGAAGCCGTCGAAGGCCTGCTGGGCCCACTTGAGGACCTTGTAGCGCTCGGCGTTGCGCTCGTACTCGCGCTCGACGTTGAGATCGTAGGCCTCGTCGGTGCCGAAGAAATCGACCTGGACGCTGTGGTCGATGACCAGGTCGATGGGGACCTCGGGGTCGATCGCGCTCGGATCGACGTCCTTGCGGTCGGCCTCGCTGCGCAGGGCCGCCAGGTCGACGACGGCCGGCACACCGGTCAGGTCTTGCAGCACGACGCGGGAGGGCTGGAAGGGGACGGCCACGTCGGGCACGTCCGGCTCCCACGAGGCGACGTTCTCGACGTGATCCCAGGTCACGTCCTCGCCGTCGACGTTCCGGACGACGGACTCGATGAGGACGCGGATCGAGTACGGGAGCTTGCCGAGCTCGCAAAGCCCCGCCTCCTCGAGCGCGTTCAGGTCGGCGATGTTGTACTCACGGCCGTCGACCTCGAGGGTCGACAGGGCGCCGTAAGGGTCCCCGGTTTCGGACATTGTTGGGCCCGGATGCCAGGTCCCTTTCTTCAAGGTTGGCGAAGGCCACGGTCGAGGGTGGCCACCCCGGCCCCGATCCGGGTCGATCGACGACCGTCAGCGGGCGCGGGCCCGACCGGCGAGCGCGAGCGCGGCCATCAGCGACGCCAGCGTGACACCCATGCCGAGCGGGACGGCCGAGGGGCCCTCGCCGTCGGCGGAGGCCTCCTCGAGGTCCGCGCCGGTGGAGGCGTTGTCGGGGGGCGTGGTCGCGGTCCCCTCGACGACGGCTCGCGAGCTGTCGGGGTGGAACAGGGCCGCGGCGTGGCCGCGCAGCGGGTGCACGGCGTCGTGGACGAGCCCGTCCTCGGTGACGACGCCGGGCTCGATCGTGTGCTGCTCCATGAGGTCCTTGACCTCCTCCTCGTTCGGGAGCTCGTAGGCCTTCGCCAGATCCCCGGTCGTGTTGCCCTCGACGTACTTCTCGGATGGCAGCTCGACGGCCAGCTCGGCGCTTTTCTCCTTCGCCGTCGAGAACCGGTCGGCGTGCTGGTCGACGTACCGCGTGGCGGCGTCCATCACGACCCGTTGGATCTCGATCCGTCGCTCCGGCGTGTGGAACTCGTTGGGGTACTGGTCGACGCGCGTCTCGATCAACAGCCCGGCCACGTTGTGAAGGCCGTAGTGGTTGCGCAGGATGCCGGGGTCGGGGCCGCCGGCGATCTTGTCGACGCCCTCGTCGTTGACGGTGACCTCACCGTACTCGTTGACGCTGTAGCCCTCCTCCTCGACCTGAGGCCAGATGCCCTGGTACATCAGGTCACTCGCGGCGTCCAGCGTCGGGCCGCGCACGTTGCCGTGGATCGGGTACAGGGTCAACAGATCGTGGTCGTAGGTCCGCACGGGCACGGGGTTGCCGGGACCGAAACCGCCGTACTCGTGGTGGTCGAGCGCCACGTCGATGTCCCAGTCGTTGATGACGCGGTGCACGGCCTCGGCTTCGGGCGTCTCGAGGTCGATGTGGTCGCGGTTGATGTCGACGCCGTCGGCGTTGCCGCGCTGGAAGGCCTCGCTGCCGTCGGGGTTCACCATCGGCATCACGACGAGCACCTGGTCGTCGAGCCGATCGGTGACCGGTCCGCCGGCGGTGACGTTCTCCAGCAGACGGATCGCGGCCGGTGTGCCGGCCGGCTCGTTGCCGTGTTGCTGGGTCAGGATGAGCGTGACGGCGCGCTCCTCGCGCGGCGTCGTCGCGTTCGGATCGGCGACCTCGGCGACCTTGATCGGGCGATCCTCGGTCGAGGTGCCGACCTGGGTGACCTCGATCCAGGGATGCTCGTCGAACGTCGACAGCCGATCTTGCACCTCGTCGGGGCCGGGGAAGGCCTCCTCGTCCTGCGAGAGCTGAGCTCCCACGGTCCCGGCGATGCCGGACAAGAGGAGCGGTACCACCAGCGCGAGCGCGAGCCGTCGACGTGCCAAGCGTGGGCCTCCAACAGCGGCGACGACCTTCGCCCTTCTAAGCACTTCGGCGCATCAGTGGGTCAGTGGCGTCGCGCGATCCGCAGGAAGCTCACACCACGAGGACGAGCATGCCCACGATCGTCGCCGCAGCTCCGATCGCCGCCAGCGAGGCTACGATCCGTCGCGGCCACCGGCCGCGAACCTCCGCGTAGGCGATGCTGGCCAAGATCGCCAGCGGTGCCCCCACGACGATGAGGGCGGACAGCCAGGAGGACGGCGCACCAGCGGGCACGTCGGGGACCAGACGGACCTGGGTTAAAAGGATTGTCTAGCTGTGGGGTGAACGGCGAACAGGGCATCACGCAACGATGCGGCTCTGCAGGAACGCGCCTGGAGAGGACGGCGAGGGCTACGAGCACGCCAGCCGCGAGCTCGCGCGGACCTCTTCGACGCGATGGGGGTTGGCCGCCAGCGAGCCGAGCGTGGAACGGAAGGCCGGCAGGAGCGAGATCCTGACGGTTCATCCACGACCGTGATGAGGATCGGAGCCCATCAGTCAACGCACAAGAGGGAGCTGTAAGCATCGACTCTCCTCTTGGAAGCGCGGGAGGCCCCACTGCCGGAGCGACAGAAGCTTCAAGGCGACCGAAAACATGCAAACGTAATGGACACCCAGGGGTCCCTGCTGGCGGTTGTCCTTGTCCTGTCGATGCTTTTTCTCGTCAGCTCGGCCGCCGATGCCTCGTGGACACACCCCCGGGCGGATTCCGCCAATACGGGGGCCACCGGGGCCACACACCCAGGCAACGGTTCGACGGCCTGGACGAAAGCCTTCGAGCACGAGATCATCGGATCCCCCGTCCCGGGGAACGGGAACGTCCTCCTCGCCGAAGCGGAAGTCCACGCTTTCGACACCGAGACGGGAGAAGAGGAATGGAGTTTCCGACCGACGTGGTCGAACTTCACCCTTCCACCCGGGTGGATCGAGACTACCCCGGTCACCGACGGCGAGACCGTCCTGTTCTCGACGGCATATCCCTCGATCCACGCAATCGATGCCGAGACTGGGACCGAGCGATGGAGGGTGCAAACCGAGAACGTTCACCGGTCGCTCATCGTCTCCAACGGGACGATCTTCTCCGCTGCCGACCTGAACATCACAGCACACTCGTTGACCGACGGCGAGGACCAGTGGAGCTTCGACGTCGACAACCCGCTTCAGGGGCTGACCGTCGACGGTGACATCCTGTACGCGGTCTCCTCCAACCAGACGGAGGGGAGCGTTCACGCCCTCGATACCGACGATGGAGAGCGGTTTTGGTCTCAGCCCACGGAGGAAGCCGTGACGGCACGCCCTGCCATCGGAGAGGAAACCGTGTTGATCGGAGGAGGCTCGAAAGACGGTTTCGTTCGCGCCTACGAAAGGTCGGGAGGAGAGGAGCTCTGGAAGGCGAACACGTCAGGTGTGGTTCGATCGGTTTCCCTGGCCGACGGTCGTGTTCTTGCGACGGAGCAAACGGTCAACGATAGCCGTTTGGACCTTTCCGTGCTCTCGGTCGAGAGCGGGGAAAAGGCATGGTCCGCAGAGGGTGTCTCAGTGCACGTCTCCGTCGCGAACGAGATCGTGTATGTCGGCGGAAGCGATGTGCACGGATTGAGTCTCGAAACCGGCAAGATGGTTCGGTTCTTCTCGGGGGTTCGATCAGCCGAGACGGTTTCGGTGGGTTCCGGGCTCGTGTTCGCTACGACAGACACGGAACTCCATGCCCTCAACGGAGGTCAAGAGATTCACTCCTCGGCGGAGAATGAGACCGATGGTCCTGGCGTGGTAGCTGTCCTCTGTGTCGCGTGGTCAACGATCGTTGTTCGCCGGCGGGTTGTCTGAAACCGGCCGGGTCGACGCTTGGCTCCCACAGCGGATCTTTCGTTTCCTCAGGAGCTGCCTGGGAACCCAAAGCCCTCTCAGGGACCTCCTCAAGCGGAACGAAGGGAACCAGGGGGACCTCGAGCAGGTCCACGCTCTCAGAGAGCGGGAGCGTGTCGCCATCCTGGCCTGGGCTTTGGCCTCACTTCGTCCGGTCTGCTTCGTCCAGCAAGCCCCCAGTGGTCACGGTGCGCACCGGGGCCTCGTCGGCGAGGGTGTTGTCGTGCGTCCAAAGCCTCCCGTCCACGGCGAGCACAGCCGCGATGTAGGGGGCGTCTTTGCGACCGGCTTTCCCCGCAAGCTCGAGCGCTTCCTCGCGTTCCTGCTCAATCGATGCCTCGGGGATGTCCACGATCCTGTCCCGGGTCTGACGAAGCAGCTCGTCCAGCGCGGCCGCGGGGAGGTTCGTTTTCTGGAGCAACCAGTCGTAGCGCCCGGCAACCTCCTCCCACAACCACGGAGGGCTGCGCAGGTCCAGTCCACGATCGAGGACGATCTCGCGCGTGGCGCCGTCGGCGATGAAGGCTGCGAACACGACGTTCGCGTCGACGACGATCGGGTCGGTGTCCATTCACCAACCTAGCCGGTCGAGGATGCTCTGCTTGGCCTCGTCGCCGGCCTCGATCGCGTCCTCCTGGGTGAGTTCGCTCCCGGCCAGCAACTCGTCCCACATGTGGACCTCCCGGGCTTTCCGGCGGAAGGCCTCACGGGCAACGTGGCTCCAGTTGATGCCCGGGTGGTTCTTGATCACCTCGTAGGTCTCCTCGTCGAGGGACAGCGTCATGTTCGGCATGTTAGCACATGGTTGTGTGCTACGCATATTTATGTGTTACTCGGTCGGGCGGGATCAGTCCCGTCTACGATAGGCCTGGACTCCCCAGAGGAAGCGCGTATCGTCGAAGCCCCCGCTTCCCTGCAGCCCGGTCCAGAAGGGACACTCGGGGCAGTCTTGACCCTCGGGGAAGTCGATCTTCTCCTCATGCGGGCACCCGGTGACGCCCTGCGAGAGAACGAGCGTGTCCAAGCCCCAGTCGTCCATCGTGGCCTCGATGGTATGCTGGACGTCCGCGTCCTGGTGGGCTGCGTCCGCGTACCACTTCTCCATCCCGCCGGCGGCCTTCTCGTACCCGTCGATCCGGGTGAGCACCGCCTTGGTGGCCTGCGTGGGGTCGGGACCATAGTAGGTCAACGTGGCGAACGGTGGGTCGACGTTGGCCCGGTCGTTTTCGGCGATCCAGTCCGGGCTGGGCGGGGCGATGTCCAGTGGGTTCGCACCCCGTCGAGCCAGGCTGGTCAGCTCGGCGGCCTTCTGCTTGGCTGGCAGGTCTTCGTTGGGAAGCTCCACCATGAGCGGACAACCGCGCTTCCGGAGATGAAGCCTCGGGCGCAAACGGCGGGCCCGCGCGACTCTGCCCGGGGCTTCGGTCGACCGGAAGCGGTGCCGCAACGTTGAAACGGTCCCCGAAGCCTGCCCTGGCTATGGGGAAGGTCGGCCGCAACGATCCCTGCCCGTGCGGGTCGGGGACCATGTACAAGAAGTGCTGTCTGCCCGAGGACCGGGCCCAGGGCATGGTGAAGGGCTCCAGCCCCGACGTCGAGGAGCGCATCTCTCGGATCCCGGACATCAACGAGATCGACCTGTCCACGGGTTCCCCCACGCCCTCCTCGCCCACGCGACGGTTCCCCGACGAGCTGGCCAAGCGGGTCGAGGCGGTCGACCGGTTGCTGGACGAGAAGGGCTTCCCCGGGCCCTGGGCCGAACGCCAGGACGCGTTGACCGAGACCCAGGCGGCCTTCGAGCAAGCCTGTAGGGCTCGATGGGCGCAACGTGCCGGCGAGAAGGACCGGCTCGTGCAGGCCCGGGAGCGGTTGCTGGAAGCCGACGACGAGTCCCGCTTCACCAAGCGATACCAGGAGGGCTACCAGGAGCGCCGCGAGGCGCTGGCCAAGCCGCTCGAGGTGTTGACCGAGGCCGGTGAGGAGGGCATCCCCCACCTTGGCGTCCGCCTGAACGAGGACTCCTGGGCCAGCGTGCTGGCCATCGAGACGTTAGCCGAGATGCCCTCGAGCCCTCTCAGAGATCGCGCGATCGTGGAGGCGTTGTTCACGCCCGGCGAGTGGCGCAACGACACCGCCACGCGCGCCAGCCAGGAGATGAACCCGGAGGCCTCGTGGGCGGCGTTCGAGCACGTGGTCCACCAGGCCAGCAAGGACGGGGTGGAGCTGCAGCACTTCTTCTGGAGCGGGCTCTTGGAGGAGGAGCCGGCCACGTTGAGCCAGCCGTTGCGCCCGGGGCCGCGATTCGGGGACGCGATCGAACTGTTGTACGACGAAGGGCACCTCGCCGCGCTCAGCGACGGTCTCTTCCACGTGCTGGATCCCTCCCTGGACGGGGTCGAGTCCGTGGAGGCCTTCCTCGACGACGAGGGCGTGCAGGCCGCGATCGAGCACATCCGATCGACCGAATCCCCGCGGATCGGGCACTGACTCCACATGGTGGAGGAGCTGTTGTCGATGGCGATTGGCTCCGCCAAAGCGGGCCCTAGATAATCCAGGCGCTCTCCGACCTCGCAGAGCTCATGGTCGAGGCCCTCGATCAGGTCCTTCAACGCTGGAGCCCCGCCGACGCAAGATACCCGATCGGGGAAGCTGGGTACAGCTTGCCGTGACTACGAATCCGGTACGGCCGTAGGATGTCCTCCTCAAACATTTCCGGACAAGCGTCCCGCGACCGCATTCTCGGTTCCTTGGGGGGGCCACCTGGCTGCCGCCTGCCCGATCACACAGACATCTCCGAGAAAGCAGGCATCCCAAGACCGACCATCGGTGCCCAATTCTAAGACCGAACTCGCCGCCCGATTATGGACCGGCGAGGACGAGTGGGGCCACGATCTGTCCCCCGAGACCGTGCAATGCCGTCGGTCGAGATCCCAACGGATCGAGGGCCCGTCGTCTTCCCGGGCAAGCACTGCCATCTCCGTCTCACCTCGGAACCCGCTGGAGGTCCTTCCCTCGCTGATCGGCTCGGTCGACCTCCAGATCCGAACGTCCCGCCTCGCTTCGTCGGTCTCGGCCGAACGTTGGATCTGCAGACGGCGCCCTCCAATCCAGCCGTCTGGAAACGCGCCCGGCGGGATCCGAGGACCGGCGTAACTGTGCGGTCTTCGGAGACGCCGGGCGCGCTCTCTGCAGCTGAAGGAATCGACAATTGCGCGAGCGCGCCCGGCGGGATTTTCGGACGAACGGATCCTGCGGTGGACACCGTTCGTCCTCTCCCGAGACGCGACCGGTGTCCCCGCGTCTCGGGATGAACCAAGGTTCAAATCCGTCGGGCTTGGCTGCTATCGACGCGCCCGGCGGGATTTGAACCCGCGCTCACCGGCTTAGGAGGCCGGTGCCATATCCGGACTTGGCCACGGGCGCAGAGCGTGGAACAGGCACCGGCCTCCGTGATATAAGGCCGGTGCCATCGAGAGGCTCCCCGAGCCTCGAGAGAGGACGGATCTGCGATCCGTCCGAATATCCGGACTTGGCCACGGGCGCAGAGCGTGGAGCAGGCACCGGCCTCCGTGGTATAAGGCCGGTGCCATCGAGAGGCTCTGTGATCGAGGCCCAAGCGAGGAATCCGCCGTGACGGATCGCGTTCGACGACCTATGCGCCGCTGCCGGGCCGTCGAGAGGGGCTGGGAGCGAGGGCGCTCGTCGGCACCCGCGCCCCAGCGAGGAACGTGACGGTCCGGGGTCCACGCTGTACCGCGGCCTCCCGCCCCGCCAAAAGTGGATGCTCGGACCTGTTGATACCTCTTGTTGTGGGCTTTTGACCTCGCAGTTGTGGAGGTTTCATTCCTGGCCGGCTCGCCGCCGCGGTCGGCTGTGTGGGCATCCCAAGGGTTTCCATCCGGGTCCCGTTTCCGCCTACGACGCTGGCTGAGGTGACCGTAATGGCTCACACCTACACTTGCGACTACTGCGGCGAGGAGATCGATCGCGGAGACGATTCAGCCAACCTGCAGCTCCAGACGGTCGAGCAGGAGCCGACGTGGGAACGGCACTTCTGCTGCACCTCGCACCTCATCAACTGGATCAACGAGGATCCGACCGAGCTCGAACCCCACCTGGCCTTCGGCGACTAAGCCCCAGGCGGATCCGAACAACAGCACGCCTCGGGCTCCGGGCACGTCTCGACGCGGACACCATCCTCCACGACGCACTCGCAATCCGCACATCCCGTGCGCACGTGAGATCACCTATCCGCGGTAGAGGACGACGGTGTTGCCACGCACCTCGATCAGGTGCGCCTCCGTGCGCTCGGCGAGGTCCTCCCCGGCCTCCTCGGTGCCGGTCTCGGCTGCCGCCGATCGCAGCACCCGGACCTTGACGAGGTCGTCGCTGGCCAGCTGGCGGTCGACCTCCTCGACGAAGCCCTCCGAGAGGCCGGCTTTGCCGACCTGCAGCTCGGCCGACAGCTGCTGAGCTTCGCCGCGAAGCTCCTGGACCCGGTCCGTGGGCAGCTCGTCCATCACGCCTCGCCAGCAGCCGCTCCCATGTGAACGTTCCCCCCTCGGCCCCGGTCACCACCGCTTGCGGACAACGCTGAAACCCTCGCCGACGACCGTCGTCGACGTGCGCCGGCTGCTGCTTTTGGCTCTGTGCCTGACGCCGACCGCCAGCGGCCTCACCGTGGACCTGGCCGCCCCGAACGCGGCCCCGATCGAGTCGACGCCCTTCGCCGTCGACGTCGCGATCGAGGACGCCGGCGAACCCGTCGAGATCAAGGCCTGGCTCGGCTCCGAGGATGCCCAAGCCTCCCGGACCTGGAACGGCACCAGCTTCCAGCGATCGGACTTCTACGCCCGCACCGTCGACCCCGAGGCCGGCAGCTGGCAGGGCCGGCTGTGGCTGCAAGCCAACCCCGACTCCAGCAACGCGGACGCGCTGGCGGCCGACGAGCTGACCGTCGGCGTGCGAGCCCGGACGAGCACCGACACCGCCGATGCCCTCGCCGACGTCCCCGGCCCCTGGCCGTGCCCGACCCCGAGCCCAGCCTCGACGTCTGCGGCCCCGAAGGGTGCTCGCCCGGCCTCGGCTGGAACCTGTCCCGTGCCAGCGAGACCGACGTCGAGCTCACCCAGCGACCGTCGAGCGATCGCGGCGGCGTGATCGTGGCTGGCGACCGCGTCTGCCTGCTCCCACCGAGCCCCGAGGAGGGTCCCTGGCGGCTCGCGGTGGACCAGCTGGCCTCAACCGGTGCCTGCCGGCCCGCCGACCCCGGGTCCGCCGTGGCCGAGCTGTTCCACCTGGGGGAGGCGCTCGACAGGGCGCCCGAACGCCCGGGCCGGGGGGAGGTCGTCCGCGACCCCGTTGCGGGAGGATGGGCCCCATGGCGCCTGCCTCCCGGTGTGGACGCGCAGCCGGTCACGGCTCGGCGCGTCGAGGGCCACGTGAGCGTGTTCGGTACCCGGGAAGCCGGCTTGGTCACGCTCGCGGACGTGCTGGCCGAAGCCCAGCACCGCGTCACCGCGTCCACCTACCTGTTGACGAGCCCGGCCGTCGGGGACCTGCTCGCCCAGACGGCCCAGCGCGGCGTCGACGTGCACCTGTACCTCGAACCCGACCCGGTCGGCGGCCAACCCGCGGCCACGCCCCGCCTGATCGACCGTCTGGAACGGGCCGGCGTCCACGTGCACGAGGCCGAGGGGCCGACCGACGGGGGCCTCCAGCACGCCAAGATCGTCGTCGTCGACTCCGGGCTGGCGCTCGTCCTCACCGAGAACATGACCGAGCACGGCCTCCCCCGCGATGGCGAGGGCAACCGCGGCGTCGGGATCGGGCTCGCCAACGCTAGCCTGGCGGCCCGCCTGGAGGCGATCTTCCGTTCGCCGGGCGAAGGCCGGGAGATCCGACCCGACGGTTGGCGAGCGATCCAGGCGCCGGTCGCCGTCGTCACCGCGCCCGAGAACGCCTGGCGGGCCTCCGGCGTGCCGGCCTGGATCGAGGACGCCGAGGGGTCGCTCGTGGGCGCGGTCCTGCGGGCCAACCCGCGCTGGGGACCGCGCTCGAACGCCTGGCTGGACGCGATGGTCGACCACAGCCGCGGATCGTCGGTCGAGGTGACGCTCAGCGGCGTCCCCGAGGGCGCCGCCCGGTCGAACCGGGAGGCGATCGCCTACCTGGAAGCTCACCCGGACGCCAGCGACCTCGACGCTCGACTGTCCGATCCCCGCCAGGGGACCCTGCACGCGAAAGCGATCGCTACGCCCTCGGCCGCGCTCGTGGGATCGACGAACTGGGGGCTGGGCGGGGTGTTGCTCAACCGCGAGGTCAACCTGCTCGTCCACGACGGTCGCGTCGCCGAGGAGGTCCGCGAGGTCCTGCAGGGCCCCGAGCCCGGCGCCGGCCTCGGACCGGTCGGGCCCGCGCGGGAGGCGGTGCCCGCGCCCGGGATCCTCGGGGCCGCCCTCGCGGCGATCGTCGGCCTCAGCTGCCGCTTGACGCGATCGGGACCAGGCCGTGGACGTCGAAGGTGACGGTGCCGTTGCCGCGGGCGTCCATGCCGACCTGCCACTCGCCGGCCGTCGGGGTCGGGAAATCGAACCCGGCCTCGGCCGGTTGCGAGCGGGTGAGGTTGCGCTCCTCGCCGTCGGCGGTCACGACGTAGGTGCGGACCTCGCCCTCGGGGCTGTCCTCCGGCACCACGCCGCCGGGGTCGGGGTTGGAGAACTCGATCGAGAACGTGACCGTCACCTGGCGGGTGTCCGGCGGCACGCGGAAGCTCTGGTTCCACTGGGAGGCGACGTCGGACTCGTCCTCGACGGTGCGGTTCGGGTCCGCGACCCCGGCCGGCGTGAACGGGACGCGTTCGAGCAACAGCGTGCGGTCCTCGAACTCGTCCTGGGCCTCCAGGTCGTTGCGGAGCTGGTCGACGACGCTGCCGTCCAGGCAGCCGGTCAGGGCCGAGGCCAGAACCATCACGGCGACGAGCCGGACCCGCATATAGCATTGAATGGCCAGCTCATCCTAAAAAAGGCCGTCGGAGAGGACGAGCGAGACTGCCGGCGATGCTTGGGTTCGGCTCTCGCCGCCCTCAGGCGGTGAAAGCGCGGAGCCGAGACGACGGAAGGCCCACAGGCCTTTCGAGGTCGACGGCGACAACGCTTGCAACAGGCGCACTTGTGGACCTTGCGTCGTCACCGGCCTGCGGGCGGCCTCGCCGTGAGGGGGGTCACGGAGACCGCTCTCCCTCGATTTGGTGAACATTTCCTGGCCAACCGCTCGTAGGGGGAGACCGTGGGACCGGAAATGTTCTGGTGCGCCGGTCTAAGGTGGGCCATCTTGCTGTACGAATCGGAGATGCGCAGCCGAGATCGGTCCGGACGGCGGACCGATGCTCGGCCGTTGTCGGCCCCCGTGAGATCTCACGAGAGGGTTGCCGTCCTCGGGCTCGGCGACCGTGCCACGCTCCCTCGCACGAGCCTTCCGGGCTCGTAGGTTCGGGAGACCGTACCTGGTCTCCCGAGACCCGCGAGAGCCTAAGCAAAACAAGACCGGCAGTCTAGGAGACGAGCTCGGGGTCGTAGTAGTACTCGCCCTCGCGCTTTTGCTCCTTGTCCTTCCGGGAGCCGGGCTTGTTGATGCGCGGGCGCTTGGTGTCGCGGTCCCGGCGGAAGGTGACGTCGACGTTCGCGAGGAACCGGTTCATGCCATCGCGCATGTCCATGGGGCCATGCGAGGTCCCCTCGACGCCGGGCTCGCCCTCGAAGACCATCAGGCTGTCGGCGATCAGGTCGATGAGGTAGACGTCGTGGTCGACGACGAGCGCGCTCGTCGACCGCTGCTCCATGACCCGGCGCAGGGCCTTGGCGACGAGCATGCGCTGGTTGACGTCGAGGAAGGCGCTGGGCTCGTCGAGCAGGTACAGGTCGGCGTCCCGGCCCAGGCACAGGGCGCACGCGACGCGCTGCAGTTCGCCGCCGGAGAGGTCGTTGACGTCGGTGCTCAGCAGGTCGTCCAGCCCGAGCGGGCGGCCGACCTCGTGCTGGAAGAACGGGTCGTCCCAGGCGTCGGCCATCGTCGAGTAGAACATCGACTCGACGGTGCCGTCGAACTCCGCCTTCAGGTACTGCGGCTTGTAGCTGACCTGCACGTCGAGGTCCAGCGTGCCCTCGGTGGGGTCCTCGCCGCCGGCGAGCAGCTTGACGAGCGTCGTCTTCCCGATCCCGTTCGGACCGAGCACGCCGACGACCTCGCCCTCGTGCAGGGTCCCGCCGTCGGTGTGGAACCGGAACCCGTCGTCACCGTACTGCTTGGCGATCTCGCCGTAGGTGACGAGCTCGCCGCGCTCGAACCGCTTCCGCGGCGGGTGCGCGGTGAACTCGATCTCCTCCTCGCGGATTCGCACGTTCTCCTCCGGCAGGAACCCGTCGAGGTAGGCGTTGATCGACCCGCGCGTGCTGCGAGGCAGGCCCATGATGCCGTAGGCGGCCTGCTCGCCGTACAGGACGTGCACGACGTCGCTGACCAGGTCGAGGATCGCCAGGTCGTGCTCGACGACGAGCACCCGGCGGTCGGCCTCGTCCACGAGCTCGCGGATGAGACGCGCCGTCGTCGTGCGCTGCTCGACGTCGAGGTAGCTGGACGGCTCGTCGAACATGTACACGTCGGCGTCCTTGAGCGCGGTCGCGGCGATCGCGACGCGCTGCAGCTCGCCGCCGCTGAGGTTGCCCAGCTCGCTGTCCAGCGTGTGCTGGATCTGAAGCTGGTCGACCAGCTCGTCGAGCTTGCCCCGCTCGTCGACGCTGGCCAGCAGATCGCTGACGTTGCCGTCGACGACCTTCGGCATCTGGTCGACGTACTGCGGCTTCGTGGCGACCTCGATCTCGCCCTCGGCCACCTGAGCCAGGTAGTCGTGCAGCTCGGTGCCCGCGTACTCGTCCAGCACGTCCTCCCAGGAGGCCTCGGAGGCCCACTCCCCCAGGTTCGGGGTGCTTCGACCGTTGAGGAAGGACAGCGCGGTCGACTTGCCGATGCCGTTGGGGCCCAGCAGGCCGACGACCTGGCCCTGCTTGGGGACGGGCAGTCGGAACAGGCGGAAGGCGTTCTCGTCGTACTGGTGGACGAGATCCTCCTCAAGCTCGTCGGGCAGGTTGATGATGTCGATCGCGTCGAACGGGCACTTGTTGACGCAGATCCCGCACCCGATGCACAGCTCCTCGCTGATCACGGGCTGGTCGCCCGGTTCGTCGTGGTAGATCGTCTCCGGGACGCCGGCCCGCACCTTGGGACAGTAGTTGATGCACTCGTAGTTGCACTTCTTCGGTTGGCATTTGTCCCGGTCGAGGACGGCGACGCGCACGACGGCGGCAGGTAGCCTCGGCCCCCTTTTAAGCCTTGGTCACGGTGGGCCAACGGCCCCATCCCCCGACGGGGACCAAGAGTGGAAGAGGCGACGTGCGCTCCCCGGCCGACCATCCCCCTCCCGCCGCCGAGCATCCCCCGTGCACAGGCGGACCCTCCTCGTGCTCGCCGTGCTCGCCCTGACCGTGGCTCCCGTCGTCGGCAGCCTCGTCGAGTTCTTCGACACAGACCGGTGGGGCCGGGAGGTCGAGCTGGCCGGCGGTGCCGAGGTCGAGGGCGATCCCACGAGGGACGACCGGATGCAGGCGCGGATCGAGGCCGAGGATCGACAGGCCGAGGTCACCGTGGACCGAACCCTCGCCGGCCTCGTCGACGAGTCGCCCCGAAGCCAGGCGATCCGGGAGGCCTCCCCAACCGGCCCGGCCCAGGCGCAGCTGCGGCTGGCCGCCGGGCCTGTCGAGCGGGCCGAGGCCGGTGACGTCTCCCCCGCCTTCGCTCTGCAGGCCCGCGTGAGCGTCGACGGAGACGAGGGGTTCGAGACCGCCTGGCTTCGCCTCGACGGGGACCGTTGGACCGAGCTCGAGCCGGCGGGCTGGGCCGGCGACCGGCGGGTCCTCCTCGGCGAGGTGGCTGCTCGCACGCTGCCAGCCGGCGAGACCACGCACGTGGACGTCGTGTTCGAGCGCGAGCCCGCGCCTGGTGCCCGTCACGTCGTGCAGGGGCCCGGCTTCGACGTGTTCGCCGACGCCGAGGGCCCGCCCGAGCCCACGCTCGCTATCGACGAGGGGACGATCCGGGTCGGCTCCGGTGCCGAGGAGGTGCACGCCCAAGCGCGGACCCCCGGCGAGGATTGGCGTCCCGTGCCCGTGCGGGAGGGATCGATCGATCCCGCCGGCGAGGGCCCGCTCGAGGTGCGGGCGCGCGGCGTCGACGCCGTGGGGAACACCGGCCCCTGGAGCCCGACCCACCGCGTCGAGACCGTCACCGAGCCCGACCCCGCGCCGACGGTGGCCTTCCAGCTGAGGGCGCCCGACGAGGGCCAGACGATCGAGGGCGTCGCCGCCGTCGACTGGCGCCCCGCCGACCGGGCCCAGGTCGTCGCCGTCGAGGCTCACTCGGCCGAGCACGGCAACAGCACGATCTCCGAGGGCGCCAGCCAGCCGCCGGTCCGCTGGCGGACCGGCTTCGTGCCGGACGGCAAGTGGACGCTGCACGTGCGAGCCCAGACGCCGCAGGGGCTCGTGTCCGAGCTGGTGACGGTGACCGTGGACAACCTCGAGCACGGGCCGGCCGGCGACGGGGCCGACGACGACGGCCCGGCCCCCTCACGCGATCCGGTGCAACGCACGCGATCGCCGCTGTCGGCCGCGCTGGCCTCCGGCGCGGGAGCGCTCGCGCTGGTCGCGCTCGTCGGGCGGGCCTGGAAGCGAAGACCCAAGTAAGCCCTTCGTCGTGGGTCGGCGTTCATGGCAGAGGCCCACAGCGAGCCCGACAACGGCCACGAGATGCCCCACGACGGGGTCGAGGAGGACACCGAGGTCGGCGCGGCCATCGCCATGGGCGTCATCTTCGTCGGTACGATCGGGCTGGCGCTTCTCCTCGCCGAGCTGTTGCAGGGCCAGGTCCCGGCGGCCTTCGAGGATCCCCAGGACCCGACGAACCCCCTGCTGTACCTGGGCCTGGTCATCGCGTTCACCGCTGGCATCTTGCTCGTCGCCAAGCTCGACCTCGACTGGATCATCCAGGCCGTCGTGCTCGGCGCCGTCGCCTTGACGATGGTCTACCTCTACGAGCCGATCCTCGCTCTGATCCCCGGGCTCGGCGGGGCCCCGGCCTTCTCCCTCAGCCTGGCGCTGGGCGCCGGTCTGACCGCGCTGTTGTACTTCTACCCCGAGTGGTACGTCGTCGACGCGGCCGCGATCTCCGTCGGCGCCGGCGCCACCGGCCTGTTCGGGTTCTCGTTCGGCATCGTGCCCGCGCTCGTGCTCTTGATCGCGTTCGCCGTCTACGATGCCATCGCCGTCTACCGCACCGAGCACATGCTCGACCTCGCCGACAGCGTCGTCGGGCTCCGCCTGCCCGTCATGCTCGTCGTCCCCAAGGTCGCCGGCTACTCCTTCCGCGAGGAGATCGAGCAGGAGGACGTGCCCGGCGAGCCCGCCGAGACCGCCGAGGAGCCTCCCCGACCGACCGAGGACGAGGAGGCCACCGAGGCCGAGGGCCAGGACGCGCTGTTCATGGGGCTGGGCGACATCGTCATCCCCGGCGTCCTCGTCGTCTCCTCCCACGTCTTCCTCGGCGACTACGCGGCCAGCCTCGACGCCGTGGTCGGCCTGTCGCCGGCCGTGTTCGTCGCCTTGACGACCCTCGTGGGAGCCACCGCCGGGTTCGCGGTCCTGATGCGCAGCGTGCTGAAGGGCAACCCGCACGCCGGGCTGCCCGCCCTCAACGGCGGCGCCCTGCTCGGCTTCCTGATCCCGGTCCTGTGGCTGTTCGGGACGGCGCCCTTGATCCCGCAGTTCTGAGGTTCGGCTGATCGGTGTCTGTCCGCGACGGGGGTATCGATCCTGGGGAGATGATCCGAGAGGCAGGGGCAGCCCTGGCTTCGTTCGTGGAATGCATCACCCGGGGGACACCTCGACGGGCGGCGCGATCACTCTGCGATGGGCACCGAGAGGGCCCCTAGCCCGCCAGGAAACGCGGTTCGTCTAACCTCAGTCGGCCCCCTATTGTCCGTCAGCAGAGGTCACCCATCGCTGCCGCCGGGCTAGCCGCAACCGCCAGGGATCCAGCGCTCCGACGACGTGACACCGGCGGATGCCTACGCCGGAGGGCGCCTCCGCGCCGACGAAGCCTTATGCGGGGGCGCCGAGCTCGGTCTCCGTGTTCGACGCCCTCGACGAGGATCCCCGCCTCGGCCTCGCGAACGACACGATCTGGGTGACGGGCGCCTCCAGCGGCATCGGCGAGCAAACCGCCCGCCTGCTGGGGTCGGCCGACGCCCGCGTCGTGCTCTCCGCCCGCAGCGAGGACCGGCTCGCCGAGCTGGCCGAGGAGGTCCGAGAGGCCGGCGGCCGAGCCCTGGCCGCCCCCGCCGACGTGACCGAAGCCGACGAGATCGACGCCGCGATTGCGCAAGCCCGCCAGTGGGCCGGCGCCATCGACCACGTGGCCCACGTCGCCGGCTACCCGCTCGACGAGCGCCTGTGGGACAGCCCGCTGCACGAGCTCGACTAGGCCGACTTCGACCGCGTGCGCGAGGTCGACCTCGAGGGCGCCTGGCGCGTGACCCAAGCCGCCTTGCCCGACGTCCGCGAGACCGGCGGCGCGATGGTCTACATCTCGTCCACGCCGGCGATCAGCGGCTACAAGGGCACACCCTACACCGAAGCCAAGGCCGCCGTGCTCGGCCTCATGCGCGACGTCGCCCGCGAGTACGGCGACGACGGCGTGCGCGCCAACGCGCTGGCGCTGGGCAACATCGGGACCGAGGCCACCGTCGAGCACACCACCCACGACTACGACGAGCTGGCCCGCGAGGCCGCGCTGGGTCGCTGGGGCCAACCGGCCGAGGCCGCGGCCGCGATCGCCTGGTTCCTCTCGCCGATGGCCAGCTTCGTCACCGGACAAACCCTGGTCGTCGACGGCGGGGCGGTGATGCGCTGATGACCGAGCTGCTCGTCGGCACCTGCGGCTGGTCCTACCCCGACTGGGTGGGCCCCTTCTACCCGCCCGGCACCGCCAGCGAGGACATGCTGGCCCGCTACGCCGAGGTGTTCGACACCGTCGAGGTCAACAGCTCCTTCTACGCCGTCCCACCCCGCGAACGCACGCGCCGCTGGGACCGGATCACGCCCGAGGACTTCGACTTCGCCGTGAAAGCCCCCCGTGATCTGACGCACGAGGCCCGCCTGGACCTGGACGAGGCCGACGACGTCGTCTCGGACTTCGTGACCGCCCTGCGCCCGCTGGGCCTCAAGGTCGGGGTCGTGCTCCTCCAGCTGCCCCCGTCCCTGACGGCCGACGAGGGCCGCCCGCGCCTGGAGCGGATCCTCGAGGAGGAGGCGATCCCGGCACCGATCGCCGTCGAGGCCCGCCACGAGAGCTGGAACCATCCCAGCACGTACAGCATGCTGGAGGGCCACGATACGACGTGGGTGTGGAGCGACAACGACCGCTGGTCGTCGCCCTCGGCCCGCACCTCCCCCGCGGCCTACCTGCGGTTCATCGGCGACCGCGAGACCGAGACCTTCGACGAGCTGCAGCGCGACCCGGAACCCCAGATCCAGCAACGCTGGGCCGACCTCGAGATGCAGACGGACGCCATCGATACGATCCGCGTCTACGCCAACAACCACTTCGCCGGGTTCGGCCCCGGCGCCGCCAACGCCTTCCTCCGCGTCGCCGGCCAGGAGCCCAGGGAGTGGGGCGCCGGCGAGCAGGGCGGCCAATCGCAGTTGGGCGAGTTCTGAGGCGGCGGTCGGGCCCCGCCCGCGCCCGTCGGGCGTCGTCTGTCGATCGTCTACAGGGGAGGGTTGAAGGGACGTCGGACGGTTGCATGTGCATGGTCTTGGGTCCCACGACAGGGAGCCGGGTCATTCTCGATGGAGCTGATGTCTTCGACTTCGATAAGGATGGCAATCCGGGAGTGGGTGACGAGATCAACGCGTTCAAAGTCCAATACAACGTCACCGTCGACGGCGACGAAACCGACCGGGAAACCATCGAGATCCATGCTGGAGACGATTGTGAATAGGCGGTAAATCATGGGCGCGAAACCGTGGTTCACTCTTCTGCTCTGCGGAGTGTTGTTATCCAGCGGGTCGGTCTCTCTGCTTGGAACCCAAGCACCTCAGGAGCCACACGCCGAGTTGTCGAACTCCCACGCTGGCCAGGCAGGGGAGGGGGATGTGGAACCGGGCTCTGCGTACGCGGCCCAGCCTTCACCCTGCGAGGCGCGGGCCAAGCCGCCGGCTGGGCTCGGCGGCTGTCACGCCTGGCGGGCCTACGTGGACGGTCCGGCCAGCAGCCACGACGACCCGATCACGATCACCTACGACGGGGATCACGATCTCGTGATCGCCGTGGGGTCCACCCGGCCGCCTGACGGTGGGCGCGAGCGGGTGGTGGGGGCCGATGATACGGAGGATGCGACGGCGGTGGCCTTCGATGCGGCGACCGGCGAAGAGGTCTGGCGTCACAAGCTGGACACGGCCGGCGAGCACGACGTGTTCGCCGACGTGGAGGCGGCCGCCGATACCGGGCCGGTCTATGTGACGGGGGCCACGACCGACGCCACCGGCACCCAGCACGGTCTCGTCCGCGCTCTCGACCCTGCCAGCGGTGAGCCTGTGTGGACGGACACCTTCGTCTCCCCCCACAGCGACAGCGACGGGTTCTTCGGGCTCGAAGACACCTACGCTTTCCGCACAGCGGTGACCTCGCAAGGGGAGCTTCTCGTCTCGGGGACCTACACCTCGGCCGACGGTGACAGTGATACGCACTTCCGGAGCTACGATCCGGCCAGCGGGGCGCTAGCGTGGAACCTCACCTATGAAGGTCATTCGAGTGAGAACGAGTACATCGAATGGCTCGACGTCGACGACGGGGCCACCCGCGCCTGGGCTGGAGGACTGGATCGCCGCGGGCGGACCCTCCTCATGGATCTCGATCTCGAGAACCGGGAGGTCGACTGGTACCGTGCGAAGGGCAGCTACTACGGTGACCGGGGCTTTGCCCACTCCGAGACGCGCGAGGAGATGTACAGCCTCACGACGACGCGCGGGGACAAGGATTACCGGCTGACGACGTACGAGGTCGCCACGGGGGACGGGTTGGGCTCGCTGACCACGGGTGTCCCCGAGGACGAACCCAATCGCGCGAGTGATCTGGCCTTCGCCGAAGAGGAAGGCCTCCTGATCGGGACAGGGAGGACCTTGCCTCCGGAGACCGCAGAGAGCGCCTGGACCGGCACGGTCGGCATCGACGCGGACACGGACGAGGTCGTTTGGCGAAACCGGGGAGAGGACAGCGCCACCGCTGCCTCCTTCCCCCGCGAGTTGGCCATAGCGCCTGGGGAGTCGTGTGCCGTCGTGGTCGGCAACGGTCAGAACCCTGTCTACCCCCGGATGCTTTCCATCACTTCGCTCGACATAGGCACGGGGGAACCGATCTTCGAGGCCGGGTACTCCGAGAACCCGTACTATCCGCCGTTCGCCGTCGACACAGCCTTCGCCAGCGACGGAGATGCCATCTTCGTGCTCGCCTCCCAGTACCAGCTGACCGCCGATCTCCGGTTGGACAGCCCGAACAAGTTCACGCAGACGGATTGGCTGGTGCTCGGCTTCGACGATCCCTGTCGATCGCGGGGTCCGGTGGGGTGAGGGTAGCCCCGCCGGTGGGGAACGCCAGCACCAGCGACAGCGCGACCGGGATCGTCATCGTCCGCGACGTGGGATCTCGGAGCGACGAACTCGCTGGCAAAGGCAAACGGTGTGGCCCCTGCTGGTCAGCGCCGACGGGGACGGAAGGGGCCAAAAGACCCCTGGCTTCCCCCTCACCGCCAGGGCAGCCCGGTCTGGTGGTCGTGGGTGTCCTCGTAGGTCAGCGCGCTCCCGTCGTCGCCGCCCCAGTGGACCTCGATCGGCCCGGAGGGGCGCGGCAGCGGGCTGTCCTGTTCGAGCACGAGCTCGAGCTGGTGGCCCTCCTCGACCACCGTGTCGAGCGGGAACAGCTGCATCTCGACGTCCAGCTGCTCGCCGGGCGTGACCGGCTGGGGGTCGTCGCCGCCGGCGGCGTAGCGCAGGTTCATGTAGCCGTGGCCGATGCGCTTGCGCTCGCCGTCCTCGTCCACGTCGTAGAGGGAGGCCTCGAGGTTGCCGTCCGGCGAGGTGGGGGTGGCGGTGAAGTGGAACCGCGGCTCGCCGACGATGCGCTTGTCGGCGTCGAGGGGCTGGCTCGTCCACGTGAGCTGGCTGGTCGGCTCGGCGGGCGCCGTCGTCCCGGCCGGGGTGAACAGCGTGGCCGAGCCGTCCTCGGTCGTGTTCGTGGACAGCGAGCCGTCGCCGAGGTACAGGCTGTGGGTCTCGGCGTCCCTCGGCGGCCAGTCCTCGCTGGCGTGCCAGCCGCCCTCGTCGTCCTGGCTCCACACCGTCGGGCCGGTGTCGACGTCTTGGCCCTTGAGTTCGCTGTCGAACCAGCGCTTGAGGGTCTCCGCGAAGTCCCAGCGCACCGCATCGGGGTGCGGGCAGGCCCCGCAGTTCTCGACCTGGTCGGGGCGGTCGGGGTAGATGTGGCTCCACTGGCCGAACCACAGCTTGCGCTCGCCGTCGAGCTGCTCGAGATCGTCCCAGACGTGCGTGACCATGTCCGGGTGCACGTTCCAGTCCTGCAGGCCGTGCACGACGAACACGGAGCCGTCGTAGTTCTCGAGGACCTCGGGCTTGAACGAGCGCTCCTCCCAGTACCCGGTCGGGTCCTGGCCGCCGGTCGCGGTGCCGGAGGCGCCGTTGGCCAGGTGCTCCCCGACAGCCGGGCAGGCGCGCTCGGCCCAGACGGGGTCCGGGCGCTCGAGCCAGTTCGCGCCGTCGTAGTACAGCGGGCCGAGCATGCCGCCCTTGGCGACGCCGAAGGACCAGTAGGCGAAGTTCAGCCAGCCGGCGCGCGTCTCGGCGGTTCCGTTCATGAAGTGCAGCTCCTGGAAGGACGGGATCCCGGCCAGGGGAACGATCGTCTTCAGGTTCTCGTTGCCCTGCGCGGCGGCCTCCCACGGCGTCGAGCCGTCGTAGGATTTCCCGATGAGGCCGACGTCGCCGGTCGAGACGTCCAGCTCGGCGAGGAACGTGACGGCGTCGTCGACGGCGACCTGCTCGCGGGGCCCGAAGTAGTCCTCGCAGCCTCCGCTGTCGCCGGTGCCGGGCACGCTGACCATGGCGACGGCGTAGCCGTGGGGCACCAGGTTCTCGATGAGGAAGTTGTCCAGGCGGGCGTCGTCGGGGTTGTCGACGTCGCCCTCGAGCTCGCCGTAGTAGGGGCCGATGTCGGCCACGACGGGCACCTGCTCGTCGGGGCCCAGGTCGGCCGGTTTCACGATCCCGATCGAGACGTCGTCGCCGGCCGAGCTGGTGACCATCACCTGCTCGGGCTCACCGATCTCGTAGGTCCCGTCGTCCACCGTGGACGACCACTGGCCGCTCGTGTTCAACTCCGCGTCCGCCGGGTACTGGCTGGCCTTGCTGTTGGCTTCGCCGAGATCGTCGCCGACCTCCTCGGATCCGATCCCGATGCATCCGGCGAGGGCGATCAAGGCGCCGACCGCGAGCACGGCGACCGTCCGTCGCATCGGACCCACCGAGGCCGCGGGAGGTTAAGGGGTTTGTGGGGAACCCGTTCACCGGGCCAACTCCCCGACTGGTCGTGGGGGTCGGGGACACGCAAGCGTTTATCCGCCGCCTGGGCGCTGTCGACCCGAGGATGGTCAACGCTGGGGTGGCCCTGGCCCTCGTGCTGGCGCTCGTGGTACCCGTCGGCACGGCCCAGGCCGCACCGACGCAGGACACCCCGCTCGACTGGACCGAGGGTAGCTTCGAGGTCGGCCTGAAGGGAGCCGGCAAGGCCCTGATCCCCGAGGCCGTGGACGCCCCCGATCACGAGCGGCTGTCCGTCCCGGTCGATCCATGCCATCGCGAGCTGAGCCTGGGCCTCACCTACGAGCCCAGGAACGCCTCGGCCCGCGTGGCCGAGGAGGGCTACGCCGCCGAGGCCACGCTGCCCTACCGGTTCCAGGCCGGCCTGATCGCGCCCAACGGCACGGTGCTCCACCGGATCGTCGTCGACGAGCCGGACCCCTCGATCGCCTTCGGCACCGTCGAGGAGCCGGGCGAGCACACGCTCGAGCTCGAGCTGCTCGAAGGCGCCACGGTCGACTGGCGGGTGCGGATCCGCGGCTTCGCGGCGGCCGACGAGCCGACCTGCGATCTCTGGCTGAACGAGGTCGAAACGAACCCAGCCGCCGGCGGGGACTGGGTCGAGCTGTACAACGAGGGCTCGACGCCCGTCGACGTCTCCGGCTGGAGCCTGCAAGCCGAGGAGGGCTCGGCGGACCGGACGTTGGCCGAGGGCACGGTGCTGGCGGCCGGCGAGCGCCGCCCGATCGATCTCGGCCCCACCACGCTGTCCCCCGCGGACGAGACGGTCACCTGGCTGGGACCCCGAGGCTCGGTCTTCGAGACCACGCCGAGCCTCACCGACGCGGACGCCGACGATCGGACGTGGCAGAAGGCCGGTGACGGGCTCGGCGACTGGATCTTCGCGGACGGGACACCCGGCCAACCCAACGCCGGCTAGGCGGTCCCCGTCAGCGGCCGCTCTCGCGGAGGTGCCGTTCCCGTCCTCGGCGTGGTCGTTCCCCAGCGCTGGCTCGAGGTCCCCCGGCGCCAGCCGCCGCACGCCGGTCGTGACCGGTCCCCGAGCCCGTGTGACCAGCGCGCGGTGGCCTCGCCGTCGGTCCACCTCGCTTGGGTCGTCTTCCGGCACAGGCCGGCGGCGTTGCACGTCTCGATCCCGGCCACGGCGCCCGCGACGGGCTCCTCGTCCTCGTCGTGGACCGGCACTCGCGGTCACCTCGACCCCGTCGCTGCCGTGCTCGATCGGGTGGACGTGCATCGTCGGCTCGGTCAAGCCCACCGTCGCGCTCGTGGTGCCTGGCCTCCGTCGTCCGTGAGGGTCACCCGAGGATATACGCACCGCCGGCGTCGTCGGTGGGCTCGACGAGGTGACCGCTGGCCCCGTCGCCATCCCCCAGCGACCAGGCGCAGGCCTCGATCGAGCCGTCCTCGTCGCCGCTGAAGGGAGGAAGATAAGAAGAGGAGAGGAGGGGACCGGCCCCTCTAGAACCGACGGACCCGCTACTTGGAGACCGTGATCGTGGTCCCGTCGCTGTCCCCGTCGGGGTCGTGGTTGTCCGAGGAGCTGTACGTCAGGTCGGCGTGGCTGACGTCCGTCACCGTGAAGTCGACCGGGCTCTCGCGGTTCCGGAAGCTCTCGGACACCGAGCACCACCCGTCGCTGGCGGTCGTGCACGAGGCCGTGCCGGTGGCACCCTTGTCGGTGGTGTAGTCGAAGGTGACGGTCGCGTCGCTGACAGCCGTGTGGTTGCTGTCGTGGATCAGGACGTCGACGACCGCGGTCCAGGAGCCGCCCTGGCCCCCGGAGCTGGCGTCGTCGAGGTCACCGACGTGCATCCCGCTGGCGCCGCTGTCGCTGCTGGAGACGCTGACGGTCTGCGTCTGGCTGTCGGTGGCGCCGTCGTCGTCGGTCACAGTCAGCGTGACGTCGTAGTCGCCGCCGCTGTCGTACGTGTGCGAGGTCGTCTCGCCCGTCCCCGTCGTGCCGTCGCCGAACTCCCAGTCGTAGCTGGTGATGTTGCCGTCGTCGTCCGACGAGCTGGACCCGTCGAAGTCGCACGTCAGGTCGGTGCACGTGTACGTGAAGTCGGCCGTCGGGCCGCTGTTCGAGCCGCCGCCTCCACCGCCACCGACGAGCGCGCCGGTGTTCAGCCGGCCGTCACCTTGGCGCTCGGCGATCAGGCCGAGATCGTCGGCGCTGGAGCCGAGCTCGGACTCCATCGTGGAGTGGCTGACGTCGCCGTTGGCGTCGATGTAGAGCCCGACCGCGCCGGCCACGTGCGGGGTGCTCATCGACGTGCCGGAGAGCTCGTGGTAGCCGGACGTCGTGCCGCCGTCGACGCTGAGGACGTTGTTCCCCGGACCGATGATGTCGGCCTCGGGGCCCTGGCTGCTGAACGAGCAGAAGTCGTCGTTGCTGTCCGAGCACGTGACGATGACGACCTTGGCCGGTCGCGAGGCCCACGGATCGGAGACGCAGTTGGTGCACGAGCCGTCGTTGCCGGCGGCGGCGACGTGGATGACGCCCTTGTCGTTGGCGTAGTCGATCGCGTCGAGCAGCGCCTGGTCGTCGCCGCCCCAGGAGTTGCTGGAGATGTGGGCACCCTTGTCACCCAGGTCGGCCAACGCATCCGCGATACTGTTCGTGCCGGCGGAGCCGCAGCCGAAGAACCCGCTGTCGAAGATCTTGTGCATGATGATGCTGGACTCGCTCATGCCGGCGATCCCGACACCGTTGTTCGTCGTCGCAGCGGCGGTCCCGGCCGTGTGCGAGCCGTGGTAGTCGCACCCGCTGTGATCCTCGGGCGTGCCGTCGCTGTGGTAGTAGTCGTACCCGCTGACGCGGCTGTTAACGAAGTCCTCGTGGTCGACCGTGATCCCGCTGTCCAGCAGGCCCAGCTGGACGCTGGTGGATCCGAACGTGGTGTCCCAGGCGGACTCGGTGTTCGTGATCTGGGGGCCGTACTGGTTGCTGTACTGCCCGTCGTCCGGGGTCGCAGCGAGCTCGTAGTCGTACCGGTTCTCGTGCATGTAGCGCACGTCGTCGTCCGTCTTGACCTTGATCTCGAACGTCGAGGGGTTGTCCGGCGCGACGACGAAGAACGTCAGCCGTTCGCTGACGTCGATGACCGGTTCACCCTGGTAGGTCTCCCGGTCCTCGGGGAGCTGATCGTGGAAGCCGACGACGTACTCCTTGTCGTCGTCGGCGTCCGTCTCCATCGGTGTCGCGTCCGTTGCCCCGACAGCCGCCATCGGCAGTCCGACGGCAAACATCGACAAAGCTACCGCTATGACAAGTGGCTTGTTTCGCATGGTGTCGTCTCCCTACCGTTCCTGCCGTCGCCTCCGTCGTCACTCCCGTGAGGCGACGGCCGACCACCCAAGCCAGGGAGTATCAATGGTAGGCTTCCCCGTGGTTCGGTATGACGCTTGACGGTACGTGGCGAGCTGGGCAAGGACACCAGCTGGCAGCTCTGGAAAACGGAGGAAAAGAGGGGAAGGCAGCCGCTCGCGCGGCCGCTAGGAGCGGGCCAGCTTGCCCGGACCCGCCCACCTCGGATCGGGGTTCGGGCCGCTATTCGCCCACGACCTCCACGTTGTCGACGTACCAGCCGGGGTAGTCGTTGTAGGCGTCGTCGATCGAGTCGAAGTAGTAGCGCAGCTGCAGGTCGCTGCTCGCCGAGCCGGAGATGTCGAAGCTGACCTCGGTGTAGTCGCCGTTCGTGTGGTCACGGGAGTCCCACTGGGCGATCGTGCTCCAGCTCGAGCCGCCGTCGCTGCTGACCTGGACGCGCATCGTGTCGTACTCGGCGTCGTAGTTCTCCACCTCGAAGAAGTGGGCGAACTGCAACGTCACCGTCGAGTACCCGCTGGCGTCGATCGTCGGCGACTGAGCCCAGCCCTCGGCGGTGCCGGCGTCGTAATCGCAGTCGGGCGAGGCTCGGCTGAAGGCGAGCTGGTACTCGGGCGAGAACGGGCTCACGCAGTCCGAGGAGACCCGCCACAGGTCGTTGCTCATGCTGGACTTCGTCCAGCCGTCGGCCGAGCCGTCGTCGAAGTCCTCGGAGTAGACGGTGGTCGACCCGCTCGAGGACGAGACCGTCACGTCCTGGCTCGCCGAGTCCGTGGCGCCGTCGTCGTCGGTGACGGTGAGCGTCACGGTGTAGGTCCCGTCGCTATCGTAGGTGTGCGAGGTGGTCTCGCCCGTGCCCGCCGTGCCGTCGCCGAACTCCCAGTCGTAGCTGGCGATCGACCCGTCGTCGTCCGACGAGCTGGACCCGTCGAAGGTGCAATCGAGGTCGGTGCAGCTCGAGGTGAAGTCGGCCGTCGGCGGGCTGTTCGAGCCGCCGCTGGATCCGACGAGCACGCCGGTGTTCAGCCGACCGTCGCCCTGGCGGTTGGCGGACAGGCCGACGTCGTCGGCGCTCGTGGCCAGCTCGTCCTCCATGGTGGCGTGCGTGACGTCGCCGTTGGCGTCGATGTAGAGACCGACGGCGCCGCTGACGTGCGGGGTGCTCATCGAGGTGCCCGACTTCTCGGTGTAGCTGCTCGTCGAGCCACCGTCGACGCTGAGCACGTTGTTCCCCGGCCCCGCCAGATCGACCTCGGGGCCCTGGCTGGAGAACGAGCAGAAGCCGTCGTTCTCGTCCGTGCAGGACACGATCACCGTCTTCGCCGGCCGCGAGGCCCACGGATCGCTCACGCAGTCGGTGCAGGACCCGTCGTTGCCGGCCGCGGCGACGTGGATGACGCCCTTGTCGTTGGCGTAGTCGATCGCGTCGAGCAGCGCCTGATCGCTGCCGCCGCCCCACGAGTTGCTGGAGATGTGGGCACCCTTGTCGCCCAGGTCCTTGAGCGCCTGCGCGATGTCGCTGGTGCCGGCGGATCCGCAGCCGAAGTACCCGCTGTCGAAGATCTTGTGCATGATGATGCTGGACTCGCTCATGCCGGCGATCCCGACACCGTTGTCCGTCGTGGCGGCCGCGGTCCCCGCCACGTGGCTCCCGTGGTAGCCGCAGGAGCTGGTGTCCTCGGGCGTGCCGTCGCTGTGGTAGTAGTCGTACCCGCTGACGCGATCGGCGGCGAAGTCCTCGTGGCCGTCCGCGATCCCGCTGTCGAGCACGCCCAGCTTCACAGCCGTGCTGCCGAGCGTGGTGTCCCAGGCGGACTCCGTGTTCGAGATCTGGGGACCGTACTGGTTGCTGTACTGCCCGTCGTCCGGGGTGTAGTGCAGCTCGTAGTCCCGGTGGTTCTCGTGCATGTAGCGTACGTCGTCGTCGGTCTTCACCTTCACCTCGAAGGTCGCCGGGTTGTCCGGGGCGACGACGAAGTACTCGAGATCGGCGTCGTGGAAGACGACCTCCTCGCCTTGGTACTCGTCGGTGTCCCGCGGCATCTGGTAGAACCCGACGACGTACTCATCGTCGTCGTCCTGGCCAGGCGTCAGGATGGGAACGTCGGCCGCTCCCGCCGCCGCCGTCGGCAGCCCGACGGCGAGCATCGACATGGCAATAGCTATCGCAAGCTGTTGGCGCATGATCGGATCGACTCTCCTGCCGTTGGGGGCCAAGCCCCCGTGAACCCCCCAATAGGGCCGGCGCCACGGCGAACCATGGGTCCACGCATCAATGTTGGGGATCGACAGGCAAGGTTGCACGGGTCGCCGATCCGATCAGCGAGCGACGCTGACACCGTATGCCAACCCAAGCGATCGGCGATGCCAGACAGCTGGTCGGGGCGGACCCGGGGTCGGTCGCGCGTGCGAGACCCGTCGGCCGCCCGCGGGCAAGCGCCCGTCACCGCCGCCGGCGGATCGCCACCCACAGCCCGGTCGCCAGCGCGATCGAGGCGAGGCCCAGCGGCCCGGGCGAGGCGTTGGCGGTCTGCGACTCGGCGTGGAACGTCCACCGGGCGATCCCGGTGCCGCCGGCCGTGTTCGGCACCTCGATGCTGACCGAGTACTTGCGCGGATCGAGCGTGCCCTCGGGTCGATAGGTGATCGTCCCGTCCCCCACCTCGAAATTCGAGCGATCGACGCGCTCCTTGTCGAAGAACAGGCGCACGTCCTCCTCGACGATCGGCCAGCCCCGCTCGTCGTAGGAGGCCTCGATCAGGACGCTGTTGGCGGGCACCGTCCCGTTCGGCGCCGGCGTCACGGCTTCGACGAGCGGCTCGGGCGGCTCGGTGCTCTCCGCGGTCGTGACCGTGATCGTCTCGCTCGTCGCGTTGTTGCCCGACCAGTCGGCGGCGTCGACGACCACCTCGTAGGTCGTGTTCGCATCCAGGCCCTGCACCGGGAACTGCTGCCAGGGGCCCGGACGGGCGGGGTAGGTCTGGATGATCTCGCCCTCCGTCGAGCGGACGAACAGCTCGGTGCGAGCGATCTCGCTCGTGTTCGTCGTCACGTCGAAGCCGATGTCGGTGCGGTTGCCGACGCTGACGATCTCGATCGTCGGCGAGGTCAGGTCGCGGGTGAGCGTGAGCTCGGCCTCGCGGCTCCCGTCCTCGCCGGTCCCGTTCAGGCCGAGGTCGTAGCGCCACCCGTCGTCGGTCTCGTTCAAGCTGAACACGTCGGCCGCGCGATCGACGTCGGTGACGCTGGGGGTCTGGATGAAGTGGTCACCGTCGACCAGGGGCACCAGCTGGCGGCCCTCCTCGATCGGGAAGCCGCGATCGATCTCCACGTGGGCGACGTGGTATTCCTCGGTCAGGTTCAGGGCCCAGGCGTACCGATCGGGCGCGTCCTGGTCCTCGCCGGTCACCAACCCGTCGGGGTCGGTGACCGACGTGTTGCCATC
Source organism: Thermoplasmatales archaeon SW_10_69_26 (assembly GCA_003009755.1). Classification (GTDB taxonomy): domain Archaea; phylum Thermoplasmatota; class SW-10-69-26; order SW-10-69-26; family SW-10-69-26; genus SW-10-69-26. The sequence continues at coordinate 31,197 of PXUB01000034.1, forward strand.
CTCGGCGATCGCGATCGTCACGTCCCCCTCGCTCGCCGCCGCCGTCCCCAGCCCCGCCAGGCCGAACACGACGACGGCGAGCACGACTCCCCATGCTCCTCGCATGCAGGGCCGAGCCGTGTCCGCCTCGAAAACCCTTCCCCGGCGCAGCCTCGCCTGGGGCCTGACCGCTGTCTGTAGTCCCGCGGTGGACAGGGCTATAAGCTGGCGGGCCACTCGGGGAGCCCGAGCGATGCCGTTCCACCTCGACGACGAGCAGCAGATGATCCGACGGGTCGTCTCCGACCTCGTCGACAAGACCGTCCGCCCCCACGCCGAGGAGGTCGACCGCGAGCGCCGTCCCCCCGAGGAAGCCCTCGAAGGCCTGCGCGAGGTCGACCTCATGGGGATGCTTGCCTCCGCCGATTACGGCGGCGGCGCCGACACGGTCACCTTCTGCGTCGCCGTCAAGGAGCTGGCCAAGGGCTGTGCCTCCACGGCCGCCCTCATGGGCCTGACGAACGCGCTCGCCACGCTGCCCGTCGACCTGCTCGGCACCGACGAGCAGAAGGAAACGTGGCTGGCCGAGCTGACCAGCGGCGCCAAGCTCGGCTCGTTCGCGTTGACCGAACCCAACGCCGGCGCCGACGTCAGCTCGCTCGACACCAAGATCGTCGAGGACGGCGACGCCTGGACGCTGCGCGGCCAGAAGGCCTGGGTGCTCGGCGGACCGCTCGCCGACGTCCACCTCGTCGTCGCCCGCGGCCCCGAGGGCCCGACGACCGTGCTCGTCCCCGCCGACAGCGAGGGCGTCGAGACCGGGCCGCCCGAACGCCTGCTCGGCCTCCGCGGCGCCCAGACGAGCCCGCTGTACCTCGAAGAGGTCCCCGTCGGCGAGGACGAGGTGCTCGGCGACGCCGGCGAGGCGCTCCAGCAGCTCGCCGAACCGCTGCGCGTGTCCCGGTTGGCGATCGCCGCCTGCGCGACCGGCCTGCTCGAGGCCTCGCTGGCCGCCTCGCAGGACTACGCCGACCAGCGCGAGCAGTTCGACGAACCGATCCGCAACTTCCAGGCGATCCAGAACCGCCTGGCCGGCGTGAAGACGGCCGCCTCGACCGCTCGCTCGCTCACGCTCAAGGCCGCCGACCGCCGCGACGAGGGCCAACCGTTCTCCTCGCAAGCCAGCGAGGCCAAGTGGCGAGCCACCGAGGACGCCCGCGAGCACACCCGCTCGGCGATCCGCCTGCACGGCGGCACCGGCTACATGCGCGAGGCCCACGTCGAGCGCTTCTACCGCGACGCGCGCACGCTCACGATCGTCGGTGGACCCAACCAGCTGCACCGCCAGCGCATCGTCGACCGGATGTACTGACGGCCGGGACCCGGCTGTCTGGTTAAGCAGGGGCCGCGAAGGACACGAAGGATCGCCAAGGCCACGAAGGGCCTGTGTACTCGCCGCCGGGCGGCGTTGTCACGGCAGCTGCTCGCCTTTGTGCCCTGGCGTCCCCTCGCGCACTTGGTGGTCCCCCCGTTTCTTATCGTTACAGCGCGGGCCGGGACCCGAGGAACGTTTATGCACACCTTGGGCCATCGACCCTAGGAGGCGCGAGGCTCGTCGCGGACGGCGAGGCTCGTCCACCCGTGCCTGGGAGGGCCCCACGTGAGCCATCGATCTGCTTCGACCCCGAGCCTGTTCGGACCAGCTGCCAAGCTCTCCGAAACGACCCTCGTCCCGCTGTTCCTGGCGATCGCCATGGTCGCCGGACCGTTGACCAGCGTGGCCCCCCTCGCGTCCGCCTCGACGGCTGACGCGGGCGGCGTGGACGACGCGATCGACTGGGTCGACGCTTGGCTCGACGACCACGACGACGACGCCAACCTCGTCGACGACCGAGCCGAAGCCGAGGCCCAAACGCTGATCGACGAGGACCGGGGCGGGGCTCCCGTCGGTGTGCTCGTCACCTACGACCACTGGCCCGACGACCACGATCTCGACCGGCTCGTCGCCGAGCACGGCGCCAGCCAGACGTACGCCTTCGAGATCGTCCCGACCGTCCAAGCTCAGGTCCCCGCCTCCCAGGTCTCCCAGCTCGGACAGGTCCCGGGCGTCGTCGCGGTCGAGTACGACTACCCGATCGAGCCCGTCCTCGACGTCAGCTCCCCCGCCTCGCAGGCGCAGGAGCCCGCCAGCACGGGCAGCGCGTACGCCGGCAAGACGGCCCAAGCCCTCGGCTACGATGGCTCCGACACCGTGGTCGCCGTCCTCGACTCGGGCGTCCAGGACCAGCACAGCGCCTTCGCCGACACGCGCTTCGTCACCGGCGCCGACGTCTCCTCGCCCGGCTCGACCGGCGACGGGACCGGCGATCCCGGCGACTGCACGAACCCGCCCGACGACAACGGCCACGGGACGCACGTCGCCAGCACCGTGCTCGGCGAGACCGCCGAGTCCGACGGGACCCGCCTGCCGGGCACCGCGCCCGGCGCCGGTCTCGTGGACGTCCGCATCGCCGCCAGCGGCGCCTCGATCGGCGGCGCCCTGCGCGGGTTCGAGTTCGTCGAGCGGTGGAACGACGCGCTGCGCGAGGGCGACCCGCTGTGCCCGCTCGCCAACGCCGACGACCGGATCGACGTCGCCACGCTGAGCTTCGGCTCGCTGAGCCCCGCCGAGGGCGACGCCGGCAGCACCGGCGAGGCGATCGAGCGCCTCAACGAGCAGGGCGTGGCCGTCACCGTCGCCGCCGGCAACTGCGGCCCGCAGGGATCGGCCGGCTGCACGACGACCGACAGCGAGGAGACCGTCACCAGCCCCGCCAACGCCGAGGGCGCGATCACGGTCGCCAACTCCAACGACCGCGAGACGATCGATCGCGGCGACGACCAGGTCAGCGCCAGCAGCTCGCGCGGTCCGATCGCCGGCAGCGCCTCCGACGCCAGCGACCTCGAGGACCGGTTCCGCAAGCCCGAGATCGCCGCGCCCGGCACCCAGATCACGGCCGCCGGCCTCTCCCCCGGCACCGTCTCCACGCTCAGCGGGACCAGCATGGCGACCCCGCACGTCGCCGGCATCGCAGCCACGCTCGTCGAAGCCGGGCGCGACGTCGCCGACCAGACCGGCGGCGAGAACCTGATGCTCCCCGACGGCACCGCCTACAACGACGACAGCTACGACGCCGGCGCCAACCCGGTCGTGGATGCCATCATCCACGCCGCCGAGTACAAGACCGACGGCGTCCCCCAGGACATGCGGGACAAGTGGGAGGGCCCCGGCGCCGACGACCTCCGCTGGAACAACGGCTACGGCTACGGGCACGTCGACGCCTTCAGCGCACTCTGCTGGGCCTGGCAGAACGTCCTCCAGCCCGGCGGCGCCGCTCCGACCGACACCGTCGAGTCCGCCTGCGGCCTCGACGACCCGCTCACGGTCGACCTCGGCGGACCCTACACCGTCGAAACCGAGCGTCTCGTCACCCTCACTGCCGACGCGACCGGCGGCCAGTCCCCCTACGAGTACGCCTGGGACACCGACGACGACGGCGCCTTCGACGACCGCACCGGCGACGCCATCCAGGTCTCCTACCCGACGACCGGCGCCTTCACGGTGAGCGTCAAGGTCTTCGACGACGCCGGCGCCTCCAGCCAGGACGCGACGACCGTCGTCGTCAGCGAGGACGCCGACGACGGCTCGGGCCTGATCGAGATCACCGAACCGGACCGCGACGAGACGGTCGACCCCCAGCTCGTCGTCGAGGGGATCGCCGGCTCCGAGGGCAACAGCCCGCCCTCCGCGAGCTGGACCCACACCAGCGACGGACTCACCGTCAGCTTCGACGCCACCGGGTCCACCGACCCCGACGGCGACCCCCTCACCTACGAGTGGACCTTCGGCGACGATGCCACCGCGCGCGGCGCCACCCCCGACCACACCTACGCGACCGGCGGCGACTTCACGGTCTGCCTGACCGTCTCCGACGGCTCGCTCACCGACGAGAGCTGCCGACAGATCAGCCTCACACGCCAGGACCCCCTCTCGCTCGTCACCGACCCCAAGGGTGACGCCGCCGGGCCCGTCACCGGCTCCAACGTCGACGAGCTCGACATCACCGAGGTCTCCGCCATCCAGAACGAGGATGGATCGTTCACGATGGTGCTCTCGGTCAACGACCTCCAGCAGGCCACCGTCCCCGCCACGGAAGGCGGCAACGGGGCCATCTGGCGGGTGACGTGGGACTTCCCCGGCACCGACGGCCACTTCGTCTCCTTCGAGACCGGCCTCGTCAACACGACGGACCCCGGCAGCGTCTACACCGACTGCAGCTACGGCGAGTGGGACGGCAACATCGCCCAGTCCCAGGGCACGGCCCCGTGCACCGTCGACTACGGTGCCCCCGCCGAGATCCACCTGACGTACCCGGCCAACGCGATGGCCGAGAACGGGTACGCCGGCGACGAGCTCCTCTCCGGCGTCCAGGGCCTCAGCTACACCTACCAGGGCAGCCCCCCCGACGCCTCGGTCAGCGCCGGCCTGACGACCCAGGTCGACGACACCGCCTCCGGCACGTACGAGCTGACCGGGACGAACGCCGAGCTCGCCGAGATCGGGCTCGGCTCCCGCGCCGACGCCCGCCAGGCCCCCGAGGAACCGCCCGAGGACCCCGAGATCGTGGACGAGGGCGGTGACGTCAACGGCGACACCGTGCCCGCCAGCCAGATGGACATCCAAGCCGGCTGGTTCGACGCGGACGCCTCCCACCTCTACGTCGGCCTCGAGCTCGACGACATCCCCCAGAACACGAACACGACGGCCTTCACGAGCTACCGCGTCGGGTTCCAGCCGGACTACCAGGTCGAGGATCCGACCTGGGGCGGCACCGTGCCCGAGGACGCCACGCTGACCGAGCTGCGGACCTTCGCCGCCTTCAGCCCGCTCGCCTTCGACAACCTCACCGAACCCACCACTCGGCAGTCCCCCTCGTTCGAGCTCCAGCTCACCTACGAGCAGAACGGCCGGTCCTTCTTCGCCACCGTCGGCGACATCGAGGAGGCCAGCATCGATCCCGAGACCGACATCGTCTGGTGGGCCGTCGACCGCGACCTGCTGCAGTCCCCGCCGCCCGACAGCCGCATCGTCGAGACGACCGCCACGAGCGCGCCCGCCATCGATGGCCTGCTCACGTTCCAGGGCGCCACGGCCGACACCGCTGGCCCCGGTGATCCGTTCTCGTTCCCCAAGAGCGCCGACCAGATCCCGCCGACGGTCACCCTCGACGCCTCCCCCGTCAGCGGCTCGGCCCCCCTCGACGTGACCTTCCAGCCCGACACCGACGCCGACGATGTCGCCTCCTGGACGATCCGCTACGGCGACGGCGCCTCCGAGTCCGGCACCGGCGGTCTCCCCGCCGAGCTCGGCCACGTCTACGACGCCGCGGGCGAGCACACCGCCACGCTCGAGGTCACCGACAGCAACGGCCAGACCGGCACCGCGAAGGCGACGGTCAACGTCACCCCGCCCGAGGGCCGCTCCGTCCGCGTGACGGCCGGCGACCTCGACCCCGTGTGGGCCAACTGCGAGGACGCCTGCAGCACCTGGACGGCGGCCCTCGACCTCGACGCGCTCGAGCCCGGCACCACCAGCCTCACCGCGACCCTCGTCGAGGACGGCGAGGTGCTCGGCCGCGACACCGTCGCCGTCGAGGTGACCCCCGACGACGGGCTCACGGTCCTCGCCCCCGAGGAGGACCAGCGCCTGCCGCCCGGCGACGTCCGCGTGCAGGGCGAGATCGACGACACCGATCGACCGCCGCGCGCGATGCTCGACGCCGAGCCCCAGCGCGGCTCCTCCCCGCTCGACGTCACCTTCGACCTCGACGGCGCCGACGACGAGGGCGTCGTCTCCTGGCGGCTGCTCACCGACGACGGCACCGTCATCGACGGGACCCAGCTCCCGATCGAGGCCGAGCACACCTACGACGAGCCCGGCAACTACACGGCCACCCTGCAGGTCACCGACACGGCCGGCCAGCGCGACACGAGGGCCGTCCCGATCGAGGTCGACGACGAGAACGAGGCCCCCGAGGCCCCGAACTCGCCCACGCCCGCGGACGGCTCCGGGGACGTCCCCCGACCCCCGACGCTGAGCTGGGAGGCCAGCGACCCCGACGGTGACGAGCTCGTGTACGACGTCTACCTCGACACCTCCGCCCAGCCGGACACCCTCGTCCGCACGGGCCTGGAGGACCCCTCGTTCGTCGCCACGGACCTCGAGCCCTCGACCACCTACCACTGGCAGGTCGTCGCCGACGACGGCCTCACCACGACCGAGGGCCCGGTCTGGAGCTTCACGACGGCGGCAGCCTCCGGGCTCGCCAACTCCCCGCAGACCGTCATCGCCTACATCGACAGCGGCGGGTTCCCCTACCACGAGCAGTTCCAACGCGCCGAGCACGACCAGCACCCCAGCGAGTACATCGAGGGCTACCCCGCCGACGCCCAGGCGCTGGACCTGTGCTTCTTCGACCAGGCGTCCGGCACGGTCGACCGCAGCAACTGCCCCGACTCCCCGACCGCGGCCGCCGAACAGGACGTCGACGAGTGGCGCAAGCTCGGCGTCACCGGCACCGGGCAGACCGGGCCCGGCGAGGGCGATCTCGCCTACGTGCCCGGCACGAACGTGGTCGGCGCGATCAGCTTCGCCCACGACGGCGACGCCGACTACCCCACCCTCGACGGTGACAAGGGCGACGGCGACGCCCACGGTACGTGGGTGGCCGGCTCGATCGCCGGCCAGACGACCGGCTCCTGCCCCGACTGCCTGATCGTCACGATCGAAGCCGACAGCGTCTCGGCCATCGAATCCGGCTGGCAGTGGGCCGCCCAGCAACCCTGGATCGACGGCATCACGTCCAGCGTGTACGCCGGCATCTGCACCCCGGTGGGGGTCTGCCAGAGCATCGACGGCTTCGCGACCTCGATCGCCAGCTCCACGCAGACGGCCGCCGAGAACGGCAAGCTCGTCTTCGAGGCCGCCGGCAACGGCGTCGGCGGCGCCGGCCTCGCCACCTCGACCACGGCGCCCGACTCGAACTTCGCGCCCTGGTCGATCTCCGTCGGCTGCTCCTCCGAGAGCGGCCACTCCTGCCTCTACAGCGACGAGCCCGCCCCGATCACCGCCACCGGCACACCTCGCCAGACCGCCGACCCGGGCACCTACGACGGCACCAACGACCCGGTCGGGACGAGCTTCTCCTCGCCCAGCGCCGCCGGTGTCGCCGGCCAAGCGCTGGTGTCCCTGCGCGCCGAGCTCGGCGCGACGACCGAGGGCCCGGCCGCCGACGCGAACAACTCCCTCGTCGAACCCGCCAGCGACGCCACCCTCCCCGAGGACACGGCGCTCACCAACGGCGAGCTGACGAAGAAGGAGCTCGAGGAGGCCCTGTTCAAGACCGCCCGACGCGGCGTGCTGCCCTCGACGCCCGCCTGGATCGTACCCGTGGAGACCCCCGACTCGCCCGCCGGCTTCCTCAAGGGCGGCTACGGCGACGTCTACCGCGGCGCCTGGGGCGTCAACCACGAGTCCGCCTCCAGCTCGGACTCGACCGCCGGCGCCGTCTCCGCCACGCTCCTCGGCGAGACCGAGATGCCGAACCGGTACCTCGAGGAGACGTACTGGGAGGACGCCGTCGAACCGATGCAACGCCAGGTCCACGGCGAGGAGCCCGAGGAGCCCGACGACGACGCCTGGCCCACCGACGACGAGGCCAGCCCCGATGGCCTCGACGGCCACCAGGGCGGATCGTCCACCACCACGACCAGCTCCTCGGGGGACCTCGCCCAGCCCGCGTCCACGCGGCCGCAGGGCGACCAGCCGACGCCCGACAACAGCCGGCTGTACCTGCACCACGACCAGACCGACGCCGAGAGCGTGAGCGACGGCGCCGACCTCTACATGAACACGATCCCCGACCCCGGAGACGGCTGCAGCGGCCCCGGCTGCCCCGACACCACGCCCTGGGGCGCCACCGGCGCCGGCACCAGCGGCGAACAGCAGACATACGAGATGGATCACCCCGAGCTGGCTGACACGCTGCTCCTCGACGAGGACGGCCAGATCACCGTCCACGTCGAAGCCACCGGCATCTTCGACAACCCGCCCACGCCGACCGAGGTCGACGTCACGCTCCAGGATGGCGACGGGCTCGTCGCCACCGGCCAAGCCGACCGCGAGATCCCCGGCTCCGCCGACCACGCCACCTACGAGGCCACCCTCGACCCGGTGGCCTACACCATCGAGGACACGCTGACGCTATCGATCACGTGGGATGACCGGCAGTACAGCTTCCACGTCCAGAGCCACGGGGCCTCGTGGGTCGATCTCCCGCTCACGGGGAGCGCGGACGAGCTCGACTACGAGCAGGACAGCTTCTACCTCGACGACCTCGACGCGAACATGGGCAACGGCGAGACGGTGCCGCTGACCCGCGACGAGGCCGACCTGCAGGGCGATCCCGACACCGGGACCACCTACCTGCGCGCCTACCGCAACGGGTTCACGTTCAACCTCGACAGCGGCCAAGACGACGCCGCAGCCGGCGAGAACGTGCTGCTCGGCAACGACGGCTCCGCCACCCTGTGGGTCTGCACGGCGCCGGTCCTCTCCTACGGCGCGACCGAGTTCACCGTCGAGGTCGCACTCCAAGCCGGGGACACGCCGCTGGGCGGGGGCTCGGTCACCCAGACCTACGCCGGTGCGCACGACGGCTCCTCGCAGGCGATCACCGTTCCCTTGGACCTGCACGAGACGCTCGTGCCCGAGGACGAGCCGCTGACCGGCTCGATCACCGTCGAGGGCGCCACGGGCTTCTACACCTCGAACATCGCCTTCTGCGGCGGCAGCGCTGACAAACCGTGGAGCCTCGACCTCCTCTCCGCCGAGCTGGGCACCCAGCTGCCCAGCACGGACCTCACCGAGGCCCCCGACGGCACCCTCGCGGGCGAGACCCCCCTCGAGGGCACCTACGAGGCCCCCGAGGACCCCGGCCTCCAGCAGACCACCTGGTACGCGACGAACTTCGACCAGTGGTCCGAGGGCGACGCCGAAGCCCAGAGCCCCGAGCTGCGGCTCGGCACCGAGGGGCCCGGGCCCGGCAGCGGCGGACCGATCCTGCCGCCCGAGGAGGACGGCTACACGATCGAGCTCACCAGCGAGCAGCCGCTGCTCGACGAAGCCGACGAGATCCTCGACGAGGGCGCCGGCAGCGCCCAGTTCTGGGTCACCGCCGCCGGCGGCGCGACCGACGTCCGCGTGGACCTGACCGCCATGCTCGAGGGCTCCAACGGCGACCGTCGCGTGCTCGGGGAGGGCTCCGTCACCAAGCACGTCGTCCCGCCGTTCGGGACCGTGCGGACCCTCACCCACGAGCCCTTCCGCGTCGACTTCGAGCCCGCCGTCACCGACGTCGCGGACGACGAACGTCTCGTCCTCCGCGCGCAGGTCACCAACGTCGGTCCGGCCACGACCACGCAGGTCACCTGCGTGTGCGGCGGCGAGGAGCGCCCGATCACCGTCAGCCTGCCGACCGACGACGCCGTGACGCCGAGGGATCCCCAGGTCCGCGTGACCGTGGACGAAGCCATCGACCGCCGCGTCCCGGCCGACAGCTCCCCATGGAGCACCACGATCGACACGACCGAGCTCCCGGACGGCGAGCACACCATCACCGCCACGCCCGAAGCGACCTACGGCGACGAGACCCGCCAAGGCACGCCCCAGGAGGCCACCTTCACCTCCGACAACGACCTCTCGAACGAGGCGCCAAGCGCCTCGCTCGCGGTCGACCCGCTCAGCGGGACCGCGCCGCTCGCCGTGACGGCCAACGCCGACGCCACCGACGACGACACGCCCCGCGATCAGCTCTCCTGGACGCTCACCTGGGGCGACGGCTCCGCCCAGGAGTCCGGCACCGGCCTCCCGGCCGAACTCACCCACGAGTACGCCGACCCCGGCGAGTTCACGGTGACGCTCGAGGTCACCGACGACGAGGGCGAGACCGGCACCGCGACCGCGAGGGCCCAGGTCTTCGCCCCCGCCGAGGAGAAGGTGATCGTCACCCTCGGCAACGAGACGATCGAAGCCCAGGCCGACGCCGACGACGGCTCGCTGGCCGCGTGGCACGCCGACATCCCCAGTGTCGACCGTGGCCTGCACGAGGTCACCGTCGAACACGTCGAAGAGAACGCGCAAGAGACGACCGTGTTCGCTCGCGAGCAGCTGCTTCTCCGCGTCGAACCCTCCGGCGTCCCCGAGACCGCCATCGAGGGCCCCGGCGAGGACACCCGCGTCCACGAGACGACCCCCATCGAGGGCCGCATCACCGGGTACACCGGCGAGGAGGAGCCGACGCGAACGAGCACGTCCCTGACGACCGACAGCTCGCAGGCCGCCGTGGCGCCGATCGTCCAGGACGTCGTCGACGCGGGCGAGCCCGCGCCCAGCGTGCCCGAGCCCGTCACGACCGACGCGCTCGAGCCCGCGCTCGAGCACCTCGTCGACGTGGCCGGCGGCGACCCCGAGCGCGTCAGCGACGAGCTCGACCAGGCCACGATCCCCGAGGAGGCCGAGACGCCGCTCGCCAGCCTCGCCGAGGCCGTCGCGCAAGCCACGGAGATGCGCCGCGAGGCGATCGATCTCTCGACGACCGAGCTCGAGACCGTCGAGCTCACGCCGACGCTGCTGGAAGCCGTCGACGTCGACCACGCCCAGCTCGTCGAGGCCCAGCTGCTCGTCGCCACCACCGTCGACGAGCACCGCGAGAGCCTGGAGCAGGTGCCCGCGGAGGCCGACGAGGACGACGCCCCCGCCTTCGAGATCGAGGGCATCGTCGCCTTCGACAACGAGGGCGACACGACCTACGAGCCCGGGCACTACTTCCTGAAGGTCGACACCGCCGGCCAGGACACGCACCGCGACACCGCCGGCGGCGCCTACGGTCTCACTCTGGACCGCGACGTCTCCGTCTCGATCGACACCGACGGCGCCGACACCTACGACGGCGACTGGTCCGCGCCTGCCAGCTCCTCCTTCGAGACGTTCCAGGGAGCGGCCACGAACGTCGGGCTCGGCCTGCTCGCCGACACCGTCGGCGACGACAGCTACACCGTCACCGGCGACGTCGCCGAGGCGACCAGCGACAACGTCCAGCGCGCCGCCCAAGGCGCCGGCCAGGTCGCCTCGGTCGGCGTGCTCGCCGATCTCGCTGGCGAGGACACCTACGAGGCCACGCTCACCGGCATCGACGACAACGCTGCATCCACGATGCTGGCCTCCGCGCAAGGCGCCGTGCACGACACCGGCCGGATCAACCCCGGCTACACGCTGCTGTTCGACCGTGAAGGCGACGACGCCTACGAGGCCACCTTCGACGGCGACGCCGCCTACCAGGGCGACGTGAACCCTGTCACGGTGCCGTCGGTCGCCGCGCTCGTCGACGGCGACGGCTCCGACGACTACAGCCGCCCCGTCAACGGCGACTACCTCGCGCGCACGACCGCGCCCGACACCGCCGCCGGCGCCGCCCACTTCCTCGACACCGCGCCCGAGGACCCCTCCGTCCACGTCCGCGAGCCAGCCGCGGGCGACACGGTCCGCCAGACCGCCGACGTCACGGTCGAAGCCCGCGACCTCGACGATATGCTGGGCACCTCCGGCGCCCGCTTCGTGACGCAGGTCGAGGCCGAGATCGGCGACAAGGGCTTCGTCGACCTCACCCAGCAGGGCGACACCGACCGCTGGACCGGCACGCTCGACCTCGCCGGCGAGGACGGCGCCACCGAGCTCACCGCGCGCGCCACGAACGTCGACGGGAGCACGGCGACGGACACGATCACCGTCGACGTCAACAACGACCTACCGCCGACGCTCGCCGTCGACGAGACGATCACGCGCGCCAGCCCGACCGAGGATCCCGCCGTCAGCCTCGACCTCTCCGGCACCGAGGACCCCGAGGGCTCCACGCTGGCCTACACGATCGCCTGGGGAGACGGCAGCGAGACCACGCGCACCAGCCCGCACGACGTCAGCGACGTCTCGCACACCTACGACACCGGCGAGTACACGATCGCGGTCACCGTCGAGGACGAGGCCGGCAACGCCGACGAGGCCACGCTCGACGTCGACCTCTCGCCGCCCGCGTTCGCCAGCGTCACCCAGGAGGACGTCCAGGTCGCGAGCGCCAACTACACCGTCGACCTCGACGACGAGGGCACCCTCGACGCGAGCCTCGACGGCGCGGGCACCGTCGACGTCACCGAGCAACCCAGCGCCTTCGAGGTCAACGCCACCGAGCTCGACGCCGCGACGACCTACACGCTGACGCTCACCAGCGCCGACGACCTCGGCAACGAGGCCCAGACCACCGAGACGTTCACCACCTCCGAGCCCGACAACGAGCCGCCGACGGTCGCCCTGGACCTCGACGCCACCACGGTCCCGACCGGCGGCACGGTCGAGGCCACCGTGACGGCCGAGGACCCCGAGGACGGCGCCCTCTCCGAGGCGACGGTCACCTGGGACGATGGCACGCAAGAGACCGTCGCGCTGACGAACGGCGAGGGCCAGGCTCGGCACACCTACGACGAGCGCTGCGAGTGCACCGTGCACGCCCAAGCCACCGACAGCGACGGCGCCAGCGCCTCCGACAGCGTCGACCTCGTCGTCGACCACGCTCCCCAGGTCACGCTCACCGTGCCCGCCAGCCCCGCGCCCGAGACCGACGAGCACACGATCGAGCTCGACGTCACCGACGCCGACGACGATCCGATCCGAGCCGATCTGCGGCTCGAGGGCGAACCCGTCACCCTGCGCGAGGCCGACCCCGCGGACAACACGACGGACGACGGCAAGCTGTTCACCGCCACCGTCGACCCCGACGCCGGCACCGTCACCGCGAGCGCCGACGTCCACGACGGTCTCCGCACGACGACCGAGGAGACCAGCTACACGGTGAACGCCGCGCCGAACGTGACCGGCACCCTGTCCCCCTGGAGCGGCACGCAGGACACCACGTTCACCTACGATGCCGCGACGAGCGACGCCGACGGCGACCCCGTGAGCCTCACCCTCCTCGTCGACCACCGGGAGATCGAGCTCGGCCCCGACCGCACCGCGCAGCTCGACCTCGACGACGGCCAGCACCGCTTCGCCCTCCTCGCCACGGACGGCTTCGACGAGGTCCGCTGGCCCGGCCCCGGCGCCTGGGCCTTCGGCCCCGTCGTCGGCAACCTCTCGCAGGTCGAGATCTCCGCCGACGGCACGTTCGCGGATCCGACCGTGGCCCAGACCGACGGCGACCTCGACGACTGGACCCGCCAGCTCGGGGACGTCGGCCTCGCCGAGGACCAGGCCCACGAGGTCCACGTCCGCGGCGTGGACGCTGACCACGGCCCCGGGCCCGCCGCCACCGTGAACCTGACGATGGACCAGCTCCCGACGCCCAGCATCGAGGTCCTCACCGCCACGCCCGTCCGCACGGGCACCAGCCTCGACCTGCAAGGCTCGGCCGAGCCCAGCACCCACGGCGACGACGTGCCCCCGGAGAACCTCGCCTGGAGCTTCGGCGACGGCGCCACCGCCACCGGCCCCGACGTCGACCACGCCTTCGCCGACGACGGCACCTACGACGTCACCCTGACCGCCACCGACACCGAGGGCCGCGACGGCGAGACGACGACGCAGATCCAGGTGCTCAACCGCGCGCCCACGGTCTCGCTCGCCACCGACCCGAGCCCGGCCTACCAGAGGGATCCGACCACGATCGAGCTCGCGAGCGAGGACCCCGACGGCACCGTGGCCAGCGAGGCGATCCGCGTCTACAACGGCACGTCCACCGAGGACGAGCTGCTCGCCTCCGGCACGAGCCCGGTCGACGTCACCTTCCCCGACGACGGCGCGTTCCTGATCGTCGGCGAGGCCACCGACGACGACGGTGACACGGCCACCACCGAGGTCACCCTGCACGTGCGCAACCGCGCCCCGCAGGCCGACCTGGCCGTCGAGCCGAGCCGGCAGTTCACCGGCGCGAACGCGACCCTCGACGCCTCGGCCACGACCGACCCCGACGGCGAACCCGTCGCGTACACCTTCGAGACCGGCGACGGCAACCGCACCCGGACGACGTCCCCGACCCTCGCGCACGCCTACACGCAGACCGACCGCTACCAGGCCGACCTCGCGGTCGAGGACGACGACGGCGCCACCGCCACGGCCGACACCGTCACCGTCGACGTCCACGCCTACCCGACCGTGCCCGACCAACACGTCGCCAAGGGCCGCAACCTGAGCTTCGCCGTCGAGACCGTCACGCCCGGCGAGGCCACGCCCGCCGCCCTCTCGATGCACGCCCCCGGGCTCCCCGAGGACGCGTCCTTCGAGGAGCACGGCGACGGCACCGGGACCTTCTCCTGGCAGACCACCGTCGACGACGCGGGCACCTACGAGGCCAACTTCACCGCCGACCTCGGCGAGACCGAGCAGACGCAGACCGTCGCGATCCAGGTCACCGCCGAGGAGCCTGCGGCCGTCAACGAACGCACCCGCCACGGGTACGACACGATCCAGGCCGCCATCGACGACGCCCGAGCCGGCGACACGGTCCTCGTCGGCTCCGGCACCCACGCGGAGGAGGTCACCGTCGACCGACCCGGCCTGACCCTGTGCCCGGCCGACGCGGACGACACCGGGTGCGCCGCGGACGCCACGCGGCCGACGCTGGCCTCCGACACCGGGCTCGGCGTGGCCGTCACCGCCGACGGCGTCCACGTCGAAGGCCTGGCCATCCGGCCCAGCGGCGCCGCGAGGGAGACCGTCGGCCTCGCCGCCGGCACCGACGCCGGCCCCGTCGACGGGCTCGTCCTCGAGAGCAACCGCATCCAACCCGGCAGCGAGCTGCTCACCGACCTCGGCGGCACCGGCCTGGACATCGAGGCCACGAACGCCACGATCACCGCCAACGAGTTGCGCTCGTGGACCCAGGGCCTGAGCCTCGCCGCCGACGAGACACGGGTCACGGACAACACGGTCGAGGCCTCGACGCTGGGCTTGACCGTCACCGACGGCGACGCGATCACGCTCGCCGGCGACCGCGTCCACGCGGCCGACACCGCCTACCGCATCGAGGCCGCCAGCGACGTGCTCGTCGCGGACGCGCTCGTGACCGCGACGGCCACCGGTGTCGAGCTCGCCGCTGGCGAGGCCGGTGTGCAGCCGACCGACGTCACGGTGAACAACACGCGGCTGGAGACCACCACGGTCCCGCTGGCGTTGACCTGCAACGACTGGGGTGCCTACCACCGCGGCGCGATCGAGGAGCGCATCCAGGACGCCGGTCAAAAGAACACCGTCGAGTTCCAGCCCTGGCAGGGCCCCAACCCGGACGTCACGCTCGACAACGGCTGCCTCGTCGAGCCCGTGAGCGCGTTCGAGCACACGCCCGAGGGCCCGACCCGGCAAGACGAGGTCCGGTTCAACGAGACCGCCCGCCCCGGCTCGGCGCCGATCCTCACCTACGAGTGGGACTTCGGCGACGGCACCACGAGCCGCATGGCCAACCCCACCCACTCCTACGACGAGCTGGGTAGCTTCGAGGTCGAGCTCACCGTGGAGGACGCCAACGGCATGCGGTCCACCACGACGCAGACCGTCGACGTGCGGAACCTCGCCCCCGGGCTGGACGCCCCGATCGCCGTCGAGAGCGCCCACGAGCAGGACCTGTCGGTCGACGTGAGCGCCAGCAGCGAGGAGGGTGACGCGGTCGAGCTGTCCGCCAGCGGCACCCCGCTCGCCGAGGGGGCTACGTTCACCGTGGAGGATCAGGGGACCGCGGCCCCGGTCGCTACGTTCAACTGGACGGACATCGACGCGAGGGACCGCGGCACCTACGTGCTCGAGGTCACCGCCAGCGACGAGCACGGCGCCGAGACCACCGACCAGGTCGAGGTCACGGTCACCGACGAGGCGCCCACCCTCGACCCGGTCGAGGATCCGACGACGCGGTTGGGTCACGAGGTCACGTTCACGGCGAACGCCACGGACGAGAACGGCGATCCGGTCGAGCTGACCGCCAGCGGCGTGCCCTCCAACGCGACGTTCACGGTCGAGAACCAGACCACCGCCGAGCCGACGGCCACGTTCGTCTGGACCCCGACCGGGGACAGCCAGGTCGGCGAGCACAACATCACGCTCGCCGCCGAGGCCGAGGGGCTGGCGGACACGCAGATGGTGACGGTCACCGTGGGTGAGGAGAACCAGCCGCCGGCGATCGCGATCGAGCGCGGGGGCTCGCCCGTGGGTGATACGGTGACGG
>PXUB01000035.1 GCA_003009755.1 Thermoplasmatales archaeon SW_10_69_26
GGCGAGCCTCTCGCGGGCCTTCGACCGCGCCGGCACGTTCCACGTCAGCGTCGTCACGCCCCTCCCAGGCGAGGAGGCGTTCCAGCCGGTGGCCCCACGGACGCGATCGAGGTCGAGGAGGGTCCGCCCTCGCCCGGGGCGCCGGTCGACCAGCCCCTCGTCAACGAGCGCGAGGCTCCAGCTCCGGGGACTACGAGCTGTTCGGCACCTACGACCCCTACACCAGCGTGGGTCCCCACGGTCGCCTGCGGTTGGGCATGGTGACAGTGAACGCGACCACGCACGCGCCGGTGCCCGACGTCGACTACCGGGCCTCGGTGCTCGATCCCGAGGGCGAGCTCGTGTTCCAGGCCAGCGGGTTGGCTGGCGCCGACGGGTTCGAGTACGTGACGACCAGCCGGGCACAGACCGGCGAGTGCACGATGAGGGTCGACGCCATCAAGGACGGTTGGCGGGATCACGTCGAGCTGTCGTTCACGGTCGTCCCGCCGGCTGCGGCCACGAACGGGGGCCCGCTGTTCGTGTCGCCGAACGCGAGCGCGAGCCTCGAAACCGGTCAACCGGCTCGGTTCCCGATCGCGGCCGAGGATGGCGCCGGCGCGCCGTTGACGCACGGCGAGGTCGATGTGCGTCTCCTGGACGAGCGCGGCGTGCCCTCGTTCGTCGGCAAGCTGCACGTGCACGAGAACGGGGCGCTGCCGCTCACGGTCTCGCCGGTCGCCGAGGGCGAGCACGAGCTGCAGCTTCTGCCGCAAAGCTTGCAGCCGGCGCCCACGCCCGCGACCTACGGTGAGGACGTCGGGCAACCGCCGACGTTCGCGCTCGACGTGGCGGCGGCGGGCGACCAGGCGGTGCCGTTGGGGGCCGACAGCGCCGAGCTGGAGCCCGACGAGACGCCGGCGGCCGGCGCTTGGCTGGGCCTGGCGGTGCTGGCGCTGACGGCGGCGGCACCGTGAACTCGACCGACTGCGCCGGGCTGTCCTCGGCGAACACGCTCGCGGTCCAGTTGCCCGGCTCGATCGTCTGTGGGTCCGTGACCGGCTGGACGATCGGGCTGTCGCCGCTGGTGCTCTCCGGCGGGCAATCCTCGTTGAACCCGGCATCGCACGTCTCGAACGGGATGTCCATGTCGAAGAACATCGACGTGTCCGCGTCCCAGACGACCTCGGCCTGGATCGCCGTCGTCTCCCCGGAGACGTTGAATTCGAAGCTCGAGGATCCGCAGTCGAGGTAGCACACCGGTCCGAGGCCAGGCACGGTCCGCCCCTGGACGCTTCCGTTGTGCCAGGCGACCGTCACGTTGAGGCCCGAGTCCTCGGGCTGGACCTCGGTCCCGTTCGTCTGCGTCTCGTTGGATCCCTCGGAGGGGTCCTGGGAGGCCGCTTGGGCGTCCTCGCCGCTGTCGCCCATGCATCCGGCGAGCCCGGCGGTCACCAGCAGGAGGCCAACGATCCACGCTCGCGAAGCGGTCATCGCCTCCTCGTTCCCCCAGGCGGGCTTAACGGTTCCCGATGCGAGATGAAACCGCGGCTCTCACGGGGCGGGGGCCTTCGTGTAGCCGGTGGGGACGCTGTCGCCGGTGAACTCGCTCACGACGACGGTCACGTCCACGCTCTGGTCGGGGGTGTCGCGCGGCCAGATCTCGAGGTTCCACTCGCCGCCGGGGACCTGGGTCGGGCGGACGGTCAGCGAGCTTTGACCGGTCGCGTCCTCGGGAGCGCAGTCGTCGTTGGCGGTGTTGAACTCGCAGTCGTCGCCAGGCGCGTTGACGCCCAGGCGCATGCTGGCCGAGGTCTCCCAGAACGCCTCGACGAGCAGCGCACCGGTCCCGTTGGGGACCTCGTGGGTCCACTCGTGCGTGTCGCAGGGGTAGCAGTACTCGCCCAGGCCGGGGATGTTGTTGCCCTGGACAGTCGCGTTGAACCAGGTGGTGTTGATCTGCGGGCCCTCGGGCTCGGTGACGTCGGTCTCGTTCGTCTCGTTCGCCGGCTCGTCCAGGTCCGTCGACGAGGGATCGACCGCGTCGTCGCTGGCGTCGTCGCCCATGCATCCCGCCAGGCCGGCGGTGAGGAGCAGGACCGCGAGGATCGTCGTCCGCTGCATCGGAGGCCTATCGCGGTCGGGCACCTAAGCTTGTCGTGCCCATCTCTTGGCCAGGGCGCCTACCCAGTCGGCACCTTGGACCACTGCCGCGGTGGGTCCTCGGCCGCGAACACGCCGACGACCATCGTGACCTCGGCCGGCCTGTTGGGGTTGTTCTCGGGCCACGCGGAGAAGGACCAGTCGCCGGCGTGCAGGTCGGCCGGGTTCGTGATCCGGAACTCCACCGGGCTCGAGCCGGTCTTGGTGTCCGGTTGGCAGTCGTTGTCGGAGGGGAAGTTCGTCTCGCAGGCCTCGGAGGGCACGTCGAGGTCCACGTCGAGCTGGACGTCGGCCTCCCAGAAGGCCTGGGCGACGATCATCGTGGTCTCGTTCGTGGCGTTGAACTCCATGCCGTTGTCTTGGCAGGGGTTGCAAAGCCAACCGAGGACGGGCAGGTCCTGGCCGCCGACGGTCGCGTTCTGCCAGTGGATCTCGGGCTGGGGGCCGGTCTCCGCCGACGCGCCGGTCGTCTCGTTGGCGGTCCCGTTCGTCCGGTTGGTCTCCGAGGCGAAGGGGTCGTCGCTGCTGGCGGTCTCGGCGTCGGTCCCCTCGTCGCCGCCGAGGCCCAGGCAGCCTCCCAGGGCAGCCGCGAGGAGGATCGTGGCGGCGAAGAGCGCTCGTGTTCGCACGGGGAAGCCTCCAGCTGGGAGTCGCGTTCTGGCGTCATAAGCTCTGGGATGGCGGCTCGTGGCCGACCGTGGCTTGCGAGGGCGGGACAACCCTTGAAGGGTGGGAGGGGATTGGCGCAGGCGATGGACTTCGAGCTCAGCCCGCAGCAGGAGCAGA
The DNA here is from genome assembly GCA_003009755.1 of Thermoplasmatales archaeon SW_10_69_26. GTDB lineage: Archaea > Thermoplasmatota > SW-10-69-26 > SW-10-69-26 > SW-10-69-26 > SW-10-69-26. Next base: position 2,929 of record PXUB01000035.1, read on the forward strand.
TCAAGAAGGCGGCCCGCCAGTTCGCGGAGGAGCACTTCCCCGACCACGCCCGCGAGATGGACGAGGAGGAGGCCTACCCGCACGAGCTCGTGCAGCGCGCCGCCAAGCAGGGGTTCGTCGGGGCGACGCTGCCTCAAGAGTACGGCGGGGCCGGCGTGGATCTGCTGACGAGCGTGCTCGTGGCCGAGGAGTTCAACGCCGTCGATCCCGGGCTGGCCGGCGCGATCGGCAGCGTCGACTTCGGGACCGAGGCCATCCTGCAGCTGGGCACCGAGGACCAGCAACAGCGGTTCCTGTCGGGTGTGGCCGAGGCTGAGACGATCACGGGGGCCGCGATCAGCGAACCCGAGGCCGGCTCCGACGTGGCCGGCGCCACCTGTCGGGCCGAGAGGGACGGCGACGAGTTCGTCGTCAACGGCACGAAGATGTGGATCACGAACGGGACCGTGCTCGACCACATGGTCACGCTCGTGATGACCGACCCGGAGGCCGAGGACCGACACGATCGGCACTCGCTTTTGGTGATCCCATCGGAGGCGGAGGGCTTCACGGCGAACAAGATCACCGGCAAGCTGGGGATCCGCGCCTCCGACACGGCCGAGATCCAGCTCGACGACGTGCGCGTGCCGGAGGAGAACCTGCTCGGCGAGCCCGGCGAGGGCTTCGGCTACATCATGAGCTTCTTCAACGAGGCCCGGATCGGCGTCGCCGCCCAGGGCGTCGGGATCGCGAAGGGCTGCATCGAGATGGCGCGCGACTACGCGACCCAGCGCCGCCAGTTCGGGCAACCGATCGCCAACTTCCAGGCGATCCAGTTCAAGCTCGCCGAGATGGCGACGAAGGCCGAGGCCGCCCGATTGATGACGTACAAGGCCGCCCGCCACTGCGACGAGGGCCAGCCCGTGCCCGAGATGTCGAGCAAGGCCAAGTGGTACGCCGGCGAGACCGCCGTCGAGTGCGCCGACGAGTGCGTGCAGATCCACGGCGGCAGCGGCTACGTGAAGGAGATGGACGCCGAGCGCTTCTACCGCGACGCGAAGATCACCGAGGTCTACGAGGGCACCAAGGAGATCCACAAGCTCATCATCGCGCGCGGCCTGCTCGACCAGATCGGGTGAGGCTCGAGCCAGCTGTGGCCATCCCCCAAACGTCTTCGTCCCGCGGAGGTCATCGTCCCCCGATGGTTCCCCGGCCCTGGTTGGTGGCGGTGCTCCTGGTGGCAGCCTCGGCGCTGGCTCCCCTCGGTCAGGCCGAGCATCCGGCCGAGGAGGTGACGCTCGTCGTCGTGGACGGGCCACGACACGATCTCGCCTTCGACCGCGAGGGCCCGATGCAGCCGCTCTACGAGGCGCCCGGTGTCACGTTCGCGAACGACACGTGGACGGCGGGTCCGGCCAAGACCGTGCCGGGCCACGCCGCCTTGCTCTCTGGCAAGGCGCAGCCGGTCGCCAACGACGGCTCCCAGCGCCCCGAGGAGCCGCTCGTGTGGGACCAACTGGCCGAGGACCGCGGCTGGGGCGCCGATGAGATGCGCTGGCTGTACCAGAAGGACAAGCTGGTGGTGGTCGCCAGCGATCACGCCGGCGGCGGCCGGGTCGCCGGGGGACCGCCGGACGAAGCCATGCTCGAGGCGCTCGAGGCGAACACCAGCCAGGCGCAGGCTCGCCTGGTCGTGGCCGCGTTCGCCCGGCCCGACGACACCGGGCACGAGGGGGATTGGTCGGCGCATCGGGCCTCGCTGGCCACGATCGCGGAGGGGATCGCGCCGTTGCTCGAGCAGGCTGGCGAGGACGAGCTGGTCGTCGTCACAGCCGACCACGCTCGCTACTGCCAGGAGCCCGACGATCACGGCCGCGTGGGCCCGCTGGGCGCCGTGGACGAGTGCGATGCGCACGTGCCGCTGTGGGTCGCCGGCTGGCACACGCGGTCGAACGCGACCGTGGACGCGTGCCTGACGCAAGCCGACGTGGGCGTGCTCGTCGCCGAGGCGGCGGGGGCCGGCCTTCCCGAAGCCGAGGGGGCCTTCCCCGAGCCGCTGGTGAACAGCTCCGCGGCGTGGCCCGGGCAGGGATGCCCGCCCGAGCGCGGCGGGGGCCCGCTGGGGGTGCCCGGCCCGGGGCTGGCGCCGATCGTGATCTCGGCCGCGATCGCTGCGGTGCTCCGCCGGTCAGCTCGAGCTGCCGTTGGCGGGCAGCGCGGAGTACCCTTGGGGTAGTTGGCCCTCCTCGACGACGGTGGCCACGATCGTGGGCTCGATCTGGGCCGTCGTCGTCTCGTCGACCCAGATCTCGGCCGACCAGGTCCCGGTGTGGTTCGTGCGTTCGCCCTCGAAGGTCAACGCCAGCGGGCTGGCCCCGTCGGTGTTGTCGCTGGGGGTGCAGATCTCCCCGAGGAGGGGGAAACTCTCGCAGTTGGGGCCGCTGACGTTGAACCACGCGTTGGCGTCGGCCTCCCAGGCGGCCTCGACGACGATCGCCTGAGCGCCCTCGGCGACCTCGAACTCCATCGTGTTCTCGCACGCGGAGGTCGGTGTACAGTAGTAGCCGTCGGAGGGGATCGATCCGCCCTCGATCGAGCCGTTGAACCAGGTCCTCGTCAGCTCCTGCATCGGCTCATCGGGTTCGTCGGTCGCGTTGGGCTCGGTCTCGTTGGGGTCCTCGTCCAAGCCCTGGGGATCGGTCGCCCCGTCGTCCCCGTCGCCGATGCAGCCCGCCATCCCGGCCGTGACGAGCAGGATGGCGACGATGAGCGTGCGCGCGTGTGCGGACATCATCGTTAGCCATGGCTTGGCGTCCTTCAAGAGCTTGGGCGTCACGCGGCGGACAACAAGGTACCTCGGCCCCTGGCTGCGGGCGTCCGACCGACTCCTCCCCCGACGGGCTCACGCCCGCGAGGCCATGACGATGGGCGCGGTGATGCCGTGAACGAGGATCGAGACGAGGACGACGAACCCGGCGAAGGCCCACAGCCGGTCGGCACCCACGAACCCCGTCTTGTTGATCGCGAACGACAGGTAGTAGAAGGAGCCGATCCCGCGGATGCCGAAGAACGCGATCGCGTTCCGCTCGGCAGGGTACCCGACGAGGCCCGCCACGCCTGCCAGCGGTCGGACGAGGAGCACGATCGCGAGGCCGACCGCCGCCGCCTCCCAGCTGAGCGAGGACAGCAGGCCCGCCCCGATCGCGCCGCCGAGCAGGATCAACAACAGAGCCATCAGGCTCCGCTCGATGGCCTCCGAGAAGTCGTGCATCTCGCGGTGGTACTGGTGTCGGCGCTCGTGGGCGCGGATCGCCGCGGCGGCCACGAACACGGCCAGGAACCCGTAGCCGCCGAGCAGCTCGGTCACCCCGTAGGCGAGCAGCGTGGCGGCCAACGCCTCCACGCCCTGCATCGCCCGCTCCAGCTCCGTGTCGGCCGAGAACTCGAGCACGAACCGTGCCATCAGCTCGCCGATCGCCCACCCCGCCAGCAGGCCGACCGCGACCCGGTAGACGAGGTCGACGGCCAGCCAGTCGAGCAGCCAGTCCGAGGGGGCCAGCCCCTTCTCCGCGAGCGCGATGGCGAGGTAGGTGAACGGGAAGGCCAGCCCGTCGTTGAGGCCGGCTTCGCTGGTCAGGCCGAACCGGATCTCGTCGGCGGGGCCCTCCTCGGGGCGTTCGATCTGGACGTCGGCGGCGAGGACGGGGTCGGTGGGGGCGATCATGGCGCCGAGCAGCATCGCGGTCGGGACGGCCAAGCCCATCGCCCACCATCCGAGGAGCGCGGCCGCTGCGATCGTCAGCGGCATCGTGATCGCCAACAGGCGCCATGTCGTCTGCCAGGTCCGCCAGCCGGGGGCGCGCCCGATCTTGAGGCCGGCCCCCATGAGGGCGACGATGACCCCGAGCTCGGTCAGGTGCTCGGTGATCGTCGGCTGTTCGAAGGGGTTCGGTGTGGGAAGGCCGAGAGGGAGACTGAAGACCAGGATGCCGAACCCGACGTACACGATGGGGAACGCGATCGGTCGGCCCTCAAGCAACCGTGGGAGCGCGATCGCGCCCACGATGGCCAGCCCGACGACCACGAGCCCGAGCTCGTAGACGACCACGATCTGCCTCGCCCCCCGGCCTCTGCCGGGAGGTGTCGGTCAGCGGAGCCCGACGCCAAGTCCGCTTGGACGGCCTAGCTTGTGGGCGTCCACCGATCGATCGCTGCTAGCCCGCGAACGTCCAGACGTCCATGCCGCGCTCGCGGCCGACGCCGAAGGCCCAGCCGTGGTGGACCTGGACGTCGACGACCTCGCCGACGGGGTCGTGGTCGACGACCTGGGGCGCGGTCACGTCGGCGAAGTCGATCGTGTAGGTGCCGCCGGAGAGGAACCCGACGACCATCTTGTCGCGGTCACCGACGATCTCGCCGAAGTGGGCGGTGCAGGAGCCGGTCTCGGCGCGCATCTCGCTGGCGGAGATCCAGCTTTGCGGGGTCGGCGCTTGCTCCTCGCTGACGTCGTAGAACCACAGGGCGCCGACGGGGTCGGTCGTCGTGCCGCCGGTGGCGGGGTTCTCGGCGCTGGCGCCGGCGCAGCCGTTGGCGGCGTCGCTGGCGGCGCCGGCGAGCTCGTCGCCGATGACGAGCGTGTCCCCGTCGTTGGCGGGGATCGCCCAGTGGTGGATGTTGATCGCCGGGTTGGCGATCCGGGTGACGATCTCGGGCCGCTCGGGGTCGGCGATTTCCCAGATCTGGGTCTCCCGGACGCCGGCGCAGTAGGCCCGGTCGTCGGGCATGTGGAAGCTGATGTCGTGGCAGGTGAGGTCGTTGAACGTCCGCACGAGCTCGGGGTTGGCGGGGTCGCTGGCGTCGACGATGTCGACGCCGGGCGTGTCGACGGAGCGGGAGTTGTAGATAAGGTGCGTGCCGGGGACGACGGCGATGTTGTGGACGTTGCCGTCGTCGCCGCCGAGGACGTTGGCGACCTTCTCGGGGTTGGTGGGATCGGTGACGTTGATGATGTCGATCCCGCTGCTCGTGGCGGCGTTGGCGACGAACGTGCGGCCGTCGTCGTAGTTGAGGACCCAGGGGTCGTGGCCGAACGTGTCGGCGACGTGGCCGAGGACCTCGGGTTGCATGGGGTCGGAGATGTCGACGGTGTAGAAGCCGGCGTTCCAGGCGGAGATGTAGGCCATCTCGCCCTGCACGGCGATCTGGTAGGCGCTGTCCAGGCCCTCGTCGGGGCCCAGCGTGAGCTCGTGCTCGACGCCGGTGATCTCCCCGGGCAGCTCCCGGGCGAACGTGGGCTCGTCGGGCGACGTCTCGGGACCCTGCTCCTCGACGCTGGCCGTCTGGGCCTCGTCGAAGCCGATGCAGCCGGCCAGGGCCGGCGTGGCGAGGGTCAAGGCGATCGCCAGAGCCAACCAACGGCGAGCACGCGAGCTCATCGTGCGAGCAGGCGTGGCAGGCCTTCAAAAGCGTTGCTGTCCGCGGGGTGGTCGGTCTCACCCGCACCGTCGGCTCTCCCGTGGGCCTTCACGCTCGTCCCTGGCTGTCCGCCGAGGCCTGGCTCCTCGACGAACCGGCCGGGGAGTGGATCTTGCTGGGTCGGCGCACGCCGGGAGCCGACGGACACCGGGTCGACGCTGGTCGAGAACGCGTCACGCTGGGGGACCAGGACCGGTTGCTCGTCACGATGGAGCCCGCCGAAGCCGACGCCGGCCGGTCGGGTCCCCCTCGGCGCCGTCGAAGCCAGCTCGCTGTTCGACGTGTCCACGCCCGCCCTCGCCCGCGAGGCCGCCCGTCGTCAGTCGCCAGTGGGCACGACGACGTCCAGGCCGCGCTCGGTGTCGCCGCTGAACAGGTATCCGTTGTGGTAGCGGGTCTCCCAGTTGTCGCCCACGGGCAGCGCGTCGTCGAGGATCTCGGGGTTGCGGACGTCGGCGAAGTCGACGAGCACGGAGCCGGCAGCCCGCCAGCCGACGACGATCTTGTCCTGGCCGGGCAGGATCTCGCCGAAGTGCGCCGTGCAGGGGGCCGGCGGCGTGTTGTCGGCCGGGACCGGCGGTGCCACCCAACTGATCGGGACCGGCGTGGTGGGGTCGGACACGTCGTAGAACCAGATCGCGCCCACCGGGTCGCTGGTCGTGCGCTCGAGACCCGGCGTATCCACTCCGGCCAGGCAGCCGGCGGCCGCGTCGGTCGAGCCGGCGAACTCGTCGCCGATGATCAACGTCTCGCCGTCCTCGGTCACGGTCGCCCAGTGCTGGATCTGCATCGAAGGGTTGTGGATGCGGGAGACGATCTGGGGGTCGAGGGGATCGGTGATGTCCCAGATCTGCGTCTCAGCGTGGGCCGGGCAATACGCCGTCTCGGCCTCGGGGCCGAAGCTCACGTCGTGGCAGGCCAGCTGCTCGCGCGTGTCGACGACCTCGGGGTTGGCGGGGTCCGAGACGTCGACGATGTCGACGACCTGGTCGCCGGTGCTGCGGGCGCTGTAAACGATGTCCGTGCCGGGGACCTGGCCGACGTTGTGGACGAGGGCGTCGGTGAGGGCCTCGCCCACGATCTCGGGGGTGCGGGGATCGGTGACGTCGGCGAACAGCATGCCGTCGCCGTTGGTGGCCAGCACGGCGATCGTGCGGTTGTCCTGAAAGACGAGGTCGACGTCGCGGGTGTACCGGCCGGTGATGTTACCGAGGACCTGGGGGTCCTCGGGCGTGCTGACGTCGACGACGTGGAACCCGCTGTTCTGGCCGCTGACGTAGGCGTGGTCGCCGTGGAGGTCGAGCCCGGCGCCGGCCTCGACGTTCTCGACGTGGGCCAGCGGCTCGAGCCCGGTGACGTCCTCGGGCAGCGGGCGGGCCCAGTCCTCGCTGGCGTTGGCCTCGGAGGCGGCGTCGGCGGCCTCCTCGATCGGCTCCTCGCTCCCGAGGCAGCCGGCGGCGACCAGCGCCAGGCAGGCGAGCCCGATCCAGGCGAGCTGGGACCGATCCATCGCTAGCTCCCCGTGGGGACGAAGACGTCCATGCCGCGGTCGGTGTCACCGCTGAAGACGTACCCGTTGTGGTAGCGGGTCTCCCAGTTGTCGCCGACCGGGGTCACGTGGTCGACGAGCTCGGGCGCGGACGGATCGGAGAAGTCGACGACGTAGGTGCCGGCGGCCCGCCATCCGATCACCATCTTGTCCTGGTTGGGGAGGATCTCGCCGAAGTGCGCCGTGCAGGGCGTCGGCGGGACGTTGTTGGCGGGCAGCTCGGGCGCGACCCATCCGAGCGGGACCGGTTGGCTCTCGTCGCTGATGTCGTAGAACCAGACGGCCCCGTAGGGATCGGAGACGGTGTGGTCGTCGGTCGGGTTGTCGGCGGTCGCGTAGCAGCCGGCGGCGGCGTCGGTGCTGCCGCCGAACTCGTCGCCGATCACGAGCAGGTCGCCGCCGTTGGTGACCGTGGCCCAGTGGTGGACGTGCATGAACGGGTTGTAGATGCGGGTGAGTACGTCGGGGTCCTCGGGATCGGAGATGTCCCAGATCTGGGTTTCGCGGACGCCGGCGCAGTAGGCGCGGTCGTCCTCCGCGGAGAACGTGATGTCGTGGCAGGTGAGGTCGTTGAACGTCGCCACGTGCTCGGGGTCGTCCGGGTTGGAGGCGTTCACGATGTCGACGCCGGGCGTGTCCACCGACCGCGAGTTGTAGACGAGGTCCGTGCCGGGCACGACGTTGGCGTTGTGGACGTTGCCCTCGCCGCCGCCGAGCGCCTCGCCGACGACCTCGGGCTGGGTGGGCTCGGTCACGTCGATGAACACCATCCCGCCTCCACTGGCGGCGGTGACGACGACGCTTCGGTTCCCGTCGTGGAGCATCTCGACGTCGCGCGTGAACTGGTCCTTGATCTCGCCGACGACCTCCGGCTCGTTCGGTGTGGTCAGGTCGACCACGTAGAACCCCGTGTTCTGGCCGCTGACGTAGGCGTAGTCGCCTTCGGTCCAGAGACCGCCGGCCGCTTCGACGTCCTCGACCTGGGTCAGGTGCTCGATGCCGGTGACGTCGTCCGGCAACGGGCGGGCCCAGTCCTCGGCCTCGTCGGCGGCTTCGCTGTCGGGCGTGCTGGCGGTCTCGGCGCTTTGCCCTGCGTCACCGATGCAGCCGGCCAGGACGGGTGTGGTCAGCAGCAGAGCGAGCGCGATCGCGACCCCCGGAGCCGTGGGCTTGCCTCCCATGGTAGCGGGGAGCCGGCCTCGCAGGACTAAAGGTTTGTGGGGGACGCGGCGGGCGTGGAGGGCACAGAGGGGGTAGAGGACGCAGAGAGCCACCCACAGAGACACAGAGGACACGGAGAACACACAGAGAGGAAGGAAGGGCGATGGGAGGGGAAGAGGGAGGTAGTTGGGGGAGAGATCAACGGGCCAGTCGATGGAGGCCCTCGACCAGCGTCTGGCGGTGGAAGTTGACGATGAGACCGAGGGGGAACTCTCCCTTGCTGAGGTAGGTGAGCAGCTGGGCTCGATGGACCGGTTGGACCTCGCTGACGGCTTTGATCTCGACGACGACCCGCCCCCCGACAAGCAGGTCGAGCCGGTAGGAGGCTGACAGCTGTTCGCCTCGATAGCGCAAGGGCGGGGTTCTGTAGCTGTCTCAGCCAGACGGAGTCTATTTGATCTCCAAGGCCTCTAGCGGCTATATCCGGCCCCTTCATCGCTTCAGCCGTCACGATCGCTTCGAGCGACAAAAGTCCGTGGTGGAGGGCCTTGTTGTCGCTAGTTCCTCTCCCAACTGAGACACGTTTAGAACCTCGGCGCAAGGGTAGGTGGACCTGGGACCGGCAGCCGATTCCCTCGTCGGTCGAGCTCCGCCGAGAGCGCCTCCTCGCAGGCGCGCTCGAGGAGCCCAGGCCCGAGGCGGTCGTGGACCTCGACCGCTGCACCGATGACGTCGTCAGTGACCTCGCTGAGTTTCGCGGGCGGCTCCTCATCCACCACCGACGAGTTGCCCCTCCAGCTCTTGAAGGCTCTCCGGGAGCTCTACGCGCTCCCGTATGCTCTCCCCTCGATTGCCCCCTCCTTCCCTCTGTGCATTCTCTGTGCTCTCTGTGCCTCTGTGGTTGGCTTCTCTGTGCCCTCCGCGAGGCTCCGTGCCCTCACAACCCACTGATGGGCGTCGGGATGAACGTGATCACGATCAACAGCAGCGTCGCGATGGCGAGGATGCTGCGTTTCTTGTCCAACGGCGTGACGCTGTTGAGCGTCGGCGGGTGCTTGGCGCCGATGAACAGGATCAAGATCGCGAACACGAGCCAGCCGCCGTACCCGGTGATCCACTGGTCGGGCGAGAACGGCGGGATGCCGAGCCCGAGCAGGATGAGGCCGCCGAGGGCGACGTAGGACAGCGTGCGGGCGTGCTCGTCGAGGAGCGCGCTGGCGACGTGGCCGCCGTCGAGCTGGCCGCTGGGGATCAGGTTGATGCCGGTGACGAGCAGACCGACCCAGCCGGCCATCGCCACGGGGTGGATGATCGCGTCCCCGGGGATGGCGAAGGGCCAGGCCAGCGCGTCGTACAGCAACGGCGTACCGAGCATGACGGTACCGCCGGCGCCGGCGGTCGTGACGGGGTCCTGGCTCATCAAGAACCCCCCCAACAGGACGGTCGGGATGGCGACGACGAGCCCAGCGAGGGGTCCGCTGGCGCCGATGTCGAACAAGGCCTTCTTCGAGGGGATCGGCTCCCGCAACGAGATGAAGGCGCCCAGCGTCCCGATGTTGACGGCGAAGATCGGCGGTAACGGGATGAAGTAGGGGAACGAGGGCGTGAGGCCGTGCTTGCGGCCGGCGAGGTAGTGGCCGGACTCGTGCACGCCCAGGATGAGCATGAGCGGAAGCGCGAACTGCAGGAGGCCGCCGAGCAGGAAGCTGGTGCCGGTCAACGGCAGCAGCGCGCTCTGAGCGCCGTAGCACTCGTAGCAGAACCCGGGGTTCTGGTAGCCGAACACGGCGAGCGCACCGGCCAGCGTCGTCGTGACCCACGTCGCCAGGAACAGCGCCCAGTTCACCCATTCCCGTCGGTCGGGGCTGCGGGGCTGAGGGAAGACATTGAGGATGCGTTCGCCGCCCTCTTCACGGATCGAGGCGGCGTAGCCGTGGGTCTCGGCTTGCGCGAGCACGGCGTCGAAACGGTCCTCGATCTCGCCTTTCTCCTCGTGTACGAAGTAGGTGCCGATCGGACGGTCCTCGTGGGCTTCGTAGGGGGAGAAGTGCTCGCGGACGGCGTCCTGGATCTCCTCGGGCACACCCTTGTGCCGGGGGGCGTCGACGCGATCCTGGAGCCATTCGGGGGGAGTGGCCACCGAGGCCGGCCACCCGCAGGCCCCGTGAAAAGCGTGTCGGCTCGGCAGGCGCTCGCCGCGACCCGACCGCCGGTGGGACATCCAACGCCACCCGACCGTCTCCGAGATAAGTGAGGTGGCTTGATCGCCAAGTTCACCGACGAACCGCCGGTTGCGGGTCGCGGGTCGGTCTCCGGCTAAAATGAGAACGGGTTCACAGGCTTGGCGAGACGGTCGAGGTCGCCGACAACGTCGAAGCCAGGCTCGAAGCTGTCGATGTAACGGATCTCCTGCCTGCGAGCCTGCACGACCTGCATCGCGTCGACAAGGGACAGGACGTCGATGCGACGGAAGGTGTCGCGACCGTGCTCCCAATCGGCCTTGACGTGGTTGGCTAGCTCGAAACTGGGGCTGGCTTCGAGGCGCGAGAGGAGGTCCTCGGCTTTGTGTGCTCCGAGGTCGCGTTGGACGCCGTTGATCGTCTCGACGAGAGCGACGCCGGGAACGACGAGCTGGGGAAGCTCACCTGCGTCGGTCCTCCTGACGATGGAAAGGCCGGTCTGGTGTCGAGCTCGCTCCGCCCGGTTTGCGGCAGCATAGAGTACCGTCGTATCCACCAGTGCCTGCTGTGCCACACTCTGTCCTCCGCACTCGCTCGATCGAGACCGAAACGATGGTCTCCTCGACGACGTCCACGCCTGCCTCTGAGGAGCCGGGTTCGAAGTCCTCGAAGACGCCCGCTTCTTGCCGGACGACGGATACCTCGATTCGGTCTCCGAGGACTCGCCAGCGGAGGACATCTCCGTCCTCGATGTCGAGATCGTGGTGAACCACGGCGGCTCGATCGAGGCCGTCCCCTCGGAGGCCGAGGGTGCGCGCATCGTCGTCGAACGTCCGCTGTGAGCGCCTCGACCAAGCGTTCGCCAGGAAGGCTTTTCAACCGCCGGCCTCGCTGGTCTGTTAGGGAGTCCCATGTCGGAGGTCAAGGTCGCCTTGCTCGCCGTCGCGATGCTCACGATGGGTCTGTCCGGGTGCATCGGGACCGGCGAGGATCTCGAGGAGCAACGCGTCGACGACGTCGGGGAGGACGCCGTCGACAGCACGAACGGATGGAGCACGCCGACCGAGCCGCGGCGGTACGAGATCCTGCCGGGCATCGAGGCGTCGTTCACCAGCTTCGACGACACGGAGATCTCGGTGGGCGTCTTCTTGCCCGACAAACCGGCGTGCGACTGGAACGCCAGCGAGCAGCCCGAGGAGTGCCAGCTGCCGGTCGTGATCGACGCCGGCCCCTACTGGGGTGACGGCGAGGAGGACAAAAGCTTCCGTCCACCGCTCGTCGAGTGGCTGGTGCCCCGCGGGTACGCCGTGCTGCACATGAGCGTGCGCGGTACCGGTGAATCCGGCGGCTGCATGGAGTTCATGAGCCAGGCCGAGCAGGCCGACGTCGACGAGACGATCACCTGGGCCGCCAAGCAGGCCTGGAGCAACGGCAACGTCGGCATGATGGGCCGCAGCTACGACGGCACCACGCCCCTGATGGGCGCCGCCAGCGGCAACGAGAACCTGGAGACGATCGTCCCCATCAGCGGCGTGTTCAGCGTTCCCGACCTCATGTTCAAGAACGGCACCAGCGAGACCCGCGGCCCCATCATGCACAGCGTCGTCTACTGGGGCCTGTTCGGGATGGGCGCCATCTACGGTGCCGAGGCAGCCGACTTCCGCGCCGAGCACTGGGCCGAGCAAGCCTGCGAGGAGGTCGTCGTCGGCCAAGCCCAAGGCGGCTACGCCACCGCGACCGGCGACGCCAGCGACGAGTACTGGCAGGTGCGCGACTTCACGGAACCGATCCTCGAGAACTACAACGGGTCCGTGTGGGTCGTCCACGGGATGCAGGACTGGAACGTGAATCCCAGCCAGGCGATCCCGTTCTACCAGGCGATGGAGGAGGATCCGGACATCGAGACGAAGGCCTGGTTCGGCCAGTGGGACCACGCCTACCCCGACCGCGTCGACGAGCACCGCAACGTCCGCTGGGACTGGGCCGACAGGACCCTGGCCTGGTTCGACCACTACCTCAAGGAGGACGAGCAGGCGCCCACGCCCGATCTGACCGTCGAGGTCGAGGACTCCCTGTACGTGTGGCGCACCGAGGACACCTACCCGCCCGAGGACGCCGAGCCGACCACGCACGAGACCGACCTCAGCGGGACGGTGGCCGCCAACAACGCGGTGTCGTGGACCAGCGAACCGCTGGACGAGAACGTGCGCGTGGCGGGCCTACCGAGCGTGGAGGTCACGGCCACCCCGACGACGACCGAGGGCGGCTGGGTGTTCGCCGAGCTGTACGACGTCTACCCCGACGGCGTCAGCATGCGCGTCGGCTGGGGCGCCCTGAACCTGGCCTACCACGAAGGCGGCAACACCGACCCGGCCACGCTCACGCCCGGCCAACCGATCGAGACCGAGATCACGTTCGAACCGATGGACGCCCACATCGGCGAGGACCACCGCCTGCGGTTGGTGCTCCACAAGGACGGCGTCGAGGACATCCCCCAAAGCCCCGACCCGTCGCCGGTCACCGTCGACGACGTGAACCTCGTCATGCCGCAGATCGACCGCGACGAGACCCTGGCCGAGCCGACCCCGCCCGGGCTGAACGACATGGAGGTCCGCTGACGTGCGCGCTCTCGCCCTCGGGCTCGCCGTCACGATGCTGACGATGGGCATGGCCGGGTGCGTGGGCTCCAGCGAGAACCTCGCGGAGGCCAGCGAGCCCACGGCCGACGACGACGAGGACCTGAACACGACGCGCGGCTGGAGCTCGCCCAGCACGCCCCAGACGTACGACGTGCTCGAACCGGTGCACACCTACGTCGAGAGCGTCGACGGCGTCGAGGTCTCGATCGCGTACTGGCTGCCGGACAAGGACGGCTGCGACTGGAACGCGACCGAGCTGCCCGAGGACTGCCGGCTGCCGACCGTGCTCGAGGGCGGCCCCTACTTCCTGGACGGGATCGACGAGGAGGGCTTCCGCCCGCCGAAGGTCCAGTGGTTCGCCACGCGCGGGTACGCTGTCGTCGACATGAGCCTGCGCGGCACCGGCGAGTCCGGCGGCTGCTACGAGTTCAAGAACCCCAAGGACGTCGACGACGTCGACCATGTCGTCGACTGGATCGCCGAGCAGGCCTGGAGCGACGGCGACGTCGGCATGATCGGCCGCAGCTACGACGGCACGGCCGCCTGGGCCGGCGCCGCCAGCGGCAACGAGAACCTGGAGACGATCGTCCCCATCAGCGGCGCGCTCGACGGCCCCGACCTCTACTACAAGAACGGGACCAGCGAGACGCGCGGCTTCGCCCAGCCGGCGTTCTACTACCTGTACGCGTTCGGGCTCGTCAGCGACGATCCGACCTACCGCGTGCCCGATTACATCAACACCCTGTGCCCGCAGGCCGCCGCCGAGGACTGGACCCGCGGACCGAAGGCCGGCATCACCGGGGACGCCTCCAGCGACTACTGGCAGTCGCGGGACATCAGCGACGAGATCCTCGACAAGTACGACGGCTCGGCTTGGGTCATCCACGGGATGCAGGACTACAACGTGAACCCGAGCCAGGTCGTCCCCTTCACGCACGAGATGCGCCACGAAGGCATCGAGACGCTGGCCTGGCTCGGCCAGTGGGACCACGCCTACCCCGACCGCGTCGACGAGCACCGCAACATCCGCTGGGACTGGGCCGATCGCCTGCTCGAGTGGTTCGACCACTACCTCAAGGAGGAGGGCGAGGAACCGTTCCTCGGCGTCGAGGTCGAGGACTCGTTGTACGTCTGGCGCACCGAGGAGGCCTATCCGCCCCACGACGCCGAGTGGCGGGGCTTCGAGCTCGGCGCCGACGGCGAGCTGACCGAGCCCGGCGAGGCCAGCTCGGGCCAGTTCGCGCTCGCCGGTCCGCCGGCGGGCGCGGCGGCGGACTGGAACGCGGGCGAGGCCGGCTCGCAGATCACGTTCACGTCCGATGCGCTCGCCGACGACATCCGCATCGCCGGTCTGCCGCGGCTGCACGTCGACGTGACGCCCACCACAACCGAGGGCGGCTGGCTGTTCGCCGAGCTGTACGACGTCTACCCCGACGGCCAGTCGCTTTTCTTGGGCTGGGCCGCGATGGACCTGCGCTACCACGACGGGGGCAACACGGACCCGGCCACGCTCACCCCCGGCGAACCGGTCACCGCGAAGATGCAGTTCGAGCCGATGGACGCCCACGTCGCCGAGGGCCACCAGCTGCGGCTCGTCGTGCACAAGAACGGCGTCGCCGACATCCCCCAGAGCCCGAGCCCCGAGCCCAACGTGCTCAACTTCGGTGACGAGGCCAGCGTGCTCGAGCTGCCGACCGTGGAGCGCGACCTCGCGCTGCAGGGCGACGGCGAGCCCCGGCAACGCGACCCGGCACCGACGGCGCCGCCCGCCGACGTGACCCGGTGAGGCCATCGCTCGCCCGGCCACCGATGACGAGCGTCGGTGAGGTGACCGGGCGGGCTCTTGCCACCGACCTCCAGCGTTCGAGAACGTTTTTCCGATGGTCAGATGATGATCTGTTGATGTCTGTGGGAGGACCTCGTGCTGTCCTGCTGGGAGCCTTGTTGTTGACCGTCGGTCTCGTGCCCACCGCGGCGAACGCGCAAGAGATCTGCGCGGACGCCGGGCCCGCCGAGCTGTGCGTGGCCGATCCGCTCGTGCACGATGCCGGCGAGATCACCGTGACAGGCCAGGACGTGTCCGCCGAGGCCAACGGCGGGATCGCGACCGGTGTCGGAAGCGCCACGTTCGCGGTCGACTACACGATCGACGCGCCCGCCCTCGCCTCCGACGAGCAGCTCGTCGTCGACGGCGACCTCGTCATCCGTGACAGCAACGGGTACCTGGTCGCCCGCGAGGACCTCACCGAGTCCCTGACCGCCGGCGAGTCGGTCACCGGCGAGCTCCAGACCACCGTCGAGACCGTCGCTCCCCTCGTCGACGGCGGCTCGATCACCGTCGATTCCTCCGCCGACATCGTCCAGGGCTACGAGCGCACCAGAGTCGGCGCGGCCCAGTCGGCCTCCCCCGTCACCGTCGTCGCCACCCCGCACCAGGACGTCGCCGACCGCACCACCGCCGGCGACACGATCACCGTCGGCTACGCCGAAGCCGGCCCCACCCAAGCCGACGCCGACGTGATCGACGGCGAGCTGATCGTGGCCACCGACACCGCCGTCCGCCTCGAGATGACCGGCGAGCTATCCTCGAAGACTTTCAACGGCGTCGACAACCTCCGACAGGACGCTAGCGCCTCCCTCCGTGCGTTCAACGCCGACGGCTTCTACGAGCGGGTCCGGCTGGCGCCGATCGAAGAGCGGTGCTATTCGAACTGCTCGACGCAAGACCAGACCGTCCCGGTCGAGCTCTCGATCGTCATCCCCGGCGACGCCGAGAACCCCGACCAGGACCTCCGCCTGCAAACGGGGGCCAGCTGGTCGGCGTTTTATTACGACGGCTTCTACCAAGACGAAGCGTTCTCCGACAGCGCCGAGGGCCTCAACGACCTCCTCGCCGCGGGCACCTAGACTGCCGGCTGTGCTTGGGTTAAGCTCTCGCTCGGCCTCAGGCGGTGAAAGCGCGGAGCCGAGGCGAAGGAGTAGCCGGAGGCTACTTCGATGTCGAAGGCGACAACGCTTGGAAAAAGTCACAACCTGCAAGGATTGCATCATCGCCGCCTGAGGACGGCCTCACGTGGAGGCGCAGCACGGATCGAAGATCTTCCCGAGCCCGGGAGGGCTCGGGTGCTCGCGCGGATCCGCGCGATCCGTACGCGTCGCGGGATCGGGCAGGGACGGGCCGATCCCGTGAGCGTCCGACCGCGAGTCGCGGTCGGGCGGACCACAGACGGCCGGCGGCCGTCTCTGGCGCCGGCGTGAGGCGCCCAATCTCTTTGTCGCGCCCGGAGATCTCGCCCGAGGGCGATCTCCGGCGCGTCCGAACCCCCTGTGGTTCGGACAGCGTCCGTCGCAAACCATCCAGGTTTGCTTCCTTTTGCCTCGCTCCCTCGCACGAGCCCTCCGGGCTCGTCCTCTCGGCAGACCGTGCCCGGTCTGCCGAGACCGGCGCGAGAGCCTAAGCAAAACACGTCCGGCAGTTTAGTGGGGTCCTCGAAGGAGCCCGTCTTTCTCTGCGCCTCCGTGGCTCCGTGTCTCTGTGTGGTCCGCGGCCGCCGTGAGCGCACCGCTGGCCGCCGCCAACGTCATACCGGCCTCCCGCCTTGGCCTCCGCGATGGCGGAGTTCGACGAGGACGCCGTGCTGGACTTCATGTTCGAGATGGGCCAGCTGAAGCGCCTGCCTCGCACCGGCTGGTTCCGCGCCGGCGTCGAGGACCCCGAGTCCGTCGCCGACCACAACATGCGGGCTGCCCAGCTCGCCTACATCCTGGCCTGCATGGAGGATCATCCCGAACCCGAGCGGATCTGCACGATGATCGTCTTCCACGAGATCGGGGAGGCCCGCGTGACCGACCTCGACCACGTCGCCAAGCTCTACACGAGGCGCGCCGAGGACAAGGCCGCCGAGGCCCAGCTCGAGGAGTTCGGCGCACTGGGCGACGAGATCTACGACCTCTGGGACGAGTGCGAGCACGGGACGACCGAGGCCGGCGTGATCGCCAAGGACGCCGACAAGCTCGAGGCGGCCATCACGGCCCGCGAGTACGTCGAGAACGGCCACGTCGCCGCCGAGGCCTGGATCGAGGACACCCGCAAGATGCTCACCACCGACAGCGCCAAGCGGCTCATCGAGGCTCTCGAGGACAAGAGCTTCAACGACTGGTGGCAGGACCTAGACTTCTCCGAGATCCACTCCCCGTAGGCGGGGCTGGCCTCACTCGCTCGGCTCGAACGCCAACGCGGCCGAGTTGATGCAGTAGCGCAGCCCGGTGGGCTCGGGCCCGTCGTCGAACACGTGGCCGAGGTGGGCATCGCAGGCAACGCAGACGACCTCGGTCCGAACCATGCCGGCGCTGGTGTCCTTGCGCTCGCCGACGTGGTCGTCGACGGCGGGCCGGGTGAAGCTGGGCCAGCCCGACCCGGATGCGAACTTGTCCTCGCTGTCGAACAGCTCGGTCCCGCAACAGATGCAGCGGTAGGTGCCCTCGCGCTTCTCGTCGTACAGGTTCCCGCTGAAGGCGTGCTCGGTGCCCGCCTCACGCGTCACGCGGTACGCCTCGTCCGACAAAAGCTGGCGGTAGTCGTCGTCGCTGGCCTTCTGGGGATCCAGGAACTCGCGCTCTTCGGGCATCGCGAGCCCATCTGGGCCCAGGCATGGTGAATGTTGGCTTGCCGGCCCCGTCACCGCGGGTCTGGGCGGTCCACCAGCTCTGCGACCCCCTGGTACCGACCGAAAGCGTTTCCAGGGACGGGGCAGCCTGTCCTAAGGGATGCCCGACGAACGCTCGGCCGGCGCCGTCGTCTACCGGCCCGTAGACGACGACCGGCGATACCTCCTCCTGAAGTACCGAAGCGGTCACTGGGGTTTCGTCAAAGGCCACATCGAGGAGGGTGAATCCATCGAGGACACGGTCCGTCGCGAAGCGATCGAGGAGACGGGTGTCTCCGACTTGACCTTCGACGAGGACTTCCGGGACCACGTCATCTACCACTTCCAGCGGAGCGGTAACACCGTCGAGAAGCGCGTGGACTTCCTGCTCGCCCGCACCGAGACCGAGGAACTGGAGCTCGGCAGCCCCCAAGAGCACGTGGACATGGCCTGGCTCACCTACGACGAGGCCCAGGACCGGCTGACCTTCGACGACATGCAGGACCTGCTGGCCTCGGCCCGCGAGCACATCGACAAGCGGTCGACGCTGAACAGCTACTGATCGGGTTCCTCGGCCGCCACGGGGCTGGGCTCGGGGGTCTCCGGGCCACCGTTCGTCCCGCCGGCCGTCTGCTCCAGCTCGGAGGGTTCCGGCGCCGGCCGGTGCTTCAACCGCTCCTCGCCCAACCACACCGCCATGAGCCGCGTCGATCGGTCGGGGAACGGCAACGGCGAGGCGCGCTCGACCCAGTCCCCGATCACCGATCCCACCGACGTCGATCGCCCCGGCACGAAGCTGACGGTGTGGAACCCGCGAGACCGAGCCAGCGCCAGCCCTTCCTCGTTGTCCAGATGGACGCCCAGCATCCCGATCCGGTTGCCGTGAAGGGCGATCTCGGCCAGCCCGGCATCCATCACGCGGCCGCCCAGGCCGCGACCGCGAGCCTCGGGTTCGACCCACAGGCCCCCGAAGACGCCGGTCCGCGCCGCCATGTCCCGCACCCAGCACGTCCCGACCGGCTCGCCGTCCCGCCGGGCCACGATGAACTGCTTGGTCTCCCGATCGGCTAGGGGGCGCGTCAGGTGGGGGTGGTCGGGCACCAGCGACTCGATCAGCTCGTCGTCGCTGGTCCGGTGCACCTCGATCGTGTCCTCACCCATCGGCCTGCCCCGCCATCGGGTTCGTCGTTCAAGAGTCCACGGGCAAGCTCAGCCCGCGCTGTAAGGATAAGAAACGGGGGGGGACCACCAAGTACGCGAAGGGACGCCAGGGCACAAAGGGGAGCAGCTGCCGTGACAACGCCGCCCGGCGGCGAGTCACAGGCCCTTCGTGGCCTTGGCGATCCTTCGTGTCCTTCGCGATGCGAGCGCCCGCCTCCTTCGGTCAACTCGCCCCGATCGCGATCCCCGGCCTCCTGCTCGTCGGCGCGCTCGGGATGCTCGTCATGGCGACCCCGATCGGCGGCATGATCTTCGGCGGGCCCTGGATCTTCGTGCTGCTCAGCGTGGTCGCCGGCACGCTGCTGGCCGGCTACCTCGTGACCGCGCTCGCCCAGGCGTGGGCCGACCGCCGCGCCGGCTGGGCGCTGCCGCCGGCCGCGCACCTGGCCGTCGGCGACCGCGCAATCAGGCTGCCGGCCCGCGCCGTCGAACGAGCCGGCTTCGTCACCCAACAGGACGAGGTCCGCGTGCCCGCCCACGCTGCCTACGCGCTCGAGCGCTCGCTCGCCGGCGCCTGGGGCGTGCCCGAGGACCACTGGTCGCGGACCGCGTTCCTGCAGCGGCTGACCGTCGCGCTCGTCCTCTCCGTCGTCGCCGCGGTTGTCTTCCTCGTCGGCGACGCCCTCGCCGGCGCCGGCATCTCCCGCGGCATGCGCGAGCACGCCGGCACGGTCGTCATCGCCGGCACGCTCACCGGCTGGCTCGTCGCCACCTCCGTCGAACGCAGCCGCCAGGAGGCCGCGGTCGACCTGCTGGCCGACGCCCGCGCGATGGTCATGGACCGCGGCGAGCACCGCGAGGTCCGCCGCGTCCTCGACGACATCGGCATCGAGCTCGACAGCGGCGAGGCCGCCGTCGGCGTGCCCCCCTGAGCCGCGTTCCTCCCAGGCGTTGGCCCCGAAGGTTCTTCCCAGGTCCCTAGCGTGGCCCTCCCATGGGAAGCAGGTGGCTGTGGGTCGCCGTGGCATGCCTGGCGCTGTTCGCCGGCTGCCTGGGCACCAGCGAGGACATCGAGAGCGAGTCGACCGCGGACGAGCCGGACACCGGCACCGGGGTGCCCGAGGTCGTCGGGCACCGAGCCGACCAGCTGACCGAGCCCGACGTCGAGGAGGTGGCCGCGCGCCTGATCGACACCGGCTACGACGCCTCCGAGCCCGAGATCGGCGTCACCTCGGATGGCGCGATCGTCTCCAACCCCAGCACGGGCGACGAGAGCCTCGTCATCAGCGAGGATCACGGCCGCTCCTGGGAGCAGATCGGCTCGACCGTGCACAACCCCAAGGTCAACCTCGACCCCTGGATGCACGTCGATCCCGACACCGACCGCATCTTCAACGGGCCCCTGTACGTCGCCTGCAGCCACCTCGCCTGGACCGACGACAACGGCGACTCCTGGATGTCGAACCCGATCGCCGGCTGCGGCCTCCCCGCCCACGACCACCAGAAGATCACGACCGGTCCCGGAGCCTTCCGCAACACCGCCGACGCCCCCGCCGAGGCCGCCGACGACGCCGACGGCACCTGGGTCCACACCAGCCGCGACGGCGGGCAGACGTTCACGACGAGCGCCCGCGTCTTCGAGCCCAGCCCGTGCACCAGCGGCATCAACGGCCCCGTCGAGGTTGGCCCCGAGGGCACCGCCTACCTCGCCAGCCCGACCTGCACCGGCACCGAGATCGCCGTCAGCCACGACAGCGGGTCCTCCTGGGAGAAAACCTGGGAGACCGACAACGGCATGTACAGCGGCCTCGCCATCGACAGCGACGTCGCCACCGACGAGGAGGGCAACGTCTACCTGTTCAGCCCCGGCGGCGACGGGCGCATGCACGTCTCCGTCAGCCAGAACCGCGGCACCTCGTTCACCGACCCGATCGCCGTCAGCCCGCCCGGCGTCAACATGACCGTTCTCCCGCTCGTCGACGCCAGCGCCGAAGGCCACGTCGCCTTCGCCTACCTCGGCACCACCGACGACGTCTCCCAGTGGGACCGCCCCGAGCCCAGCTACGCTCGCGAGGAGGCCAACTGGCACCTGTACCTGACGACGACCGCGGACGCGCTCACCGAGGAGCCCACGTTCACCACGATCCAGCTCACGCCCGACGAGGACCCCGTGCAGCGCGGCTGCATCTGGCTCAAGGGCGGCGGCAACGAGTGCCGCAACCTGCTGGACTTCAACGGGATGGTGCTCCACGAGGGCCGGCCCTACATCGCCTACACCGACGGCTGCGACGCCTGCCCCGAGGGCGAGCAATCCACCAACGACCTGCACCGGATCGCCGTGCTCGAGCAGGGCCCCAGCCTCACCGGCGGCGTGCTCGACCCGCTCGTGGACCTACAGAACGCAAGCGAGGACGAGAGCGCGACGGTCGTGGGCTAGAGCTCCGCGTCCTCGAGCGCCTCGACGGCGCGCTGCACGAGCTGGGTCGGGATCGCCTCGCGCGTGGCCTCGGTCACCTCGAGCAGGGTCACGTCGTCCCGGTCTTTGACCTCGCCCAGGAACCCGCGCGAGGAGCGCTGGTGCACCGTGCCAACCAGCGGCTGGCCGACGTCCAGGCAGGCCCGCACGCCCGCCACGAACAGCTCGCTTTCGACCTCCATCGGCGCGATCTCGTCCACGAGCACGACGTCGGCCTCCTCCCGAGCCGCCGTCAACGCCTGCTCGGTGATGCGGTCGACCGCGGCCACGTCGACCCGGTACTTGCCGACCGAGGGTCCCTCCTCGCGGTCGACGTGGGCCATCACGGCATCCTGCCCGGTCGCCAGGTCCACGATCCGGAAGCCGATCCGGCCCTCGGCGTCCCGCATCTCGGGCGAGACGAGCCCGCCGACCTCGTAGCCGTGCTCGCGCAACCGTGAGGCCGCCTCGTCCACCGCGGTCGACTTGCCGACGCCGGGCTCGCCCGTGACGAGCAGGTTGTGGGGCACGGGCGATCAGAGCACTGTGCCCGTAGAGAAGGTTTGTCCACGGCCGATCGAGATCCAGCTCGTCGGCGCGTCCGGGGCCGAGGGCGTCGGCGATGAGGGTGAACCCGCTCCAGACCTCCTCGACGTTCTTGTCGGTCCACTCGGCGAGCTCGAGCAGCTTGTCCTCGCTGATCCCCGCGCCCGTGTCCGCGTCCTCGACGCGATCGCGCAAGGAGGGTTGACATGTCGACACTCTATGGATAAGGGCTGCTAAGAGGGGCTTCAGCGCCGTCCGGGAAGAACGCCGGCCCCGTGCACCCCCGAAGGGGCCAGTCGTAGCCGACGCCGAGAGTGAAGAACTCCCAGCACCCGCCCACTGGCCTTGCCTCATGTATCGCCCGCTCTTGCTCTGTCAACGTCGGCGAACATCGACAACCAGATTATAATCCGGCCGACGCCGACGATCGAGCCCCAAGTAGGGAGGATCGAGCGGTGAGGGGCCCCATCGGCCACATAATCATGGCCACGAAGACGTATAGTGCGACGATGCCGGCCGCGGGGACGGGCCCGGCCGCCTCTTCGTTCTTCAAGGAGAGGCGGAGATAACCTGCCATAGTATCGGTGGCGTTATGAGTCTGCTCCGGGCTACTAATATTACATCACACGGCAGGATTTCAATTATGTCTGTTGGGGGCACGAATGGTTCGTCGAAGGTCAGCGTCTCTCGCCCGTTGTTGCTGGCTCTCGTCTTGCTCTCGGCGAGCCTCATACCCGGTTGCGTCGGGCAGACGACATACAGCCTCATCTGGGTTCACGGTGAGGAGAGGCTTGAGCCTGAACAGGCCCAACATGAGTCCTGCAGTTACCTCTTCGATCACGAGGTCAGCCCCGACCGCCAGCACCTCCGCTACCGATCCGAAGCCTACGAGATCGACGACGCGGACGACCTCGACCGGATAATCGCCTTCGACTACTTCCGGGAACCCTCTGGCTGTCCGGTCGTGTACGAACTCCGGCCGGATGATGCCGAGGCCACCGTCAGGCTCGGGGCGTACGGAACGTTCAATGTCTCCGTCGAGGACAGCGGAACGGTGAACGTGGACGGCCAACGATCCCTCGATCCGGGTGAGAAGGTCACGCTCACCTACAGCCAACGGGCCGACGAGAGTGAGGACGGGCAGTGGCGCAACGGGACAATCCACGTCACCGTCTTCGAGGGATGGCCGCGCTCTGGCTTGGTGGGAGAGGAGATCTGATGCTAGCTTCTGGGCATCCTCCATCTGGAGGAGCCGGCCTCCGTCCTGCACGAGATCTGGACGCCGTCTGCAATTGACTCAAGGGATCCCCCGTATGCCTCCCCGGTGCCGAGGCGGTAGGTGGTCTTCCAAGGAGGGCGCTGAAAGGTAGGTCCGGACGCTTGCGCGGAGAGGGGATCGTGCTTCACCGCAACCCAACACTCCCCGCAACCCTCGACCCCGCCGGGGTCGGGATCGACGGATCAACGCGCTCCTCCTGCTCGGCACTCAACACGTCCATCGACCGCTGCGGCCCTCGCCCGCCTGGGTCAACGCCAGGCTCGTCGCGTCGAAGACGTCCTCGGGCTTCGACGAGGCGTGCTCGTCGGCCTCCTCGCGGCGCTCAACGCTGGGCAACGCGTTGCGGGGCTCTTCCTCGTCGATCGACCGAGCGACCGTCGGGGACCCCGCGTGGACCCCGCCGTTAGCCGCCTGCCCCCGCCCCGGGGTTCGGGCTGGTTCGCCACGGGTCGAAGCACACCTCGGGGCAGTCAATCCGCCAACAGTCGCGCCACCTTGTCCACGAAGCTCTCCGCTGCGACCACCGTGGCCTCCACGTCCTCCTCCGTCGGTTCGAAACTCGGGTCGTAGTCGCTGACCTCGCGGAGACGTTGCGCCTCGGTGAGTGCCTCGAGGTGTTCGATGGAGAGCAGATCAGGGCCGTGGAACTCCTCGTGGAGCACGTGAACGAGACCCCGATGGGTCTGCGGGGGCTCGCGCTCCTCGACGATTAGGGCTCGGGCCGCGTGGTGAATCGCGTAGTAGGCTCGAGAGACCGCGTCGTCCCGATGGCCAAGGCGTTGCATGTCTCGAGCGGCGGCCAGGCGATCCCGGGCAGACGCGAGCAGGAGGCGTTCCTCGTCAGGCGAGGCCGACACCGTCCCGCTGGACGTTGCGGTAGAAGGACGTGTTCGCGTCGCGCAGGGTTTCCAGGCGCTCGGGCGAGACGGGGTGGACGGCGATGTCGACGCACGTGTCGAGGCGGATCCGCGTTGTGATGGGAACCAGCGAGCGGATCGCCTCGCCCTCGGGACCGTCCCACTCGACGAACAGGTCCACGTCGCTGGACGCACTGGCCTCCCCCCGGGCCACGCTCCCGAAGAGCACGACGTGGTCGAGCTTCTCCGGGAACGCTTCCTGCGCCTCGGCCAGGAACCGGTCGAGCGCGTCTTGCGTCTCGGCCGAGAGGGCGAGGTCGTCTAGACCCAGGTCTTGCATCGACTCAGGTATACAGCCCGCGAGGTATGAAGGTGCCGTGACTGTCCCGGCCGTCAAGACCTAGACTGCCGGACGTGTTTTGCTTACGCTCTCGCGCCGGTCTGAGCGAGGCAAGGTCGCGGAGCCCGAGGAAGGAAACCCCGAAAATTTCCGACCCTC
>PXUB01000036.1 GCA_003009755.1 Thermoplasmatales archaeon SW_10_69_26
GACACAACTACAGACCCTCGCCCGAAGGGCATTTCGAGGTCGACGGCGACAACGCTTGCAACCCGCGGACGTGGGGAATCTCGCGTCGTCACCGGCCTGAGGGCGGCCCCGCCGTGAGGGGGGGGTCACGGAGACCGCTCCCCCCCCCCGATTTGGTGAACATTTCCTGGCCAACCGCTCGTAGGGGGAGACCGTGGGACCGGAAATGGTCTGGTGCGCCGGTCTGCGGCGGGCAATCTCGTTGTCGCCCCCTGAGATCTCGCCCGTCCGGGCGGTCTCAGGCACGCCCGACTCTCTGATCCGGGCAGTGTCCGTCGACAACCCTCGAGGGTTGGTTTCCGCGGGCTCGGCGACCGTGCCACGCTCCCGAGACCGGCGCGAGAGCCTAAGCAAAACAAGACCGGCAGTCTAGCCGGCGTCGATCCCCGTTTCGCCTGGTGGGTCGCCGTCGGCGATCTCGGACACCCCTTCGACACGCGCGGCCGGCAGCTGGTCGAAGCGCTGGCCTGGCCCTCCGAGCCCTCGAGACATCGGACGTTTCGTTCGGGTCCTGAACGGGCACCCGACCCGCTCGACCGGCGTCAAGCCCAAGTAGTGCCAACCTCACACACCGTCGATGCGACGCGCGCTGGCCCTTGCCCTGCTCATGGTCGCCGGAGCCTTCACCGGATGCGTGGGCACCGACGGTGACGTCCGGCGGGCCTCGACCGACGAGGAGCCCGACGACATCCTGTGGTCGAGCCAAGCCCTCGAGGACGGCCACGACCACACCGACCGCGACGCTCACGCGAATCTGACGACCGAGAACTTCGAGACGATCGGGCACGACCCGCTCGTGACCGAGGCCGAGGGCACCTCGCCCGGCGGGTCCTCGTGCGCGGACGTGAACGAGCCCGACGAGGGCGAGCGCATCGGCGCCCAGAAGGCCGCCGACAGCCGCGGCATCGTGATCACGGACCTCTCCGACCCGACCGATCCCAAGATGATCGGCGAGCTGTGGCTGACGTTCACGCTGATCTACGACGTCGCGGTGACGCCCGAGGGCAACGTCGGCCTGGTCACCTCCTACCCCCAGCAAAGCCCGGCGCCGGCGGCCGACGTCGCCGCCGATCAGCCGCTGGGCTACTTCCAGCCCTGCGGCGGCGAGCCGATCGAGATCACGCAGACCGACCACCAGGACCCGGTCCCCCGCCCGGTCAGCCTGCTCTTGGTCGACCTCTCCGACCCGTCCGAGCCGCAGATCGCCGACCAGCGACCGATGGCCGGCCTGGGCCACAGCGTCTTCTCGGAGGACGTCGGCGAGCGGGACTGGCTCGTCGGCGTCACCGAGTCGCTGGTACACGGCGGCCGCCAGTACTACTTCACCCAGATCGCCGAGGGGCCCCAGGGTCCGACGATCGAGCCGCTGTCGACCTACGTCGCCGAGCCCAACCCCGACCACGCCGACTACCTCGGCGGTCACACCGACGCCTGGATCCAAGAGCACCCGCAGACGGGTCAGCTCGTCGGCTACCTCTCGGCCGGCCCGCAGATCGAGCTCGTCGACCTCTCGAACCCGCGCGCCCCCCAACAGCTGTCGACCTGGACCGACATCGGGCCCGAGGACCCCGGCGTCCACAACCTGCACTCGCTGGAGCCCTACGAGCAGCTGGTCAACGGGACGCACTACACGACCGTGGGCCCCGAGCTGGGCAGCCCTGCCGACTACGCGCCGACCGGCGTCGTCTGGGTGCTCGACACGACCGACCCCGAGGACCCGAAGCCGGTGGCCGCGTGGACGCTACCGGACGAGGTGACCTGGGAGGGCCGCCTGCAGTTCTCGCCGCACTACATGGACAAGCACGACGACACGCTGTTCATCTCGATGTACCACGGCGGCGTGTGGGCCGTGGACCTCTCCGACGTGCCCGAGGGCAGCCCCGAGGACGTCCAGATGCTGGACTCGGCCGGCGTCTACGTGCCCGCGAAGGAAGCCCCGCTGCCGGACTCGTCGTACAGCTACTCGTGGATCCCGAACCTCGAGGAGGTGTTCGTGGTCGACGAGGACGAGCCCACGCTCGTCACCTTCGACGCGAACACGGGCGTCTACTCGTTCACCTACGACGACGAGGTCGAGGTCCCCACACCCGAGCCCTACGATCTCGACCCGGCCGAGCTGTTGCCCGGCGGCGGGTCCGCCCCGACCCAGGCCTCCTAGTTCACGCGTCCACGGACGCGCTGGGTCCCCAGCGGGCGTAGGCCAAGGCCCCGGCGAGCACCCGAGCAGGTTGTCGTACAGGTCCAGCGCGTGGTTCGAAGACGACCAGAACCGGCGAGGGCTCGACCAGGCGCGGGGCCGGCAGCGGCGCGGCCACCGACGCGACCGCGGCCGGGTCTCGTCACCGGGGGCGTGCTCGCCTGGTCGATCGTGAGCGGGGGGTCACCGGGCGATCCCGGGATCGGCGACACGGTAACCGTCGAGCAGGTCTGAGCCTCGGGCCCCTGGCCCGGGCGAGCCTGCCGGCAGCCGAGTTGGCTCGCCGTGGGGGCTACTCGGCCGGCGAGGCGAAGGTGTCCTCCTCGCTGACGGTGAACGTCTGCATCGTCAGCGGGGAGACGTCGGCGCCGACGTGCAGCTGGACCGGCGCCGGCGCGCTCGTGCTGACGCGGTCGGCGTGGCCGCCCTCGGTGACGACGAGCACCAGCTGGGCGCCCTCGGGCACGACGGCGTCCAGCGGCTCGAACTGCATCTTCGCCGTGACGCGTTCGCCGGGCACGACCGGCTGGGCTTGGTCGCCGCCGTCGTGGAAGCGCAGGTCCATCGACGTCCAGCCCAGCCGCGTGTACTCGCCGCCCTCTTGAGCGTAGAGGAACGCGGAGAGGTAGCCGCCGGGACCGGTCGGGGTCACGTCGGCGTGGAACGTGGGCGTGCCGGCGAAGCGCACCGGCTCGTCGAGCTCCCCTGTGCGGAACTCGGCGCAGCCCTCGCAGGGGATCTGGGAGGCCGCGTCGCCCTGGTAGGCGAGCGGCTGGTTGGAGGCCGGCGAGGCGCTGGGTCCCACGGTGACCGTGCCCTCGTCGGTGTCGTTGGCCTCGGCCAGCTCGCCCTCGGCCGTCGGGTGGAGGGTCCGCTCGGTGGCGTTCTGCGGCGGCCAGTGGTCGCCCGACCGCCACTGCCCGGTGCTGTCCTGCACCTGCACCTTGGGGCCGAGGTCCACGTCCTCGCCCTTGAGCTCGCTGTCGAACCAGTGCAACAGGACCTCGGCGAAGTCCACGCGCCGGGTCGGCTGGTCGAGGTAGTCGCCGTCGGGCCAGGCGTGGAACCACTGACCCAGCCAGTACTTCACCTTGAGATCCTGCTCGTGGTCGAGCCGATCGTGGACCCAGGGCATCGCGTGCCCGGGATCGACGTTCCAGTCCTGGAGCCCGTGGACGAGGAAGATGGAGCCGTTGTAGTTCTCCTCGACGAGGGGTCGCATGTTGCGTTCGGCCCAGTACCCCGTCGGGTCGCGCTCGCCGGTGGCCGTGCTGTGCAGCGAGGCGGCCAGGCCCCGTTTGGCCTCGGGGCAAAGCGCGCCGTCGATCGTGCGCTCCGCGCTGCGGCCCTCGGTGGGGTTGTCGATCCCGAACCCGTAGGCGTAGTACGCGCCGTTGAGCACGGCGGCGCCGCGGGACTCGGCCGACCCGTTGGTGTACATCAGCTGGAAGGGGTCGTTGACGCCGCTGATCGGGACGATCGTCGCCAGGTGCTCGTTGCCCTCGGCGGCCACCTCCCAGGGCGTGGAGCCGTCGTAGCTGACGCCCAGCATGCCGACGTTGCCGTTCGACCAGTCCTGCTCGCCCAGCCACGTGACGGCCTGGGACACGTCCGAGCGCTCGACGGGACCCATGAGGTGGCTGCAGCCGCCCGAGTCGCCGGTGCCGCGCACCGCGACGAACGCGACGGCGTAGCCGTGGTGGACGAAGTTCTCGGTCAGCCGGGGGCGCAGCTCGAGCAGGTCTTGCCCGTGGATCGGGTTCAGGTAGGGGCTGGCGAACGCGACCACGGGCACCTGCTCGTCCTCGGCGACGTCCGGCTTGACGACGCCGATCTCGATCGCCTTGCCGTCCACCTGGGACTCGAGGTACATCGCGCCCGTCTCGCCGGCCTCGAAGGGTCCCTCCTCGAGCGTCAACGAGTACGGTTCGTCGGTGACGTACTCGCCCTCGAAGACGTGGGTGTCCGTGAACCCGGTCGTCGGTTCGTCCTCGACGGCGTCCGACGCGCTCGTCGGGGAGAGATCCTCCATCGCTCCGATGCAGCCCGTCAGTCCCGTCGTCACCAACAGGACCGCCACGACAGCCTCGCGCATCGGGCCGATAGGGAACGTGGAGCCCTATCAAGGTGAGGGTGGACCGGCGACGGTGTCGGTGAGCTGCTGGCTCAGTCGTGGCAGCTGTGCCGCCAACCGCAGTTGGGGCACCGCTTCTCGCAGCGGGTGATCGTCGTGGTGAAGTCCAGCCCGCACGACCAGCAGTGGGCGGTCAGCGTGCGCACGCGCAGGCCAGGCCCGCCGACCGGCATGAAGCTGGCGCCTCGCGGCCGCGCGTGACGGCCTGGCAGGAAGTTCGACGGGCGCCCCAATCGAGCCTCGCGGAGCATCGACGGCCCGCGAAACGCCGAACACCAACGTTTTCACATCTCGAGGGCTCGCCCCAGCGCGATGGAGACCGCCGACGTCGACGCGAGGCTGCGCTCCCGCATCCTCGCCCACCTCGAGGAGGCCGCGTGGATCGAGAAGAGCCTGTACGTGATCGGCTGGGCGCTGCTCACCGCCGCGCTCGCCCAGATCCGCTTCTACGCGCCGTGGAACCCCTTCGTCCCCTACTCCGGCCAAGTGCTGGGCGTCGTCGGGGCGGGCCTGGTGCTCGGTCCCTGGATGGGGTACGCCTCGATGTACGTCTACCTCCTGCTCGGCGCCCTCGGCGCCCCCGTGTTCGCGGACTTCGGCGCCGGCGTCGACGTGTTGCTCGGGGCCACGGCCGGCTACCTCTACGCGTTCCCCCTCGCCGCCGGACTCGCCGGCTCCCTGTCCCGCCGCTACCTCGACCGGCCCGGCGAGGAGACGATGGCCCGCCTGGGCGTGCTCGCCCTGGCCGGCTACCTCGTCCTGTTCGGGTTCGGCGTCGGCCTGCTCGGCGTGAGCGGCCTCTTGGCCACCGAGGGCCTGGGCCGCACCGTGCTCGTCTCCAGCGCGCTCGTGTGCGGCGTCGCGGGCCTCCTTTGGTACTGGTCCCGCGAGGAGTCGACCGCGTTCCTGGCCCGCATGGCGACCGGGCTCGTCGGCGTGCTCGCGATCTACGGGCTCGGCTGGGTCGGCCTGGCCACCGTCACCGGCATGGGCTGGGGCCCGGCCCTGGCCCAAGGCGTGGTCCAGTTCGTGCCCGTCGACCTCGCCAAGGTGTTCGTGGCCGCCGGCGCCAGCAGCCTCCTGTTGCCGCCGCGCTCCTGACGAGCTCGCGAGGTGCATGTTCGCCCGCGCCAACACCCATCACGCGGGGCCGAGCAAGCCTCGCCGGTGACCACCATGCCCGCGGAACCCGAACAGATCGCCGTCGTCGGCGAGGCCCGCGGGGAGATCCTCGAGCCGGGCGAGCAGACGCGATCCCGCCGGAGGAGACCGAGGAGCTGCTCGTGGAGCTCGGGTGCGACAACTGCGGCGAGACCGGCACCTAGGCAGGCAAGCTCGTGTCGGAGAGCAACCAGCGGATGCACAGCAACGTCACGGCCGATTGCCACCACTGCGGCCACCACCTGGCGGCGACGGTGAACCTGCAGAAGGACCCCGTCCAGGGCGGCCTCAACGTGGTCGACGTACAGCCGCCTCAGGGTGGCTCCTACATCCACGGCCCGTACTTCGCGAACAAGGTCGAGGGCGTGGACGAGGGGGGAACGCCGACCGGTCGCCCGACGTGAGCTTTCAGGCCGAGCCGATCGGCCGCCGGCGCAGGTACACCCGAGCCCCCAGCCCGACGAGGGCGAGGCCGACGAGCCCCGCGTAGGCGATCGCCGTCCACTCCGAGCCGGCCCAGGCTCCGGTCGGGCCGCCAAGCGTACCCGACGTCGAGGGGCCAGGGTCGACCAGGAACAGCTCGTAGATGGCGAGCGCAGCCGAGGCCAGGAACGCGGTCAACGTCCCGAGGTCGACGACGAGCTCGAGCTTGTCGCGGTCGACGAGCGCCTGGCCGGGCCCGGTGAGGCTGTAGTACACCCACAACCGGTCCTCGTCCTCGTGGCGTTCGACGAAGCCGTCGGTGACGAGATCCTGCAGGTAGCCGTGCACGGTGCTCTTGTTGAGCTCGAGCTCGCGGGCGAGCTCGCTGGCGGTCCGTCGGGTGCCGTGCAGGGCTTTGAGGACGCGCAGCCGGCTTTCGGAGACGTCGACGAGCGACGTGTCGGCCACCGCCGTCGACCGCTCGCGATCGGCGTCGACGGGCGTCGAGCTGGAGCCGTTGTCCGGGCCGTCGGTCTCCGCGGCGGTCCCCTGGTCCGAGCGCGCCCCTTGGTCCATCCGAGCCCCTGTGAATCGTGCCATGGCTTCAATGTCGGGGTTCCGTTCGGTCCGAGCCAACCGCCGATCGGACCCACCGCTGGGCCATGGAAGAGAACAAGAAAGACACGGGGAGGCCGACTGGCCCCCTCACCGCCGGACGTGATGGGGGAACCTCTCGTTGGTTGATGACGGTGTGTCAGCTTGCGGCCCACGGCACCCTCGCTGACGAATCTCAGCCCGAGGGATCGGGCCCGTTGACGCGAGGCGATCGACACCGTTCTCGAACCCATCCGCGAGGAAGGCGCGGTGGTTGCACCGGTGGCCGACCACGTCTAGGTAGGCCTGCAAGGCCCCATCGCTCGCGTTCGCATGCGTGCCGTCGATCACACGCTTGAGGTTGCCGAACAGGCTTCGTCGCCCTCGACCAGGCCGACGCGACACCGCTGGAGGAGAAATAGGCCTGTCCCGCCGGCTGGAACTCGGTGTTCCGCCCTTCCAGGCGGTCCCCAAGCGCGTCAACGAGGCTTCGCTGTTCGGTGGTCAGCTCCGCGGGTCTTCCCTCCCAGGTCTTCCTCCCTTCGCGCAGGATGCCGATGCGGTCGCACAGGGTGGCGATCTCCTGGACGTCGTGGCTGGAGAGGAACACCGTCACGTGGCTGTTGCCTGTCAGGTTCTGGATGAGGTTCCAGGTCTCCCGCTTGGAGGGGATGTCGAGCTCGCGGGTGGGCTCGTCGAGGAACAACACGCGGGGGCCGTGGAGCAGGGCCCGTGCGATCTCGACCTTGCGCTTGTTGCCGCCGGACAGCTCCTGGATCGGCTGCTCGGCGTAGGGGTGGAGTTCGAGCACGTCGAACAGCTCGCGGGCCCGATCGTCCACCTCGTCCCGGTCGATCCCGTAGAGGCCCCCGAAGTGGCGCAGGTAGCGGATCAGCGAGAAGCCGGGTTCGGGAGTGATGTTCTCACCGAAGACGACGCCGACCTCGTGGGCGATCGCCGCGTGGTCGCTTCGCACGTCGTGGCCGAGCACGTAGGCTTGGCCCTCGGTCGGGGGCAGCGCGCCGGCGAGCATGCGCACGGTCGTCGTCTTGCCGGCGCCGTTGAGGCCCAGGCAGCCGTAGACCTCGCCTTGCGGGATCGCGAGGTCGAGCTGGCTGACGGCTTCGAGGTCGCCGAAGCGGCGCGTGAGCTGGACTGTTTGGATCGCGGGCGTGGCGTCTACCATCGGTTCCACCTCCGGGGGCCGAAAACGAACAGGCAGGCGGTGAGCAGGACTGGGAGGAGGGTCGCGGGGAGGACGCCGGCGGCGGGCGTGGCCCAGTCGGTGGCGTCGGCCTCCGTCCGCGCGTGCACGGTTTCGCGTTCGAACGATGCTGTGGCCACGATCGGGACCCCGCTGGCGACACGCGTGGGGTGACCCGTGGCCGTCGTCTCCACCTGGGCGAAACCCGTCTCGGCCTCGGGGTCGGCGGGTTCGTCGAGACGGATCTCGGCCGGGGTCGCCAGGTCGTGGTCGAGGGCCAGGTGCGGACTGGCGAGCTCGAGCTCCTCGAGCGTGAGGGAACGGTTGATCGGCCCGGTGATGCGGAGCTCGATCTCCAATGGCGTCGAGCGGTCCCATCGGTCCCTAGCAGCGGCGTCGAGTTGCAGGCGCAGCTCCCCGCCGGGATCACTTCGAGGACCGGGTTCGAGGAGCGGGGCGGGAAGGGACACGGTGGCAAGGGTGAGCAACAGGCCCGCGAGGCCGACACCCAGCCAGGCGCTGGCGGCCCAGGGCAGGCCGAGGAGGCGATCATGGCCGCCCTGACGCGTCCCGAGGACGAGGGCGGCCGTGGTCACCAGCAGGAAGCCGACGAGCGCGAGCAGCGAGGCGAGGGCGGTAACGTGGTTGCCTTGGGGGCCGAGGGCGGTGGCGTGCTGGGTTTGGAAGGCCCAGGCGATCGGGTCGGCTTTCACGATGATCTCGGTGACGAAGGCTTGCGGGCCCTCGTCGGCGAGGCCGAGCAGGCGGTGGCGCTGGTCGGCGACCAACAGCCAGGCCAGCACGATCGCGCTTCCCACCGAGAGGGCGCCGGTCGAGGAGCCCCCGTGGAGGTGGCCTACCAGCACGCCCACGAGCAAGCTCGCGATTCCCACGACCAGGGCCCAGGCGGCCAGGCCCAGGCTGGCCGCGAAGGCTCCCTCGGCGACGGGCTCGGTCAACGCGTACAGGGCCGGCAGGGCGAGCAAGACGGCGGCCGAGAGGAGGATCAGGAACGCGGCCAGGCGGCCGGCGAGGGCTTCGGCGGGGGAAAGCGGGGAGCTGGCCTCGACCCGGTTCATGCCTTGCTCGCGGTCGCTGGTCACGCGGGCGGCGGCTAGCGGGCACGTCAGGGCGGGAAGGACGAGGAACACAGGGTAGGTGAAGACGCGGGCGCCGGCCTCGGCCAGGGCGAAGAGCCCCGCCGCGGCGGCGATCGCCGCGAAGGCGGCCAGGCTGGCGAGGTTCGTTCGGTGCGTCAGCTCGCGTCGGAGCGCCGCGAGGAGCCGGCGGTGGTTCACCACCGGTTCCACCTCGCGGGAAGCCGATGGGTTGCGAGGACGAGGGCTGACACGGTGACCAGGGAGGTGAGCGTGGTGCGAGCGGTGTCGGTCTCCCATTCGAGCGCGGAGAAGGAGAGATCGAAGGAGGCGGGGTTTCCGTCGGCTTGGAGGCTGAGTTCGGCGGGGGTGAGCGCGAAGAGTTCCTGCGGGTGGGCGGTGTAGCTGAGGGTGAGGGAGGCTCGACCGGCGGGACCGCCGCTCTCGTTCCACTTCTTGTTCCGGTCCGGCCCGACCTCGTTCAGATGGATGGCACGGTCTGTGGGCCCTTGAGGTTCGAGATGGAGGGTTTCAGCTTCGAGCTGGATGTTGGTGAGCTCGACGGTCGCATTTGGGGGGCCCACCACCGTGATGTGGGCCTCGACGGGCTGGCCGTCGCTCCAGGCCGGAGGTGGGAAGCCGACCTCGTGTGCGGAGACGCTCCAGTACAGACCGGCCTGCGTGGTTTCCACCGGCTGGGGTGGGCTCTCATCGGTGGTGGTGTCCTCGGGGATCGGCCAGAGGCCGAGGCCAAGCGCCCCGGCGGCCAGGATGCCGACCGTCAAGCCCACGGCGCCCGGTCGACGGGACAGGGGCTGGATCCATCCTCCCTCGTCCTGCAACCAGAGCGAGATCGGAATCATCAGCGACAGTGACAAGGCCGCGATGCCCAACGGCCCCAAGAGCAGGGCCGGGGGGCCGGTGGGGACGGGCACCGAGACCCACATGTAGTCGACGTAGGTGAACGGGCTGAACTTGCCGAGGAACGCGACGATGGGTCCGGGGGCGCCGGCGCTGTTGTAGATGGCGCCCAAGAGGAACCAAAGCGGCGGAACGCCGAAGGCGAGCGCGAGACCCAGGAGCGGCCGTTGGGGGGTTAGGTGGGCCAGCAGGAGGCCGGTGGCTGCGGCGGCGGCTGCGATGGCGAGGGCCCAGGAGAGGTGGGGGAGGAGGGCGGTGAAGGCGCCGGGGGCGGACGGCGGGGCCAGTCCGTAGAGGACCGGCGTCGTGGCCACGATGGCCAGCGCCGGGGCGGCCATGGTGGCGGTTGCCTGGGCCAGGAGCCGTTCGGATCGGAGGTGGGGGCTGGTTTCGAGGACTTGCGTGGTGGCTTGCCGTCGATCCTGTGTGATGCGGTAGGCCGCGTACGGGCTGGCAAGCATCGGGAGAAGGTAGTAGGTGAAGAAAACAGGAGCTTCCAGTCCTCCGCCTTGCAGCCAGGCAAGCACGGTGGCGACGACGGCGGTGGCCGTGGCGAGCTTCAGGGTGGCGGACCGGGCCAGGTGCCGTCGCGTCTCGCATGCGACCCTACGGAGTGAGCTCCTCATTGTGCTCCCTCGGCGTGGGAACTGTTCGGAGGTGGTCGGTCGTCGATGATGGAAGGTAAGCCGCGAGGGGCGAGATAAAGAAAGTGGATAGATACTCGAATTTTGACTGCAGTCCCCGGGGTCTTGGTGCTTGTTGACCGCATTCCGAGCATAGTTGGCAGTTCTCGAGCTTCGCAACGGCGCCAGGTGAACCGGCAGTGATCAGATGAAGAACGGAAAGATGGCGATGTTCTTGGTGACGGTGATGATTGTGGGAGCCCTTGCCCACCGACGGGGACGGCGGACCACGATTTGACCGACCCCGATTGCTCGGATTCGGGCTTCGGCGACGGGGACTGTAGCACGACGGAGGCCTGTTCGAGGGACGCCTACCTCTACGTTCGCGCGCGGGTCTCAGACGGTGAGACGAACGAGATCTGGACTGCCGGACGTGTTTTGCTTACGCTCTCGCGCCGGTCTGAGCGAGGCAAGGTCGCGGAGCCCGAGGAAGGAAACCCCGAAAATTTCCGACCCTCCGGTCCACCCGAACAC
Organism: Thermoplasmatales archaeon SW_10_69_26; assembly: GCA_003009755.1. GTDB lineage: Archaea > Thermoplasmatota > SW-10-69-26 > SW-10-69-26 > SW-10-69-26 > SW-10-69-26. Next base: position 10,928 of record PXUB01000036.1, read on the forward strand.
GAACCGGAACAACTAGAAAGAACGCCGAGCAGGGGCCGCTGTGTTCCACGACAACAACGCCCTGCTCGGCACCCTCACCCACCGCCTCGTTCAGGAAGACGTTTTCGACCGCGACCGCAAACAACCCCAAACCCGCGCCCTGGCTCTGTTGTTGCACCACGCCGGACTGAGCTGCCGGCGAACCAGCCAACTGATCTCGCTGTTGGCTGAACCCGTCTCCCATGCTCCCATCAGCGCCTGGTACCGCCGCGCCAGCCACCTGTTCCGCGAGCAACCCGTGCAACGCCACGAACGGTTAGTCATCGACGAAACCAGCCTGCACATCGAGAAACCGCGCGAGGCGTGGCCCGAGGACTGCGACAAGGATGCTGGCGACCATCTGGACGAGTTGTTCCTGTGGGCCGCCGTCGACCCGGACACCGAGCAACTCGTCCACGTGGCCGTCAGCCAGGGCCGAAGCGGCGTTGAAGCGCTCGCGTTCATCAAGGGCGCGTTGGCCCGTTGCGACAATCAGCCGTTCATCCACGTCGATCGGGGCGTCTGGTACCCCTGGCCGCTCACCTTGCTCGGTCTGGAGTGGCAGGTCACGTCCGGTGGGGTGCGCAATACCGTGGAGACATGGTTTGGGCTACTCAAGGAGCGTATCGGTCAGTTCCGCAGACGCTGGCCGACGAACGGGTGTCCGGGGGAGGTTGAGGCCTGGGTCGAGGGGTTCGCATGGCTGTTCAATCGAGACCCGTCCGCCCGCTTAACCTGACAGCGGCGGCGGTGGCTGCGACCCCCCTCAGTCGGGTTGTCGACGGATGCTGTCCGAACCCGCCGGGTTCGGGCGTGCCTGAGATCGCCCGGGCGGGCGAGATCTCAGGGGGCGACAACGGCCGAGCATCGGTCCGCCGTCTGGACCAGTCTCGGCTGCGTACGAATCTTCGATTCGTACAGCAAGATGGCCCGCCTCAGACCGGCGCACCAGAGCATTTCCGGTCCCACGGTCTCCCCCTACGAGCGGTTGGCCAGGAGATGTTCACCAAATCGAGGGGGAGCGGTGTCCGCGACCCCCCTCACGGCGGGGCCGCCCGCAGGCGGCGATGATACGATCTTTGCAAGTTGTGAGGTTTCCAGGCGTTGTCGCCTTCGCCATCGACGTAGCCTGTGGCTACTCCTTCGTCTCGGCTCCGCGCTTTCACCGCCTGAGGCCGAGCGAGAGCTTAACCCAAGCACAGCCGGCAGTCTAGGGGGAGTTCTCGTGTGGCGGAGAAAGCGTATCCTGCTACGATGACAACGACCTGGCAGGATGTACCGGCGGGCCTTCAAACCTAACCGGCTCCTCGAGTTCGGGATCCTGCAACGGATGGACCGAGGAGGACGGCGGCGACGACCAGACCTTCTATCTCGCCTGCGAGGACCACGATAGCTCCACGATCCAAACCTCCAAGATGGGGAGTTCACCCAGGGATGGGCTCTACCTCACCGTCGAGGATGGCGTCCCTCAAGGGGAGGCATGCGAGGATGGCGTCTGCCACGCCGCACCGGCCGACCGCTCGACCGTCGGGGAGAAGCGCCACTGCTCCGTGACGGGTGGCCACCTCCCATGGACTCGAGACTCGACCCGACCCCGGGTGTTACGCAGAGTCCCGAGGCCAAACTGAAGCTGTCCGGGTGTTCTGACGCTCTCTTCCCGGAGATTTCTGTTCACTACCTGTTCCCCAAGCCCGACGGGACGGCCTGGCGGAGCAAGGAGAACCTCGCCGATGGGCTGCGCAACCGGGTGGTCCACAAGTTCCCGTGGTGGTCGCCCAACCTGCCCCGCTACTGGAGCATCAACGCCTGCCTCATCGGCACCGGTTCGACGCCTACGGGGTCGCCGAGTGGACCGAGCACTCAAGCGTCAACCGGATCAAGATTCACTACGCGTCGAGGACGCGGGCGTTGGAGAAGGCCTACGGGGATCGGTGGGTGCTCAGGTCGTTTCAGATCGATCGTGTGGAAGTTCGTGTCAATGAGGCCCCCGTGGTCCCGGTTGGAAACGCGGGAGCAGCCCGTCGACGCTCGCACTCCCGAGATCCAAGCTGACCAAGTCGTCGATCGTCTCGATGCCAGCGGCGTTCACGACACGCTCAGACCCGCGAGCGGTTCGACGAACCCAGTCCGGCAGGCTAGGGTGCCGATTGGCAGCCGGCTTCGGCGAGCCCGTCCAGGCAGACGCTGGCCGCGCCGCCGCTGGTGACGGCCCCGACCTCCTGGCCGCCGGCGGGCGTCTGCAGGGACGCCAGCACGCGGAGCAGGGTCGGGCACGGCGAGAAGAAGCCCCCGCACGTGGCCGAGGCGTCAGCGCCGACGTCGGCGACGTTGGCGGTGCCGCTGGCGCGGGCTCTCCCGCAAAGCGAGCCCTCGTTCACGGACAACCAGTTGCACTCGGCGTCGACGCGCAGCGGCGGCGCCGTGCCGGGCTCCTCGCGGTAGAGCACCTGGGCGTCGGCCTCGTTGCAGGGCGGGCCGTCGGTGGGCGGGCCCTGGCAGAGGAACGAGGCCTCGAGGTCGTTCTCGCCGCCGGGCAGGTCGTCGTCGGGGGCCACCTGGACGTGGGCGACGTGGAACATCCAGCCGGTGTACTCCTGGCCGAAGTAGCTGACCTCGGCGGACCCGACGCCCTCGATCTCGCCCGTGGTTTCGACGTACTCGGGCTGGGGGTCGTCGTCGTAGTTGCAGGCCTCGACGCCGTCGGCGGGCGACGTGCAGGGGCTGGTGGTCTGACTGTCCTCGGAGCCGTCGTCGGAGGTGGGGTCGCCGAAGAGGTAGACGGCGCCGGCGTTGTGGGCGTTCGTGTCGGCGCCGGGCGCCGTGGCGAGGAGCTGGCCATCGTGGGCCACGACCGTCGCCGTCTCGGCCGGCGAGGCGACGTAGGCGGTGCCGTCGTCGAGCGCCACGCTGAAGCCGACGCTGCCGTGCGCGGAGACGGCCGGCTCGAGGTCGGCCTGGTGCTGCCAGCCGCCGGCCTGCAGCGCGTACGCGAACGCGTCGCCGTCCTGGCTGGAGGGCAGCGGGCTGCAGCACACGGAGGCCTGGGGACCCGGCGCGCCGACGATCATCTGGTCGCCGTCGACGGCGAGCGCGCGGCCGAACTGCTCGGCGTCGCTGTCCTCGGGCGCCGTGATCGTCTGCTGGTTGGCCCAGCCCGTCTTGCCGTCCTCGTACACGTAGATCGCGCCGGCGTAGGTCCGTTCGGTGCCGGCGTTGGTCTCGTCTTCGGGGGCGCCGGCGTACAGGAACCCGTCCTCGAGCGTGATCTCGTAGCCCAGACGCTCCTTGTCGGGATCGTTGGGCGGCGTGAGCTTGGTCTGGTGGGCCCAGCCGTCGCTGGCGGCCTCGTAGACGTGGACGGCGCCGTTGGAGTCGTACCCGTCGGGCGCGTCCTCGGGCTCTGCGACGGCCAGCGTGCCGTCCTCGAGGGCGAGCGCCGAGCCGAAGCGTTCGATCGATCCGGGGTCCGTCGAGGACAGCGTGGCGTGGTGCGTCCAGCCGTCTGCGGTGTGCTGGTACACGAGCGCCTCGCCGACGTTGGCGAACCCGTCGGGCGCGGTGATCGTGTCCACGAGCCGGGGCTGGTCGCCGCTGCGGTCGTAGACGTAGACCTCGCCGTCGCCGGCGTTGGTGTTGCCCAACGCCAGCCGGTCGCCGTCGACGGCGATGTCCTGCGCGAAGCGATCGTCTTCCCCGATCGCGTCGGGGGTGAGCTTGGCCTGTTGGTCGGTCACATACGGCGACGCGGACGCGGCTCCCGCCAGCGGGGTGGCCAGCAGGGCGAGAGCGCACGCGAGCGTCACCGCAACGTGCCATGTCGTCTCTTGGTTCATGCGGACGCCTCCCAGCGTCAGCTGGCGCTCGCAGCCGCCGTGAGGGGCATCAGGGGCCGGGTTCCGTTCGGCGGTCGCGAACGCTCGGGTCGGCGGGCAACCCCCTCAGGCCCAAATAGGGTCTGGGTGTAGTGGAGGGTGTGCGCGTCGAGTACCGGCTCGAGGACGGCAAGCTCCTCCTCGACCTGATGGACCCGCGGGCTCCCCGGCGGGAGACGTTCACGCGTCTGTCCGAGCTGGGGGCCCCGATCGAGCTCGAACCGACGGCGGCCACCGTGAAAGCACGGGCGCCGCCGGAGGGGTTGGGCGAGATCGAGGACGCGCTCGCGCTGCTCGACGGGGAGCTGGTGCCGGCCGAGGGCCAGCCGCCCCTGGACCAGATCGAGGACGAGCAGCCCAACTACGAGGACGTGCGGCCCCTCGCCCCGGAGGACGTCGTCGACGAGGCGCGGGGCAGCGGGGAGCCCCGCCGCCTCGTCAAGCAGGCGATCCGTCGGTTGGGCGAGTGCGCGCTCGAGCACCCCAGTTTCGAGCACCGCGTCGAGCGCGACCAGGACTACCTCCGGCGGGCGCTCGACCAGCTGTTCCCAGAGGGGGACGAGCCCGCGGAGGACGAGACCGACCCGGTCAAGCGCGAGGTCTCGCAGACGCTGCGCGAGGTGCCCGACGAGCACACCTGGCGAGCGCGCGAGCTGTTGCTGGATCTGCACGAGGTCCGCGAGGACGAGGCCGGCGAGCGGCCGATCGCCAGCTTCGAGCAACCGATCGAGGGCTTCCAGGGCCAGCTGCGGGACTACCAGGAGACCGGCGTGGGGTTCCTGCTCGGCACCGAGTTCAACGCGATCCTCGCCGACGAGATGGGGCTGGGCAAGACCGTGACCACGATCGCGGCGGTGCTGGCCGCCGACCAGCGCGCCCTCGTGGTGTGCCCGGCGAACGTGTTGCACAACTGGGCGGCCGAGGTGCGACGGTTCACCGGCGAGGAGGTCGCCATGTGGCACGGCCGCGACGTCGACGGTCCCGACGAGGCTCGGTTCCGCATCACGACGTACACGAGCCTGTCCTACCGCGACTGGCGGGACACCGACGCCGACGAGCGCCCGCTGCTCGTGCTCGACGAGGCGCACAAGATCCGCAACCCCGAGACCCAGCGGGCCCGCCTGGTGGACGACCTGCCCCAACAGCACCGCGTCCTGTTGACGGGGACGCCGATCGTGAACGGGCTGGCCGACTACAACGAGCTGCTGGGCCAGGTCGGCGGCGAGGCCTGGGACGAGCAGGAGTTCGCGGAGACCTGGCTGTCGGACCCGCAGCTGTTGCGTCAGGAGCCCAAGGTGCGCGCCAAGGTCGCCGACCTGCTGCAGGAGGCCACCGAGCACGTGGTGCTGCGCCGCCGCAAGGCCGACGTGCTCGACGATCTGCCTCCGCGCACGGTGTCGGTCACGCCGCACCCGATCGAGGGCGAGGCGCGCAAGCGCTACGACGAGCTGCACGAGGAGGCCGAGACGGTGCTGGCCGAGGAGGCCTCGGCGCCCGAGGTGTTCGCGCGCCTGCACGCCGTCCGCCAGCACGTGCTCGAGACCCGGCTGCCGGTGCTCGCCGAGCGCATCCAGGCTTTGCGGGCCGAGGGCGAGACCGTCGTCGTCTACAGCCACTACCGCGACCCGCTGGACGAGCTCGAAGACGCGCTCGGCGACGAGGCTCGCCAGCTCACCGGCGACACGCCACCCAAGAAGCGGGAAGCCTACTCGCAGGAGCTGGGCGACCCCGAGGGGTTCGACGTCCTGTTGGCCCAGATGGAGGCCGGCGGCGTCGGGTTGAACTTCACCGGTGCCCAGCACGTGCTCTTCGCCCACCTGGGGTGGACGGCGGCCACGCATCGGCAGGCGATCGACCGCGTGCACCGGATCGGGCAGGACGAGCCCGTGCAGGTCGAGTTCTTCGTGTCGCCGGACACGATCGACGAGCGGTTGGCTCAAATCATCCTCCGCAAGGAGCAGGACGCCAACCTGGCGCTCGCCGACGACGCCCGGACGCTGGACAAGGCTCAGCTGGCCGAGGCGTTGTTGGGCGAGGCTCCCTGACGTTCACGGCCCGAAACCGCCGTCTCCGGGTGGGAGCATGCTCTCGGCGTTCGCGGCGATCTCCCCGATCTGGATCACCGTCGCCGCCAACAGGGAGCCCTGTTCGACGAGTATGCTTAGCCAGGCGGAGAACTGGTCGCCGACAACGTGATCTCGTCCCCTCCACGAGGCATCCGGTGATCAGGAGGAAGAGGAGCGCTGCGAGCCCGAGCGAGAGCCACCGGCGCATCGTCCCCCGGCTCGCCGCACTTCCCACCTGAACCATCGGTCAGGGCACCGCGTCCAGGCCGCGGCCAAGTTCTTGAACCGGTCCCGCGTTGGCCAGCCGGATGCCCGCCAAGCTCGAAGCCCGCGGCCTCACCCGCCACGTTGACGGGCGCGCGCTCGTCGAGGACGTCGCCTTCACCGTCGAGGAGGGGCGGATCCTGGCCGTCGTGGGGCCCTCGGGCGCGGGCAAGACGACGCTTTTGCGCCTTCTCAACCGGCTGGACGAGCCCACGGAGGGGCAGGCGTTGCTCGACGGCGACCCGATCACCGAGCTCGATCCGCTCAAGCTGCGCCGCCGGATCGGTCTCGTCCCCCAACGGCCAGCCATGCTCGAGGGCACGGTGTTCGAGAACGTGACCGCCGGTCCCCGCATCCGGGGCCAACAAGCTGGCGGGGAACGGTTGCTGGCCATCCTGGACCGCTTCGACATCCGCGAGCTGCGCGATCGATCGGCGCGGAACCTCTCCGGCGGCGAGCAGCGCCGGGTCGCCCTGGCGCGGGCGCTGGCGAACGATCCCGAGGTCCTGCTCCTCGACGAGCCGACCGCCGACCTCGACGGGGCCAACGAGGCCCGCGTGGAGGAGCTGGTCGCCGAGCTCGTGGCCGACACGGGCCTGGCGTGCGTGGTCGTCACCCACGACCCGGTCCAGGCTCGCCGGCTGGGCGACGACGCCCTGCGCCTGGTGGATGGTCGCGTGCAGGCTCGGGGCAGCCCCGCGGAGGTGGCGCGCTGATGCTGCACGGCTGGGTCGAGGACCCGGTCGTCGTCAAGGGCGCCCTGCAGGTCGCCGCCGCGCTCGTGCCGGCCGTGGCCGTGATCGGGCTCTCCCGGCTGCGCGAGCTCGATCTCGAGGCCGAGATCGGTGTCTCGCTCGTCCGTGGCCTGGTGCAGATCCTCGCGATCGGGTCCGTGCTGGGCCTGCTGTTGTCCGTCCAGCTGGCCTGGAGCGGCCTGATCCTGGCCGCGATGATGGTCGCCGCGGCCGTCATCTCCCATCGTCGGGCCGAGGGACTGCCGCAAGCCTTCTGGGTCTCCCTCGCAGCGATCACGTCGGGCACCGGGATCGTGATCGTGACGATGACGTGGGCCGGCGCGATCGAGACCACCGTCCGCAACCTGGTCCCGGTCGGCTCGATGGTCATCTACGCCGGCCTGAAGACGAACTCGCTCGCCCTGGACCGCTTGCGGGGCGAGCTCGACAGCCAGCGGGATCGGATCGAGACCCGCCTGGCGCTTGGCGCGTCCGGCACCGACGCCTTGAGGCCGGAGGTGCGCACGAGCGTGAAGGCCTCGTTGATCCCGGTCGTCGACTCGCTGCGCAGCCTCGGCCTGGTGTGGATCCCCGGGATGATGGCCGGCATGGTGCTGTCGGGGGCGAACCCGGTCTACGCCGCCGAGTACCAGTTCGTCATCATGGGTATGGTGTTCGGCGCCAGCGGGCTGACCGCCGTCGCCACGACCGCGCTGATGAGCCACCGCGTGTTCACCGAGGCCCACCAGCTGCGGGTCGAGGCGACGTAGGCGATCGGTCCCTGCAGGGCTCGGGTTCTCCGCTCTTCCCTAGGTCACCCGTTCAGCGACGCGTCGAGGCCGAACGCGTAGGGCGGGTCGCCGGGGAATGGGCTGCCGGCGGGGAACCCGAGCACGGTGTTGGGTCCTTGGTGCTGCTCGGGCGGGAACACCGCTGTCCAGGGGCCCTGCTCGCTGCCGCGGACGAAGGACTCGAGCGGGTCGCGGACCTCGCCGTCGGGCTCCTGCCACGCGGCCGGGCTGTCCAGCGGGCCGCCCATGTAGCCATAGAAGGTCCCGTCGACGGCGAACGGGACGTCGGCGCCGGAGTGCGCCCACGAGTTGGCCTGAGTGCTGTACGGCCCGAAGGCCTTGAGCTCGTAGGCGACGGGCGCGTGCTCGAGGCTCTGCTCGTAGAACGTGGAGCCGATCTCAGAATCCAACACGACTGCGTGAGGGGGCAGGGACAGCTCGGCCTCGGCCGGGCCCTGGCCGGGCGCGGTCGCAACGATCACGTCGTAGGTGCCGGCTTCGACGGTCGTGCTGACCGATACGCTGGATCCATCGGTCGAGGAGTCGTAGGTCTGCTCCTCCTGCTGGGCGACAGGGGTCTTGACCATCACCTTGCCGCCCTCGTCGTCCTCTACCCGATCGTAGACGAACCCGGCCCACATCCGGGCGTCGGTGTCCTCGTCGACGCGGTCGACGATCCCCAGGACGGGGCTGACGGGGTACTCGGCGTCGACGTCGTCGTAGACGCCGCCGAAGACGACGCGGTCGTCCTCGCTCGCTTCGACGCGGACGGCGTAGTACTGGCCCGCCTCGATCGTTCTCGAGTAGTCGACGTTCTCGTCCGGGCCGTGGGAGCTCGCTTGGCCGGCCGGCACGGCCAGCAGGGCGGCGAGCGTGAGTGCGATGACGATGCAATGCGTGCGGTTCATGGCGATCAGCTCCTGAGATCGATGGAAAGGAGACGGGGGCGTGGCCCCCGTGCGCGCTGCAGGTATCACTCGTCGGTGGGCAGGGACTCCTCGAAGAGGTCGTCCTGGACGACGTCGCCCCAGCCGGGGTTCGGCGGCGCGGGCGGAGCCACGGCGCCGGTGGTGACGTCGCCGGCGACGAACTGGTCGCTGTACTCGGAGTTCACGAAGCCGCTGTATTCCACGCTAGGTCCGCTGTAGCCTTCGTCCCATTCGGCATCGCCGCCGACGTTGCCCTCGTCGGTCTCGACGAAGAAGTCGGCGCTGATCGCGTTGTAGGTCCCGAATCGGGATTCGGATTGCGTCCAGCCTCCGTCGGCCTGGGCGGTGCCGACCGCGGCGTTCTCGGCCTTGGCGTCGAAGACGATGCCCTCGTCGCGGTACTCGCTGAAGAAGAAGCTATCGCAGGTCTCTTCGCCGCCGGCGAGCGCGGACGCGTCGGTACCCGAGCTGTCCTCGCTGGCCTCACCCGAGGCGTCCTCGCTGGCCTCAGCGGTGACGCCGGTGAAGGCCCGGTAGTCCTCGCAGGCCGAGCTCCCCTCGCCCGGGTCGCCCTCGCGAGTGTCCTCGGCGCAGACGCCGACGGAGAGAGTAACGGTCTCGTTCCCGGGAAGATCTCCAACGCACACCTCGCCTCCCTCGGCGCCGACGTTGGCGCCGATCATCATCATGCTAGCTAACAGCGCGATACTCAGTAGTGTGGCAGCCTTCCTCATGGCTTCTCCCACTGTACGATTGTGTAGAATGAGTATAGGTTTTGGGGTGAGAGCTCGCCGATCGGCGGCGACCTGAAGCGTCGGGTGCGCCACCAGACAGGCAACCTTATGCCAGCCCCGGCGGGTTCGGGAGCCCCATGGAGTTGGCGCCCGGTTTGCACGTGCTCGAGCTGGCCTATGAACGGGCAGGCGAGGACGTGCTCATCCACCCGACCTGCGTCGAGACGCGGCGAGGGCTCATGCTGTTCGACTGCGGTCTCCCGGAGAGCCTCGGCCAGATCGAGACCCAGCTGGCCGCCATCGACAAGAGCGTCGACCAGGTCGTCCGCGTCCTCGTCACCCACCAGGACGCCGACCACGCCGGCGCGCTGAACGAGCTGTTGACCCGGACGGGTGCCGAGACGCTGGCCCACGTGGACGATGCGCCCTACATCGACGGGCGCAAGCGGCCGCTCGGGACCGACGACGAACACCGGTACCCGCCGGCACCGATCGACATGGGCGTCGTCGGCGGCGAACGGCTGCGCACGAAGGCCGGTCCGGCCCACCTCGTCCACACGCCCGGTCACACGCCCGGGCACCTGTCGATCTACTTCCCGCGGGACAAGCTGTTGATCGCCGGGGACGCGCTCGTGGCCGAAGCCGGCTGTTTGACCGGGCCGCGCCCCGCCTACACCCCAGACCTGGGCGCCGCCTACGAGAGCCTCGCCGTGCTGGCCGCTCTCGACATCGAGCGCGTGCACTGCTTCCACGGCGGCACCGTCGACGCCGACGACGGCCGGATCGAAGCCATCGCCGACAAGGGCCCCTCGGGCCAGGCTTAAGCCCTCGCGGCCTCTTCCATCGGTATGACCCTGCTGGGCCTCCTGCAGACGAGCTCCAAGGCACCGACGGGGTTGCTCGTCGTCGTGGGCGTCTTCGCGCTCGCCCTCGCCCTGCTGGTCTTGCGCGGCCTCGTCGACTGGCTGTTCGGCACCGAGGCAGCGACCGCCAGCTACCGCCTGGTGGAAGCCGGCGAGGGCCTGGCCTTGACCGACGCCGACGAGGCCCGAGGCGGGCGGCTCGCCGGCCTGGACGAGGCCGCGATGGGGCGGCTGATCGATCGCGCGGAGAAGCGCAACGAGATGCGGCTGCACCGCGTGCTCGACCGCCAAGGCGGGCGCCACGATTGGGAGGCCTGGCGGGCCGACCCGGACAGCCACGGTCCGGCGGCCGTGACGTTGGAGGACAGCAAGGGCATGGTCGAGATCCACGAAAGCGGCCGCGTGGAAGCCACGCCGCCGCTCGACGACGCGGTGCGCGGGGACCTGCTGGACGTGCTGCGCGGAGTGTTGGGTGAAGAGTTCCGCGGGCGTGATTGACGCGGACCACACAGAGCCACAGAGGGTCAGAGCCACAGAGGCGGAGAAGGGACAGACCCCGATCAACAGACGACCCGTTCGAGGCCGTCGACGATCTTGGGGACGTTGAAGTTGATGAGAAGCCCCAGGGGAGCCTCGGCCATCTCGAGGTAGGTTAGCAACTGGCTCTTGTGGACAGCGTGGAGCTCCTCGACGGCCTTGATCTCCAAGACCAAGCGCTCGTCGACCGTCAGATCGAGGCGGTAGTAGGCATCCAATTCCCTTCCTCGGAACCGAGCAGGGATGCAGACCTCCCGCGAGACCTCGTGGCCTTCGTCCCGGAGCACCTCCGTGAGGCACGATGCGTAGGCGCTCTCGACGAGCCCCGGACCCAACTCCTCGTGGACCTCGATGGCGGCTCCGATCACGTCCCGGCTCAGGGCGTTGAGCGACCGCGAAGGCTCCTCCTCCATCGACCACGGTGCCGAGCAGGCGGGCCTTCACCCTTCCCCGGAAGCCGTGCATACCTTCCTGGTGCCCGGGCTTCTCCGTGTCTCCGGGCCTCCGTGCCTCTGTGTGGCCCGCGTCGATCGAGATCGAGCCAGGAACCGGTCCCCGAGGCCAACGCTCTTAACGGGGCACCCTCTCCCTACGGCTTGATGCTCGATGTCGTGGCGCGCGAGGGCCTGGCCCGCGCCGGCCGTTGGGACGCGGACGGCGAGGACGTCCGCCTCCCCGCCGTGCTGCATCCCGACACCCAGCGCAGCCCGGCGCCGGACTTCGCCCAGCTGACGATCTCGACCGACCCGCTGGGCTCGGCCGCCACGATCCGCTACGAGGGCACGCGCCTGACGCCCGAGGCCGACGAGACCGGCGAGGGCCTCTCGCTGCCGCGGGCCCTGATCTACCCGGGCGGCGTCGACGAATCCCTGCAGAAGGCCGCCGACGAGCTGAACCGCGAGGAGGCCCCGATCCAGATCGTGCACGACCCGGCCGAGGTCGGACCCGTCACCGGCCTGCTCGTGCTGCCTCGCGCCCGCGAGGTCGCCGACGACGCCTGGCGGCTGGCCGGCTTCCTGACGACGGCCCGCCGACGCGCCGGCCCCAACGCCGTCATCTATGCCCCGGGCATCGGCCGCCCCGACCAGATCGCCCTGGCCGCTTACGCCGGCGTGGACGTCTTCGACGGGCTCGAGGCCTCGCTGGCCGCCCTCTCGGACACCTATTCGCGCGTCGAGCGCCCCGAGGGCAGCGCGCCGCCAGAGCACCCGGCCTGCGCGTGTCCGGCCTGCCGGGACGCCGATCGGGAGGGCTGGACGCTGGACCGACTGCGCGAGCACAACCGCCGCGAGCAACGCGCCGAAGTCCGCCGCGTGCGGCAAGCGATCGCCGACGGACGGCTGCGCGAGCTCGTCGAGCAGCGCGTCCGCGCCTCGCCGGCCCACCTGGCGACGCTGCGCCGCCTCGACGAGGATCACGGCGACCTGTACGAGCGGTACGCGCCGACCGTGCGCGAGGACGAGCTGCCCGTCGTGGGCCGCCGCTCGCTGTCCCGGCCCGAGGTCACCCGCTGGCTCGACCGCCTGGAGACCCGCTACCAGGCGCCCGAGAGCGCCCGCACGCTCGTCGCGTTGCCCTGCTCGGCGACCAAGCCCTACGGCAACTCGCCCACGCACCAGCGGATCCGGCCCGCGATCAAGCACAACGCCCGCGGCCGTGCTCACGTGGTCACTTTCACCTCGCCGTTGGGCGCGGTGCCCGAGGAGCTGGAGCTGATGTACCCGGCCCATCGCTACGAGGTGCCGGTGACCGGCGACTGGAACGAGCGGGAGGAGCAGGTCATCCGGCGCGCCTTCGAGGCGATCTGGAAGAACGGCGGCTACGACCAGGCGATCTTGCACGTCCCACCCGACGAGGCTGACATCGTCGAAGAGGCGCTGCCACGCGCCGAGCGCACCGTCGAACCCGGCGAGCGGCCGACCGACGACGAGGCGACCGACCGCCTGGGCGAGGCCGTGCGCGCCAGCGTCGGCGACGACCAGGCGATCGCCCGCGACGACATGTTCGCCGAGCACATGGACAACCGGATCGACTGGCAGTTCGGGCCCGGCGTGGCCGACGTGCTCGCCGAGGACACCTGGATCCGCGGCAAGTACCCCTGGCTGCGCCTGATGCACGGGGAGGACCAGCTGGCGATGATCAAGCCCGAGCGCGGCGCGCTCACCCTCACCGAGCCCGGCGGTCGCCGCCTGCACGAGGCGACGGACGCCTACACGATCGAGATCGACGACTTCCGACCGAAAGGCACCGTGTTCGCCGCCGGCGTCACGGGGGCCAGCGAGGCGATCCGCCCCGAGGACGAGGTCGTCTGCGTCCACGAGGGCGAGCTGCGCGCCGTCGGCCGCGCCACGGCGCCGGGCGAGATCATGGCCGACATGGACGCCGGCGGTTGCGCCGAGGTGAGGCACCGTGGTTGAGCAACTGAACACCGCCGTTCGCCACCCCCGAATCGCAAGCTTGCGGGTGGGGTCGGCAGATCGGGTTCCCCGCAAGGGGCCCGAGCGACGGAAGGGTTGCCAGTCCCTTTCGAGCGACGGGCGAGGCAGCGCGGAGCCCGAGATGGCGAGCCAGCGGACGGCGGCCACAAGCGGCCGCTCGACCCTTCGAGTTCTCACCCCTTCCGGTCGCCGACCCATGCTTGCGACCCCGGAGGTCCGCCATGCTTGAACAGTTGAACACCGCCGTCCGCGACTCCCGCAAGCTCGATCAACGAGACGAGGACCCCTCCGAGCCGAGCCGGGTGTGGAGCGAGGAGGAGGTCATCGACGGCGAGACGCACCAGGCCTTGACCGTGATCTTGCGGACCCGCGGCTGCACGTGGGCGATCAAGGGCGGGTGCTCGATGTGCGGGTACATCAACGACTCGTTCGTCAAGAACATCACCGCCGACCACCTCGTCGAGCAGTTCGAGACCGCGCTCGAGCGCTTCGACGATCACACCGTCATCAAGCTCTACACGAGCGGCTCCTTCCTCGACGACACCGAGGTCCACGCCGAAGCCCAGCGTCGGATCCTCGACCAGGTGCCCGACCCGGTCGTCCGCTTCCAGTCGGAGGCCCAGGCCCACCACGTGACCGAGGACAAGCTCGAGGACCTGCGCCACCGGCTGCCCGACGGGTGCGAGTTCGCGCTCGGCATCGGGATGGAGGCCTCCTCCGACGACGTGCTGGAGTACAGCGTCAACAACGAGTTCGACGTCGCCGACTACGAGAACGCGGCTCGCGTGGCTGAGGACTACGACACGCTGCTGAAGTGCTACGTCCTCGTCAAGCCGCCGTTCCTGACCGAGCGGGAGGCGATCGAGGAGGCCGTCGTGACCGCCGAGCGCATCACCGGCACGCCCGCGCTGGAGGCGTTGTCCTTCAACCCGATCAGCGTGCACAAGAACACGCTCGTCGAGCGCATGTGGGAGGACGGCGACTACTCGCCTCCCTGGCTTTGGAGCGTGGCCGAGGTCCTCACCCGCGTCGACGACATCGCCGACACGCAGGTCCACAGCGACGTCGTCGCCGGTGGCAAGCCGCGGGGCGCCCACAACTGCGGGGAGTGCGACGACGACGTGCTCCGCGCCATCGACGCCTACAAGAAGACCGGCGACCCGGCCGTCTTCGACCGCGTCGACTGCGAGTGCAAGGAGATCTGGCGCGAGCAGCTGGAGCTCGAGGGCCTGGGCCTGGCCGGCGGCTCGTTGGCCGAGCGCTTCCGGCAGGCCGCGGGCGACGTGGATGGCTCCCGTCGGGCCGCCGAGCAGTGGTACGAGGGCTAGGTCAGCAGACGGCCCGCAGCGTGTCGTCGGCGTCGACGAGCCCGTGACCGTGGGCCGCGTCGGGGCCGGCGTCACCGAGATCGGTGGCTTGCGTCGTGATCGCCGAAGCGATCGCGTCGCTCGTCGCGGCCGGGCAGTGGCTGGCCGCTAACGCGGCCACGCCGGCGACGTGGGCGGCGGCGAGGCTCGTGCCGGACGAGGTGCACAGTCCGTCGAGCGTGGTCCCGCAAAGCGTGCTGGTGCGGGGGGCGGTCGTGACGACGTCCTCGCCGGGAGCCACGACGTCGACCGCCGGTCCGCCATTCGAGAACGGCGAGCGTTCGGTGGTGGGCCCCACGGATCCGACCGCGAGCACGTCGTCGGAGCTCGCGGGTTCCTGGACGCCGTGGTCGTGGCCGTCGTTGCCGGTCCCGGCGACGAGGAGGGTCCCGCTCGCGGCGGCCGTGGAGACGGCGGCATCCAGCTCGGGGCACAGGTTGCTCCCCCCGGCATCGCACTCGCCAGCGAGGCCCAGGGAGACGATGTCGGCGCCGTCTTCGGTCGCGTCGAGCAGGTGGGAGGCGACGGCGCTGGCCGGCGCCGAGCCGCTGGCGCCGAGCGTGGGCTGGCTGGCGAGATCGACCTCGGCCATCCCGGCGACGCCGATCCCGTTGTCTCGTTCGGCGGTCGCGACGCCGGCGACGGCGGTGCCGTGGCCGTTCGCGTCCGCGATGCAAGCGTCCTCGCAGGCGCGGCGGAGGTCGGGATGGCTCGCGTCGACGCCGGTGTCGAGCACGGTCAGCTGCACGTCCGTCGACCCGGGCTCGGTCGTCCAGGCCTTGGGGGCGTCGATAAGCTGGGGGCCGTACTGGTCCGACCAGGCGGGGTCGTCGGGTGCCGAGGCGGACCTCAGCCGGACGTCGTAGTCGGCGAAGGAGACGTCCGATCGCTGCCGGAGGTCCTCGACGAAAGCGCTGGCGTTGCTGCGGCTGCTGACGTCGAAGGCGACGAGGCTGAGGCGTGGGTCCTCGAGCACGACGAGTGCGCCGTGCTGGGCCGCCCAGACGCGGATGTCGTCCGGGATGGACCCCTCGAAGATCGCCTTGACGCGGTCGTAGTCGATCTCGGCGCTCGCGGAGTCGTCCTCGGCCGCGGCGAGCGGACCCGAGGCGGGACCCACCGCCAGCGCGACCGCGAACAGGATCGCTGTGCCTCGCCTGCCTCCAAGCACGCGCGAGCGAACCGTTCGAGCGTACAAAAACCTGGTGTCACCGCGTCCCGGGCTCGGCTTCGCCCCGCCGTTCGGGCTCGGCCAGCACCGAGCGCCCGGGGACGGTGACCGTGAACCGCGCCCCTGCTCCTGGCTCGGAGTCCACGCCGATCTCGCCGCCCAGGCGCTCGACCAACCGACGGACGCGGGCCAGCCCCATGCGCGCCTGCTGGCCCTCGGGCGCCGGGCTCCGCGGGCGGAACGGTTCGAAGATCTGCTCGTGCAAGCGAGGGTCGATGCCCTGGCCGTCGTCCTCGACAACGACGCGCCACCCGTCGTCGGTCGGTTCGCTGTCCACCCAGACGTTCACCGGGTCCCGGCCGGCGTGCTGGTGGGCGTTGACGAGCAGGTGCTCCAGGATGGCGCGGATCGCGAGGGGATCGGCCGTGATCTCGTCCAGCTCGCCGGTATGCACGCGCAGCTCGGGCGGGTCGTCGACGTCGATGGCCTCGAGCGCATCCGACAGCGCCTCCGCGAGGTCCACGGGCCGGGTCCTCAGCCGACGCTCGTCGACCTCGGCGAACCGGTGGAGGGCCCGCACGAGCGCATCCAACCGACGGGCGCGCTGGACGACGAACGCCAGATCCTCCCGGCTGTCCTCGGAGAGCTCGTGCTCGCGACGTTCGAGGCGCTGCAGGTAGCGGACGATGTCACGCAGCGGCTCGCGCAGGTCGTGGGCTGTGACGGAGGCGTAGCGAGCCAGCGCCTCGTTCGACTGCTCGAGGGCGCGGGCGTGGTCGCGCAGCCGCCGCTCGGCGAGCTTGCGCTCGGTCACGTCGGTCGCCACGACGACGGCGGTCTCCACCCCGTCGCCCAGCGGACCGGCCACGCACCGGTACGTGGCCCTCTCGTCCGGGCGGCGCCCGGCGGTGACCTCGTATTCGACGGTGGCGCCCTCGTCGAACACGCTGTCCAGCGCTCGCCGGGATCGAGCCAGGGCGGCCTCGTCCATCCAGCCGGGCAACGACGCGGCCAGTCCCGCCCCGCGATCCGTGGGCTCCCTGCCGAGGTCCTCGACGTGGACGACGGCCACGTCGCCGGGGACGGTGCCGAGGACGTCCTCGAAGGCTCGCTCGGTCCGCGATCGTCGGATCTCGGCCTCGAGGTAGCTGGCCGAGGACAGAGCCGACAGCATCCCGGTGAGAACGAGCAGGCCCACGCGGAGCACGATGTCCACCCTCGCGATCGGGTCACCGACGAGGGTCAGCGTCACCAGGTAGCCGACACCGTAGGCGGTCCCGAAGGCCAGGCTGTCGCGCAGCCCGTACCGGTAGGCGACGGCCGCCATCGAGACGTACAACAGGGGCGTCAGGGGGGAGCCCGCGCCGCCGGTGACGGCGAGGAACGCCAGGATCGCGACGGCGTCGCCGACGGAGGTGGCCAGCGCCCGACGGGGGAGGCTGCCCCAGTCGCGAACGTGGGCGAGGTGGGCGAGCGCGGTGTGCGCGGTCGCCACGGCGAGCACGGTGCCGAACGGCCACGGGGGGAACCGTCCCCAGAGGAACGGGACCGTCAGCCAGACGAACGCGGCGACGAGGTCCCGGACGAGCGCGACGTGGGACTCGGCCCGCTGGAGCTTCCGTCGGCGAGCCCGGTCGAACCGCTCCCCTGGTGTGGGCTCGGCGGGGACCAGATCGGGCCCTCGCCGACCGACGGGGCCCTCGTCACCGGGGGACACGATGGAGGGTTCGGCTGGCCGGGCTGGTGAACGTTCCTCGGGCCTGACATGTTCAGCCCGAGGGTTCCCACAGGTCTCGGGTCCTCGCCTGGGCGTCGGGGTCTTGGTCGACCCAGGCCGGCGTCCGGCGGGCGGTGACGACCGCGCCCACGGGCTCGCCGGCGTCGAGGATCGGGGCCGCACGGCACCAGAAGCTCGCGGTCGCCTGGCTGGCCTCGGCGGAGGTGCGGTACTCGACGGTCTCCCGCTCGTCGATCGCGGAGCCGATGGCGGCCGCGTGCAATCCCCGCGCCTGAGGGTCGGTCGGGGAGGCGAGCCCGATCCGGGCCACGGACGCGTTCGCGTACTCGACGCGGCCGTCCTCGTCGGTGAGCACGATCACGTCGGGGACGTCCTCGAGCACGGCGGCGAATCGGCGATCCATCGTCTCGATGGCGTCGACCAGGCGGCGGGTCCGATCGCGGTGGTCGTGGTGCATGTCGACGTAGCCTTCGGCGGCCAAGCCGACGATGGCGCCGATCAAGGGGACGTAGAGGGCGCGCAGGCCGAACCCGATCCACGATCCGACGCCGCCGGCGACCAGGCACACGGCGGCGTAGGCGCCGACGTAGGCGCTGCCGATGGCCGTGGTGATCGGGAGGTTGAACCGGTACCCGACGGCCGCGATCGAGGCGTACATCACGGGGTAGTAGGGCGAGGCCCAGCCCCCGGTGGCGGCCAGCCAGGCCGCGATCGCGACGGCGTCGACGCCGACGGTGAAGAGGCTCCAGGCCATCTCCCCGAAGGACGGCCGGGACGGGAAGACCACGGTCGCGGTCGCGTACACGAACGCCAGCCCCAGGACGGCCAGCGCGATCCGGGACATCCCGGTCCCGTCGACCCCGAAGGCCAGGAACGCGAGGCCGTTGAGGACGACGACGGCCAGCCGCATCATCGCGACGTCCTCCTCGGCGCGCTCCAGCTTGGCGAGGAACGGGAACCGCTCTGGGGTCAGCTCGTCGAACCCGATCCACGAGCGCAAGCGGTCGGTCACCGAGTCTCTCACGAGCGGATCGTTCGCCTCGTCCGGCGTCCCCCTGGAGACGACCCTTGAATGCTGGGCCCTTGCACCTCACGGCCTTCGCCCATCCTGCTCCGGGCGTTGGCGCGGGCGGGGAGGGGACAGCAAGCACGCAGGGGAGACGCAGGAGGGCAGACGGACGCAGGCCCCTTATTCGGCCTCGTCGAGGGCCTCGTTGGCGAGGCCGTCGACGTGCTCGATGCGCTCGTCCTCGCGTCCCACGTGGGTGTGCTGGAGGCCCTGGAACCGTCGGGCGGCCTCCTCGACGAGCTGGACGAGCGGTTCGAGGTTGGCGGCGTTGATGCTGTACAGGCCCTCGAGCTGCTTGACGAGCAGCTCGCTGTCGGAGACGTGGTGCACGATGCCGCCGGTGTGCAGCGCGGCGGCCTCGAGCCCGGCGATGAGGGCCCGGTACTCGGCCTCGTTGTTCGTGGCCTTGCCGATCGTCTCGGCGTGCTCCTCCACGATGCCCTCGCCGTTCCGGTAGATCGCGTACGCGACGCTGGCCGGGCCCGGGTTGCCGCGGGAGGCTCCGTCCGTGGCGAGGGTGACGTCGGGACTCACGATGACCGCCTGCCCCTGCACCATGCACCCCTCGAAAGAGCGTTTCGCATCCCCGCCGGTCGCGGGCGGCGACCACGCCGGTTCCGGACAACCCTCATGAGATCGCCGGCCGACGCCTTCCCGATGACCGACCTGGGCGAGGTCTCCGAGGGCGACATCGTCGACGCTCCCCTGGCCGTGCGCCGTGTGGACGCCCCCACGGCTTACGATGGCGGGCACCTGGTGCGCCTGGAGCTGGGCAACGCCACCGGCGTCCTGCCGGCCAAGCTGTGGCTGGGCCCCGACGAGGACCGGGCTCGCGAGGTCGCCGCCTCGATCGAGCCGGGCGACGTGCTCGCGGTCGCGGCCCCGGTGCGCACCTACCGCGACCGGTTGGAGCTGAACCTCGAGGCCGTGCCGGCGGAGGCCGAGGACTGGGAGCCGGGCGAGCTTTTGCCCTCGACCGACGCCCACGTCGGCCGGCGGCTGCACCGCTGCTTGCGCGCGGCGCGATCGATCGCCGACGAGCAGGTTCGCCGCGTCGTGTTGCACGTCTGGACCGACGAAGCCACCCGGGCCGCGATCGCCCGGGCGCCGGCGACCAAGCGCCGCCACCGGGCCCACCTGGGCGGATGGATCGAGCACGTGCACGCCGAGCTGGCGCTGGCCGAGACGCTGGCCGATCTGCATCCCGAGCTCGACCGCGATCTGCTCGTGGCGGGCGTCCTGTTGCACGATCTCGGCCGCCTGGACGCCTACGAGGCCGAGACGACGATCGATCTCACCCGCGAGGGGCGGCTGCTGGGCACGGCCGCCTTGGCCGACGAGCGCCTGCAACGCGCGCTGACGGTGTGCGCCATCGACCGCGACCGGGCGCTGCACCTCCGACACGTGGCGCTGGCGCACGCCGGGCGCGCCGACTGGGGCGCCGCCGTCGAACCCGCCACCCCGGAGGCGATCGCCGTCCACGCCATCGAGCGGCTGGACACGCGGCTGGCGCGGGCGGTCGAGGTGGTCCAGCGACGCCGCGAGCGAGGGAAGACCAGCGGGTACAGCTCGGAGCTGGGACGGTTCCTCGAGCTGGCGGACCCGCTCGATGACGGGGCCACGGAGCGCTCGGCCGCGGCGGACGTCGAGGCTTCATCCTCGGCACCCGCCTGAGATGGGCCCGGCCGTACTTGAACCTGGAGCTGTTTCCCGGGCTCGTGGCATCCAGTCCCCCGGAGAAGCTGCCCGCGGCCATGTGGCCCAAGCCGCGGGACGCCAGCATCACCGTGGACCTGACCGTCGATGCCGAACCGCTGGCGGCCGTCGTCGAGGCGGTCCGCGAGGCCGGGTACCGCGTGACGCCGACGGCGATCGTGGTGCGCGCCATCGGGGACGTGCTCGACGAGTTCCCGGACCTCAACGTGGACCTGCGCGGCGGCAAGCTTCGGCAGCGGAACGCGATCGACACCTGGGTGACGATGACCGACGCCGAGGGCCGGTTGACCGGTCGCCGGGTCGACGAGCTGCACGAGCGCGATCTGTTGGACGTCCAGGAGGAGATCACCCAGCACGGGGAGGCCCACCGCTCGGGGGACAAGACCTCCTCGAAGGCGATCCACACCATCGTCCAGTACACGCCGTTGGTGGTCTTGCGAGCCGCCGTCCGGGTGCTGGAGTTCCTCATCCACACGCTGCGGCTGCCGCTGGGCGCCTTCGGGGTCGACCGGGAGGGCACCGGCGCCGTGCACGTGACCAACGTCGGCCCGTTCGGGTTCCGCCACGCGGCGGCGCCGATCCCGCCGATCACAGCCAACGCCTACCTCGTGACCGTGGGCGAGATCCACGAAGCCCCGGTCGTCCACGAGGGCGAGATCGAGGCTCGACGCGTGCTACCGATCACGGGCACGATCGACCATCGCGCCGTCGTCGGTCTCAACGCCGGTCCGTGGGCCGCCTACTTCGAGCAGCAGCTCACCGACCCCGAGGCCTTGGTCGGGTACCTGCCAGGCGAGGTGGCCGCCGAGATCGATCTCGGGGACCTGCCGGAGGCGGGGGAGGCCAAGGCCAACCTCTCGCCGCAGTTCTCGCTGTAACGGGCAGGCAGAGGAGTGCTTGCCCTCGAACCAACCGGCTACCCGCTAGCGCCCGTCCTGCGTTGGGGGATGTTCATGCGATCGGTCCGCCTTCCCCCGGTAGTGACGGGGCCACCCGATGGGCTTCGGATGACCGTGACATCGTCTACAACAACGTATGGGAGTGCAGGGGAGGAGGACCCCACTAGGGGGCCTCGCTCCCTTGTGTCTTGCCTTCTCTTCGATCGAGGGGTCGCATGAACCGACTTCTCGTCGCGGTGATCCTCGCGGCTTCGCTCGCGGGTTGCCTGTTCCACGATCGCTCTGGGTTGGCTGTCGAACTCGTCAACGACACGCCGGACCCCCATCAACTCAGGGTCGTCGTCGAGAGGGGCGAGGAGGGAACGGAGACGTACAACGAGACGCACGATCTGGCGGCGGCCCCAGCCGACGGATCGGAGGGGGTCAAGCTGGGTGAACTGGTGGACGCGGACGGCGAGTACCGATTCAGGGGTGAGCTGGCGAACGGCTCCCGGGTCTCGGAGACGTTGGCCTACTCGGACGATCGGGGACCCGACATCGTCCAGTTCGTCGTCCGCCAGGACGGGCTGGCGATCGACATCTTGATCGTGTGATGGCAGTGCCGCCCTCGGGGTCACTTCGGCAGGAACCCGAGCACGTTCGCCTCGGGATCGGGCGAGCGGAAGCGCTTGGGCACGTAGCAGGGCAGCTCGGTGCCGAAGCGGCGGGCGCAGCCGATCGCCTCGCCCTCGCAGGTGACGATGCTCCACTCGCGGCCCGCCCCGGAGCCCAGCTCGATCGTCTCGCCGGCCAGCCACCGGCGGCCCTCCGTGGGGGTGAGCTCGATGCGACGGTCGGCGGCTTCGCCGACGAGCGTGGCGGCGGCGAAGCTCAGCCGGTGCCCGCGCGTCTCCGGGCGGCCGAGGTAGGTGCCCACGCGGTCGGTGCCCAGCTCGAGCAGCTCGGGCAGGGCGGGCGCCGTCGAGGCGTAGACCTTGCTGGCGGTGGACAGAGCCTGGGCTTCGTCGAGCACGGTGCCCTGCAGCCCGAAGGCGGCGGTGGTCTCCTCGATCGGGCCTTGGCCGTCGAGCTCGATGTCGAGCCCGCCGCTTTGCGGGGGGCGGGCCTCCTCGAAGGGGGCCGGGCCTTGCTTGGTGAAGGCGGCGACGAAGAAGCTCTCGGTGCTCTCCTCGCCGGCCCACAACCGCCGGGCCGCCTGCACGTCGCCGTCGTAGGTGTCGGAGCCGGCCTCGGTCATGGCGGGTTCGCCGACGTCGACGTCGAGGGCCTCGATCTCGACGGGATACTCGCGGAGGAACCACTCGACGATCTCCTCGTTCTCGCGGGGCTCGATCGTGCACGTGGAGTACACGATGCGGCCCCCTTCCCGGGTGGCGTGGAAGGCCGAGGCCATCATGGCGCGCTGGGCGCCGGCCAGGCGCTTGATGCTCTCGGGATCGTAGCTTTCGACCGGTTCCCAGTCGGCGTGTATGCCGCCGAGGTTCGAGCAGGGCGCGTCGACGAGCACGCGGTCGAACGTCGTCGGCCACTGCAGGCGGCAGGCGTCGAACTGGGTGGCGACGGCCGTCAGGGCGCCGGTCTGGTCGAGGTTGGAGATGAGGTTGTTGACCCGGCCGGGCGCGCGGTCGTTGGCGACGACGAGGCCCTCTTGGTCGAGGCGTTCGGCGATGTGCGTCGTCTTCGAGCCGGGAGCCGCGCACAGGTCCAGGACGCGGTCGCCGGATTGGGGGTCCAGCGCTTGGACGGGCAGCGTGGAGGCGGGGCCCTGGATGAAGAACTGGCCCGAGCGGTGCTCCCAAAGGCTGCCGATCGGTCGCTGGTCGGGGTCGCGGGTGAAATGCGAGGACTCGGCCCAGTCGATGGGCTCGGTCTCGATGCCGAGGGCGTGCAGGCGGTCGAGCACCTCGTCCTCGGTCGTCTTCAGCGGGTTGACGCGGATCGCCCGGCGCGCGTCCGCCCCCAGCAGCTCGTCGAGGCGCTCGCGGGAGCCGAGGACGTCGACCATGCGCTTCTCGAAGTCGGCCGGCAGGCTGTCCACGCGCAGTCAACGGCGGGGAGGCTAAAAGGCTGACCTGGGCAGGCAGATAAGAAGGAGGAGGAGAAGGGGCCCCGCGGCCGGGGGCCTGGGTGGGTGTGCCGGTCAGGGCCCAGCAGGCGGCACCGCGACGGGCGGCACGGCGGCGTGCGGGGCCGGCGATTCGTGCACCGGCTCGTTGGCCGTGCAGTCGCTGTCGAGGCAGAAGGGCGCGAAGGCGACCGGGCCCTCGATGGCGTCGCCGGTCACGTCGCTGGTCGCCTCGAGCAGGGTCGGGCCGGCGGGGGAGCCCCACCAGTTGTGGGCCGCATCGATCGCGTCGTCGTCCGTGTTGAGGACGCCGAGCTCGTTGCCGTCGAACTCGTTGAAGTGCGCGTCGACGTTGGGCGCGCTCTGGCGGACCCACAGCGCGGGCGCGTCGTTGTCGGCGAACAGGTTGTCCGTCACGCGGACGTCCTCGGAGTCGGGCGCGTCGACGTAGCTCGTATCCGGGCCGACGAAGACGCCGAGGCTGTCCTGGCCCGTGACGATGTTGTCCTCGATCGTGAGCCCGTAGGCGGTGCCGGCCAGGTAGACGCCGCCGTCGCCGTCGGCGCCGGCGTCGATCGTGTTCTCGGCAATCTTGACGTTCATCAGGGCCGCGTCCAGGTTGAACCCGAGGATGGCGGTCTGGGCGCCTTCGAACTTGTTGTCCACGATCGTCGTGTCGTGCACTCCGTTGGAGAGGTGCACGCCGACGCCGCGCGCAGCGTCATCGATCGTCTGGAAGCAATCGGTGACGGTGTTGGAGACGATGTCGGCGCTGGCGGCCTGCCAGACTCGGATGGCGTCCTGGGCGATCGTGTCGGTCGCGTCGTCGCCGCTGCAGGCGATGTCGTTGCCGGTGATCGTGGCCTGGCTTCCATCGAGGCCCACGGTGACGGCGGACTTCTGGAAGTCTTGGATCACGTTGTCGGTCACGACGGCCTCGCCGGGCGTGCCCGCGTCGGTCCACATCGGTCCGACGGTCACGCCGACGCCGTGCTGGGCGCCGCTGATCGGGTCGTCGCGGATGGCGAGGATCGCGTTGTCCTCGACGAGGGCGAAGGCGCCATCCTTGATCTGGATGCCGCTGTCGAGGCCGTCGACGGGACCGGTGATGGTGAACCCGGCGATCTTGGCCTCCGTGTCCCCACCCACGACGGTGACGAGGTTCGAGCGGCCGTCCTCGTCGCCTTCGAGGGCTTCGGGTGCCTCGATCGTGGCGTTGCCGACGAGCGCGATGCTCTTGTCGATCGTGATCTGCTCGGTGTAGGTGCCATCCGAGACGACCACCCGATCGCCGGGATCGGCGTTGTTGATCCCGGCCTGGATGGTGCCTCGGTCGCAAGAGCCATCCTGGCAGACGGTCACGGTATCGTCGTCGGCCAGGACGGGCCCGGCCAGCATCATGCTGGTCACAAGGAAGAGTGCGGTGAGTGTTGCTGTGGAACGCATGGAGTCAACAGCCTCCATCGGAAATCAACTCGAACGGTCACTTGAACCCACCCTCCGTGACATCGGTAGGTTTCACCGGGTCGCGGAGGCTAAGGTCCGCGGCCGCGCTGTTGGACGCCGCCGACGATCTCCTCGACCGTCTCCGGGGCGAGATCGAGGCCGGCCAGGGCTTCGACGTTCTCGTCGACGTGGGCGGGCGTGCCCATGCCGACGAGCGCGGTCGTGGCGCCGGGGGCCGAGCGGGCGAACTGCAAGGCGGCGGCGAGGTCGGTGTCGACGCCGAGCAGCTCGCGGGCTTGCTCGGTGACGCGGCCCAGCAGGCCGCCCTGCATGAGGGAGGCGCTGGTGAGCGCGATCAGGTCGTGGGCTTCGATCGCCGCGAAGGCGGGCACGGGTTCGCCCTGGTGGGGCTGGGTCGGGACGGCGGCGGCCTCGAGCAGGTGCATGTTGAACGGCAGCTGGACGCCGGCCAGCCCGGGTTCCCCGTACCCGGTGTCGGCTTGCGCGTGGGCAGCCTCGGCGGCCTCGACGACGCGGCTCAGCGACAGGTGGCCGTCCTCGGTGGGCGGCACGCGCAGGCCGTCCCACGTCGCGATGCCGTAGCCCTCGATGGCGCCGTCGGCGCGTTGGCGTTCCAGCTCGGTGAAGGCCGCCTCGAGCCGGTCGTAGACGACCTCCTCGGCCACGCCCTGGTCGAGCTGGGTCTCGGGGTTGTGCACCATGTACAGGTCCACGGTATCGAGGCCGAGGTTGTCGAGGCTCGTCTCGAGCTCGTGGCGCAGGTAGGCGGGGCTCACGCAGTGCATGTCGCGCACGACCTCGTCCTCGTCGACGAGGCCCTCGTCCAGGCGGGCCTGGAGGTACTCCCGGGTGTTCTGGTCGGCGTCGATGTCGCCGTGGATGAAGCCGCCCTTGGTGACGACGAACACGCCCTCGCGGTCGACCTCGGCCAGCGCCTGGCCCAGGTCGCGCTCGCTGGCTTGGTGGCGGTAGTTGATGGCGGTATCGAGCAGCGTGACGCCGTGGTCGAGCGCCCGGCGAGCCGAGGTCACGTAGTCCTCGCGGGCCTGGTCGTCGGTGTCGCCCAGGTAGCTGCCCATCCCGATCGTGGACAGGGTGAGCCCGTCGACCTCGCGGTAGAAGCCCTCGCCGAGCGTGTCCGGCTGGGCGCGCGAGCGCGTCCCCTCCGGCGTGGCGTGCCCGTCCATCGACGACGTCAGCGGCGCCTGGAACAAAGGCGTTTGGCGCGGACGGCGGCACGGTCGTGGTCGGCACACCTCACACAGAGGCACGGAGGCACAGAGCCACATAGGGAAGGACGGCTTCCCTGAACCGGGGAGAGCGGTACCGGATAGGGTGGGTCTTGGGATCAGCGGGAAGACACCAGCCGGTGCGGACGGACAGCGAGACCTCTCTTCCCTAGAGCCGGAGCGCTCGACCCCCGAACCGCAAGGGCCGCCCCTTCGAACCCCTCGAGAGGTTTCTCTGCCTTGACGATCCACCCTCCGCCGGTCTTCCTTGGATCTCTGTGTCTCCGTGCCTCTGTGTCTCTGTGTGGTCCGTACCCACCGCACCCGAGCCAACCCCGAGGATGGACCTCAACGCTGAAACGCTGCAGGCGGCTTTCGCGGGCGGGATCGGGCATGTCCTACGTCGACGTCGGCACCCACCGCTTGTGGGTCACGGAGAAGGGACGCGGGTCGCCGGTCGTGCTCCTCCACCCGCTGTTCCTCGATTCGCGGGTGTTCGAGCGGGTGGCCGGCGACCTGGTCGAGGAGCACCGGGTGCTGGCCGTGGACGTGCGCGACCACGGGCGCTCGCAGGGGCCTCCGCGGTCGTGGACGCTGAGGGAGGCCGCCGGCGAGGTCGAGCAGGCGGTCCGCGAGCTCGAGGGCCGACCGGCGCACGTCGTGGGCCTCTCGATGGGCGGCATGATCGGGCTGCGGTGGGCGCTGGCGCACCCGGACAGCGTGCGCTCGCTGGCGTTGCTGTCGACGAGCGCCGACGAGGAGCCCCACGCCTGGCTGCACCAGGCGATGGCGGAGATGGTGCGCGTCGGCGGGTGGCCGGCGACCCAGCTCTTGTTGCCCTACGCGACCCGGCGCATGTTCTCCGAGGCGACCCAAGACAGCGCCGAGGCCGACGTCTGGCGCCAGCGCATCGCCGCGATGGACCCGGGCGCGCTGCATCGAGCGGGCCAGGCGGTGTTCGGTCGCGACGCGATCGTGGACCGGGTCGGGTCGATCCAGGCGCCGGCGTTGGTCGGGGTCGCCGAGCAGGACGAGGCCGTGCCGCCCGATCACGGGCGCCGGCTGGCCGAGGCGTTGCCGGAGGCCGAGCTCGCCGAGCTGCCGGCCCGGGGCCACCTGTTACCCGTGGAGGCCCCGCAGGCGCTGTCCGAGGCGCTGGTGCACTTCCTGCGTCGGGCCGAGGCGCGGACGACGGCGGGCGGGGCAGCCGGCGAAGGGTCAGGTTGACAACCTCGGTCCCGGTTGGTCGCTCACATGGTCGACTTCCAGCTCGACGCGGAGACCCGCGAGATCCTGGAGGCCTACCGCGGGTTCGTCGAGGAGGTCGTCCTCCCCCGCGAGGAGGAGGCCAACTTCGAGGACTCGGACGCGGTGCCGGAGGACCTGTTGGCCGAGGTGCGCCAACAGGCCCGCAAGCGGGGGCTTTGGGCGCCACACATGCCCCAGGCGTGGGGTGGTCGAGGCCTCGACGCCCTCGCCCTCGCCCACGTGCACGAGGAGCTGGCGCGGTCGCCGATCGGCCCCCTGGCCGTGAACGCGATGGCACCCGACGAAGGCAACATGCACGCCCTGCTGCACTTCGGCACCGACGAGCAGCAGGACCGCTACCTGCAGCCGCTCGTCGACGCCGAGATCCGCTCCTGCTTCGCGATGACCGAGCCCGAGGCCGGGGCCGACCCCTACCAGATGCAGACCCGCGCCGAGAGGGACGGCGACGAGTGGGTGATCAACGGCGACAAGTGGTTCGTGACCGGCGCGGACGGTGCCGACGTCGCCGTCGTCGTCGCCGTGACCGATCCGGACGTCCACCCGAAGGAGGGGACGACGCTGTTCCTCGCCGACACCGACCGGCCGGGCTTCCAGGTCGACCGCGACGTGCCCGCGATGGGGGCCTGGTCGCCCGGCGGGCACTGCGAGCTCACGCTCGACGACTTGCGGGTCCCCGCGGACGCCGTGCTGGGTCCCGTGGGCCGAGGTTACAGGGTCGCCCAGGACCGGCTGGCGCTGGGCCGGACCACGCACGCGATGCGATGGATCGGGATGGCCCAACGCGCCCTCGACCAGATGGCCAGCCGCGCGCTCGAGCGGGAGAGCTTCGGCAAGCAGCTGGCCGAGCACCAGTCGATCCAGTGGATGATCGCCGACAGCGTCAAGGAGCTTTACATGTCCCGCAACATGGTGCTGCGGACCGCCGCCGAGATCGAAGCCGGCGACGATCCCTCGCACGAGGTGTCCGTCTTGAAGGTGTTCGCCGCCAACGCCGCCCAGGAGATCATCGATCGCGCGATCCAGGTGCACGGAGCGCTCGGGTACAGCAAGGACCTGATGCTCGAGCGGTTCTTCCGAGATGCTCGTGCCGGCCGCATCTACGACGGCCCGGACGAGGTGCACCAGTGGTCGATCGCCAAGAACGCGCTCGACGCCGTCGAAGACGAGGGCACCACGCGCTCGGTGACCGGGGGGTGGACGCGGTGACGTCCGAGGAACCCCTGGTCGACAGGCAGGCGCTGCGCGGCTTCCTCGAGAGCGAGGTCCCCGTCGGCGACAAGGAGCCCGACTACGAGGTCGTCCGCGTCGGCGAGGGCAAGAGCAACGAGACGTTCTTCGTCACGTGGGGCGCCAAGACCTACGTCCTGCGCCGGCCGCCGCGAGGCGCGTTCCTGCCGACCGCGCACGACGTCTTGCGCGAGTACCGCGTCCTCTCGGCCCTGCAGGACGAGGGCGTGCGCATCCCGCGCCCGGTCGCCGCGTGCGAGGACGAGGACGTGATCGGGGCCGAGTTCTACCTGATGGAGAAGGTCGAGGGCCACGTCATCCGCCAGGAGCTGCCCGCAGCCTACCAGGACCCCGACCACCACGAGGCGATCGGGACCGAGCTCGTCGACACCCTCGCCGAGCTGCACAACGTCGAGTGGGAGGGCACCGATCTCGCGGACATCGGCTACGCCTCCGGGTACCTCGAGCGGCAGGTCGAGCGCTGGCAGGACCAGTGGGCGCGGACCCGCGACCGCACCGAGGACGTGCGCGAGGTCCCCGAGCTCGACGAGGTCGGCGACTGGCTGGAGGACAACCTGCCGGAGACCGACCAGACGACCGTCGTCCACGGCGACTACAAGCTCGACAACGTCGTGTTCGCCGACACGCCGCCGCGCCTGGTCGGGATCCTCGACTGGGAGATGGCGACGCTGGGCGACCCGATCGCCGACCTGGGCTACATGCTCGCGTTCTGGCGCGAGGCGGGCGACCCGGCCGAGGATCTGCTCGGCATCGAACCCCGGTTGACGGAGAGGCCGAGCTTCCCCTCGCGCGAGGAGCTGGTGGGCCGTTACGAGCGCGCCACCGGGCTCGACACCTCGCGCCTGGACTGGTACAAGACGCTGGCCATCTGGAAGCTGGCGATCCTGCTCGAGGGATCGTATGCCCGGTTCCTCGCCGACAGGGAGACCGATCCCTTCTTCGAGCTGATGGAGGAGGGCGTCCCCCGGCTGGCCGAACGCGCCAAGGCGGTCGCGCTGGGCGAGCGGGACATCTAGCGATGCAGCGCCTGGTCCTGATGCGGCACGCCCAGGCCCGCCCGGGCCCCGACCAGGAGGAGGGCCAGCTGTTCTCCACCGCCGACGAGCCCCTCTCCGAGGCGGGGCGCGCCCAGGCTCGCCGGGCGGGCGAGCTCGTGGCAGCCGCCCCGTTCGACGTGGACGGCGTGCACGCCAGCCCGGCGATCCGCTGCCGGCAGACGGCCCAGCTCGTCGTCGAGGCGCTGCCCGGCGAGCACGAGATCGTCGAGCACCCCGACCTGCTCGAGGTCCCCTACCGCGAGCCGGGGACCAGCTACCGCGAGGTGCTGGAGACGATCGTGGCCACCGCCAAGCGCCTGCGCGAGGATCCCGATCCCGAGCTGCCGACGGGCCCGAGCTGGCAGCAGGCCACCGGCCGTTTCGCGGACGCGATCGGGGCGATCCGCGAGCGGTCCGGCAACCGCTTGGTCGTCGCCCACGGCGCCCAGAACCGCGCCTGGCTGGTCGACCTGCTCGGCATGCCCGCCCACCGCCTGTTCTTCCTGGAGCAGGACCATGCCTGTCTGAACGTGGTCGCCGACGGGGACCGCCACCCGGTCGTCCAGAAGCTCAACCTCACGCCCGAACCCCTGGAAAGCGACGAGGGGAGCCTGACCGAAGACGGCTGAAACCGGCACATCGCCGATTTTAACGGTGTGTCTGGACAGGCCGTCCAACGATTCAACGATCTGGCCAATCGCCTTATCCCCCAGCGCCACGCATCGTGGGATGAGGTGACAGGAACGTGGCACGGCTCCGATGCGAGACCTGCGACGACGTCCTCGCCGAGGGCGTCCCCGCCGCGCAGGCTCGCCACGTCGCTCGCTTGCTCTGCTGGCAGTGCCAGCCGGGCGCGCGGGCCGGCCCCCGAGCGAGCTCGGAGGTGACGGGCATGGACGCAACACATCGACACCGATCGTCGCTCGCCGGAGCCGGAGCCACGCCGCCTCGCCCGGGTTGACCCCCGCCCGGTTCGCACGACCGCTACATCTTTGCCTCACTGGTCCTCCGTCCGGGCGGGGCCAACCTTCTTCTCTGGGGCAGCGTTCACGTCCCCCGTGCCTGACGACGGCGTCGACGTGCGCGCCCACCATCGGGCCCAGCGTCGTCGCCGACGGGACACCCAGGCCTCGGCCAGCCCGACCGAGCGCCTGGAGCAGGCCTACCGCGCCTTCTGCCTGTGGCGGGGCACCCCCGAGGGCATCGAGGAGACCGATCCCGTGCACGAGCTCGACGACGTCGTCAACCAGCTCGCCGACCGCCTCGAACGCTCCGGCGTCCCCTTCGTGATCGGGGGCGCGTTCGCGTTGGCGATCCACGGCAACCCGCGGTTCACGTACAACCTCGACGTGATGGTGCTCACCGACGTCCACCGCGCCCAGAGCGCGCTGGCCGACCCCCGCTACGAGGAGCTGTCCCCCGTCAGCTACCGGGAGACGACGACCGACCTCCTGATCGATCTGCATCCGGTGCGCGACCAGGCCCAACGTTGGGCCGCCGAAGAGGCCCAGCCCGTCGAGATCGCCGACCGCGAGATCAACGTACTCACGGCGGAAGGGCTGGCCGTGATGCTGTTGCGCGAAGCCTCGCAGGCGGAGGACGAGGTGCGCCCGCTGCGGCTGCGCGACGTGGAGCTGCTCGCCCAGCAGCCCGGCCTGGACTGGGGCGAGGTTCGCCGCCAGGTCGACCGCTTCGGGTACGAGGACGCCTACGGCGCGATCGAGGCCGAGGGCAAGCCCGAGCGCTGAGCCAGCGGGCTCGTCACGGACAGCGGGATCTGCCCCCACGTCACCGTGTAATCCCCACCGCCGGTGTTGGAGCCGTCCTCGCGAGGCACCGGCTCGACGACGAGGACGTGGTCGCCGGTCAGCCGCGTCTCGAAGGACCACACGAAGGTCCCGTTCGCCAGGCTAGCGGTGGTGTCCCGCGTGGTCCCGTCGGGTTCGATCAGCGTCGCTTGGACCTGGGAGCCGGTGCTCATCTCGAGCGCGACCGTGCTCGTCGTGCCGGCGGTCAGATCCAGCGCGTAGGCGTCGCCGTCGTCGCCGTCCTCGAGCGTGCCTTGGAACGCGAGCGGGGGCGCCTGGGTGGCGTTGTCTGGGTCGTCGTCGGCGTCCTGGCCGGTGCGGGCGTCGTTCGTGACCAGGCCCGGCATCGGGTCGCGCACGGACAGCGTGACGTGGTGGTTGCCGACGCCGTTGACGCGCTCGATCGCGAGGTAGTAGGTGCCCGTGTAGTGGCTGGGCAGCTGGCGCACGGCCTCCGGGCGGCCCTTGAGGGTGTAGGGACCGCCGAGGTTGCTGCGGTCGAGCTCGCGGCAGTCCTCGTCGTAGAGGGTGAAGGCCATGGCGACGCCGTCGGTGGTCTCGCCGGGCTTGAGCGTGGCCGTGACGAGGTCGCCGATGTCGGCCTCGAAGCGGTAGACGTCGGCCTGGTCGTCCTCGCGGATCACGCCGGCCCACTGGCCGTCGGTGATCTCGGGGATGTCCTCGGCCGGCGCCTGGCAGGTGGCGGGCGCATCGGCGCCGCTGAGCGCGTCGCTTTGCGGGAGCAGCGGGACCGGCGTGATCGTCGCCTCGAAGCTGTAGAACGTGTAGGGGGCGTGGAAGGCGAACGGGCCCTCGCGGAAGGCGTCGAGCTGGTCGACGACGACGGTCCAGGTCCCGTCGATGTCGGCGTTCATCTCGACGCGCTGGGCGGTGTGGGTGCCATCCAGCAGGGCTTGGGCGCGCAGTTGGCCCTCGGGGTCGTACAGCTCGACCGTCATCGTCGGCAGGCCCACGTCGGGCTCGGGGGAGCTGGCCGTTGGAGTGCCGTCGTAGCCGGCGCTGGCGCCGGCCAGGCGGGCGCGCGTGGCGGGCTCGAGCTCGACCGTGATCTTGTCGCCGTGCTCGGCCTCGAGCGCGAACGTGTCCTCGCGGTCGCCGGGGGCGAACCCGGCGTCGTAGAGGCCCGGCGTGATCGCGACCGGGTCCTCGTCGGTGGCGTCGCGGCCGCTGTCGGCGTCGTCCTGGTCGGCCAGCTCGCGGTCCTGGTCGGTGAAGGTCGGGCCGGGGGCGGCTAGGTGGACGTCGCCGACGATGATCTCCTCGCGGCCGTAGCCGTCGGGCGCGACGACGTGGATCAGGTTCGAGCGGTAGCGGATCTCGCCCTCGCCGGTCTCGACCTCGCGCTCGAACAGGCGCACGTAGCCCTCTCCCGGGAGGTCGACCTCGATCGGGCCCTGGCGGTCGTCGACGTCGATCTCGGTCCCGTCGACGACGAGGCGTTCGATGCGGCGCTGCTCGTCGACGAGCTGGGCGGTCCCGTTCACGACGTCCGCCCCCACGCTGGCCTCGTGGACGAGGCTCTCGGCGCGCACGAGGCCGTCGAGGAGCTCGATCTCGGCGATCTCGCTGTAGCCGTGAGCCTGCAGGTCCGGGGCCTGATAGGTGAGCCTGCCCCGCTCGTCGACGCCCTCGGCGTGCACCGTGGACGCGCCGTCGTCGAGGGTGGCCTGGCGGTGGCTCTCGGCGAGGTCGGAGCCCACCAGGTGGACGCCCTCGGAGCGGTACTCGACGTGCTCGGGCGCCGCGAACCCGGTCCACAGCCCGACGGTGCGCGCCTCGGCGGGGACGTCCTCGACGACGAGGTCGACGATGCAGGTCGCCGACTGGCCGAGCTCGTCGGTGGCCTCGATCGCGACCTGGTAGGTGCCCTTGACGGGGTCCGTCCAGGTCACGTTGGCTCGGGCCGGGTCGGCGGGTAGATCGCCCTCGAGGGTGAGACCGGCGGGCGCGCTGGCGAGGGCAAGGTCCACCTCAATGACGTCCTCGGGCGAGTCCGCCTCGACGGGGAAGGCCAACGGCAGGCCGGCTAAGCCCTCCACCGTCTCGCCGGTGACGCAGGGGCCCTCGGTGAACGCCGGCGGGGGGACGTCGGGCACGTGGAGGTCGGCACTCGCGTTCGTGGTGAGGCCGACCCAGTCGATCGCTTGCCCGTCGAGCGTGTAGTTGCCCGCCCCGACGCTCGTGGCCGGGAACGTCGAGGTCGTGATGTTGGTCGCGTTTTCGGCGTAGCTCCAGCTCGTGCCGGGGACGTCGAGGGCGACGTCGTGGAGGTAGCAGTTGTCGTCGGCGGCGGCCTCGAAGCGGAGGTCGCCGACGAGCGTGGCACGGTCGGCGTAGGCCCCGGTCCCGGGGCCCTGGTCGACGCCGTTCACGTACTTGTGGCCCTCCTCGGGCGTCGTGTAGGACAGCGTCGGCTCCTGGGTGTCGTTGCGGTCGGTGACGTTGC
This sequence comes from Thermoplasmatales archaeon SW_10_69_26, assembly GCA_003009755.1. GTDB lineage: Archaea > Thermoplasmatota > SW-10-69-26 > SW-10-69-26 > SW-10-69-26 > SW-10-69-26. The sequence goes on from PXUB01000036.1 coordinate 44,724, forward strand.
CGGCCAGTTGGAGGAACACCTGCTCGATGTCCTCGGTCGAGGCGTCGTAGAAGTGCTCGTCGGTCGGCTGGCTGGCGATCTGCTTGAGCTCGTCCTCGTCGGCGCCGTCGCCGAAGGCGATCGTGAAGATCTCGATGCCGTCGGCCTTGGCCTCCTCGGCCTCTACGACGGGATCGGAGCCGGCGTTCGTGTTGCCGTCGGCGAGCACGATCATGACGTCGCGGCCTTGGTCGAGACCGCTGGCGTTGAGGTCCTCGTGGGAGAGGTTGATCCCGTCGCCGGTGGCGGTCCCGCCGCCGGCGGTGAGGTTCTCGATCGCGGACGCTGTGGCGTTGTGGTCGGGACTGACGGATTGACGCAGGTAGGCGCTGTAGTCGAAGGAGACCAGCCCGGAGTACTGCTCGTCGGTGAGGCTGTCGGTGAGATCGAGGGCGCCGTTCTTGGCGGCCTCGATCTTCTCGCCGTCCATGCTGCCGGACTCGTCGAGCACGAACCCGACGTCGACGTGGGGCTCCTCCACGAAGCAGTCGTCCCGGGCTGCGGCTCGGGCCTCGTCGAACATCAGCGAGCCGCCGGCGAGGGCCAAGATGATGGCCAGGCTCGCTTTGGCTAGCGTTCCGGTTCGGGCTCCTCCCGTCATCCTCCGCCTCGAACGTCGGATAGGCTGGGCCGAGTGTAAGCGTTGGGGCGGCCCCCAGGTCAGTGGCAAGCCGGCGGCTTAGCCCTCGAGCCGGAGGACGCGCCCGTCGGTGATCCGGCCCGCGCGATCAGTGGTCAACCAGCCGTCCTCGTCGGTGTCGGGGGCGTCTTCGGGCACGCTGGCGCCGCGGACCTGGATCCGGCTCGGCGCGGCCTCGTCCCGCGAGCGGACGTCGGTGCGGGGCGCCGGCGGTCCGCCCTGGTCGGGGGCTGGGCTGGCCTCGGGCACGGTGACCAGGCCCGCCGCGGGGTGGGCGTAGGGTTCGGCCACGGGGACGCCCAGCGCACGGAACCACTCGGCGTGCTCGTCGGCCAGGGGCGCGGGCGTGACGATGCGGGTCTTCCCGAGGCCCATCTCGGCGCGCATCTGCGCGAGCACGAGACCCTCGGCCAGCCAGCGCTTGGCGCGCAGGCCGAGCCCGGGGCCACCATCGGCGCGGGCTCGGCTGGCCCGGTGCCCGATGTCGTGGGCCCAGGTGAACAGCTGGCGCTGCATCGGCTCGCTGGCGGCCAGCCGCTCCTCGACGTCCGCCCGCAGCCGGGCCAGCGGGGCCTGGGAGGTCACCAGCAGATCGGGCTGGCAGGTGCGCACGTGCTCTGGGAGCGCCGACGACGGGTACCAGACCTCGGCTCCCTGGGCCAGCAGGGCCAGGGGGCCGACCTCGCGCCCGAACCGGGTCGTGGGGGCGGCCAGCGAGGCGGCGCGGTCGCCGGGGTCGATCGGCCAGGTGGCCGCTGCGGCGGCGACGTTGGCGGCGACGTTGGCGTGCGTGAGCGTGAGCGGCTCGTCCTGGGGGAGGACGGCGGCGGGATCGTCGGCCTCGATCGCTCGCCAGCGCTCCGCGAAGGGGGCCGGTTGCTGGCCGAGCACCTGCTGGCCGCGCCGGTACAGCTCCGACATCGCGATCGGGTCATCGTCGTCGGGGGTCTCCTCGTCGGTGAGCAGGACGATCGTGTCGGTCGGGACAGCCGCCTCCGCCGCCGCGGCCGGGTCGACGAACGCGACGTCGACGTCCGGCTGGGCCAGCCGCTTGCCCTCGGCCGAGGCGTCGTCGGGGTCGAGGGGGACGAGCGTGGCGCCGGCGTGGGTGATGGCGAGGTCGGCGATGGTGGCCAGGGGCCGGTTGCCGGTGAGGAGGCCGACCGGGTCGCCGGGGTCGACGCCGAGCTGGGCGAGGCCGACGGTGGCCTCCTCGACCAGGCGGCCGAGCTGGGCGTACGTGACGGGGTGCCAGTCGCCCTCGCGAGGGTAGCGCATGGCGGTCCGGGGGCCGTGGTCGTCGACGGCGGCCTGGAAGAGATCGGCGATCGTCTGGGCCCGCATCCGCAGGGGCCAAGGTCCCCGAGGTGGAAAGGCCTCCGGTGCGGACCGCACGTGGTCACCTCGGGGGGAGGCCCCACGCCACGGAGGCGCTGGCCGTCGGTGGACCGGTTCGTTTCACGCGCGCCGCCAACCCGCCTTTATGGGGGTCCGGCCAGAGCCAGGGAGCGGTGTCGACGTGAACGTCCAGGAGCATCCCAACATGGCGGAGTACCTGACCCGGTTCCTGCTGAACGTGCAAAAGCACGCGATCATCGAGGAGACCCAGGAGTTCCGGGTCGAGATCCGGGAGGGCGAGGACGAGATTCGCGAGGACTTGCGCGAGATGCTTCGGTGAGGGACGACCCGAAGATCCGGAGCACAACGGAGAGGTCCGGCGGCCCTCACGTGTCGGAGGCCAAGCCCTCGGCGAGGCTCTCGGCGGCGCCGCGCAGCGCCCTCGCGCTGGCGGCCTCGGGGTCGGCCAGGACGATCGGCTTGCCGTCGTCGGCTCCCTCGCGCAGCCCGGGATCGATGGGGATCTCGGCGAGCAGGGGGACCTCGAGCTCCTCGGCGAGCCGGCGGCCGCCGCCTTCACCGAAGATGGCGTGCTCTCGGCCGCACTCGCACTCGAAGGGGCTCATGTTCTCGACGATGCCGACGACGGGGATCTCGACGGTGACGGCGAACCGGAAGTTCAGCGCGACGTCCTCGGTGGAGACGAGCTGGGGTGTGGTCACGAGGACGGCGCGCGTCTTCTCGGTGGGGACGAGCTCGGAGACGCTGAGCGGTTCGTCGCTGGTGCCGGGCGGCAGGTCGAGCACGAGCACGTCGAGATCGGGCCAGTCGATGCGGCCCAGCAGGCTGGAGATCATCTTCTGCTTGAGCGGGCCGCGCCAAGCCAGCGACTTCTCGGCGGGCTTGAAGAAGGCGGCCGAGGCGACGGGGATCGAGCCCAGCCGCGGCGGCTCGAAGGGACCCTGACCCTCGAACTGGAACCCGTCGAGCCCGGTCATGCGGGGCGTGTTCGGGTTCGTGATGTCGAAGTCGGTGAGGCCCACGTCGAGGCCGGCCTCGTCGAGCGCGCAGGCGAGGTTCACGGCGACGGTGGACTTGCCGACGCCGCCCTTGCCGCTCATGACGACGAGCACGCGGTCGATGCCCTCCAGCGCCTCCTCGGCCTGTCGAGCCATGCCGTGCTGGGGACTGGGCGTGAACTCGGGTTCGAGCTCCCCGCCGTCGTCGGCCGCCTCGGGCATACCTCGCGGACGCCGCAAGGGGGGTAAGTACGTTGGGTGGAGGGAGGACAGGGAGGCGGGAGAGGTTGCAGAGCCCTCCACCCCGCCCGTCCCCATAGACTGCCGGGCGTTATCTGCGTACCTCTCGCCGCCCTCAGGAGGTCGAAAGCTAGGAGCCAAGACGACGGAAGGCCCGCAGGGCCTTTCGAGGTCGACGGCGACGACGCTTGGCGAGATGGTAGGCACATCGAGTCCGGCAGGCTAGTGCCCGGCGCGGCGCTCGAACACGAAGATGTGCCGCGTCAAGGAGCCGTGCACGTACCACTCGAAGGTCTCGACGACCTCGAGCGTGAGCGGGGCCAGGTCGGCCAGCTCGGGATCGGGCAGCACGACGACGAGGCGATCGCTGGCGTCGAGGCTGCCGGCGGCGACGGCGAGGAACCGCTCGAACAGGTCCTGGCGCTCCTCGTCGTGGGTCTTGGAGGCTCGACCGTAGGGGGGATCGGTGGCGATGCCGTCGACGAACCCGACGGCGTCGGCCACGTCCTGGAAGTCTCCTTGCACGACGGCGCCGGTGGCCTCGAAGTGCTCGAGCGTGGACTGGGTGGCCTCGACCATGTCCTCGTCGAGGTCGCTGGCGAGCGTGTCGGCCCCGATGAGCGCGGCCTCGACCGCCAGGCCGCCGGTGCCGGCGAAGGGATCCCACAAGCGGCCGCCCTCGGGGACCTCGGTCAGGTTCACCAGGGCTCTGGCCAACCGAGGGTGGAGCGTGACGGGCGAGTGGTCGGGTCGCTCCTCGACGTGGCGCTCCTCGTGGCTGGCGCGGTCGATCGTCGCGGCTTCGACGCCGACGACGGCCTCGTTGTCGAGCAGGACGCGCACGACGGCCTCGGGCTCGTCCAGGTCGACGTCGGCCTGGTCGCTGAGCGCTTGGCCGACCTCGCGTTCGATCGTCTCGGCCAGCTCGGCGCCGTGGGCTTCGGTGAGGCGCGAGCAGCGGACGGCGAACGTGTCGGCCTCGAGCTCGATCGCCTCCAGCTGCACCCGCTCGAGGTCGGCGTTGACCGGCGCGCCTCCGAGGGCGCGAGCGGCGGCGGCCGCCTCGGCGCGGGCCAGCTTCGGGTGCTCGCCGGACAGCTCGACGGCGTAGGCCACGGGCCGGGAAGGGGGAGGGTCACGAAAGGCCTGCGGTCGGGTGGGGAGGGCGGAGAGGGGAGAGGATGCAGAGTGGCGAACCCGACCACAGAGGCACAGAGACACAGAGTAACCCACAGAGGACGGGCAGGAAGGGCTGGCGAGGAGAGGGCCCGTGGAGGCGGAGGAGAGACGGCGGGAGAGCACGGCCGAGGCAGCCGAGGGCGGGACCGTGCCCCGTGGACGCTGTGCCGCCGTTCACTATCGGCGAGCGTGGCTTCGCCCCTCAGGTCGCGGGGCTGGCGCCTCGCTGACCCTCAGCCGCCTCCTTCACCTCTCGCACTGCCGAACCTCTCTCCCCTCTGTTGTTCGCCGCCCTCTGCGATCCTCTCTCTTGCCTTACCACGTTCGGTTCTCTGCTTTCCTCTGCTTCCCGGCTCCTCTGCGTGTTCTTTCCCCCACCGGGCAGCCTTTTCTACCCTGCCCGCCTAACGAGAATGCGTGGACCCCTGCAGCCTGTGCGGCCGGACCCCCAAGCGGGTCGTCCAGGAGATGGGCGTGGAAGCCCGCCGGGGCCAGGAGCAGTTCTGCGAGGTCCGCGGCTGCCCGTTGATGGAACGGTTCAAGGGCTTCACCGGCGAGGACGAGATCTCCGGCGACAGCGCCTACGGGCCGAGCCCGCCGAGCCTGTTCGTCGGCCGGCACGGCTACCCGGACGTACACCTCGGCCCGTTGATGACGCCGGGCGAGGTGGATGAGCCCGGCCTGATGGACGAGCCGCCCTCGTGGACCGACATGGGGCTGGGCGACGTGCTCGCGATGCGCAGCGGTCTGATCCGCGGCAACGCGAGGGTCGAGGTCGACCAGGCCCGGCGCATCAGCGACCCGACGCGCACGATGGAGGTCACCCAGGAGCTGGCGATGGCCGCCAAGCCGGCCTACACCGAGCTGTCCTTCTCCCGCGAGGTCGACGTGGATCTGACCCCCACGCTGGGCGGCTTCTCGGCGCCGACCGGGCCCTCGATCACGCTCGAGAAGGCCCAGTTGGCCGAGAACCCGCGCGTGCCTCGCCAGGTCGACCAGATCGTCTACGACACTGACGCGAAAGCGACGACGGGGGCCTGGGAGCTGTACGACAAGGGCATCGCCGACTACCACGTGCAGCGGCTGCTGGCGGCCGGCTTGCTGGGCCGGGCCAACGACCGCCGCTTCGTGCCCACGCGCTGGAGCATCACGGCCACCGACGACATGCTCGGCAAGCGGTTGATCCCCCAGGTGCGCGACCGTCAGCACCTGGGCCAGCCCCAGCTGTTCTTCCACGAACTGTACGGCAACCGCTTCCACGTCCTGTTGATCCCGGGACCGTGGGAGTTCGAGATGCTGGAGGCCTGGCTGGTGCCCAAAAAGACCCCCGAGGGCCAGCCGCCGGGCCGGGAGATCAAGATGTTGCAGGACGACGAGGGCCACGAGCCGCGCACCAGCTATGCCGACGACATCACCGGCGCCTACTACGCGGCGCGGCTAGCTGTGCTCGAGCACCTGACGAGCATCGGTCGGCAGGCGCGGGCGCTCGTCTTGCGGGAGATCACCGACGACTACTACGCGCCGGCGGGCGTCTGGGTGATCCGCGAGGCCGTCCGCCACGCCATGGGGGAGGGCCCGCGGACGCCGGACACGGTCGAGCACGCGCTGTCGATCGTCGAGGCGGAGAACGAGATCGGGCCGGACTGGGCGGCGAACTCGCGGTTGATCGACGAGCACCGCCACCAGGTCCAGCTGTCGGCGTTCCTGGACGACTAGGCTACCACTCGCGGCGTCCGAGTCGGATCGCGGCGGTGTAGGCGGTGTCGTTGACGCCCTCGGCCATCGTCGGGTGGATGTGGATGGCGTCGGACAGCTCCTCGACGGTGCCGCGGTCGTTCATCACGACGATCGCCTCGTGCACGAGCTCGGCGCCCTCGTGGGCCAGGCAGTGGAAGCCCAGCAGTTGACCGGTCTCCCGATCGGCGACGGCCTTCATCATGCCGTCCGTCTCGCCCAGGCACAGGGCCTTGCCGAGGTGCTCGAAGGTCCACTCGGCCTCCATCGCGTCGTAGCCGGCGTCCTCAGCCTCCTCCAGCGTCATCCCGACGCGGCCCAGCTGGGGGTCGGTGAACACGGCGTAGGGCGCGGCGAAGTAGTCGACCGCCTCCTCGCCGTCCTCGAGCGCGTTGCGGATGGCGACCTCCACCTCGTAGCGGGCGACGTGGGTGAACATCTGTTCGCCGATGCAGTCGCCGACGGCCCAGATGTTCTCCTGCGTGGTCCCCAGCTGGTCGTCTGTCTCGATCCATCCAGGGCCCCACGTCTCGACGCCGGCCTGATCGAGGTTCAGGTCGCCGTCGACGGGTTCGCGTCCGACGGCGACGAGCAGCTCGTCGCCGGTGATCGTGACCGGCTCGTTGTCCTCGTCGGCGCCGTGGACGAGCACGCGGTCGCCCTTGGCCTCCAGGCGCTCGACGCCGGTGCCCTCCCGCAGCTCGATGCCCTCGGCCTCGAGCCTCTCGCGCAGCAGGTCGATCAGCTGCTGGTCCTCCTGCTTGAGGATCACGGAGCGCTGGACGACGGTCACGTCGGACCCGAGCCGGCCGAGGATCTGGGCGCACTCGAGCCCGATGTATCCGCCCCCGACGACGATCAGCTCGTCCGGGACCTCGTCGAGGTCCAGCAGCTCGCGGCTCGTCAGCGGGTCGACCTCGTCGACGCCGGGCCAGTCGGGCACGAACGGGCGCGCGCCGGTGGCCAGGATGATCTGGTCGGCGCCGATCGCGTCCCCGTCGACGCGCAGCGTGTGCGGGTCCTCGAACGTGGCCGTGCCCTCGTAGAGGTCGACGGCGTCGGTCTCGGCGACCTCGTGGCGGTTGACGTCGACGACGTCCTCGACGATGCGGTCCTTGCGGTCGACGACGCGGTTCATGTCGGCCTCGATCTCGCCCTCGATGTCGATGCCGAACTCCTCGGCGCGGCGGGCGAGGTGGGCGACCTCGGCCGATCGCACCATCGCCTTCGTCGGGATGCATCCGCGCGTCAGACACGTGCCGCCGAGCACCTCCTTCTCGACGAGCGCGACGGTCCGATCGCGGGCGACGGCTCGGAAGGCAGCCTGGAGGCCGGCCACGCCTCCGCCGATCACGGCCACGTCGTAGGTCTCCATCAGCCGGGACCGACAGCCTCGCCCAGCATCAAGCTAGGGTCGAGACGTGGTGCGCCGGTGGTCGATTTCATAGCGTATCGGGAATCCTTTAGGGGGACCGCGTCCACCACCCACGTGGCCCGGAACCCTTCCCCGCGAAGGTTCCCCCTCCGCGACTCTCCCTGTCTCCCCGCCACCGACCGCGGGTTCCGGGCCCCTTGCCTCCTTCCTCCTTCGGTTCACGGCGGCCCCGTCGGCTGCCTCGATGCTTCGTGCGAGGGTCTATCCCTCGCGCAGCCGAAGCCGTCCCCAGGTGAACCGGATGGCTCAACAGACCGAGACCCGCACCAACGATCAACAGCACACGCACCGCACGGCGAAGGTCATCGAGATCGTCGGCAGCTCGACCCACGGGTTCGAGGACGCGATCGACAACGCGCTCGCGGATGCCCGGTCGACGACGCGGGGGATCACCGGCGCTCAGGTGAAGAACATGAGCATCGAGTGCGACAACGGTGAGGTCACCGAGTACAAGGCCGATCTGAAGGTCGCCTTCGGCATCGAGCGCACCCAGGAGCCCTGAGCACCGCCTCACATGTTCGGCGGGGTCGACGTGTGAAGGAGGCCGGCCACCAAGATGGGGTTGTGCCCTGGAGCGAGCAGGACTACCCCTCGAGCATGGCGAACATGGACCCCGACCTCCGCCGCGAGGCGATCTCGATCGCCAACCGGCTCGTCGAGGAGGAGGACTGCGACGAGGCGCGCGCCATCTCGATCGCTCGCACGCAGGCCAAGCGCGCCCACTGGGGGACCCGGGTGCCTGAGCGGCCGGTCCACCACGGGCAGCCGCGGGCCGAAGGCTGGGCCCTGCGCGAGGGGGACGCCGAGCAGGCCCGCCAGCTGTTCCGCACGCGGGAGCAGGCCCAGCGCCGGGCCCTCGAGCTGGCTGAGGCCGACCGTGGGGAGGTCGTGCTGCACGACCGGGACGGGAACGTCAGACAGCGCCGGCGAGCCTGAGGCTCACCCGGCGCGCGTGCCGCCGGCCAAGATCGTCACGACCTCGCCGGTGATCGCCGAGCTGTCGGCGTTGGACGCCAGGAACACGTAGGCGGGCGCCACCTCCTCGGGTTCGGCGGGCCGGCCGAGCCCGGTCCCGGAGCCGAAGTTCTCGATCTCGTCGCGCTCGGCGGGGTTCAGCGGGGTCCAGACCGGGCCCGGCGCCACGCAGTTCACGCGGATGCCGTCCTCGACGAGGTTCTGAGCCAGCGACTTCGTGAACGCGTGGATGGCGCCCTTCGTCGAGGCGTAGTCCAGCAGGCCGGGCGAGCCCTCGAGACCGACGATCGAGCCGGTGTTGACGATCGCCGACCCCGGTTCGAGGTGGTCGAGGGCGGCCTTCGTGACGCGGAAGTAGCCGTGGATGTTGGCGTCGAAGGTCCGCTTCCAGGCCTCGAAGGTGAGCTCGTCGAGATTCATCTTGTGATCCTGGACGGAGGCGTTGTTGACGAGCAGATCGAGCCCGCCGAGCCCCCTCACGGTCTCCTCCACGATCCGCTCGGGGGCCTCGTCCTCGGTCACGTCGGCCTCGATCGCGACGGCCTGGCTGCCGGCGTCCTCGATGACGGCGAGGGTCCGATCGGCGTCGGCGCGTTCGACGTCGAGGTGGGTGAAGGCGACGTCGGCGCCCTCGCGGGCGTACAGGTTGGCAACGGCGCGGCCGATGCCCGAATCGCCGCCGGTGATCAGGGCTCGGCGACCCTCGAGCTTGCCCGAGGGCTCGTAGGCCGGCGCCTGGAAGTTCGGCCGCGGGTCCATGCGGGCCTCGATCCCAGGCGGCTGGATGTCCTGCTGTGGGAACGGGGGCTCGGGTTGTTCGCGAGGCGAGGGGTCTGGGCTCATGGCTGGAGCTTGTCCAGCGGCCGGGATAAGCTCCCAGGGACGAACCTCGGGGCTGGGCGGACAACACGGAGCGCTTCTACGAGCTGGAGCACGTGAAGGCCTTGCCGGCCCGACGACGAGCCCGTCGTCGGGGAGTCAGCCGGTTCGAGGCGTTCGTCGGCGACGATGCGTTCCCCCGCTCGATGATCCCCCACCACGCCCGAGGACGCCGAGGTAGGTGGCGACGCTGGACCGGCCCTTGGCGACCTCGAGCGGCTGGGGGCGACGTCGTCGCGCACGCCGTGGGCGAGCAGGGTCAGCGCCTCGTCGAGGGCGGCGATGCTCACGGCCGGAGCTCGAGGACGAGGCTCCGGTGGTTCATCGCTCGTGCCCGCGGCGCGCCTGGGTCTCTCGCTGCTCGTCCGGTCACGTCCGGGCGTGGGCCTCGACGAGTGCCACCCACTGCCCCCACGCGGGAACTGCGGGGAGGACCCGGACCCCCACTGCGAGACGATGACGTGGGGACGAGGCTCCGCTGGCGGGGCCCTTGACCCCCGCGACCTTACGCTGCTCCCTTGGCTTGAGCGACGTGCGAGACGGTGACCAGGCCGAGGCCGCCGACGACGTTCCCGACGGTGGCGACACCGACCACCGCGACCCACCGACCGATCGTGATCGCGGCACCGTGGCCCATCCCGAGCAGCACGTGCAGCCCGGTCACGACGACGTGATCGAAGGGCCCCAAGGCGAGGAGGAAGCCGACGAGGTAGGTCACGGTGATCCGGCTGCCGCTCGCCTCCACGGTCGCCAGCAGGTGGGACAGCAGCGCGACCAGGGCCCCGCCGGCGATCGCGCTGGCCAACCGCGCGGGCAGGTCCAGGTGAGCGATCTCTTCGCTGGTTGTCACCAGCGACTCGCCGGCGCCCGGGGGAAGGGCTCCCTCGATCGAGAACAAGCCGACGAGAAGCGTCCCGCCGACGAGGTTCACGAGGAGCGTGACCGTCCAAAGGCGGAGCTGCGGCCCGACGAGCCAGCCCTCGTCGGAGCGGACGGCCGCGGCCGCCGGGTCGAAGAAGTTCTCGTTGAACAGCTCGACCCGACCGATCACCGGCAACACCAGGCCGACGCCGAAGGCGACAGCGCCGGCCAGGCTGGCGACCTGCCCGAAGGCGTCGTCGACCGCGGAGTGCGCGATGCCGAGGGCCGCGATCCCGAACACGATCGTGAACCCGGCGATGAAGCTGGTCGCCACGAGCTCCAGCATCGGCTGGTCCAGGCGTCGTTCGCCTTCGTCGGCGGCTCGCTCGAAGATGCGCGTCGGGGACGGCGCGGTCACGAGAACCCTCCGTCGGACGATCCACGCCTCTTGCCGACCGAGGCCCCGGCCGCCTCCCGCACGCGGTTGACGAGATCCAGCGTCCAGTGGGCTTGATCGAGCCCGACCGACGGCTGGCCCTCCTCCGCGAGCGCCTTGGCGACTACGTTGATGAGGTGGTCGTGGCCGTCGGCTCTGTCCTCGCGGTGGCGGTCCAAGCGATCCTCGAAGACGTGGAAGGGCCTCTCCTCGGCGCCGTGGCGGACCAACCGACGCATCGGCAGGTCGGCCTGGGCTTCGGGGACGTTCATCGCGACGGCCTCGCCGCCGCCCTTCGAGATCATGTCCACGTGGATGAGGGCGATCTCGCCCACCGTTGGTCTCCCCTTCCCGAGACCGGCGGCCAGCGATAACCCCTCGGCCGGCCGAACACGTCGGGTAGCGGGGGGACGAAGCTAGGAGGGAGAGTCGAGGAGGGCAGCAGAGAGGACGAGAGCCAACCACAGAGGCACAGAGGGCACAGCGAACGCACAGAGGCAGGGGAAAGGCCAGAAGGCGGGAGCCCCTACGAAGGGATATCGACCGGCTCACCACGCAGGGGGCCGCCAGGGTTCGACGGGGACGGACATGCCCGATGTTCAGCCCGCCCGGCAGACATGCGCGCTCGGGCGAAGGCCAACGGGTCAAGCCGGGGCTGGCCGGCCCGGTGCCGCAGAGCTACGACGTGCTCGTGGTCGGGACCGGCGCGGGAGCGCAGAGCGCGGCCTACCCGCTGCGCGCGGCGGGCCTGCGGGTCGCCGTCGTCGACTCGCGACCGATGGGCGGGACCTGCGCGCTGCGCGGCTGCGACCCCAAGAAGGTGCTCGTCGACGCCGCCCGCCTGGCCGACGGCGTGCAGCGGATGCGGGGCGAGGGCGTGCGCTGCCATTGAGTCGAGATCGACTGGCCCCAGCTGACGGGGTTCAAGCGCACCTTCACCCAGCCGGTGCCCAAGGAGCACGAGCAGGCTTTCCACGAGGTCGGGGTCGAGACCCTGCACGGGCGGGCTCGGTTCGTCGACCGCCAGCGGCTCGACGTGGACGGGCAACGCATCGAGGCCGACGATATCGTGATCGCCACCGGCGCCAAGCCGCGCCCGCTGGCCATCCCGGGCAGCGAGCACGTGGCGGCGAGCGCTGAGTTCCTCGACCTCGACGAGCTGCCCGAGCGGATCTGCTTCGTCGGCGGCGGCTACGTCAGCCTCGAGTTCGCCCACCTGGCCGCCCACGCGGGCGCCGAAGCCCACATCCTCACCCGCGGCGACCGCGTGCTCGAGCACTTCGATCGCGGCCTCGTCGCCGAGCTCGTGGAGGCCGCCCGCGGCGAACCGATCGAGGTCTACGACAACTCGCCCGTCCGGGAGATCGAGGTCACCGAGGACGGCTACCGGGTCTACAGCGACGGCGAGCATCCCGCCCTCGAGCACGATCTCGTCGTCCACGGCGCCGGCCGCGTGCCCGAGATCGACGACCTCGACCTCGCCGAAGCCGACGTCGACCACGACGAGGAGGGCCTGACGGTCGACGAGCACCTGCAGAGCCCGACCAACGAGCACGTGTACGCCGCCGGCGACGCCGCCGCCACCGACGGCTGGCCGCTGACCCCGATCGCGGCCCGAGAGGGCAGCCTCGCCGCGCGCAACGTGCTCACCCACCGCGGCCAGACGGATCAGCCGCCGGCAACGATGGACTATGCAGGCACGGCCAGCGTCGCGTTCACGATCCCGCCGATCGCCCGCGTCGGCCTGACCGAGGACGAAGCCGAGGAGGCCCAGCCGGAGATCGCGGTGCAAGCCGGCGACATGAGCGAGTGGTTCTCCTACGCCCACGAGCGCGCCTCGCCGGCCCGCTACAAGGTGCTCACGGAGGCGGACAGCGGCCGCATCGTGGGCGCGCACCTGCTGGGCGCCAACGCCGAGGAGACGATCAACCTCTTCGCGCTCGCCATCCGGCAAGGCCTGAGGGCCGAGGAGCTGACGGCCGTGCCGTGGGCCTACCCCAGCCACGGGAACGAGGTTACCTACATGGTGTAGGGGCGGGCGTCGGGAGGCAGGAGAGAGGTGAGGGCAGAGAATCGGTCGGCCGGGGGGATCGGGGGCAGAAGCGGGTCGGCCGAGGGAGAGGGGAAGGTCGGAGGGGGAAATGCGGTCGGCAGGGTGAGAGCGGAGCGGTCGTGACGGTCGGCCTCGAAAGGTACATCAAAGGGGTCTACGGTGGCCATCGCGCAGGCCGTCCTGGGCGAGTAGATCAGTTGGTAGATCGCGGCCTTCGCAAGGCCGAGGCCCTGGGTTCAAATCCCAGCTCGTCCATACCTCGCCTCCCTTGGATCGAGAGGTGTGGAATCCGGCGTATGAGACTTTTTCCTCATTCCGCCCCCCGACCCCGGGACCGGGGCATTTCGTATCGGGGGTCGACCGCAGCTGTTAGCCCTGCTTCGTCCAGGCAGTACTTCTCGACGACGGCGGTCGTGTCGCCCAGCCTCTCGGCGGTGGCCTCGAGGGTGAACTCGTTCTCGATCAGGACGGGCGTGGCGAACCTGCCGGGCTCGAAGTCTGGCTTCGCGAACCGGGAGCATCCGGACCAGGACCGCTGCAGGTTGTCGCTGGGCATTCCATCCCCGCCCGATGAGCCTCGAGCGGGCTTCTCAGGTGTGCCCCGCGTCGTCAACGCCAGTGGGTTGTATCTCGTGAGCGGTGCTCGTTGACCACGTGATGCGCAAGCCTTCTCCTTCGTTCATCGATTCTCCAGACCAGCTTTCACGCCCTTCACCGCCTCCAACCCCTCCGCCAGCTTCCCCGCCACCTTGCTTCCGGTGTGCTCGATCCTGACGACGTCGTCCATCCAGTCCTGCGGCGTCTTGCCGGACCAGTCGCCCCAGACGGTGATGCCGGTACGAGGGAACCGCAGGAACTGGAAGCGAACGGCGAGGTCGTGGACGAGGTTGCACAGCGCGCGTTCGTCGAGCTCGCCGCTGGGCGGCTGATCCATGCTCGGCGTCTCGAGGAAGATCGTCTCCAACCCCTTGGTCGAGGCGTTCGTCTGCATGCCGCTGTCGGCGGTGATGAGCACGATGCGGCCGTAGTGCTCTTGCCCGTAGTCCCGGTAGCTTTGCGCGATGACGCGGTCGTTCTCCTCGCCGCCCGGTAGCTTGGCCGCGGTGGTCTCGGCGGCTCGCAGGCGGTGGGTGAGGTAGTTGACCTCGCCGAGGGCGTCGGTGGCGATCCGAGCTTGCTTGTCGCGGCGGTTGGTGAGGGCGCCGACGAGGTCCTCGACGTCGAGCGTGCGACGCAGCTGGTCGACCTCGTCGGACGAGTACTTCTCGTTGGCTTGCCGGTCGAGCTCCTCGCGCACGGCCTCGCTGACGATGAACGGGACCCGGTGGGCGTTCTCCCCGAGGAAGTCTCCCTCGATCCTTCGGGTCGCGACCCGGTTGTAGAAGACGTTGGTGTCGAACGCGATGTAGGTCGGCATGCCATGCGGTCGGCGGGCCGCCTCCCAGGCCTCCTCGAAAGCTTGGCGGGCTTCCTCGTGGTTGTCGTAGTCGACGATGCCCGAGCACAGGCAGGCGTTTTGGACGTCCTGCCAGGAGGGCAGCTCGTCGGCCAGATCGGGGTCGCTGGGGCGGTGCTCGTTGCGGGCGTCGGCGAGCGCGTCGGGGGTGACGAAGCTACGCAGGCGGCCGCGGCGCGGGTCGTAGCTGAGCAGCTCGAGGTCGTAGAACGGATACTCGACCCGGAGGCGGCGGGCGTCCTCGTGGAGGAGGTTGAGCAGGATCTGCAGGTTCTCGGCCTCGGTGTCGATCGTGCCCTCAGATGCCATCGCGGTCCACCTCCTCGGTGAGGTCGATGAGCTTCTGCAGGCGGAAGGGGATCTTGAGGTAGGGCTTGGGCCGGTAGTCGTAGCCGGGCACGCTGAGGTAGAAGATGTGCTCGGGGTCCAGACGCAGGCAGGCGTCGAAGAGGGCGATCTTGGGGATCGTGCGCCCGGGCGTGATGTCCACGGCGACCTTCGCGCCGGCGGCGTGGCGGTCCTCGATCAGGCCCTGGATCGTGGCGGCGGTGTCCTCAAAGGACTCGGGGTCGTCGCTGTAGAGCTGGACGTCCGGCTCGCGGTCGAAGGCCTCCTGCAGTGCCTCGAGCCCGTCGACGAGGGCCCCGACGTCGTCGGCCTCCTCGTCGGGCGTGATGAGGTGGACCGTGTCGGGGCGGTAGCCGCGGTCGCGGGCCGCGGCCCACAGCGGGTTGATCGTGCCCCAGGGCGTCCGATAGGATTGGGTGATGTACTCCTTCGGCGGTGCTCGCCCCTCCTCCTCGGTCCCATCCACGCGGAGCACGAGGACCCTCGCCTCCTTTCAAGACGCTGGTTTCGCGGTGAGGGGCCGCTCAGGGTCCTCGGCTCTCTCTAAGCTCCCGGCTGTCGGAGCGCCGATGATGGGGCGGCTGTGGGCATGGCGGAACGTGGATCGCCGTGCGATCAGGAACCGCCCCCCGGGATCGCGGCGTTCGCGGGCCTCCCGTCGGAGGATCTGGCGCTCGTACTTGTTCAGCTGCAGCGGTTGGCTCCTCCTCGGCGGCCGGGGGATCGTCCGGTGATGTCCGCCCCGCCCAGGGCTGGCAGATGAGCGGGATCCCGGTGGATGGGAGATCGTCGGAGATCGCTTTGTTCTCGTTCCCACGACGCCCTCGAGATCCCCGGGTGGTCATCCTCTCCATCGAACCGTTCGCCGAATCCGCCTTGCCCCTCCAGGCCTTCGGCTTCGTCGAGGGATGGGATGCCGGCCACCGCGAGGACCACCACGCAGTCCGCTAAGCTGAACCAGCCGTCCACGCTCGACGACGTCGAGGTCATAGCGTTCGACGTCGACAACACGCTCGTCGACATCCTGCAAACCAAGCGCGACACCTTCGCGGCGACGCTCGAGACCCTGGCCGACCGCGGCTTGGCGATCGACCCCGAGGCCCAGGCGCGTGAGCTGTACGCGTTCGCGCTCGAGGAGGGCATCGACGACCCCGACGTCGTGCCTCGGTTCCTCGTGGAGGAGCTGGGCGTCGACGACGAGCGCATGCTGGCGGACGGGCGACGCACGATGGAGCGGTTGGAGCCCGGCATGGTCCAGCTCTACGAGGGCGTCATCTCCACGCTCGACCAACTTCGTTCGCGTGGCTACCAGCTGTGCGCGGTGACCGACGCGCCCCGCGAGGCGGTGCGCCGCCGGTTGCCGCCCAACGGCCTGACGGGCCGCTTCGACCGCGTGATCGTCCGCGAGGACACGCCCCGCGGCAAGGCCGATACCCGCCCGTTCGAGATGCTGCTCGAGGCCGTGGACGCTCGCCCGGAGCAGCTGGTTGCGATCGGCGACCATCCGGTCCGCGATGTGAGCAACGTGGTCGCGATGGGCGGCCACGGCGTGCTGGCCGAGCATGGGACGCGATCGAGCTACAACGACGTGGCGGCCGAGCACGAGCCGACCGCCGCGATCGACGGCGTCGAGGAGCTGTTGGCGCTGTTGCCCGGCTGCGATCAGCGATCCTCGGCGCTGGCCTCGCTGACTCGTTGAGCGGCACCCTTGTGCCCGTCCGAGAGCACTCCGGACCACGTGCCGACGAGATCGCGATCTATGGCGGCCAGATCGGCGGCAACGAGCTCCTCGTCGACGGGCCTCGGGAGCGGTGACGGTCGAGGGATAAGCCCTGGCCCGCGCCGAACATGTTCGCCCGGCGCGAACTACTCAGCGTTGGCCCGCCAAGCCGAGACAGCGGCGGGCCGCCTCGGTGGCCCGTCGGAGGTGATCGAACATGGCTCGACCGACGACCGCCATGAAAAGCGCCTCCTGGACGAACCTCGTGCTCGGGGCCATCGTCTTCGCGACGCCGTTCTTCACAGGCGCGACGGGCGCCGCCTTGTGGAGCGCGGTGATCGCGGGTGGCCTCATCGCGCTGCTCGCCGCGTTCGACGTCTACGAAGAGAGCGCGGACGCGGCCGAGCGCGTCCGGGGCCCCTCGATGGTGAACGTGGTCGCGGGCGCCTGGCTCCTGGTCGGGGCTTTCGTCTTGGGTGCCAGCATGGCGTACGCGTGGGTGACAGGGCTGGCGGGTGCGATCGTCGTTGCGACCTCCTGGTACAACGCCTCGAAGGCCGGCGACCTCCGCACCGTCTAGCCCAGGTCCCTCTTAGGGGATCGGTCCCCCTCCCCGGCTCTTTTTCCTCTTTGCCTCGACCAGGAGCTGATCTCGGGGACGGTAGGCGAGTCAGTCGACCTCGTCGACGGGGACGTCGACGGGCACCGTCGGGCCGCCGTCTTGGACGAGGACCTCGAGCGGGTTGGCGCGGTCGGCCGCGCTGTAGCCGCCGTAGTACATGACCATGTGCGCGCTGCCGTCGGGGCCGAGCGCGGCGCCTTGCACGTGGGCGCTGGGTGGGGGTCCCTCGTCGAGTGCGAGGCTGACGTTCTCGACGACGGGGTTGCCCTCGTCGTCGATCGAGAGGTGGGCGGCGTACCAGTCGGTGCCGTCGTCGCCCTCTTGAGCCCAGGTGAGCAGGGCGCCGGAACCGTGCATGTTGCCGTCCATGTAGATCGACGTCGTCGGGGCGCCGGGCTGGAGGATCAGCGTCTCGAAGGTGTCGCCCTCGTCGGTGCTGGCGGCGAGCTTCAGCTGCCCGGTGCGCTCGCCGTCGGCGTTCTCCTCCGTGTTGTTGCGGATGCCGACGAACATCGTGCCCTCGTCGTCGAAGACGACCTGGCCGTAGTTGCTCGTGCCGCCGCCCGTGTTCGTGAAGTTGAACGCGGTCTTCGTGTCGATGCTGTTGACGTTGTTCGCGTTCCCGGTCGCCAGCTTGAGCTGCTCGCCGGCCTGGTAGGGGACGGCGAAGAAGTGGTCCTCGCGCATGTCGGGGATGCCGGGGATGTAGGTCGTCTCACCGGCGCACATGTTCCACTGCGGGCCGGTGGCGGGGTTGCCGGGCTCGTCGACCTGGTCGTCGGGCGCGACGTCCATGGCGCCGATCTGGACGGCGCCGGTGCCGGGGTTGGAGACCATCAAGAGCTTGCCGTTTTGAGCCTCGCCCCAGGGTCGGTCGTTGAGGCTGACGGCACCGCACTCACCGCTCGTCGTCGCGTCGGCGCGGTCGTAGGCGTTGGGGTTGTGGTAGGCGTGGCGCTCGCCGTCGTTCTCCCAGGCGTTGACCGGGAACGTAGCGGCGGTGATGTCGACGCCGTAGAGCCAGCCGTCCTCGCCGGCGGTGAGGAAGATCTCGTCGCTGGGCGGCGGCGTGGCGCCGTGGATGCCGGCGGGCATCTGGGCGCTCTCGAAGAAGGGCAGCTGCTCCCAGCTGTCACCGTCGTCGTGGCTCATGAACACGGGCGCGCCGGTCGTGTCGACGAGGATCGTGTGACCGGTGACGTAGATGACGCCGTTGTCGGAGACCTCCATCGTGGGTTCGTAGAGGTCGCTCGTGTAGCCGACGGCGGCGTCGACGACCTGCGTCGTGAAGTCCAGCTCGGGCTGCTCGACCTCGGGGTCGAGCCTCACGACGTCTTGGCCGGCGACGTCCTCGGGGGCGTCAGGGGCGTTCTCGTCCAGCTCCTCGCTGTCTGTGGGAGCCGTTCCGATGCATCCCGCGGTGATGAGTGCCAGTCCGACGAGGACGGCGGTGACCCGCTGCATGGAGAACCATCCCCTCGGGCCCGTTTAACCGTTCTTGTGGCCCCGTGGGTCGGTGGCGGCGCCCAGGCGCTGCGTCGAACTACTCCTCGGTCGCGACGGCCTCAGCCTCGGCGTCCAGGTCGTAGCGGTCGGCCCAGTCGTGGATCTCGTCGAAGATCGTGCCCAGCTCTCGGGCCTTGGACGTGACCTCGTACTCGACCCGCGGGGGGACCTCGTCGTAGGATCGACGCTCGACGAGACCGGCCTTCGTCAGGGACTTCAGGCGCTCGGAGAGCGTGCGCGGGGAGAGGTCGAGCACGTCCTGGATCTCGTTGAACCGCATCGGTTCCTCGGCCTCGGTGGCCAGGAGGTGGAACAGGTCGAGCATGTGGGCGCGGCTCAGCAGGTCGAAGACCTCGCTGACCTGGCAGCCCTCGGACTCGTAGCGCATCCAGTCGCTGGCAGGGCCGTCGTCGCTCACACGTCTAAGTACCTTTCTGGAACCATAAGGCTTCCGCCCCGGAAGGATAGCCTTACTACCAGCTCCACAACCCACTTTCACACTTCTAACTGAATAGTTTAACACTATAGAGAATGTACTGTAGTGTGATGACGGAACACAACCATCCCCGTCGGACGAGGATCGAGCAAGGCGCGAGGACCGTGGTGGCCGGGCTGCTGGCCCTGGCCTTCGCGTTCTTCGGGCTGAGCAAGGTGACCGCCGACCCGACCCAGGTCGCGATGTTCCAGGGCTGGGGTTACCCCCTGTGGTTCATGTACCTGGTCGGCGCCGCCGAGATCGGGGCCGCCGCCCTGCTCGCGGTGCCGAGCTCTCGGTTCTACGGCGCAGCGGCTGTCGTCGGCCTCATGGCTGGTGGCTTCGCCACGCACGCCTTCGCCGGCGAGCTGATGCAGCTGCCGCTCCCGTTGATGACCGGGGCCGCGGCCGGGCTCGTGGCCGTGCTCACCCGACCGAGCTGGTCCACGGACGCGGCCGGGAACCGCGCGCAGGCCGAGGCGGGTGATGGCGCGTGAGCGCCCCCGCCGAAACGACGGCCGAGCTGGCGTACCCCAAGCCCGCGCCGACTGAGCGGTCGATCCACCCGCTGCTCGTGGAGCGCTACAGCCCCCACGCGTTCACCGACGAGCCCGTTCCGGAGGCCGTGCTCGAGCGCCTGCTGGCGGCGGCCCGCTGGGCACCCTCGTCGTTCAACGAGCAACCGTGGCGGTTCGTCGTCGCCCACCGCGAGCGGGACCCAGACGCGCACGCGGCGATCGTCGACGTGCTCGCCGAGGGCAACCAGGCCTGGGCCAGCCAGGCGCCGGTGCTCGTGCTCACCGTCACCAAGCAGACGTTCTCGTTCAACGGCGAGCCCAACGCTCACGCCCGCCACGACGTCGGCCTGGCCGCGGCCCAGCTGACCGTGCAGGCCACCGCCGAGGGCATCGGCGTGCACCAGATGGCTGGCTTCGACGCCGAGGCGGCCCGCCAGCGGTTCGGCATCCCGGAGAGCTTCGAGCCGGTGACCGCGATCGCGCTGGGCTACCCGGCCGGCCCCGACGAGCTGGGTGACGAGCTGGCCGAGCGCGCCGCCGGCCCCCGAGAGCGCCGCCCGCTCGACGAAATCGTGCATCGCTCGGCCGACGAGCCGGTGCCCTTCGGCGAGTGACGCGAGCGCGGTTGACGGGGAACACGCAGAGGAGCAGGGAAAGGGAGAAGCAGAGAGGAAGGGACGGGTGAGACCCGGGAAGGGAAGCCGGAAGGACACCCAAGGCGCTGCCCGGCACGTGTCCGCGAGTGCGCTTCTTGCCTCCCCTCCCCCTGCCTTCTCCTGCTTGATCCCTCTATAACGGAGAAACGGAGACGGCATTGGAAGAGAACAGAGAAGGGAAGGCCGCAACCGCGCCGGAACCCGTCAGGCGACGATAGCCCTGCGCGAAGATCCAACCGCGCCCAAGGTCAGCGCCGTTGGGGGCTGCATCGCTCCCGAGGGGGTTTCTTCCGGCGACCGGCGTGGATGTCACGGTCTCCGGAGCGGCCGAAGCGCCGCTTCGGCCAGATTGTTGCCGAGGATTTTTCTTTGGGCGATTGAGATCTCTCAGCTTGCCGTCCACGGCACCTCACGACCCCGAAGATCCCGCCACCGCACCGGCCGAG
>PXUB01000037.1:0-64955 GCA_003009755.1 Thermoplasmatales archaeon SW_10_69_26
GTCCCCGCCGACCAGCGCGAGGCGCGCACGCTCTCGCTCACGGAGGACACCGTCACCGACGCCTCCAGCCCGACCCCAGGCACCGGGAACACCTGCGTGCCCTCCGCGATCTCGACCGGGTGCCAGAGCGAGATCCCCCGCAACGCTGGCGGCAGCACGTCCTTCAGCGTCGACGGGGCCTTCCCGCTCGAGATCAAGTCCTGGATCAACGAGGAGGGCAGCCAGAACGCGAACCTGGACGCCGAGATCCAGATCCAGTCCGGCGACGGGCTCGTGCACCGCTCGAAGAAGATCGTCCAGTACGAGGACGAGCGAGGCACGATCGGCTCCAGCCGCGACGAGCTCACCACCGTGAGCGGGTGGGGCAACCTGACCAAGGGCGAGTACACGGTCGACTACGTGATCGACGGGACGGCCAGCGTGGGCCACACGGTCACGACCTACCAGCGGTGATCGCGATGAAGGACATCAACCCGCTGCTCGCCGTCGCGCTCGCGGCCTCGCTGGCGCTGGCCGGCTGCGTCGGTACGCAAGGCGACGCCTCCGAGCTGTCCGCCAGCAGCGCCGGCGACACCGAGCTGACGATCGCCGTGGAAGCCGAGAACCCCGGCGACGTCTCGCACATGGGTCTCGAGCTCGACCGCGCGCTCGCCCACGATGCGAACGTCTCCCTGCCGGATGGCTTCCACGAGGTCTCCCTGGCCGGCGACCACGCCGACGTCGTCCACGACGGCGAGGCCGACCGCGTGGAGATCGCCTCCGGCACCGTGCCCGTCGGCACCTACGATCAGGTGCTGCTCCGCCTGGCCAACGCGACCGTGGAGACCGCGGCCTCCGAGGACGGCCACGACCACGGCGACGGCGAGAACGGTCACGACCACGGTGACGAGAGCAAGGCCAAGCCGGTCTCCAGTGGCTCGCTGGACCTGCCTCTCAACACGACGTTCGAGACGACGCTCGACGAGCCGACCGAGATCGTGTTCACGATCGACGTGGCCGAGAGCCACGACGGCGACAGCCTGACCCCGGTGTTCGCCGGGGCCGAGGTCGTGCGCGGCAACGAGACCGTGTCCACCGAGTCCGACCTCGAGACGCGGGCCAACCCCGACGCCGACGTGCCCCAAGACGACCCGGCCGCCCGCGTGGCCGTGTTCGCGCCGAACGGGGACAAGGTCTACGAGCCCGCCTTCGACCCCGAGGACGACGAGTTCGTGAACAGCAAGTCCTCGGCCTTCACGCCGGGCGAGACGGTACGCTTCGGCGGCACCGAGAGCGAACCCGTCGCCGAGGGCGCCGCGATCGAGAGCTACGAGTGGTCCTTCGGGGACGGCGAGGCCGCGACCGGCACCACCACGAGCCACAGCTACGACAAGCAGGGCGTCTTCGAGGTCGAGCTGTCGGTGACCGACTCCTACGGCAACACCGCCAGCCACACCGTCCGCGTCATCGTGCTCCAGACGGAGTGGACGACCGACCTCGTCGACACGAGCTTCGAGGACGGCGCCGGCGACTGGACGACGTCCACGAGCGGCGACGCGCCCGCCGACGAAGCCCGGACGACGTGGGCCCTCGACAGCCAAGGCCACAACTCCAGCACCGCCTGGCACGTCGGCCACCACCTGGCTCACCCCGCGGATCGGGACGAGACGCCCGGCGCGGTCATGACGATGTACCCCGGGTACACGTCGAACGCCGACGCGACGCTGACCTCGCCGACGTTCACGGTCCCTGCGAACTGGACGAACGCCGGCTTCAGCTTCCACGTGGCCGGCGCCAGCGAGGACGATCACGACCCGCTCGAGGTCACCTACACGGTCGGCGGGTCGACCGAAACGGTCGCCACCGTCGACCAGACCGACGGCTGGACGCAGTTCCAGGAGCTCGAGGCCCTCTCCGACGCCAGCGGTGAGGAGGTCCAGTTCACCTTCCACTTCACCTCCGACGACATAACCGAGCAGGGCCCCGGCTTCTTCGTCGACGACTTCGTGATCGGCGGCGTCGACATCCCGATCGTCAACGCCGACCTGCTCGAGGAGAAAGGCGGCGGCCACGACGGTCACGACCACGAGCACTGAACTCGTCCCCTGGACGGGCCTGGCCCGCCCTCGTTTTCCTTCTCTTCTCGTCGCCCCGCCAGCCGAGCGCTCGCCGACCGCGAACGCCGCCCGCTGGCTCAGGCGCCGGATCGTTCCAGGGCGGCGCCCAGCACGAGGGGCAAGATCGCCGTCGCCTCGCCGGTCACGGTCACGTGATCGGCCTCGGCTTTCAGTTTGTTCCAGCTGATCGCCTCCCGCATCCGGGCGCCCGAGAGCGAGCCGTCGTGTTCGCTGGCGGTCGTGATGTACACTGCCCGATCGAGGCCGTCGGCGAACTGGGCCCACCAGATCGTGTGGTGTTTGCTGATGCCGCCGCCGACCATCAGCGCGTCGAGCTCGTCGGCGTCCTCGACGAGGTTCGAGATCTCGTGCTCGTCGCGGAGCAGATCCAGGGAGAACCCGCGGTCTTGCTCCCACCAGGACCACACCTGGGAGCCGACGGCGCCGTCGGTCAGCCCCGGCACAAAGACCGGGACGTCCTCGTTCGCGCACGCGGCCAGCAGAGATCCCTCAGCCCCGTCCTCGTCGCGCAACAGGCGGCCGATCTCCCCGCACAACCGGCGGCCGGTGACCTCGCCCTCCCCGCTGATCTCGCCTAGCAATGGCCGGACGGTGTCCTCGACGAGCGGTCCGTAGGCTTCCTCGGGCACGAGCACGCTGCCGAGCCGATGGTAGCCGTGCTCGGCGACCTCGACGTCGTCGAGGGCGAACGACCCCTGCCGATAGGTGGCCTTCGTGCGGGCGATGTCGTGGTCGAGCGTGCCGCACGTCGTCACGATCGCATCGACGTGGCCCTCCCGGACGAGATCGACGAGCAGGCCGCGCATGCCCGTCGCAACGGGAGCGGCGGGGAAGGACAAAACGACCGTGCTCTCGGCGGTCAGCATCCGCTCGAGCGTGTTCGCGGCCGAGCTGACCTTGGCGGCGACGAAACCGCCAGCGTCGTCGAAAGCGTCCACGAGCGCGGCCGCCTCCCGGGCGTCGGTGAGGCGGACGTCCTCGACGGGGTCCGGGTTCATGTCAGGACCTCTTCGATCCGGTCGAGGCCGCGCTCGAGCGTGTCCCGGTCGACGGCGTAGGAGAGCCGCACGTGGCCCTCGCCGCCGGGGCCGAAGGCCTCCCCGGGCACGACGGCGACGCCCGCCTCGTCCAGGAGGTCGTGGGCGAAGGCGCCCCCGTCCTCGACGCCTGGGAAGCGGGCGAACACGTAGAAGGCGCCGCCCGGGTGCGGGAACTGGGCGCCCATCGCCTCGAGGCGATCGACGACCAGGTCTCGCCGGTCGGCGAACCCCTCTCGCAGTCGATCGACGAAGCCTTGGTCGCCCTGGAGAGCCTCGACGGCCCCGTGCTGGGCGAACAGCGTCGGATGCGTCACGGAGTGCTGTTGGACCTTGAGCGCCTCCTGGACGAAGGAGGGGCTGGCCGTCAACCACCCGATGCGCCAACCCGTCATGGCGTAGGCCTTCGAGACACCGTCGACGGTCACCACCTCCAGGTCCTCGGGGGCCACCTCGGCCGCGGACGTGAACGTGCCCTCGTAGACCAGTTTGCCGTACACCTCGTCGGAGACGAGCGTCAGGTCCTCCTCGGCCGCCATCTCGGCGACGGCTGCCATCGTCTCCCGGGTCTGGACGGCCCCCGTCGGGTTGGAGGGCGAGTTCACCAGCACGGCCTGGGTGTCCTCGTTGGCCCGTTCACGCATCTCGTCGACCGGCACCTGGCCCTCGTCGCCCACCGGCACCTGCACCGGCTGGGCCCCGCACAAGCGGACTTGGGGGGCATACGAGACCCAGGCGGGGCTCGGGATCAACACCTCGTCCCCGTCGTCGAGCAGCACCAGGAAGGCCTCCAACAGGGCGTGCTTGGCAGGCGTGACGAGCACCTGGTCGGGGTCGATGGGCTGGCCTCGCAGCCGCTCGTGGTCCCCCGCGATCGCCTCGCGCAACGGACGGATGCCTTGACTGGGGCCATAGGTCGTGGCCCCGTCCCGCAGGGCCTTCTCGCAAGCGGCGACGACGGCGTCGGGCGTGGCCGCATCCGGCTCGCCGACGGACAGATCGATGACCTCGTCCCCGCGAGCTCGCCGCTGGCGGACGGCATCGGAGATCGAGACGGTCCCGGACACGGGCACCGAGGCGATGCGCTCGGAGAACACGCCGGCCAAGACGTCGGGCCCAAGATGAAGCTTTCAGTCCCGTGCGGTCTGACGGGCCCGATCGGGTCCGGAACCTTCATCGGGCCCTCCCAGGGTGGCCCGCGCGTGTCGATCCGGCGGACGCTGGCGGTCGACGCCTCGCCGGCCAAAGCGTTGGCGGCGCTGGCGACAGCCGGCGAGAACCTCGATTACGACGTCCGCCGCGCCGATCCCTCGCTGGGCGTGCTCGTCATGACCAGCCCCTGGACGCGTGAAGCCGTCAGCTTCGGCTACATCGCTACAGCCCGTGCAAGCGCCGGCTCGCAAGCGGTCGAGGTCGAGATCGACGTCACCCCCCGGGCCGGGTTCTGGGCGATCGAGGGGTCGGCCAGACAGGCCGACGAGCTCCTCGACGAGCTACGTTACGTTTTGAAGGCTCCCGAGGCCCGGATCCGACGCCCCGAGCAGCTGGGCCGACCCGACCGCCCCTTCGGCTACCGGCCCGAGATCGCCGGCGCCGTCTGGGCCATCGCCAGCCTCGTCGTCTTCGGCCTGCTCGTCGGTGGTCGCTGGTGGCTGGCTGCTGCTGCCGGTGTTCTCGGTGGCGGCCTCATGCTTCGTCCCACGCAGGGCAAAGGCTGGACCGTGCCGGTCGCCCTCGCCGGGTTCGCCTCGCTACCGTTCGGCCTCGTCGGCCTCACCCTCCGCCGCGAAGCCCTCGCGCAGGCGTACTGGCAGGCCCTCAAGCGCGATGGTTGACGCTATCAGGCTTTCGGGCTCACAGCCTTCACGGGCTCGGGGCTTTACCTTACACCGTCGGCGTTTTCCGCTCGAGCGTCGTTGGCGGCGCCGTATGGAACCGGACACGGTGACATTCGCAGCCTGCGGTTGGTCGCTAGCTCGCCCGAGAGCCCACGGCACCTCGATCGCGCTCCACGGAGACGCCGGCACCGTGCTGGTGGACGCCGGCGGCGACGTGGCCAAACAGCTCGCCCGCCTCGACGCGACCTCCTCGCTCGAACGCGTCTATCTCACCCACGAGCACCCGGACCACCTCTGGGGCTTGCCGGGGTTGATCCACTCGCTTCGGTTCACCTCGCGTGAGCGCCCGCTCGCGCTCGTGGGACCCGCGCCCGCGCTCGCGCGGGTACGCGGCGCGCTCGACGCGCTCGACGTCACGTGCCCGTTCCCGCTCGAGTGGCGAGAGATCGAGGACGAGGCCGGCAGCGACGATATCGCCCAGTGGGCTCCGATGGATCACAGCGTCGCGACCCTGGGGTACCGGTTCGGGGACGTCACCGTTCTCGGGGACACCCGCCCCACCGAGCAGGTCACGGACTTGGCGGAGGGGTCCAGCCTCCTCGTCCACGAGGCCACCCACACTGACGCCGACCGTTGTCACGCCAGCGGCCACTCGACGCCGGCCGACGCCGGGCGGGCAGCCAGCCGAGCGGGCGTGGCCACCCTCGGGTTGATCCACATCCACCCGAGCCTCTCCGCCAAGAGGGCCGTCGAGGAGGCTGGTTTCCCCGATACCATCGCCCCCGAGGATGGCGACCAGCTCCGGCACACCGCCGAAGGGTGGGAACAACGGTCCGGAGTTGAGGACGGAACGGACACCCCTTGATGGCGGTTCTGTGCTGAAGGGTCGACCCTACCAGAACCCTGTGTGGCGCCCACCCTCTCGCTCCCCGGCCCGTTAGTGGTCACATATGTTCACCAGACGGGTAGCCACGCGCTGTGGGCGCCCTGGCTGGATCGCGGTGGAAGGTGTACGGGCTCGCCCTAACACCACCTGCTCAGCGGATCTCTCGCATCTGTGAAGGCGGAACCAAGAGCACCTCCCAGGCGTAGGCTACACCCAACACACTATTGGGGTGGGCTCTTGACGGCTGCGGGATCCCGCTGAGATCGCCGGTCACGCCCACCCGCGGGTAGATGCGAACCACATCGCGAACTCGGCATCGTTGATAAAGGCAGCCACCTCCGTACGGGGACGCGTTAACACTCTGGCCCAGCGTCTAGCAGCTAGGCTGGGTCGAGTCGATAGTGGGCAAACGTGTGCATCGACGGCCTCGAAGGCAACCTGTTTTCGGCCGGCTAACCCCATCCCTGGCACCCCGCTGACCGCCCAAGGCGGTGATCCGTCAGGAGAGGTCCTCTAAGTGTCAGACCCTTGCTTGTTGGTCGCCATGGTGGGCTGGGGTGCCTTCAAGCTCGTCAGCGCGGTGATCGGATCGCCGAAGCGCGAGAAGGAGGGGGGAGGGAGAGAGCAAGATGGTTCCCGTCGGCGTCGGTGCCCGTTGTTGGCGGATGTTAGGGTGGGGCCGCCCCAGGGGGAAGGGTGTCGCGTGAAGCCACAATTATACAAAGTCCCAGCCTTTACCGAGCTCGTTCGGGCGTCTGTGGGGCGGGAGATGGCGGCGACGAGCTGCGGTCAACGGTTGTCTCTAATAGGTGACCGGGCTCGATCGTCGGCCTTCGTCGACTCCTCGGCTCCTGTGGGAGCCCTCGAAGGTCAGCGGATCTGCGTGAGGTGGCACAGGTGGTAGCCGGGCCTGGAGTCTGGCTCGCACCGGAGCCTTGCCTGCTGCCGATCGCATCCATCTCGTCGGGCAATGCATCGACCGAAGGTTCCAGCTTTGGAAGATCAAGGGTGTTGCAGGGGGAGGCAAACGCCATCACGGGTCAGACTTGACGGCGAGGTGGAGCACCCTGGCTGGAGTCCAGTTTGCCAGCGGCTGGGCGTACCCATCTGAGCCCGTCAGCCCACGGTGTAATGCTGAGGCTGAACTGTGTTGCGGGTGTACCGTGGAAAGCCGACGGGCTTGGGGTCGATGGTTAACGGTAGGCTGCGAGGTCGGTTTTCATGAACTCGCGGAGGAGGCAGGTGGCGTAGTTCCCTTTGGGGAGGGTGAACGAGACGGTGACGTGGTCGCCGCGGTCGTCGCAGCCGGCCTCGACCTCGCAGGTTTCCAGGGGACACCACATCGGTCGACGGGTTCCGTCGGCGGATAGTTTCGGCAGCTCGAGGAGGTGGAAGTCCTCGGTCGAGATGCCCTCGTCCTCGAGGATCCGCCGCTCGATGTCTCCCTGGAGGGCGTCGGCTGGGCCCTCGTCGTAGCCGGGCAACAGCCCGGTCGGCAGACCCCATCCCCGCCGGGTGGCGTCCCCGCATCGGTCGGCGTTGGCTTCCCGCACGGGGATGTTGCGGTCCTTGTCCGGGTTCCCCCGGGGGTCGACCGGCACGAGCACGTCTCCCTGTTCGGCCTGGCCCGGGTGGCCCGTCTGGGCGCGCTCCGTCAGCGCGCGGTTGAAACAGTAGCTCTGGTAGGCGGAGACGAACAACCGCGCGAGGTTCAGAGGCAGCGTGTGGATCGCGCCGACAGCGTCGTCGGGATCCTCGGCCAGGTGCTCGAGCATCCGATGCTCGTGATCGAATCGCTCCGGCAACGACTCGCGGGCGCACTCGACGTCGCGGGAGGCGAAGATCTCCTCGCGTTCTTCGCGGATCCTTGGTGGATCGTGGCGGCTGGGGTAGGCGATGTAGGTCCACACCGCGTCCTCGAGGTTGCCATGCACCAGCTGCCGCCCGACGCGGTGCGTGACCGGACGGACGGAACCGAACCGCTGCGGGCCGAAGAAGTTTGGGAAGCCGCCCATCTCGAGCACCTCGTCGCGGATGGCCTCCGCGCGGCGGCGAGCCTCGTCGAGCCCGGGGTCGAGGTCGCGGACGGTGACGTGGAAGGTGTTGGCCTCGTGCTCGCCGAGCTTCGGGGCCCGGTCGACCCGCCACGTATCGACGACGGTGACGTCGCCGAGGCTGATCTCGCGGACGCGTTGTTCGGGTGCCTGGATGGCGATGTTCTGTTCGGTGACCGCTCGCTTGTCCTTCGTGCCGGTGAAGTAGACCTCGCGCTCGGCGATGCCGAGATGCTTGGCCAGCTTGCGTGCCAACCGATGGGTCTCCCAGTTGCGGGCCCGGATGCGGGCGAGCGTGTACTTGCCCTCGCCTCGAGCCTCGCGTACCGGGGCCGAGTCCTCGGCCACGCGGAAGTCCTCGGCGTGGGTTTTGATCTGGCCCCCGATCCCGGGGGTGTCGGTGGCGAAGAAGCCGAGGCCGATGTCGGCTTCGGCCCGCGGGACGTCCCCGTCGAACACCGCGCTACTCCAGGTCGTCGAGCAGCTCGTCCTCGAAGTTGTCGAGGTCGCCGCGCAACTGCTTGGCGGCGTTCTTGAGGGCGGTCTCCGGGCGACGGCCCTCGCCGGTGCGGATGACGAGTCGAGGCTCGTCCAGGACCGGGTGGTCCTGGATCACGGTCGACGTCTCCACCTTGTCGTCCTCGAGGATCCGCTCCTTCAGCAGCTGGAGCACGGTCCGGCTCTCGCCAGTGAACTCGAGATCGAGAAGGCGTTTCTCCTGCTTGTGAACGACGAACTCCATGTGGGTCACCTCGTCAGTCTCCGTTGCCGGGGCTGTACTGCGGGCGCGGCGGGAAATCGATCCCGTGGTCACGCTGGGCCTGCTCGCGTTGCTCCATGAGCTCATCGACGTTGTCAGGGGGGAGCAGGTTGCCGAGCCCGTAGTCGGCGGCCATCTTGGCGCGCTCCTTCCACTCGCAAGCCGGACAAACCAGGCCGTCTCCCTTCGTCTCCATCACGGTGCGGCACTTCGGGCACCGGGCCACGAGGACGCCGAGCCCGTCGTCCTTGGTGAGCAACTGGATCGACGGGTCGTCGTCGATCACGCGGGCTCGGATCAGGTCGCCGATCCGGAACGCGTCCTCGATCTGGTCGAGGTAATCCGGCGAGATCTTCGAGATGTGGAGCGTTCCGCTGCCGACCTCGGGCAGCTCACGGCCGGGTTCGGCGGCGTTGGCCTCCAGGTCGACGCTCACGAAGCTCTTCCTGATGGAGGTAACGCGGCCGATGACGATGTCGCCATCGTCGAGCGTGGCTGGGGTCTGCGTCCGCGGGCGGACGCGAGCCTCGAAGGACCCGGGATCCAGCTCGGCCTCGCCCACGCGAGCCGCGTAGACCATCCCGTCCTCCTCGTAGGCACCGTCGCCGGGCATGAACTGCTCGGCTACGCCCAGCTCGTCGCCTGGGAAGACGATCTCGGAGTCGGCCATCGCCGCAAGCACCGGCCCACGAGAGATAAAGGTTTGGGCCTCGACGCTCCGGACCCTCGAAGCAAGCGGCGGGAGGGCGGACCTCGGACCCAGGCCGAGAGGGTGATGACGACAGGATGAGAACCGATTCCCTTCCCTCAATAAGACGGCTGAAAACCGCAGATACCTATGCCTGATCTGGTTGGGTCTTGAATATCTCGACCGAGAGTCTGCAAGACGGGTAGTGATGACGGATCGACGTCGTGGGGGGTTCCTGGCAGGACGGTCGCCGATCGGAGCTGGGCACCGGGGGGTGGACGTTCCCCGAAGCTGTGCCCCGTCCCGACCGGCGGGGGGCGATCGATGAAACACCCTCGAGCCTATCGCCGGGTTGGATGGCAGACTCAGATGAAGCGATGGATCCCTGCTTCGTCGACCGCCGGAGGGGGGGAGGGCTCACCGCGTCAGCGTGCTGGGGGACGAACTACGGCAGACGTCGTCGGCTGCTTCCCCCACGATCGGAACCGATGGTCGGCATCCGGGTACCGTCAGGATCCAAGCGATCATCGACGACGGGAACGAGTCTGGGGACCGGTAACCGAAGCGGATGAACGATGGCCGAGAATAGAAGTGATGACGAAAGAAGAGTCAGAGACGGAGGGGGGGATGTTCGGAATCGACGATACTTCTGTGTAAGCCTAGGTTTCCCATCGAAGGACCGTGATCTCGACGTCGGATTCCGGCTTGTCGTGGAAGTGGAACTGGGCGGGGATCGGGAAGAGGAACGGGAGCTCGTGGGTGACCTCCCCCCCGTGGTCCTCGATGCGGTTGTGGACCCAGTCGGTGGTCTCGGCGAGGTGGAAGGTCCAGCAGACGTCGCCGACCTCGGCCGCGGCGTCGATGAAGGGCCGGTCAGCGTGTGGGGACTGGGAACCGAAGGGGGGGTTGGAGATGACGGTGTCAGCGTCGAAGTCCGCCATCTCCTCGACCGGCATCGCCTCCAAGGTCACCTGGGAAGCCCCGGCCTCCCTCGCGGCTTGACGGGCAGCCTCGATCGCCTGCTCGTCGACGTCGAACCCGTAGACCGGCATGGCACCCATCAAGGCGGCTCCGATCGCCAACACGCCCGTCCCGGTGCCGAGGTCGAGCACGAACCTGCCGCCGATGTCGTCGAGGTGGAACGCTTCGAACAAGACGTCGGTAGCCAGGCCAGCCGGTGTCGAGTACTGCTCGAGCTCCGGGTCGGGGTCGGGGATCGAGGGCACCTTGCTGAGCGCCTGCTCGATCGCCGTCCGCCGCGTGTTCATCTAGTGCACCTCGCGCCCGGTGCCCTCGTCGGCCTGGGCCTGGCCGTCCTCGAAGCTGATCTGCGGGATCGGGACCGGCGGCGGCAGCTCGAGGTCGCGAGCGAGCCCGACGGCGCGGGGCACGCAGGTTTGCATGACGGCGGTGTGGACCTCGCTGGCCACGTCCTGCGGCATCTCGTTGTCGGCCTGCCAGGTCCGCTCGATGGCGTCGGCTTCCCCTGTGAACCGGGTGGACCCCTCGAGCTTGATCACGCCGAGACCGCCGTAGGAGGCCGTGTACCGGAACCCGATCTCCGTGGCCTCGTCCCCGATCCGCTGGACGAGCGTGACGGTCGAGTTGTGGTCGATCCGCACCTGGTCGGGGTTGTCCTCCTCGGCTCCGGAGAACCGACGAGCCTCGATGGAGGTCACGTGCACCGCCTGGACGGGCATCAACCCGTGGACCGTGCGGGGCCAGATAGCCCTTTCGCCCGGGAAGGGATGGGCCGAACGCGAGAGGGTCCAGAGCCCTCAAACACAGGAACACAGGCCCAGAGGGAACACTCAGGACCGGAGGGAACCGCGGGAAGCAACTCCCGGATGAGGCAGACGAGCTTCCGTGTCCCTGGGTTCCCTTCAACGTTCTGTGGTTCTCCGTGCCGCTGGAGCCTGGGTGAGGGCCCTGGAGTTGCCCCGACCCTCCGCCGCTCTGCGTCAGGAGAAGGTGTCCTTGACGGCGTCCCCGATCTTGGAGAACACGCTCTTCTTGGTGTCGAGGGCCTGGAGGTCGGCCAGGGCCTCCCAGTGCTCTCGCTCCTCGCCGGAGAGGTCCTCTGGCAGGCGGACGTCGAGATCGATGTAGAGGTCCCCGCGGGAGCCACCGCCGACGCGGGGGAACCCCTCGCCGGAGGCCTTCAAAACGTCTCCGGGTTGGCTGCCAGGCGGGATCGTGATCTCGATCGTCTCGGTGACGCTATCCACCTCGGCGTCACCACCGAGCACGGCCACCGGTGCCGGCACGTCGAGGTGAGCGACGACGTTGCGGCCGCGGCGTTCGAGGGGGTCGGGCAGGTCGACCTGGACGCGGGCGAAGGCGTCGCCGCGCGGGCCGCGGGGGTGGGCGTGGCCTTCGCCGCGGAGCCGCAGGCGCATGCCGTCCTCGACGCCGCGCGGGATGCGGACGACGAGCGTCCGCTGTTGGCGTCGCACGCCTTTGCCGCCGCAGTCGTCGCAGGGGTCCGTGATCGTCGTCCCCTGACCCTGACAGGCAGGGCAGGGGCTGACCTGGGTCATCACGCCCAGCGGCGTCTGCTGACGTTGGCCGACCTGGCCTTGGCCGTCGCAGCGGGAGCACCGCTGGCGTTCGCCGTCGGGGCCGGCGCCGGTGCCATCGCAGCTGCGGCACGGTTCCATGCGTTCGACGTCGACCTCGCGCTCGTCGCCCTCGAGCACGGTCCCGGCGTCCGCTCGGACGCGGACGACGAGGTCCTCGCCGCGCTCCTGGCGGCGCCCGCCGCCGGCGCCCTGGCCGAACAGCTCGGAGAACAGGCCTCCGAGGTTCAGCCCGCCGGCCCCTTCGCCGAACACCGACCCGAAGTCGGCGTCCTGGAACACGTCCTCGCCTTCGAGCCCCGCGTGCCCGTACTGGTCGTAGGTCCGGCGCTTGTCCTCGTCGGAGAGGACCGCGTAGGCCTCGGAGATCTCCTTGAACGTCTCCTCGGCGTCCGGATCGTCGGACTGGTCCGGGTGGTTCTCTTTGGCCAGCTTGCGGTAGGCCTTCTTGATCTCGTCCTGCGAAGCGTCACGGGAGACGCCCAGGACCTCGTAGTAGTCGCGGGGCACTTGCGTCTCAGTCCAGGTGGGCTTGCTTCAGCGATGGGCGGAGGGGTCAGTCCTCGTCGTCCTCGTCCTTGACCTCGTACTCGACCTCGACGCTGTCCTCGCCCTCGCCGGGCTTGGTCTCGAAGTCGGTGTCGTCGGTGCCCATCTGGGCGCCTTGGGCGGAGCCGGCACCGGCACCGGGCGAACCGCCCATGCCACCCATGCCGCCCATACCGCCCATCCCGCCCATGCCACCGGCGGAGCCGGCGGCGCCGGGGCCGCCCGCGCCGGGCTGACCGGCTTGGGCTTGCTGGCCGTAGACGTGCTCGCCGACGCCTTGCAGGGCCTCGGAGAGCTGCTCGGTCGCGTCCTCGATCTCGTCGACCTCGACGTCCTCGTCGGCGAGCGTGCTCTCGAGGTCGCCGATGGCTTCGCGGACGTCGGCTTCGACCTCGGCCGGCACCTCGTCGGTCTCCTCGAGCGTGCGCTCGGCGGCGTCGATCAGGTGCTCGGCCTCGTTGACGGCCTCGATGCGTTGAGCACGCTTCTCGTCCTCTTCGGCGTACTCCTCGGCCTCTTGCTGCATCTGCTCGATCTCGTCGTCGTCGAGGCGGTTGGCGTCCGTGATCTTGATCGACTGCTCGTTGCCCGAGCCCTGGTCGTGGGCGGACACTTGCAGGATGCCGTCGACGTCGATCTCGAACGTGACCTCGATCTGGGGACGGCCCTTCGGAGCGGGCGGGATGCCGTCGAGGATGAAGTTGCCCAGGTGCTTGTTCTCGCGGGCGATCGGTCGCTCGCCCTGGAAGACGTTGATCTCGACCTGGGTCTGGTTGTCCTCGGCGGTCGTGAACGTCTTCGAATGCTCGGCCGGGATCGTCGTGTTGCGGTCGATCAAGGGGGTGAACTTGCCGCCGAGGGTCTCGATGCCGAGCGTCAGCGGGGTGACGTCGAGCAGGAGCAGGTCGCCGACGTCGCCCTCGATCACGCCGCCCTGGATGGCGGCGCCGAGCGCGACGGCCTCGTCGGGGTTGACGGAGAGGTCGGCGTCCTGACCGGAGATCTCGCGGGCCACCTCTTGGACGGCCGGCATGCGCGTCATGCCGCCGACCATGATCGTGGCGTCGAGGTCGCTTTTGGCGACCTCGGCGTCCTTCATGGCTTGCTTGGTCGGGCCCTCGAGCTGGTTGAGCAGATCGCGGGTGAGGTTCTCGAACTCGGCGCGGGTGAGCTCGACGTCGAGGTGGACGGGTTCGCCGTCCTGTTGGCCCAGGAAGGGGATGTTGATCTGGGTGCTCTTCTTCGTGGAGAGCTCCTTCTTGGCGTCCTCGGCGGCCTCGCTGATGCGCTGGAGGATCTGGCGGTCCTGGGTCGCGTCGAAGCCCTCCTCCTCGCGGAGGTGCTCGACGAGGTGGTCGACCAGGGCTTGATCCCAGTCGTCGCCGCCGAGCTGGTTGTTGCCGCTGGTGGCCTTGACCTCGAAGACGCCGTCGCCGGTCTCGAGGATCGAGACGTCGAAGGTGCCGCCGCCGAGGTCGAACACCATCAAGGTTTGCTCCTCCTCGTCGTCGAAGCCGTAGGCCAGCGACGCGGCCGTGGGCTCGTTGATGATGCGCAGGACGTCGAGGCCGGCGATCTTGCCGGCGTCCTTGGTCGCTTGGCGCTGCGCGTCGGAGAAGTAGGCCGGGCACGTGATGACGGCCTTCTCGATCTCCTCGCCGAGGCGCTCCTCGGCGTCGCGCTTGAGCTTCTGCAGGATGAAGGCACTGATCTGTTGGGGGTTGTACTCGTCGTCCCCGACCTGGAAGGTGTGGTCCGAGCCCATCTTCCGCTTGGCGCTGGACACGGTGTCGTCGGGGTTCATCACCTCTTGACGCTTGGCGGGTTTCCCCACGAGCAGCTCGTCGTCCTTCTCGGCGACGCAGGACGAGGTGACGCGGTCGCCCTCCGCGTTGGTGAGGATCTCGGGCTCGCCGCCCTCGATCACGGCCATCGCCGAATTCGTCGTACCGAGGTCGATGCCAAGCACTTTCGACATGGTCAAGGGTCCTCCAGGGACTCAACCCGAATTGAAGATACAACTTCTATAAAACCTTACCGGTCGTGCGGGTGGGGTCCCGCGGCCTCGATTGGGCGGTCCCTCGCGCAGACCGGACGGCGGCCTACGCGGGGGCGCCTATCCCGTGAGCTCGTGCTTTTTGACCTTCCCGGTCGTCGTGCGCGGCAGCTCGTCGACGACCTCGACCTCGCGCGGATGCTTGTAGGGGGCCAGGTTGGCCAGCGCGAACTCCTGCACCCCGTCAGGGTCGAGGTCGGCGTCCGGGGTGGGCACGACGAAGGCCTTCACGAGCTCGCCGTACTCCTCGTCGGGCTTGCCGACGACGGCCGCATCCGCGATCTCGGGGTGCTCGAAGAGCAGCTCCTCGACCTCTCTGGGGTACACGTTGTAGCCCTTGGAGAGGATCATGTGCTTCTTGCGGTCGACGACGTAGAAGAACCCATCCTCGTCGTGGTACCCGAGATCGCCGGTGTGGAACCACCGCGTGCCGCCGGCCTCGGTGAAGGCGTCCTCGTTGGCCTCCCCCAGCCCCAGGTAGCCCTTCATCACGTTGGGGCCAGCGACGACGAGCTCGCCGGTGATCTCGTCGAGGTCGGCGGCCTCCTCGTCCACCGGGCCCTCCTCGACCGGGGGCACCTCGGTGAAGGAGCCGTCCACGATCTCGGCCTGGATGCCGGGCAGGGTCTTCCCGATCGATCCCACGCGGCGGCCCCAGTTGGGGCTGTTGAAGTGGGTGACCGGGCTCGTCTCGGTGAGACCATAGCCCTCGTAGAGCTTGATGTCGAAGGTCTCCTCGAAGGAGGTGGCGACCTCGCGGGGGATGCCGGCGCCGCCGACGCCGGCGAACCGGACGCTGGAGAGGTCGAAGGTGTCGGCTTCGGGGTGGTTGACGATCTCGTTGAACATCGCGGGCACGCCGTTGAGGAACGTCAGCTCGGCGTCCTCGATCAGGTCGACGGCCTCGTCGACGTCCCAGGCCGGCAGCGGGTAGAAGGTGCCGCCACCGAACAAGGCGACGTTCATGACGACGTTCATCCCGTAGATGTGAAACAGGGGCAACACGCCGAGCACGCGGTCGCTGGGCCGGACGCCGTCCGGCAGGGCCTGGACCATCTGCTTGGCGTTGCCAGCGAGGTTGTCGTGCGAGAGCTGGACGCCCTTCGGTCGGCCGGTCGTTCCGCTGGTGTAGGGCAGCACGGCGAGCTCGTCCCCGTCGACGTCGGCCATCGCGTTGCCCGGGTCGCCGAGGAACGCGCGGAACCCGGTCGTGTCGTCGCTCGTCCCGTCGATCGTGACGATCTCCTCGACGTCGGTGGCGGATGCGACCTTGCGCACCACGGGCGCCAGATCGGTGAGCGTGACGACGACCTCGGCGCCGCTGTCCGCCAGCAGGTGCTCGATCTCGCGAGCCCGGTACTGCGGGTTCATCGGCACGACCTGGCCGCCGGCCTGCAGGGTGCCGTGGAAGCCGATGACGAACGGCGGCACGTTGGGCAGGTACAACGCGACGCGGGAACCCTCGAAGCCGCGCTCGGTCAGCCCGCCGGCGAAGGCATCGATCGCTCCCACGAGCTCCTCGTAGGTCCACGTCTCGCCTCGGAACACCATCGCGTCCCGGTCCGGGCTCTCACGCGCCTGCTCGACGATGGTCTCGACCAAGTTCCCCATAGCAACACACCGGCCGTGCAACGCCGGCACGACCCTTAGGCTTGTGCCTGGTTGGCAAGCCTCTGAGGCTCGTGAGAGGGAAACGTTTTCCCTGCACGGGTCGCTCCCCCCGGAAGGCATCCCCATGGCTTGGCGGAACCGACTGGCTCTCGCGCTGGCGTTGGCCCTGGTGACCGTGTCCCTGACCCCGGGCGCGCTGGCTCGCGAGGAGCGGGAGACGTACACGACCGGTGCGGATGTCGTCACCTCCTGCTCGGAGGACCTGATCGGGGGCCTACTGGCGAACAACTACGGCAGCGTCTGCTTCGACGTGCGATCGACGGAGAGCCAGCTCGACGTCACCATCGACGACTTCACCCTCAACGAGGTCGGCGGCGCCGTCCAGTTCCTCGACGCCGAGGGCGAACAGATCGGCGACCTCGTCAGCTTCTGCGGCACCGTGAGGGGCGTCGACATCCCGGAGGAAGCCGACGGGATCGAGGTCTACGTGAACGGACCGCTCCTGCAGACCCTCGAGTGCACGACGATCACGTCGGGCACGACGGGCGAGGTCCTCGCCACGTTCTCCTGAGCTCGGCGGCTCACTCGTCGTCGGGGTCGCCGATCGCGAACAGGACGTGGTCGCCCTCGACGGCGTCGCCCTCCGCGACGTCGACCATCAAGACGGTCCCGTCGCGGGGCGCCTCGATGTCGGACTGCATCTTCATCGCCTCCAGCGTGGCGAGCACGTCGCCGGTCTCGACCTCCTCGCCCTCACCGACGTTCACCGACAGGATCTTGCCCGGCATCGGCGGCTCGACGCGGCCGCCGGCCTCGACACCGAGCGTCTCCTCGCCGGGGCCGCCCGAGGGATCGAAGTCCGTGATGGCGAACTCGACGCGGTGCCCGTCCACGCGAGCCCGCCCGTGCTCCTCGATCGTGACTTCGTGGTTCGAGCCTGGCAGGTCGACGCGCAACGAACCGTCGTCGACGGTGACCTCGGCGTCCAGCTCCTCGCCGTCGACGACGAGCTCGACGAAGCGCTCGACGCGTTCGGCCAGGATCTCGTGCTCGCGGGCCCGATCGTCGCCGCCGACCCGCAGGTCGAACCTCATCGCGATCCCTCCTCGTTCCCGTCGAGGCGACGGGGGCGGGACTGCCGGTGGTAGGTGACGCCGATGCCGCCTTTGGGACCCATGGCGAGCGCGGCGGCCAGCGCGGCGGCCCGACGCCGGGAGCGCTCCTCGACGCGGGCTCCCTCCTCGGCGAGAGCGTCCACGATGCCTCGTTCATCGAGGTACTTCGTCGACAACTCGCCCTCCTGGAAGGCCGAGTCCTCGAGGATGCGCCGGTGCAGGGGCAGGTTCGTCGTGGCGCCGATCTGCGTCGTGTTGACGGCCTCCCGCAACCGCTCGATCGCCTGCTTGCGCGTGGAGCCCCATCCGACGAGCTTGGCCAGCAACGAGTCGTACTCGGCGGGCACCTCGTAGCCGGTCTGCAGGCCGTGGTCGACGCGGATGTGAGGCCCCTGGGCCGGCTCGAAGTGGTCGATCGTGCCGAACCGGGGCGTGAACTCGTCGTAGGGGTCCTCCGCGTTGACGCGCAGCTCGATGGCGTGGCCCTCGAAGGTCACCTCGTCCTGCGTGAACGAGGGCTGTCGACCCTGGGCGACGCGC
This sequence comes from Thermoplasmatales archaeon SW_10_69_26, assembly GCA_003009755.1. GTDB lineage: Archaea > Thermoplasmatota > SW-10-69-26 > SW-10-69-26 > SW-10-69-26 > SW-10-69-26. The sequence continues at coordinate 17,831 of PXUB01000037.1, forward strand.
AGCTGCTCGCGGACGAGGTCGATGCCGGTCACGAGCTCGGTGACGGGGTGCTCGACCTGCAGGCGGGCGTTGACCTCGTTGAAGTAGAAATTGCCGTCCTCGTAGAGGAACTCCAGCGTGCCGGCGTTCACGTAGTCGGCGGCCTCGGCCAGGCGGCGAGCCATCGCGCCCAGCTCCTCGCGCGTGTCGGCGTCGAGCGCCGGGCTGGGGGCTTCCTCGACGAGCTTCTGGTGGCGGCGCTGGATCGAGCACTCGCGCTCGCCGAGGTGCAGGATCTCGCCGTCGGGGCCGCCCAGGATCTGCACCTCGATGTGGCGGGGACGCTCGACGAACTTCTCGAGGAACAGCGCGCCGTCGCCGAAGGCGGCCTCGGCCTGCGAGCTCGCCTCGGTGAAGGCCTCCGCGAGCTGGTCGCCGTCGCCAGCCACGCGCATGCCCATCCCGCCGCCGCCGGCGCGAGCCTTGAGCATGACGGGGTAGCCGACGTCGTCGGCGATCTTGCGAGCGCGGGAGACGTCCTCGACGACCCCCTCGCTGCCGGGGCTGACGGGCACGCCCGTTTCGATCGCCAGCTCGCGGGCCTCGACCTTGTCGGCCATCGTCGCCATCGTGTCCGGTGTCGGGCCGACCCAGGTGAGGCCCTCGTCGATGACGCGCTGGGCGAAGACGTGGTTCTCGGCCAGGAACCCGTAGCCGGGGTGGATGGCGTCGGCGCCGGTGCGCTCGGCTGCCTCGATGACCGCGTCCTGGTCGAGGTAGGACGCGGCCGAGCGGGGCGGCCCGATGCGGACGGCCGCGTCGGCCTCGTCCACGAACACCGCGTCCTCGTCGGCGTCGGAGTACACCGCGACCGTGTCCAGCCCCATCGATTCGCAGGCGCGGAACACGCGCCGGGCCACCTCGCCCCGGTTCGCGACCAGGACCGTCTCCATCATATCGCAGGGCCAGCGTCGTGGAAGAGAAAAGGGTTCGGGGCCCGCTCTCGGCCGCTGTCGAGGCAAGCAGGCGGAGGGATCCCGATCGAACAGCCGGGCGAACGCCTCCACCCACGCCTCGACCTCTTCTCTCAAGGCGTTCCTCGGCGAGCGTCTGCGGAACGGGCCGATCCGTGCTTTGAGCAGGCCAACCCAGGTCTCCACCCTGTTCCGAACGCCGCCCGACGTGACTTGCCAGTCCAGCTCGAGCAGGTCCAACGGCCAGGGATACCACACGCCGCGGTCGACGTGGATCGCCGGCCGGTTGTCGCACCGGGCTGGCACGTGCTTGAGGAAGCCCAGGGCGTCCACGCTGCTCCGGCCTTGGCTGACCGCGACGTGGACAAGTTGTTGCGTGTCGGGGCCGACGGCGGCCCACAGGAACAGCTCGGTCAGGTGGTCGCCGGCGTCCTTGTCGCCGTCCTCGGGCCACGCACCCGCTTGTTGCAACGACGCACCACCCAGGGGGAGGACGGCGGGCCGCTGGCCTACGGGGACAAGCCCTCCCCCGGGCCACCGGAGTCGTCGTCAGCGACGGTCGAGGTGCCGCCGGGCTTGGCCTGCAGCCAGGGGTCGAACCGGACGTTGCTCACGCCCTCGTCGCTGTCGTCCTCGGTGACCGCGTCGCCGCTGCCGTCGGCCAACGCCGCGGTGACCGGGTCCTCGAGCGGGTTCGAGGCGTCCAGGCTGGAGGGACCGTCGCTGGCGCCCCAGTAGTTGTCGCGGGCGTCCAGGGTCCCGAACACGACCCGGCGGGCGTCGATGCCGTACCCGCCGTTGCCGGCGATCACGTTGTCGTGGACCTCGACCTCGTCGACCTCGGCGTCCTCGGTGAACAGCAGGCCGTGGTCGAGGTTGTCGCGCATCGTGTTGTTCGCGATCTCGATCGAATCGGAGCTCTCCCCGGTGGTCGCGTCGACGGCGGTACCGTTCCCGTTGCCGGTGAGGCGGTTGTCCTCGACGACCAGCCCGGGCGTGTCGCCATCGGCGACGAGGCCGAACCGGTTGCCGGTGACCGTGTTGTCCGCCACCCGGTCCCCCGAGCTTCCCAACGAGTTGAGGGCCCCGTGGGTGCCGGTGACGGTGTTGGCCTCGATCGTCGACCCCTCCGCGACCACGGAGACGATCCCGTCCCGGCCGTCGACCACCGTATTGTCCCGGATGGCCACGTTGGCGGAGCGGAAGACGACGATGCCGTCGTGGTTGCCGCCGTCGTATCGCTCGGGGTGCGTCGTCACGTCGTTGCCCTCGACGGTGCCCTCGACGCTACTTACCCGGTCGCCGTCCAACCGGATGCCCTCGTCCCCGTGGTCCACCCGACTCTGGGTGACGGACACGGTGTCGACCCAAGAGGTGAACACGCCCAGCCGATCGGCATCGATGGTGGTGTCGGTCACCGAGACGCGGTCGTTGGACGACCCGGACGGCCCGAACGCGATCACGCCGTGGGTGACCTCCACGAGACGCGCGTCCGTGACCTCCATCGATTGTCTCGTCGACGGGGTGGCGAAGATCCCTCTTCTGCCATCCGTGACGGTCACATCGCTCACCCTGACCTGCCCGACCTCGTCGATCTGGAGCCCGTCGCGCACGGTCTCGATCGTCACGTTCTCCACGCTGAGCGCCGTCCCGCCCTGGGCGTACACGCCTTGGCCGTTGTGGGACAGGTCGAGGTTCTGCACGGTGACGCCGATGCTGTTCACCAGGCCGACGTACCCGGGCGAGGGGTCCATCTGGTTCCCGTCGAGGGTGATCCCGCTGGCGCCGACGAGGTAGTGGATGGGTCGGCCGTCGACGGTGTTCGAGGTGTCCACGTGGTGGATGCCTCTCGCCCAGAAGTTGTAGGTGTTCCCGGCCAGCGCGTTGTCCCGCATGGTGACCCGGTCGTCGAAGCGGAGGTCGACGCCGACGCGGTTGTCGAGGACCGTGTTGGCCTCGAGGAGGTCGGTTCCCGGGAACGGGTCCTCGGCGATGCCGAAGAAGCCGACGTCGTTGTCGGCGAGAGTGTTGTCCACGATGCGGGCCTCGACGCCGCCGGGGTGGCTGTGGGCGAGGATGCCCGCGTCCTGGTGGCCTTGGATCTCAAGGCCCTGGATCGCGACCGCGCGGGCCTCGAGGGTGAACCCGTTGTCCCCGTTCAGGTCCTCGACGCCGTCGCCCCGGACGACGACGGGGGCCTCACCCACGCTGGGCACCAGGAGGGGGAGGTCGAGGCTGTGGGCGCTGGCGATCGTCACGCCCGGCGTGGTGACGGTGACGGTCTCGGTGTAGGTGCCCGGGCAGACGGCGATCGTGGTCCCGGGGTCGGCAAGCGTCTCGGCGACCTGGATCCCGGTCCAGTCGGCGGTGGGGCACTCCTCGCGGTCGTCGTCGACGAGCACGGGCTCGTCCACGAGGGGGACCGGCGAGCTTTCGGGGTTCGTGGACGTCGTCTCGGCGCCGTCGGGCTCGAGCACGTCGGCCGGCGGCCCCCCAGCGACCGCAGGGCGAACCGAGACGATATCCTCGTACCCGTCCGTGGGGAGGTCCAGGCCCGGCGGGGCCGAGTCCGCCTCGGAGCCGGGGGCCGACCCGGCCGCGGCGGGGACGGTCACCAAGACGAGTGCTGCGGCGACCGCGAGCAGCATCCCTCCCGCAACGCGCGCCGCGACTGGGTTACGGGGCATGGACGGTCACCTCGATTTGGCCCCGGTCCACGGCGCCGATCTCGTCCTCGACCGTGAGCGTCACGTTGTAGCTGCCGGCCTGCTCGAAGGCGTGGACGGGGGCGCCCGCGGTGCTGGTGGCCCTGTCGTCGAAGTCCCAGGCGATGGCGGTGATCGGTTCGGGGCTCGAGGAGGCGTCCACGAACTCGACGGGCTCGCCGACGGTCACGTTCGTGGCGTTGGCGGTGGGCGCAGCGACGAGGGCGTGGGGGCGCGGCGCGAACTGGACGCCGACCTCCGAGAGGGGCGTGGGGGTGGTGCGGTAGGTGACGCCGCTGGTGGTGTTCGACGACTGGGTTCCGATCGTGAACGTGGGGAGGTCGTAGGCCATCCAGGCGTCGGCCTCCTCGATCATGCACCTTGCCTTCCCGTCCTCGGTCAGGTGGAGCTGGACGGTGATGGAGCCCCCGTCTCCGGTCGGTACCTGTTGCCACTCGACGACGAAGGCCCGGTTGGGCTCCTCGCCGACCGTCGCATAGCGCACGTCCGCCGGATCCGGCATCGATTCCCTGGGAGCGTAGGTTTGCGCGCAGTTCACCTCGTGGTCGGGCCCCCCGTCGTTTTCGCGGATGAAGGCACCGCTGAGCATCTCCTGGTCCGTGCAGTTCCCGATGCACGTGAGCCCGAAGTCCAGCACCCGCACTTCGGAGTGGTCGTCCCCGTACCAGGTGAAGTTGAACGGGAGCTGGAGGGGGCCTGACGCGTCCGTGCTATAGACGAAGAAGTCCGTGGAGAGGTCCTCGAACGTGAGCGAGGTCCCGTCGCTGGTGTCGGCCCAGTCGAAGGGGATCTCGGTGCACGTGTACCCGCCCACGTCGGGCCCGGTGTCCTGGCATCGGGGGGCGCGCGCCGTGGCGTCGGCCGGTTCGCCCTCGCCGGCGTCGTTGACGGCGGTGACGTGGTACTCTCTCTGTTCAAGGTAGTCGAGGCCTCGTTCCATGTGGTGGCGCTGATCCTCGTCGAACGCGGTGACGAGGGTCTGGGTCCCGTCCGGGTTCACTTCGTAGAGGCGGTACGCGGTGACGGGGCCGGTGCCGGGGTCGGTGGGGGCGCCCCACTGGATCGTGACCTCTCGCGGCTGACCCGGCGGGGGCTCATCGGCCGGTGAATCGAACCGGTTGGCTCCCACCTTATCTTCGGAATCGGTGACCTCCGTGAGGTTCCACACCGGGCCCGGAGCCGTGGATGCATCGGTACTGGGGACGTGGGGGAGGTCGATCTGGAAGCCGCCGGCTCCCTTCGGGATCCGGGAGGTGTCCGTTCCCCGGCTGCCGTCGTAGTCCGCGTACGTGTCGGTTCCGCCTTGGTCGAGCAGCAGGCCCGCCCCGGGTTTCTCGGTGCTGGCGACCGGGTGGGGACCGATGAACTCGCAACCGGCCACCGGGTACAGGCACACCCGGTCGAAGACGAGGGTCGTCTTCCGGGGTGACCAGCTGGCTCCGTTGGCGCCCTGCGTGGTGGCCTGGTAGGTGTCGTCGCCGGCGTCGTCGCGCAGGAACCCGGTGCCCGACTGGGCCGCGCCGCCGTTGGTGGCGACGTTCTTGGCCTCGTAGGTATCGTCGCCGGCCCGGTCGTAGAGGAACCCGTTGCCTCCCCTGTAGCCGCCGCCGTTGCCCGCCTTGTCGGCGGTGTAGCGGGTTGCTCGTCCGTTCTGAAGGGGACGAAGGTTAGCGGACTGGACCCGGCGCTTCCCCCGTTCACCGCTATGTCGTCCGGCCTCTCGAAGCTACTCGCGGCGTGGTAACCGTCGTCGCCGGCCCCGTCGACTAGGAAACCCAAGGCGCGTCCGTAGCCGCCCCCGTTGGACCACGAGCTCCCCTCGTACGTGTCGTTGCCGGCCACGTCGACGAGGCTTCCGATGGCTCTCCCGAACGCTCCGGCGCCGTTGCTGAGTCCACCCCCGACGTAGCGGTCGTTGCCGCCTCCATCGAAGAGGAACCCGGAGTCGCCCTGGGAGCCTCCGTTGGTCGTTTGCCCGGTGGGGGCGAAGAGGCAGTTCCGCCCGGTGATGTACGCGTCGTCCCCGCCGGCGTCCGCGAGGTAGCCCTGCCCGTAGATCGCGGCACCGTTCACCCCGTACTTGCAGGTTGTGTAGGTCTCGTCGGCGTCACCGCCGTCGTAGAGGAACCCGAACCCTCCGAAAAAGGCCCCCCCGTTGGTGGCGTAGATCGGGGCGTGGTAGGTGTCCTGGCCCACCCGGTCAACCAGGAACCCCGCGGGTGTGGTATCGGTGGATTCGAGGACGCCGCCGTTGGCGCCCTCTCCCCGCTGGGCCTCGTAGCGGTCGTCGCCGCCGGTGTCCACCAGGAGGCCGCTTCCCTCGAGGACTACGGCCCCGTTCACGCCTTGGAGGGGGGCCGTGTAGGTGTCGTCGGCTTCGCCGTCGTCGACGAGAGCGCCTACGCCTAAGGCGCCGCCGCCGTTCACGCCATAGAGGCCACCGGTGTAGCGATCCTCGCCCTCGGTGTCGACCAGCAGGCCGATCCCGTGGACCCAGCGGGGTTGGACGCCCAGCTGGCCCATCACGTTTGCGCCGCCGTTGACGCCGCGCGATCCTCCGTCGTAGGCGTCGCCGCCGTCGTGGTCGACGAGCGTGCCCAGGCCGCTGGCGCCGCCGCCGTTGACGCCCTTGCCCCGGACCTGGTATGTGTCCGATCCGTCGCCGTCGACGAGCAGGCCCGCGCCTAGCGCGTGGCCGCCGCCGTTGGTGCCGAAGTCGCCGGCCTGGTAAGCGTCCTGGCCGTCGGCGTCGACGAGCAGGCCGGTGCCGCCCAGCGAGGCGCCGCCGTTGACGCCCAGCGAGTTCAACAGCTTGAAGCAGCCCTGGTAGCCCTGGTAGTCGGGACGGTCGCCGGCGAGGGTGGCCTCGAGCGTGGCGTGGGTGTCGACGATCCCGTAGCCGAGGTCGGCGTTGCAGCCGTCCTCGGGGGGCGCGGGTTGGGCGTTGTCCCGGAGCAGTTGGCGGAGTTGCTTGTTCGTGAGGTCGTCGGCCTGGCTCCAGGCCAGCGCGGCGGTGGCGCTGACGTGGGGGGCGGCCATGCTGGTACCGTTGAGGACCCTGTACCCCGAGTCATCGCAGTAGTAAGGACCCTCACCGCGGTAAGGGCCAAGGAAGGGAGGCTCGTCTTCGACGCAGGCAGGGAGGGTGCTGAGCACGGCATCGCCAGGCGCGGCCAACTCGGCGTTGGGTCCATAACTGGAGTACCCGCACCGGGTCGCGTTCTCGTTGGTGCACGTGACCGCGATCACCTCGTCGTAGGCGGCCGGGTACCTCACGCAGTCGTAGCACCCACTGTTGCCGGCGGCCGCGACCAGCAGGGCCCCCTCCTCCCAGACGTCGTGGACGGCCTGACGGATGGCGCTGTGGTCCAGGGTGGTGGTGATGCTCATGCTGATGACGTCCCCGCCGTTTTCGACACACCAGTGGAGCCCTTGGACCACGTCGCTGACGAAGCCGCGACCGTCCTCGTTGAGGACCTTGGCGGCCATCAGGCCGGTGTGGGCGGTGCCGGCGACGCCTGTCTCGTTGTCGATGGTGGCGGTGGCGATGCCGGTGACGTGCGTCCCGTGGCCGTAGTCGTCCATCGGGTCCTCGTCGTCGTTGTGGAAGTCGTGGCCGGCCAGCAGGCGGTCTTCGGCGATGTCCTCGTGCGTGTAGTCGACGCCCGAGTCCAGGATGCACACGGATTCGGAGGTGTCGCCGTTGGTGGTCTCCCAGGCGTCGGGTGCGTTGACCTGCTGGGGAGCATATTGGTCGTCGTAGAGCGGGTCGTTGGGGGTGGAGGCGGCGTGGACTTTCGCGTCGGGTTCCACGTAGCGGACGTTGGCGTCCTGTCGAGCCTCGGCCGGGAAGGTGACCGGATCCTCGGCTTCGACGACGAGGATCTCCTGCTCGGGCAGGGTGTCGAGGACGGTGGCGTTCTCGTAGGTGTCGCCCACCGACAATCCGGGGTTGTCTTGGTAGCCGACGAGGTAGCGGTCGGTCATGGCCTCGTTGCTGGCGGCCATGCCGGTGGGGTTCTGCCGGGCGGTCTCCTCGATGCTCTCCGGGACGTGGCCGGCCGCGGTGTCGGGTTGGTAGGTGTCGTCCCCGTGGGCGTCGATCAACAGGCCGCTGCCGGCGTAGCCGCCGCCGGTGGCGCCGCAACCGGCGGTGCTGACGTAGGTGTCGTCGCCGCTCACGTCCACGAGGGCGGCGGCGGTGCCGGTCTCGTTGAGGTCGCACTCAGGGGCCTCTTGGAGGTTGGAGCCGCCGGCGTTGTTCTCGTAGGTGTCGTCGCCGCCGGCGTCGACGACGAGCGCGTAGTCCTCGGTGTACGTGTCGTCACTCTCGCCTAGGTCGATCGCCAGCGCCGGCTGGATGTCCACGGGCGCGGTGGTCGTCACCGGCGTGGTTTCGGCGAGGGCCTGGTGGAGGTCGAGGGCGGTGTCGAGGACATCCTGGCGGGCGCCGAACACCTCGGCCAGGTCTAGGTTGGCGTCCGCGTGGGCGTCCGAGAGGGACTGGCGAGGGGTTTCCTCGAGCTTGGCGGGGTCGACGGGGAGCCTTGGGATCGCTTGGTCGGTCTCCCAAGGGTCCTCGTCCCCCATGGTGAGGTCCCCGAACTTGTCGTCGTACTGTGCGGGCGTCATGGGAGCCATGCCCAGCCCGGCGGGGCCGTCGGTGTCGGCCGCGCGGGGGTGCAGTTGGGCCAGGTGGTCGGTGTCGGCGTCGGCGTAGGCGTCCTGTGTGGCGGTCTCGAAGGCGAGGAAGGCGTCGAGGTAGTCGGTGAGGGCCTCCCGCAGCGTCGGGGGGAGGTCGTCGAGGTGATCGAGGCTCTGGCGTTGGTCGAGGGTCGGCGTGGCGTCGTGGCGGTGGACGAGCTCGCGGGCGGCCTGGCTGGGCGAGGCGTGGTCCGGCGGGGTCACGTCGACCGGCTCGATGCCGAGCGTGTCGGCCTGGTGGCGTGTGGACTGTTGGGCGGATCGGATCGACCGCTCGACCTCGCTTGTGGTCTCGTCGTCGGCGGTGGCCAGCAGGTCCTCGGCGACGTCGAGGTGGGCCTGCTGTTGGGCGAGATGGGAGGTGTCGGTGTCGATGCGGTCCCGGCGGTCCTGCACCGCCGTGTGGGCGGTCGCGAGGGCTTGGTCGCGGTTGGTGAGGCTGGAGTCGTCCTCGATCGCCGTGAGGGCCCGGGTGAGGTCGACGTTGGCCAGCTGGGCATCGAGGACCTCGCCCAGGCCCGGGTCCAGGGGCCCGTTGTGAGCGAGGGCTTGGCGTTGCTCGAACGCGGTGGCTGCCGCTGTGAGGGTCTTCTCGGTCGGGGCCGCGGTGGGATCCTCGACGGTAGCGTCGAGGCGGTCGGCCAGATCCATGCTGGCCTGCTGGGCGTCGGGCAGGTCCACGGGAACCTCCGCCGCATCCGATCTGGCTGTGGGGTCGATGGTTTCCGTCTCCGTGGGGGCCTCGTCGGTTCCGGGGGTGAAGACCCCGGCGCCGAGCCCGCTGATGGCGGGGGAGAGGGTGACGACGAGGGCCAGGGCGAGGACGGTGAGCGTGGAGTGGGTTGGGTTCGTGGTCATGGGGACGTGCCTCCTGGGGTGGGTCGGTCGTGGTCGAGTTGGGCGCCGACGAGGCCCTTGGGGACGACCGTTTTGTCGGTGCCGGTGCCGCCCTCGAAGTCCTCGTAGGTGTCGGTGCCGTTCCCGTCGTACAACAGGCCCACACCGACGGGGACGTATTGATCAGTGACGAGAGAGTCGTAGTTGCCGTCGGTGGCGTGGCCGTTGACGGCGGTGACGGTGGCCTCGTAGCGGTCGTTGCCGTCGAGGTCGACGAGCAGGCCGGCGCCGGCCAGCCCGCCGCCGTTGGTTCCGTCCGATCCTGCGGTGTAGGTGTCGTGGCCGTCGGCGTCGAGCAGGGCGCCCGACCCGCCAAAGGCCACGCCGCCATTGGTCCCGGCTCCGTCGGCGAGGTAGGTGTCGTCTCCGTCGGCGTCGAGGAGGAACCCGTGGCCGCCGAAGTTGGCTCCCCCGTTCACGCCGCTGGCGGTGCCGACGTAGGTGTCGTTGCCCCCTTCGTCGAGGAGGGCCCCGACCCCGGAGTGCACGGCGCCCCCGTTCACGCCGCCCCTCCGTTTACCCGTGGGATCGTCGAAGATGGCGGGATCGCCGTACTCGTCGTCGCCGTCGCCGAGGTCGACGAGCGCGGCGGGGTTGAGCCGGTAGACTCCAGGAATGGCCACCAGGTTGCTGGTTCCACCGGCGTTGTTGTGGTAGGTGTCCTCGCCCCCGACGTCGATGGAGAGTCGGACGTCTTCCGTGTACGTGGCATCGCAGCCCTCCACGTCGAGCGCCAGCACGCCGACGGAACCGACGATCGGATTGTCGGGCGTCTCGATGACGAGGGGCTCGCACGCGCTGGCGGTATCCGCCGGCATCCCGGGAGTGGTTTGGACGGCTCTGTGGAGGTCCTGGACCTCGTCGAGCAGACCGTTTCGGGCGGCGAAGACGCTCCCTGGGTCGCTGTCGGTGGAGGCCGCGCCGAGGACGAGGAACGCGTCGATCACGTCGGTGAGCTCGGTGCGGAAGGGCTCATCAAGGGTGTCCAGCTCGCGGACCTGGTCCAGGTCGTCGTCTGCAAGCGTTGCGTCGTGCTGGTCCGCGAGCGCGAGCACGGCGGCGCTCGGCGAATCATGCTCGATCGTCGGAAGGTCCACCGCGAGCCCATCGCCGAGCGTGGAGGCCTGGTGCTCGCCGACGAGCTTGCCCAGCTCGATCGCCTCGGCGAAGGAGACGTCCTCGCCGGCCTCGTCCTGGAAGTGCTGGATCGCGGTCGGGAGCCCGTCGTAGGCCTCGACGGACGCGTCGGCGGCCGGGGCGCCCGAGCCCGACGACGATGGGCTCGGGGAGACGGCGGCGGTGGCCGGGACGGTGACGAGGGCGATCGCGGCGGCGAGCACGGCAAGGCGGCGGGGCGACTCGATGAGCAAGCCTGCGGCCTCCGTCACAGGGAGCGGGCCAGTGCACGGTTAAGCGTTGCTTGACAAAATCGCATATTCCTCGCCCGCGAGGGGTCTCGCGACGCCGCCACGACCCGAGGATCCGCGTAGCGAGGCCCGCCGGGCCCTCGCCGCTGGCCGCACGTCGGCGAGCACGGGAACGTCCAGGTCTTCGACGACGTCCGGTAGCCAGCGAACCCTCCCGGGCCCGAGCGTTACCTGTCGAGGTGCCGGCGAGCCAGAACCTCCAGCACCCCACCCTCCCAACCGCGGGCTTCGATGATCTCGTCCACGAGACGACGAGCCTGCGTCGTCGACAGCTCGCCCCGCTTCCTCGACTCGACGATCACGGCCACCGAGATGCGAAGCCGGATGCCGTGCGCCATCGCCTCGTCCCTCAGCCCGGCGATCGCCCGCGCGTCGTCCGTGACAAGGACCTCGGCCTTCGACTCCCGGCAGGCCTGCAAGCAGGCAGCCTCCGCTGGCTGAACCCGGTTGGAGACGAGCGCTTCCATCGTCTCCGTAGCCTGGATGGAGAACACCTCGATCCCGCCCCCATCGATCCGAGACAGAACGCGCTCGGCCGCGGCGGCCTCCTCGTCGTCGAACCCGGCGAGATCCTCGAGCTCGGAAACCACCCTTCCCACGGTTGCGAGGTCGACGAACGCGATCCGGTCGAGCAGATCCACCAGCTCGAGCGTGAGGAGCGCACTGGTGTCAGCAACGACACCCCGACTCATAACCCATCGTCGAAGGAGCGTTCGGCGACGTCCGTGTAATAGGCCACCGTCTTCGCTTCCTCGAACCCCAGGATCTGGACCAGGTCGTCGAACCCGATCTTCCCCTCGGCGAAGCGCTCGGATGCAAGCCCGCGGATCTCCGAGAGGCTTTGCTCCTTGTCGAGGTAGTCCTGAAGCGCCTCCCGAACGAGATCGGACTTGTTCGCGTGCTTCTCGGCCGCCAGTTCCTGGAGCCGCCGCGAGAGCTCCTCTTCCAAGCGCACCGTGAGGACGCTACCCATGAAGGCGTATTACGTTGTCATACTTTCATAAGCGTTTCGGCGCGTTCGGCGATGTTGGAAAGCGAGGTCGGCCACCGACCCAGCCCGGCGGAGGTAGGGTGTGACCTGGCCCCCGGCCCTCGCCCGAGCGGGTCAGCTCCGGGGAGATCGCTCGTCCTCCGCGGGGAGGAGGTCGGCGGTGGCCGGGACGGTGACGAGGGCGATCGCGGCGGCGAGCACGGCAAGGCGGCGGGGCGACTCGATGAGCAAGCCTGCGGCCTCCGTCACCGGGAGCGGGCCCGTGCACGGTTAAGCGTTGCTTGACAAAGTTGCTTGACAAAAGCACAACTATTCCACGCCCGTGAGGGGCCGACCCCCGGAATATCCGATACTGTTCACCAGAAACGCCTAAGGCCGCCCCCGCCCATCCCCCGACCGCAACCTCCCCATGAGAAGCGCCGAGATCGTCGTTGGAGCCCTCCTCCTCGTCTCCGGGACGGCCATCCCGGGCCTCCCCATCCTCGAGGACGAGACCGCGACCAACTCCTCCGTCCGGGCCGAGGCCGTCTTCGAGACCGCCCAGTACGCCGGCCCCGCCGAGATCGAGGCGGACGGCGGCGCATTATGGAGCGAGGGGAGCCTCGAGGCGACGATCGTCGCCGAGTCGGTGACGGTGACCCGCTACGTCTGGGAGGGCGCCCACGTCGACACCTGGACCGGCCAGGAGGACGGCCTCTGGGCCTCGACGCACCATGGCAAGGGGACCACCGAGCGCTCGGCGACGACGTACGAGAACGCCACCATCCGGATCGACACGACGTCCGAGGCCGTGATGTCCGCCTGGCCCAACGCCACCCGCGGGCCCACGACGTTCGCCGCCGACCTCGCCGCCGACGAGACCCCGCCCATCGTCGCCTCCCCCAGCGGGACCATCCTCTGGCTGCTGTACTCGGGGTTCGACCACCACGTCGAGGGACCCCTCTTCGCCCTCGGCCACAACGGCGGCCGTATCCACGACGCCTGGGTCGAGGACGCGGAGATCGAGCAGCTTGGCATCCAAGGCGCCCTCGACCTGAACGTGCTGGGCGGTAAGGTTACCGTGGAGACCGACGACGGGACGGACACCTATCGGACCGGCGTCGAGCAGACCGAGACCGAGACGGACGTCCACGAGAACACGGTCAGGACCAAGCGCGTCCACGCCCTCGTCCACGTCACCGACGCCACCTTCCGGACGTCGATGGGCGAGGCCGAGAGCGTGTTCCTCGCCCAGGAGCCCACCTGGACGATCAACGGGAGCCTGCGGATGGACGCCCGGGAGGGCGAGGTCCGGACCGGTGCCGAGGACGCGACGCTCGACAACGACACGCTCGCCGTCCTAGGCAACACGACCCTGGACCTGGCGGCCCAGGGCGAGACGCCGGACCCCTCGGACCCCCAGCCGTACCCGCGGGAGGAGCGCCCGACCCGGCCCATCGAGGCCGAGATGACCAGCGACGCCGACCAGGTGAGCGTCGACGGCCAGACGCACGACCTGCCGGAGCCGTTTCTCGTCATTGCCACGCAGAATCCCGTCGAACAGGAGGGCACCTTCCGGCCGCATCCACGAGCACATCCTGGAGGCCGGCATGGCCCACGTCCGCCGCGTCGCCCGCGACCTCGAGATCCCGGTCTCGTCGGCCATGTACCACTTGCGCGTGCTCCGCGAGGCTGGCCTGCTCGTCCGGGTGAAGCGCGAGGGGTACACCGTCTACTTCTCGTGCGACCGCTTCGACGTCGACGAGAAGAAGCGTCTGGCCCTGCTTGCCGGCGGCCCCCGCCGCGATATCGCCTCCACGCTCGCCGAGCGGGGCGCCATGACCCAGGCGGCCCTCGCCGAGCTGCTCGAGGTGAGCCAGTCGACGGTCTCCAGGCAGATCGCCAAGCTCGAGGAGGCCGGTCTCGTCGAGGGGAACGGGAACCACGGCATCCGGTACCGGCCCGCCGGCCTGCTTCGGGAGTGGCTCGGGCTGGAGAGCGAGGGCGCAGGTGGGGCGGGATCGGGCGGCGAGTGAGGGCCTGGCCGGGCCCACCCCCGTTCATCGTCACCGGCTGGTTCTGCCGGCCACGTGAACGTTCTTGAGGGCCCGGGCGGGGCGGTCTCGGCCACGAGGCGGCGCGGCGGCGCCGCTTCTCCGCGCAACGCCTCTGAACCCAAGACGAGTTGGTCTGGCTCAAGGAACCCAAGTTCCACGACGAGCGGGACCGCCTGCTCCGCCAACGCGTCCTCCACATCGACGCCCTCGAGGAACGCAAAGCCATCCTCGAGCCCCTCCTCGCGGGGTTGGCGTTAGAGGACGAGCCGGCGCACTGGTTGATGAGCATCCCCGGGTGCCGGTGGTACCTGGCGATGTACATCCTCAGCGAGGTCGGCACCATCAATCGGTTCGACAGCGTGGACGCGTTCAAGAAGTACAGCGCGTGCTGTCCCCGCAAGCAACCCACGGGCGGCCGGCAGGACCCGTACGGGGTGGTCCAGCATGGGCCGCTGTCAAGGCAAGCAGGCGGACGGATCCTGATTGAACAACCAGGCGAACGCCTGAGCCCACGCCTCGACCTCTTCTCTCAAGGCGTTCCTCGACGAGCGTCTGCGGAACGGGCCGATCCGTGCTTTGAGCAGGCCAACCCAGGTTTCCACCCTGTTCCGAACGCCGCCCGACGTGACTTGGCCGTTTCGCGGTCGAGGACGGGGCCGACCCGCCCCAGCGGGCCTTCTGCGAGGAGGACGGCCACGCCGAGCACCAGGCCCCGACCCGAGCGGCGACCGCGTAGCCCTGATCGCTCCCGCGTCCCCCGCCTCCAGCGAGCGGCGTTTCACCGACCGAGCCACACCGTTTCCCGATCGGCCCAATCGGCTCAAGTGTCCCCCAGCCGAGTCCCGGTCGAGGTGACCGAGGACATGAGGACACGACCGATCGAGGACCACGCCGCTCTCGCCCGCCCTGGGTCAGTGGGGCGAGGCCCCGAGGAACCAGAGCAGGGCGGTCTTCGCGATGGAGACACCGTCTCGCATCCGGGTCCGCCGTCTGTTTTCGTCTTTCCCGACTTCCACGGTTGCGGTCATCCATGATCACGTGCCAGGAGATCACGAAGAGCTACGGGGAACACGTCGTCCTCGCGTCCGTCAACCTCGATGTGCGGCGGGGCGAGACCTACGGTCTGCTCGGCCCCAACGGGGCGGGGAAGACCACGACGTTCAAGCTCGTCCTCGGCCTCGAGGATCTCGACAGCGGTCGGGTCCTGGTGGGGAACAGGGACGTCGACAAGGACCGGGCGAGGTTCCTGGCCGACGTCGGCTACGTTCCCGAGGTCGTACCCGTCGAACCCCGCAAGACGGCCCGACAGAACCTGCGAGACGTCGGCCGATTGTACGATGTCGCCTCCCAGGAACTCGAGGACCGCATCCCGGAACTGCTGTCGTTCGTTGGCCTATCGGGGACAGGGGGCGATCGCGTCACCACGTTCTCGAAGGGGATGCGCCAGCGACTGGGGATCGCGCGGAGCCTGCTCCACCGTCCCGACCTGTTGCTGTTGGACGAACCGTTCAGCGGGCTCGACCCCGAGGCCCAACGAGAGCTTAGACGTCTCGTCGAAACGCTGGCCTCGGAGGGACTGGCCTTGCTGATCGCGACCCATCGCCTGGCGGAGGCCTCCGAGATGTGTGACCGGGTCGGGATCCTCCACGAGGGACGCCTCCGTCAAGAGGTCCCGCTCGATGACCGGTCCCGGGAGAGCATCCACGCCAACTTCCTTGCCCCCGTCGGCGAGGAGGTCCTGGCGGCCGTGAACGATCTCGACGGCGTGGGCGCTGTCGAGCGGGGGAACGGGTGGGCTCGGATCCTCGCCGACGACGATTTGGGCGTCTCCCAGGTCCGAAGCATCCTCCAGGGGAAGGCCCGTCTCACCCGATACCGGAGCCCGAAACGGGAGCTCGAAGGTCTCTACGACCGCGTCACCAGCGAGGGGTCGAAGGCATGATCGGCCCCCTCCGCCGGGAGATGACGACGATGTTGATGAGCTGGCGGCTCCCCGTGTTCCTCTTGGTCGCCGGCGGGTACCTCACCTACAAGCTGTCCACCCTCCTCGCCGATCCGACCGTCGCCGTCGCCTCGGCCTGGACGGTTCTGCCCGGCCTCGTCGAGGCCGGCCTCCTCCTCGTTCTCGGCCTGGCTTTCCTCTTCTCGCTCGACGCGCTCTCCCGCGAGCGGGATTCCGGCATGATGGCGATCCTCCGCGTGACCCCGGTCACCTCCCACCGGATCGTCGCGGCGAAGCTCACCGTGCTCGCCGTCATCTACGTGGCTGTGGCGTTGCTGCTGGTGGCTGGGGCCGCCGTCGCCTCGTTCGCGGTCGGGGGACCACTGTTGTCCGCACTGCTCGGGTTCCTCGGCCCGCTCACGCTGGTCTTTTCGTTCCTCGCCGGGCTCGGGCTCTTCATCTCGGCGGCCACCGGCTCGGCTCGGACGTCGTTCGTCGTCGGTGCCCTGTCGTTCCTCCCGCTTTGGCTGACGATGGAACCGGATGGCCCGGGACAGGTCCTCCTCTACCACCTCGGGGCCGGATCCGCGAGCGCCTGGATCCCTCTCGAGGCGGCCTACCTGGCCGGCCTCTCCCCGTTGAGCGCTTTCCAAACGCGGTGGCCAGCTCTCGTCGGCGCGGGCGTCCTCGGTCTCGTCCTCGCCGCGATCGCTGGGACCGTCATCGATCGCCGGGAGGTGAGCCTGTGAAACGGATCTTGCCCCTCCTGCTCCTCGCCGGCGCCGGCCTCCTGTTGATCCCACCGGCCCAGGGCGATTCGCCGAGCGTGATGGTCGACGTCGAAGGCGACTGGAGCTCGGACTCCAACGCGCTCGTCTTCCCCGTCGGGACCCCCCGCGCGATCGACACGACGGTCGCGAACACCGCCGAGGAGCCGGTCGAGGGCCAGCTCGTCGCCGAGGCGACCATCGGCGAAGAGGTCGCTCGCTGGGAGCAACCCGTCAGGGTCCCCGCCGGCTCGCAGATCCAGCGGCAGCTCGAGGTACGCTGGCCGGCCCTCCAGTCGGCGACGGTGACCGTCACCTTCGACGGGGAAGCCGAGTCCTCCGAGGCCTTCGCTCAGGGGTTCGGCGTGCCGGCGCTCGACGTCGAGTTCGATCGTCTGCACGAGAAGGGGCGCTACCTGCCCTACGACAAGCCCCTGACCCCCACCGCGAGCGTCGAGAACCTCGCCGGGGAGCCGTCGAACCGCACGGAGCTCGCGCTCACGATCGAGAGCTTGGAGGAAGCCGCGAGGACCGACCTCGCCCCGATCGAGGCGGGCGGAACCCGCGAGATCGAGCTACCCTCGCTGCATCCCTCCGACTCTGGCAGCCTGTCGGTGGGCGGCGCCGGGTCCACGGCGACGACGTCGTTATCGGGGAAGATGATCGCCACGCCGGAGGGTCCCTCCGCCTACGAGGGTCCGCTCTTCGATTTCGAGGTCCGTGAGGGCGTGGTCCGATCGGCGGGCACGGCCGGTTTCTTGGCCCACGTTCTCAAGGGCACCGCCCTGGAGCTGGCGGCGTCCTCCGTGACGCCCGGGGAGCCCTCGACCGCCACCGTCTGGGTCGCGAACTTCCGCGGCGAGGGAACCGCCGGCGCGCGTCTGGACGCCGAGATCTCCCCCCTGCTCATGTCGGGGCCGGACCCCAGCGAGTCGACGGTCGAAACGCGTTCGCTGTATCTCGACCCCTACGAGGAGAGGCTCGTCACCTTCACCTTCGAGCCGACCGTCGTGGGTCCCCACCGCCTGCAGGCGGACATCGACGGGTACGTCCTGGGGGCCTCGCTGGATGAGGTTCTGGCTCCCGATCTCGGTGCCCCCGTCCAGGATTGGCAGCTCGAGGATTCCACCCCATCGCTCGCGACCGGCGAGGAGACCGAGATCGAGCTCTCCTGGACCCCCGCGGAGGGGTTCGAGGAGGGAACGGTCGGTCTGGCGATCACCCCTGTCCGGCAGGAGAACCAGCGGCTGGATCCCCGCTTCGGCGGCTCGGGGGACCAAGCCGAGTTCGTGACCACCCGCACCCTCGACACGCAGATCGTGAACGCCTCGACCGGCGAACGGACGACCACCTTCCAGCTAACGGCGCATGCCACGGGCATCTTCGACGTCGCCCCCTACATGGAGACGGACGCGGGGATCTCGTCGTTCCCGGACCCCGCATCGGGCAAGCGACGCCTGGAGGTCGTGGACGAGAGCCCGGACCAGCTTGGTCCCTGGCTCCCGGCGATCGCCTCAGCCTTGCTGGCGGGCGTGGTCACCACGTGTCGCTTCCGCGCCGCCTGAGGGTCCCCGATGCGCGGGAGCCCATCCCCGTCCGGCTTCGAGCTCCGGCTTCCCCGCCCTCTACCCGCCTTCGCTGCCCGTGATCTCGCGGCGGCGGAACCACAGCGTTCCCAGCAACCCGGCGACGACGGCGATCGCGACGAGCACGACGACGGCGGTCGTCGTCGTGGCGGGGTCGACGATCTCGCCGGCGAAGAGGCCGCCGCTGACGAAGCCCTGTTGGTCGACGATCGAGCGCACCCAGTAGGCGACGGTGGCCTTGCGGAACACGAGCCCGCTGCCGGCCACGATCGACTCCCAGCCGACCAGGTAGCCGAGGCCGAGCAGGATCGGACGCTCGACGAAGGCGCCGAGCAGGGCGAACAGGCTCGTGTACGCCAGGGAGGCCATCCCGGTGACGAGCCAGGTGAGGCCGACGAGCTCGGCGTCGAGGTGCCCGATGGCGGGGAACACGAGCGTGAGCCCGATGCCGGCGAGCAGCCAGGTGGCCAGCGCGGCGCCGGTCATGCGCGTGGCGAGCAGCTGGCCGCGCGAGACGGGCCGGGTGGCCAGGTGCACGATGGTGCCCTGCATCAGCTCCTCGCGCAAGGTCGCGACGCCGATGAACAACGCCATCAGCGGCACGACGAGGCCGACACCGACGACGAAGAGCACGAACGTCGTCTCGGCTTCGGCCGCGGCCTCGCTCCAGCGTCGCAGGCCCAGGCCCAGCAGAGCCGGGGCCAGCGCGAGCAGGGCGAGCCCGATCCGTCGGCGGCCGGTGAAGGCCTCGCGCAGGGCGTGGCGGGTGAGGGCGAGGTTGGCGTTCACTCCGAGGCCCCCTTGGTGAGGTAGTTGAAGACGGCTTGGAGGTTGTCGTCGGGGCTGAGCAGCTCCTGGATGTCGTAACCCTCCTCGAGGATCGTGTCGCGCAACCGGTCGTAGAAGACGTCGGGGGCGCGGGTCTCGGCCAGCACCTCGCCCGGGTCGTCGTCGGTGGGCTCGCTCACGCGGACGCGGACGACGTCGTCGTGGGCGATCAGCGAGGTCGCCAGCTCGCGGGGTTGGCCCAGGCGGATGGTGATCTTGTGCGGGTGCTCGTCCATGATGTCGCGGATGCGGTGGATGTCGCCCTGGGCGACGATGCGGCCGCCGACGAGGACGACGATCTCGCGCGTGAGGGTCTCGATCTCGTGCAGCACGTGGCTGGAGAACAGGATCGAGCGGCCCGCCTCGTCGATGTCCGTTAAAAGCTCCATCATCTCGCGGCGGCCGACCGGGTCGAGGCCGCCGAAGGGTTCGTCGAGCACGAGCAGCTCGGGCTCGTGCACGAGCGCCATCGCCAGCTTCAGGCGCTGGCGCATCCCGCGGGAGTAGCCGCCGGCCGGGCGGTCGGCGGCCTCGGCCAGGCCCACGCGGGCCAGCCAGTCGTCGGCGGCCGAACGCGTGCCGGTCTCGGTCAGGTCGGCGGCCAGGTGGGCGTGGTCGCGCCCGGTGCGCTCCTCCCACAGGGACAGCGTCTCGGGCACGAACCCGATGCGTTCGCGCAGCTGGGCGTTGCCCCAGGGATCCTCGCCGAGCACGCGCAGTCGGCCCGTGCTGGGCTCCAGTTGCCCGGTGAGGAGGCCCAGAAGCGTCGTCTTGCCGGCGCCGTTGGGGCCCACGAGCCCGGTCAGGCCAGCCTCGAGATCCAGGGAGACGTCGTTGAGCGCGACGACGTCGCCGTACCACTTGGAGACGTCCTCGAGCTCGAGCACGCTCATCCGGCCACCTCCTCGCGGTGGAGGCCCCAGGTCAGCCCGGCGAGGCTCACCAGGACCCAGCCGGCGACGGTCAGCCAGGCGCCCAGTTCCGGGATGGGGCTGGTCTCGATGCCGAGCAGCGTGTGCGTGGTGCGTTCGAGGGCGTCGAAGAGGTCGATCAACAACAGGTCGGCGTTGTCGGCGACGCCGCGGGCCACGCGGGCGGCGGCCGCGAGCAGGAACACGAGGCCGACCCAGACGGCCGCGGTCCGACCGCGGGCGCCGACGACGGCCGAGACCGCCGCGACGACGAGCGTCGTGACGAGGCCGACGAGGACGCTGGCGGCCAGGATGCCCAGCGGCAACAGCCACACGTTGTCGGGGTACAGGGCCTCGGGCGTGAACGCGACGGCCAGCAGCCAGAGGACGAGCACCGGGACCGCGGTGACGGCCAGCGTCGCCGCGAAGGGACCGGCGCCTTTGCCGGCCGCGTACCCGGGCTTGGTGAGCGGGTTGGTGAAGTAGAAGGTGAGGCCGCCGGTCTCCAGGTCCTCGGCGATGACGTCGGCCGCGACGGCGGCGAGCACGAACGTGACGCCGAACCGGGCCTGGCTGAGGAGGGCGTCGGCCAGGAACGAGGCCGAGAACGGCGTGGCGCCGGGTTGGGCACCCTGGGCGCCGATCTGCAGCACCGCGCCGCGCACGGCGATGTGGAGGAACGAGACGCCGAGGATGACCCAGAACCAGAGGGACGAGCCGACCTGGGCGAGCCCGCGCTGGGCGATCGCGCCGATGCGGGCCAACCGGGAGGTCCGCGAGCCCTCGTAGGCCTCGTAGGCGGGCTCGTAGACGGCGTCGGTCACGCCGATCCCTCCTGCAGGGAGCGGACGAGCGCCTCCTCGAGATCCTGGCGGGCGGGCGTGAGCTCGCGCACCTGGACGCCGGCCTCGCGGGCCGCCGCCAGCACGAGCCGGGGCCCGGCGTCCTCGGGCAGGTGGACCAGGCGAACGCCCTCGGGCGAGGTCTCCAGCTCGGCTTCTCGGCCGGCCAGCTGCTCCGCGAAGGCATCGACGTCGCCTCGCACCCGGACGCGTAGCGTGGATCGGCGCAGGGCGGTGAGGTCCTCCAGGCGAGCGTTGGTGACGGCTTGCCCGTTGGAGAGCACGAGCGCGCCCTCGCACACGGCCTCGACCTCCGGCAGGATGTGGCTGGCCATGACGACGGAGACGTCGTGCGTGCTGGCGAGGTTGCCGACGAGCTCGAGCATCTCCTCGCGGCCCTCGGGGTCGAGCCCGTTCGTCGGCTCGTCGAGGAACAGCAGGTCGGGATCGTGGACGAGGGCCTGCGCGATCTTGACGCGTTGGCCCATGCCTTGGCTGTAGTCGACCGTCGGCCGGTAGCGGGCCTCGCCGAGGCCGACGAAGTCGAGCACGCTGTGGGCGCGCTGGGCGGCGACGTCGGCCGGTAGTCCGCCCAGGCGGCCGGCGTAGGTGACGTACTCGGTGCCGGTGGCGCCGCGCACGAACGCGTCACGCTCGGGGGCGAGGCCGGTCTGCTCGCGCACGCCGACGGGATCCCGGGCGGGATCGACGCCGGCCACGCGGGCCGACCCGCTGGTGGGGTCGGTCAACCCCAACAACAGGCGAAGCAGCGTCGTCTTGCCGGCGCCGTTGGGGCCCAAAAGGCCCCACGTGCCGGGCGGGATGTCGACGGTGAGATCCTCCAAGGCCTGCACGGGCCCGAACCGCTTGGTTAGGCCGTCGGTGGTGATGACGGGCGCGACCACGCAGGGCGAATGCGGGGGATGGGAAGAAGGGTTGGGGTTCGGTCTCGTGACGTCACTCGCGGGCGAGCAACCACAGCGCCACACCCGCCACGAGGCCGGCCAGCGCGGGCGCCCAGACGAGGTCCAGGTTCCCGGCGAAGCGCTCGGTCAGCGGGGCCAGCAGGGCGAAGGCGAGCACGAGCGTGGCGCCGGCGAGCCCAGAGACGACGAGCCACCGGATCGCGGCCGCTCGGGTCGCGCGATCGGCGAGCGGGCCACCCAATCCACGGCGTTCCAGCTCGGCGAGCACGCGTTCGCGGGCGCAGATCCCCATCTCGACGGTCGCCAGCGCGACGAGGCCGGCCGAGACGAGCCACACCTGGGCTGGGGGATCCAGCGTGGCGCCGGCCTGGCCGCCACCGAGACGGGCCCAGGGGACGCGTCCGTAGGGGAGGGTGAGCACGGCGACGGTGGCGACGGTCCACAGCCCGAACCCGGTCCCGGTGCGGCCGCTGACGAGGAAGGTGCCCAACCCGACGAGCGTGGCGAAGCCACCGGTGAACGCGATCGCGAACCCGAGCGTGGCCTCGTCGGGGCCCAACAGTGGTGGGGCGAGCTCGCTGGCGCCGAGCAGGGCTTGCTCGACCCAGGCCACGTCGCCGGCGACCAGCTGCATCAGGAGGGCGAGGCCGAGCCCGTAGGCGAGCCCGATGGCGCCGCGGCGAGCTGGGCGGGCCAGCGTCTCAGCCACGGGGCACCACGTCCTGGAACAGCAGGCGTTCGAGCGGATCCTCGCGCGGGTTCCAGCCGATCACGTGGGCCCCCAACCGGCGCAGTCGGTCGTGGCGGGGCTGGATCTCGTGGTCGAGGAGGCGAGCGGCTTGGTGGGTCGCCTCGTCGCCGTCGACCAGGTGGTGGGCCAACGGTTCGATCACGACGACGGGCTGGGGGTCCTCGCCGGCCATCGCGTTGATGCGGCGGATCGCTTCCTCGAGCTCGTCACTAGCAACGTCCGTGCGCGTCAGGAACACGACCATGGGCTTGTGCTGGACGAGCCAGGCTTGGGAGTCGACGACGGCTTGCAAGGGGCCCTCGTCGGTGTCGCCGGGGGCCAACCGGGACAGGCGGCGTTGCAGCTTGTGGAATTGCTTGTCGCCGACGTCGGGGTACACGGGATCGCCGGCGTCGGTGTTGTAGGCGTGCAGGCCGACGCGGTAGCCCCGGTCGAGGTAAGCCATCGCCAGCCCGCTGGCGGCGCCCACGGCGGCCTCGAACCCGTTCTCGACGCTCGTGCCGACGGCCATGTGCCGGCCGGCGTCCAGCAGGAACCACACGGCCTGGCGGCCCTCGACCTCGTACTCGTTGACGAGCGGGCGGTCGGCGGCCGGGCCCAGGCGGGCGGTGGCCTTCCAGTTCACGGCTTTGGGCGGGTCGCCGAACCGGTACTCGCGGATCTCGCGGAAGTCGGTCGTCTTCAGGCCGATCCGGGCGGCGTCCTCGTCGGCGCCGACCTCGGCGGCCGTGCCGCGCATGCGCTGCAGCCGGCGCAGCGGGATCAAGGCCGGGTGCACGTCGATCGTGGCCGCCTCGCCGACGGGCTGGGCCGGCTTTGAGCGCAGGCCCACCTGCGGGACGGGTGCCACCTGGGCCGGGCCCAGCTCGTGGCGGCCGCGCTTGGCGGTGCGCACCTTGACCGAGACGGTGTGGGCGTCCTCGCTGGCCGCGAGCAGGGCGAGGTTGGGGTCCTCGGGCACCGAGAAGGGGTCGGGCAACGGGAGGCTGAGGGCCACCAGGCCGCGGCCGTCGGTCTCGAGGTGCACGCTCACGTCGACGAGGTCGCCGGCGCGAGCCTCGGAGGGGGCCTCGATCTCGACGTCGCGGACGTGGGGCGGGGTCTCGGCGAGCCCGACGAGCGCCGTCACGAGCGGGAGCGCGCTGAGGCCGACGAGCACGAGGTTCGCCGTGCCCAGGCCGGCGACGAGCAGGGTCGTGCCGACGAGCAACAGCCCGTGGGCGGCGCGCGTGAACACGGGTCAGGCCTCGCCTCGCGAGTACGCGGTGGGCGGCTCGACGTCGCCGATCGCGGCCTCGACGACGTCGGCGTCCTCGGTGCCCTCGATCACGTGTTCCATGTCGAGCACGATGCGGTGCGCCAGCGCGTCGACGGCCAGGTCCTTGACGTCGTCGGGCGTCACGTAATCGCGGCCGCGGGTCATCGCGAGCGCTCGACTCAACCGCAACAGGGCGAGGTCCCCGCGCGGGCTGGGGCCGACGTCGACCGCCTCGTGGGCGCGGGCGGTGCGCACGATGCGGGCGATATACTCGATGATCGCTTCGTGGACGAAGATCTTGTCCTCGACGACGCGTTGCAGGCGTTGGAAGGTCTGCATCGAGATGACGGGCTCGACGTCGCCGCTGGGGTCGTTCTTGCTCCAGTCGATGCGGCGGCGCATGATCTCGGACTCGTCGTCGAGCGAGTCGGGGTAGCCCATCTGCAGGCGCACCAGAAAGCGGTCCATCTGGGCCTCCGGCAGGGGGTAGGTGCCCTCCTGTTCGATGGGGTTTTGCGTGGCGAGCACGAAGAAGGGCGAGGGGATCTCCATCGTGTCGCCCTCGATCGTGACCTGGCGCTCCTCCATCGACTCCAGCAGCGCGGATTGGGTCTTGGGCGGGGCGCGGTTGATCTCGTCGGCGAGGACGACGTTGGCGAAGATCGGGCCTTTCTCGAGCTGGAACTCGCCCGTCTTGGGGTTGTAGATGTTCGTGCCGACGATGTCGGCGGGTAGCAGGTCGGGCGTGAACTGGATGCGGTCGAACTCGCAGCCGACGGCTTGGGCGAACACCTTGACGAGCAGCGTCTTGCCGAGCCCGGGGTAGTCCTCGAACAGGACGTGCCCGTTCGCGAGCGCGGCGGCCAGCAGCTTCTCGACGGTGTCGGGGTGGCCGACGAACACGTCGTTCACGGTCTCGCGGATCTGGGTGCACTTGCGGGCGACGCGTTTCACAGGGGGGCCTCCTGGGGGTCCTCGAGGTGGGCGAGCACGCGGTCGACGGCTTCCCGGCGGGCTTGGCGGTCGCCCTCGGCGCGGCGGCGGCCGACGACGAGCGTCAGCGCGGTGCCGGTGCCTTCGATGGCGAGGAAGGCCAGCACGGTGGCGATCGCGACGGTTGCGACCTCCAGCGTGACGTCGAGGGCGCCGGGGAGGCTGAGGAATCCGGCGAGCAGAGGGTCGAGCGTGAACACGACGGCGCCTGCACCGAGCGCGAGCAGAAAAGCCCGGCGGAGCTTGGCGAGCGTGCCCGACAGCTGGTGCTCGACGACGCCCCACGGCGGGTCGGTGGCCTCGTTGCGGATCGTGGTGTGGAGGGTGGCGACGAGGCCGGCGAGGGCGAGGACGGCCAGCAGGCCGCCGGTGAGGGGTGAGGCGGTGAAGAACCGCAAGGCGCCGAGCCCGAACAGGCCGACGCCGACGAGGCCGAGCGCGAGCCCGGTCTTGGGGGCGCTGGCCTGGTGGGCCCGCCATTGCAACATCGTGAGACTGGTCCCGGTGACGAGCAGGATCGGCGGGACGATCGCGATGCCGAGACCCTGGGCCA
This sequence comes from Thermoplasmatales archaeon SW_10_69_26, assembly GCA_003009755.1. Taxonomy (GTDB): domain Archaea; phylum Thermoplasmatota; class SW-10-69-26; order SW-10-69-26; family SW-10-69-26; genus SW-10-69-26. The sequence goes on from PXUB01000037.1 coordinate 42,922, forward strand.
GCGAGGCGACGGCGAGGCCGAGGCCGAGCGTGACGACGATCCCGGCGAGCAACCGGACGCCGAGCAGGGCGCGGGTGGGGGCGCGGGCACCGGCGGCGGCTCGCAGCTGCTCGGCCAGGCGCTGGCTGGCGGCGTCCCCGAGGCCGCGGGCCTGGGCGGCCTGGTGGACGTGATCCAACAACAGGGGGGCCAGGCGGCCCTCCTCGACGTAGGCTTGCATCGCGGATCGCAGATCCTCGTAGTCCTCGTCGACCTGCGGTCGAGCGCGTTGCTGGTGGGGGGCCAGCGCGCCCCGGATGGGGCGTCCGGTGCCCGCGATGGACCGGCCCAGGTCCACGAGCAGCGCGAACAGAAGGATGCCGAGCCCGAACCGAGCGGCGGCGAGGGGAGCGGGATCGAGCACGGTGCGGGCGCCCAGGTAGACGACGACGGCGACGAGCGCGATCGCGGCGCGGGGCACGATCGCCAGCGGTGCGTCGGCCGTGGAGGCCTCAGCCACGGGGGTCGGCCTCCCGGACCAGCTGCATGAAGCCCTCGTAGTCGTCGCGGTCGACCGGTTGGGGCGAGTAATCGTAGCGTTCGAACCGGCGCGCCAGCTCGTCGGCCGGTGGACCCAGAGCCCGGGCGAGCTCGCGCGGGGTGGCATCCGGGCCCACGAGGCCGTGCCGGGTCGCGGTGCGGCGAAGCTGGCGGTAGGCGCGGTCGATCTCCTCGCGGTAGTCGCCGACGCGCACGTCGAGCACGGTCTCGCGGGCGGGATCGTCGGCGAGGCGAGCGCGGTAGGTGTAGGTACCGCCAGGGCGGGCCGGCACGGTGGCGCGCGCCGTCCCATCGCTGCCCAGCTCGAGCCGGCGGGTGCCCTCGGGGCCGTCGAGCTCGAGGGTCCCCGTGATGGTCTCGTCGTGCCGGGCTCGGGCGAGGATCTCGGTCGGCTCCCCGGGGTGCCAGACCGGCGGGTCGCCGGGGGTCTGGTGGGCCAACCGCAGCGAGATCGGGGAGGCCTCGTCGGGGTCGTCGGTGGGGGTTCTCGCTTGACGGCGACGGACGGCGACGAGCGCGGCGAGCCCGAGCGCGGCGGCGGCCGCCGACAGCCAGCCCCACGGCAGCGGAGCCGCGGTGACCTCGGCGCTGGCGGTGGTCAGGCTCTGGGCGGTCGTGGGGGTCGAACGGGCAAGCACCTCGATGTCGACGATGCCCTCGGCGTCGTCGGGTCGCGAGAGGGAGAGGTTGGCCGTGCCGTCCTCGCCGGTGATCGCGCGGTCGCTGGCCTCGAAGGCGCCCTCGGCCTGGGCGATGACTGGCACGCCGGCCAGCGGTCCCTGGCGGCCTTCGGCGGTCACCGCCAGCTGAACCGGGCGGCCGTCTCGTCCCTCGTCGGCGACGTCGACGGCCAACGTCGGCGTCTCGAGGATCCGGAGCGGGGCTCGGGTGGTGAACCGGGCGTCGGGGAGGGTGAGGTTGGCGGGTTGGAGGCCGGGCTGGGCGTCGTCGGGGGCACGCAGGTTCACCTGGGCGCGGCCGTCGGCGTCGGTGCGGTCCTGGGAGACGAAGCTGGGCCCGGCCAGGCGGACGGGCTGGTCGGTGAGCGGCGTGTCGTCGACGGTCAAGCGCAGGGAGCCGTTGGCCGAACCCCCGGGGGCGATGTGGAGGTCGGCCTCGACCTCGAGCGGGGCCGCCGACAGGGTGAGGTTGCGGCCGGTGGGGCGGAAGCTGTTCGGCGGATGGACCTCCAGGCGGACGGGGTGGTCGCCGGTGTTCGGCATCGGGGCTCGCAGGCGAGCCTGGCCGGCCTGGTCGGTGAGGGTCTCGTCGGTGAGCCCGGTCTCGGTGTGGGCGTGGACCTCGATCGCGGGCATCGTCGTGCCGTTGTCGGCTTCGAGCCGGACGTCGATCGGGGCTTGGGCGCCGACCGGTTGGGGGCCCGGCGATCCCGTCCGCAGCTGGAGGCCGGCGGTGGCGGTGAGGACGAGGCGACGGTTGGCGTCCACGGCGGGGGCCTCGAGCTCGACGGTGTGGTTGCCGGGCGCGAGGTCGGCGGGGACGGGCAACCCGAGCGTGAACGCGCCGCGGGGGTCGGTGTCGGTCGTGGCCGTGACGTCGCCGTAGCTGGCTTCCAGGCGGACGCGACCGGGTTCGCCGTCCTCGGTGAGGACGCGGCCCTCGATCTCGGTGGGCTCGCCGCGGGGGGCCCGGTGCTCGGCGGGGGCTTGGATGCGGGCTTCGACGGCCTGGATCGTGCCCTCGGTGGCGTCGGCGGTGACGTTCTCGGTCCCCGGGAAGGTCGCCGTGATCGTGTAGTTCCCGGGGAAGGGTAGCCCGCCGGGCAGCACGGCGTGGGCGCGGCCGTCGGCGCCGGTGCGGGCCGTGAGGCGGTCGTCGGTGTCCTCGACCGCGAACACGATCGTCCGGTTGGGGATCGGCGCCTCGTAGGCGTCCACGAGCCGGGCTTCGAGCGGTAGGGGCACGTCGACGCCGGCGCGGTCGGGCAGGTCCAGGCGGACATCGGCCTCGCCTTCGACGGCGACCACGGGGTCGCTCCAGGCGCCGGCCAGGGGTGGATCGTGCATCCCTCGGGGGTGGGCGTGAGCCAGGACGTGGTAGGGGCGGGTCGGGGCGTCTGCAGGGAGCTTGGCGCTGGCGGTGAACGTGCCGGCGGCGTTCGTGCTCGCGGACCCGGTCTGGATCTCGATGCCGGGCGCGTTCTTCGTGGCGTTGGCGTACACCGTGACCGGATGGTCCCGCAGCGGCTCGCCGGCGGGGCCGAGCACGCGTCCAACCACCTCGAAGGCCTCGCCCTTGCGGATCCGGTCGGGGGCATCGGTCACCGTGATCGTCGGCCGCTCTCGCCGGATATCCTCGGGCGGGGCCTCGGAGCCGCTGCGGGCGCGGTCCAGCAGGTCCGCGAGGCCTTCGGTGTCGGCCGGCCCGCCGGCCGAGCGGTGGACGACGGTGCCGGCGGGCAGCTCGACGGTCTCGGTGGCGAACACCGAGGACCAGGCGCTGGGGGGTCCCGAGGGGTGGGCGCGGGCGCCGGGCTCGAGGTCCAGCCGCGTGCCGGCCGGGAACCTCACGGGCGGCAGCTGGAGCTCGGCGTCGGCGGGCAGGGGGACCTTGGCGCCGGGTTCGAGCACGGTGGCCGCCCCGATCTCCTCCCCGCCCGGGGAGGTCACGGAAGCGTTGGGCGGGAGCGCGAGCTCTTGGTCGCCGGTCTGCAGCTGGCAGGGCGTGGTGCAGGTGAGCGCGTCGCCCTTATGCTCCCAACCGTCGGCCAGGACGAGCGTGCCGGTGAGGCTCGCAGGGGCGGGACGGATCGTCTCGCCGGGATCGATCGTCACCCGTCCCGGTCCCGTGAGGCGAACCCCATCGTCGGTGCGTTCGCGGTCGGGAAGCTGGGCCCGCGTGGGGTCGAGCAGCGTCAGCTCGGGGATCGGCAGCCCCGATCGCGGCTCTTGGACCTCCCGGGCGGGTGCATCGCGGGCCTGTTGGGACCGTTCGGTGACCTCCTGCCGGACCTCGGCGATGAGGGCGGTGGAGAGCCCCAGCAGGCCGACGAGCAGGAGGAGGCCGGCCGCGAGCTGGAGGGACCGCTGTGCCACGATGGACCGTCATCGAGGGGATGCTTAAAGGTTCACCTGCGCGCGCCGCAGGGGAGCCGTCCGGGCGGAAGGCTTTTCAACAGGCTCGGCGCCATGAGGTAGCTGTGTTCCGTTTCCGCCTGTATCGGTTCGAGAACGATCTGCTCCTCGCGGCCAGCGACGAGGAGCTGATCGGTCGCAGCTTGTCCCAGGGGGAGGTCGAGATCCACATCTCCGAGCAGTTCTACGGCACCAAGGAGGCCGACCAGGGCGAGCTGCGGGATCTGCTCGACCGGTGCACGGTGGCGAACCTGATGGGGGAGCGCTGCGTGAAGCTGGCGGCCGAGCTCGGGTTCGTCGACCGGGGCAACGTGGTCGAGGTGGAGGACGTCCCGCACGCGCAGGTCGCCCAGATGCGGCGGTAGGTTGCCCATGTCTGAGGACGAGACCGAGGAAGCGTTCTGCGTGGCTTGCGGCGCCCCCGACCCGCTCAGCGGCGGCCGCTGCGGGCGCTGCGTCCGGCAGCAGGTCGAGGCCGTCAAGGGCACCGACCAGCCCGTCGAGATCGAGCAGTGCGCCCACTGTGGCTCCTTCGAGGCCGGCCACGACATCGAGGACGCCGAGAGCGTCGTCGAGGCCGTCGAGCGGGCCGCCGTGGGGTCCGTGTTGATCCCGCGCGAGCTCGAGGACCTGGAGATCGGCGTCCGCACGCATCGCCGCGACCCGAGCGCGTTCGACGTGACCGTGGAGGCTCGCGGCCACTTCGACGGCGAGGTCCCGCTCGAGGGAGCCGCCGAGGTCCCCGTCCAAGTCGAGACGATCTCCTGTGATGCCTGCTCGCGCCGCCACGGGGGCTACTACGAGGCGATCGTGCAGGTCCGCTACGAGGGTGACGAGGAGGTCTCCGAGGAGCAGGCTGGCGACATCGCCGTGATGATCGAGGAGGAGGTCCGAGCCGCCGGGAGGCTCTCCGGGGGGTCCTCCTACCTCTTGAAGGCCACGCCCAAACACGGCGGATACGACTACTACTTCGGGGCCAAGCCCGTCGCCAAGTCCGTCGCGGGCCGCATCGCGGACATGTACGGCGGCGAGAAGACGCACTCGACGACGCTGGCGGGCCGCAAGGACGGCGAGGAGTTCCACCGGTTGACGATCTCGGTCCGCATCCCGCGTGTCCGACCCGGCAGCGTGGTGGCCTTCGAGGACGAGATCCTCCGGATCCACGGCCGCCACGGCAACCGGCTCGTCGGCAAGACCGTCCCCGAGGGCGATGGCCGCACGATCGAGCAACGGAAGACCGACAAGGCCCAGGTCCTCGAGCCCCGGTTGGCCGAGGTCGTCTACGCCGAGGCCGGCGAGGGCCAGATCCTCGATCCCGACACCTTCGACAGCGTGCAGGTCAAGCTCCCGATCGGCGTCGAGGCGGGAGACGAGGTCGAGGTCGCCAAGTACCGCGGCCGGATCGTCGTGCTCGGCGAGCCCGGCTTCGAGGCGTAGAACTTCGTCTTTCCAGGGGCCCTTACCCCTGCCGGCCCCCGGAAAAGAAGACGTTCGCAACCAAGGAAACGGAGACCGGCAGCTCCGCAGGGCCCGGTCGCCGACCATGGCAGCTGTTGGATCTTCGTGCAGCGCTAGGGCCGCCGGACCCGCCCCGGGGCCCTCGCGGTCGACGCCTGACCTCTGCGTCTCAGCGTCTGCCTGCCTCTGTGAGCTACCTTACCGTCCTCACAGCCCGGGCTCGCCCTCGGGCGCTAGGTCGTCGAACAGCTCTTTCAGCGCCTCGACGGCGGCATCGTGGAGACCTTCGCCGAGCTCGGGCGTGGCGCGCGAGGGATCGCCCATGTAGCCCTTGGGCATACCCTCGTCGGGCTCGCTGGCCAGCTCGAAGCCCTCCTCTTGGGGGAAGTGCTCGCCCGGCGGGCTGTCGTCGACGAGCTCGGGCCGCAGGTGCCGGATGCGGGCCGTCTCCATCGTGCCGGCGTGGCCGTCGGCCTCGGGCACGGTCTCGCCGTTCAGCGTCTCGCCGCCCAGCGGGAACAACACGTCCCACTCCGAGAGCAGTGCGATCCGCATCTGCGGGTGGTCACCGAGCACGTCGCGGCCCGCCTGTTTGAGCGCGCGCATGTGACCGCCGCCGGCGTGGCCGCTGACGATCGCGACCGAGGCGACGTCGTGGCGGGCCAGCTCACGCAGGATCTCCTCGGCGAGCGTCCTGACCGTGTCGAAGGGCAGCGAGATGCTGCCCGGGAAGGGTTGCGTGGAGTGGCAGTTGCCGTAGTTCATCGTGGGCAAGACGACGGCGTCGGTGGCCTCGGCGGCCTCGTTCACGACGGCCTCGACCTGGAAGGTGTCCGTGCCCAGCGGCAGGTGGGGTCCATGCTCCTCGAGGATGCCCACGGGCAGGACGAAGGTGCTCTCGGCAGCCAGGCGGGCGTACTCGTCCTTGGTGAGCTCGGTGGCGAGGATCGGGTCGGCCTCGGTCGGCATGGCCCGGCCAGCCCGCGTCCGGTTCATGACTCTGGCGGACCGCGATCGTGCCCGCTCGAGCGGCGTCAGGAGAGCCGGTCGCAACGCCCAGGCCTCTTATAGGACGAATCCCTACTTGGGGCCGATGGCGAAGAAGCACCGGCACAACCAGGGTGGCGGGAACCAGCCCCGGCAGAAGATGTTCGACGAGAGCCGGGAGGAGCTGTTCCTCTACGACGCCCGGCAGGTGCTCGAGGACGCGCCCGTGGACGAGGACCACTACAAGACGTTCCTGCAGCAGATCGTGACCCGCGGCAGCCGCGACGGCGTGGACGATGCCAAGGAGTACGTCAAGGAGAAGGAGCGCGAGGAGGAAGCCTTCCTCGACCGCGAGGCCCGCAACGGGCTGCTCGACCTGCTCGACAAGTACTCGACCTACCGCTGATCGTCGTCCTCGGTGCCCTCGTCGCTCGAGGGCAGCTCGTCCGTGTTCAACTGGATGCCCTGCGTGGCGTCCGTCTTCTCCTCCTCGACCGCCTCCTCCAGGTCACGCAAGGCCTGCTGGAACCGGGACTGCATGCGGCCGGCCGTTCGCAGCAGGCCCGGCGCGTGCTCGGGGCCGAACAACATCAGCAAGGCCAGCCCCACGAGCACGATCTCCCAGGACCCGAGGCCCAGCACCATGCATCCCCTCGCAGGTGCCGGCCGGTCTTCACGCTTGGGGTCGGCCCCACCGAGGTCTCCGCCAGCCCCCGACGCTTTAATGCAACCTCGGCTGTGCCCCGGTGATGGCGCGGACCACGTGGCCCTCCTGTCCCTCGTGCGGTGAAGCCAACGTCGAGGTCCTGCACGAGGCCTCACCCGATGCGGACCGGACAGACGCCACCCTGCGCTGCAAGACCTGCGACCAGGTCTTCAAGGACGTGCTGGAGAAACAGCCCACCCAGGCCCAGGTCTCCGCCGTGATCAGCGAGGGCTCCCAGAGCCGATCGACCAGCCTCGACGTCCCCGCCGAGGACCCGATCGCCGTCGACGACGAGCTGTACGCCGACGGCCGGCGCCTGCTCGTGACCGCCGTCGAACGCGACGACGGTCGCCGCGTCGACGAGGCTCACCCCGACGACCTGGGCACCGTCTGGTGCAAGACGTTCGACCGCGTGGAGCTGCCCGTCGCCGTCAACCAGGGCCGCAAGACGTGGTCCGACGAGATCCAAGCCCAACCCGAGGCGCGCTTCTTCGTCGGCGACGAGATGAAGCTCGAGGGCGTCGACGTCGAGATCCACTCGATCAAAACCGACGACGGGATCATCCACGACGGCGAGGCTCGGGCCCGCGACATCGTGCGGCTGTACGGCTGGACGGAGTACCGCGAGACCGAGGAGGAGAACTGGTGATGGCCGAGATCCTCGACGGCAAGGCCCAAGCCAAGCACGTCCGCGATGCCGTCCGCGAGGCTGTGGACGAGCTCGACACCGAGCACGGGTTCGGCCCGCGCCTGGACGCGATCCTCGCCGGCGACCGGGAGGCCAGCGAGATCTACGTCACCAAGAAGCAGGAGGACTGCGAGGAGGTCGGCATCGCCAGCCACCTGCACCGCTTCCCCGAGGACGTCACCACCGACGAGCTCGTCGACCACATCGAGCAGCTCAACGCCGACGACGTCGACGGGATGATCGTCCAGCTGCCGCTGCCGGACCCGGTCGACGAGAACCGCGTGCTCGAGACCGTGGACCCGGCCAAGGACGCCGACGGGTTCCACCCCGTCAACCTCGGGCGGTTGCTCATGGATCGCTCCCCGTTGACGCCCGCGACCCCGACCGGCATCCTGCACCTGCTGGAGGCCCACGAGGCCGATCTCGAAGGCGCCGACGTCGCGATCGTGGGCCGCTCGACGATCGTGGGCAAACCGATGGCGCTGTTGTTCCTGCAGCGAGGTGTGGATGCGACGATCGCCGTCACGCACTCCCGCACCGAGGAGCTGGCCGAGCGAACGGGCAACGCCGACGTGATCGTGGCCGCCGCCGGCGTGCCCGAGCTCGTCACCGCCGACATGGTGAGCGAGGACGCGACGGTGATCGACGTGGGCATCAACCGAACCGACGAGGGCGAGCTGGTCGGCGACGTCGCCTACGACGAGGTCGAAGCCAAGGTCGACCGGATCACGCCCGTCCCCGGCGGCGTCGGCCCGCTGACGCGAGCCTTCCTGCTCGTCAACGTCGTCCGCTGCGCCTGCAAGCGCCGCGGGGTGCCTGTCCCCGATGCGCTGCAGCCCGTGCTGCCGACCGGTCTCGGTGGCGAGGGCGCCTGACCCCGGCACGGCTCGTCGAACGGATCCAGCCGCGAGCACCACGCCCGCCGAGGGGCAACCGGGCCCTCAGCCGTCCCGACCGTCAGCGGCTCAGCTCCTCGGACCTCGTGGAACCGTGCCGGTGGCGGCGGCCGGCTTGGAGCTTGGCGGCCGGACCGCTGTCGAGTTGGCGCCTCACTGGGCGCTGGGCAGCCCGATCTCGTCGGCGATGACGCGGCGCTGGATCTCGCTGGTGCCTTCGCCGATCTCGCACAGCTTGACGTCGCGGTAGTACCGCTGCACGGGGTAGTCGGTGCTGTACCCGTTGCCGCCGAGGACCTGGATGGCTTCCCGGCAGACGTCCATGGCGGCCTCGCTGGCGAACAGCTTGGCCTGGCTGGCGGCCTGCTTGTGGTCTTGGCCCCTCTCCTTCTTGTCGGCCGCACGCCACACGAGCATGCGGGCCGCGTCGAGGTTCATGGACATGTCGGCCAGCTTGTGCTGGATCGCTTGGAAGCCGCCGATGGCTTGGCCGAACTGCTCGCGCTCCTTGGCGTAGGACAGCGCCTCCTCGTAGGCTGCCTGTCCCAGGCCCAGGGCCATCGCGCCGATCGCGATCCGGCCGGCGTCGAGGGTCTTGAGCGCGCCGATGAAGCCCTCGCCGCGCTTGCCGAGCAGGTTCTCCTCGGGGACGCGGCATCCGTCGAACAACAGCTCGCTCGTCTCCGAACCGTGGAGACCCAGCTTGTCCTCGAGCACGCCCGGCTGGAAGCCCTCGAAGTCGGGTTCGACGACGAACGCCGAGATGCCGCGAACCTTGTCGCCGGGGTCGGTGCGGGCCATGACCGTGATCGTGTCGGCCGAGTGCCCGTTCGTGGCGAACTGCTTGGTGCCGTCGAGCACCCACTCGTCGCCGTCCTTCTCGGCGGTGGTCTGCAAGCCGGCGGCGTCGGACCCGCTGGTGGGCTCGGTGAGGGCCCAGCAACCGATGTGGTCGCCGCGGGCCAGCGGCGGGATGTACTCCTCGCGCTGCTCTTGGCTGCCCTCGGAGTTGATATGCGAGGTGCCGAGCCCGTTGTGGGCGGCCAGGGTGAGGCCCAGCGATCCGCTCGCCTTCGAGACCTCCTCGATCGCGATCGCGTAGGAGACGAAGTCGGCGCCGGCGCCGCCCATCGAGGGGTCGACCGTCATGCCGGTGAGGCCGAGGTCTGCGCAGCGCTCCCACAGACCGATGTCCTCGTGGAAGACGCCCTTCTCCTCGATCTCCTCGGCTTCCGGTGCGACCTCGTCGTCCGCGAACTCGCGGACCATCTTGCGGATCGCTTCCTGGTCGCCGTCCAGCTGGAAGTCCACCATCGGTCGTGCAGCGGGTCGACCCTGGTAAAGGCTTCGCGCTGGCCTCGAGCAGAACCGGCCGATTTAGGCGTCGCTAGCGGGATGGGGTGGCGTGTCGGAACACGGCAGCGGTCTCGACGCGGAGCTGTTCACCGACCCGTCCGCGTTCGTGTCGGCCTTCGGTGGGGAGATCGTGGAGCTGCTCGTCCTGATGGGCGGCATCCTCGCGTACACGTTGATCGTCAACGAGTTCTACCACCGCCTCGACAAGCGGGTCATGTTCAGCAGGCGGGACGAGCAGGGCAACGTGGAGTCCGGGTTCGCGGGTTGGCTGAGCTACGTCTTGCTCTTCCCGCTCGTCTCGTTCGCCTTCTTCGTCCTGCTGAGCCTGGCCTTGTTGTTCCTCTCGGAGCAGGGCCAGGATCCCATGGAGATCTACACGCTCTCGATGGCAATCTTGGGCGCCGTCCGCGTGGCTGCCTACTTCAACGAGGAGGCAAGCCACGACCTCGCCAAGCTGCTCCCGTTGGGCCTGTTGGGCGTCTTCCTCGTCCGCTTCGAGTTCGTCGGGCTGGTCGCCGCCTTCCGCCAGCTGAGCCAGGCCCTCGAGAACCTCGACGTCCTGCTGGCCTTCTTCGTCGTCGTCCTCGTCCTCGAGTACTCGCTGCGCTTCCTTCGGGCCATCGTGGTCGCGATCCGCGGCGAGAAGACACCCGAGGACGCCGAGGGCGAGTGAGCCCGCGAGGAGCCGGCGGGCTGGGGTGCCAGCAGCGAGGCCGTCGAACCCGGGGATCCCTGCATGCGAGGGTTGCGCCAAGCGAGGCTTGGCCGTACGCGGCCGACGTGCAACGGCATCCCATCGGACAATCATTTATGGGGTGACTTTCATCGCGGGCTGCCTGGCGATCCGATGCAGCACATTGACACCTGCTCGTCCTGCGGCGTCCGACTGCTCGACCGAGGTAGCGCGGAGTTCCCGTGCCCCAGTTGCGGTGAACAACACCTCGGCCGATGCCCCCAGTGCCGGGATCAGGGCGTCGGGTACGAGTGCTCAGCGTGCGGTTTCGCGGGCCCTTGAGGTGAGCCACGATGGGTGATCTCGTCGCCGTGTTCAAGGTCATGCCCGCGTCCCCCGAGACGGATCTGGACGCGATCGAAGACTCGGTCCGCTCGCTCGTCCCCGCCGACGTCGAGCTCGAACAGACGGAAACCGAAGCCGTCGCGTTCGGCCTCGAGGCGCTGATGACCACCGTCAGCATGCCGGACAGCGACGAGATCAGCGCCGACGACATGGAACAGGACTTCGCCAAGATCGACGGCGTCGAGTCCGTCGAGTGCACCGACGTCGGCCGGCTTTGACGGGATTCTCAGCAACGTTCGCGGCTCCCCCAGCGATGGCTACCGACACCAAGCACGTGCTACCCTCGGCGTCGTTCTCGGCTTCGACACGCTTTTAGGGTAGGGTTGTCGTCTCCCCGCCGGGTTGAAACGAATGTTGCAGGGGAAGGGTTCGTTCGCGATCATCGCAGGTCTCTTGATGCTCACTGCCGGTCTCGCCGGCTGCGCTCAGCAGCCCGCCGACGGTGAGGCGTCGACGACAAGCGCCTGCCTCGAGGATGGAGAGGGTAGCATGGAAGACACGGGAGACGGGGAGGCAGACTCCATCGAGACGGAGGCCTCCACCCCGATCGAACAACGGCTGAGCCCGATGCCCTCGGCTCAACAGGGCGAGAGCGAGCCGATCACGATCGGTACGTTGCTCCCGCTCACCGGCGAGCTCAAGCAGTTCGGTCCCGACATGCAGCGCGCCGTCGAGCTGGCCGCCGAGGACATCAACAACGCGGGCATCCTGTCGCAGGAGATCGAGATCGCGCAGGGTGACTCGCAGACGGACGACGCGCAGGCGCCCCAGGAGCTGAACCGGCTCATCAACCAGGAGGACATCGTCGGGTTCGTCGGCGCGGCGTCCAGCGGGGTCAGCGGCAGCGTGATCGAGCAGGCCGTCAGCAACGAGATCGCGATGGTCACGCCCGCCTCCACGTCGCCGGCCCTCACCGAGCGCCAGAACGACGGGTTCTTCTTCCGCGTCGTGCCCAACGACATGATGCAAGGCCAGGTCATGGCGCAGACCCTGGAGGAGGACGGCGTCGAGAGCGTCTCGACCCTGTACGTGAACAACGACTACGGCCAGGGCTTCAACGACGTGCTCGTCGACGAGTTCAACGGCTCGGTCGTGAACGAGGTCGGGTTCGACAACGACGAGACGCAGTTCTCCAGCCAGGTAACCCAGGTCTCCAGTGACGATCCCGACGCGACCGTCGTCGTGGCCTATCCCGGCAACGCCGTCCCGATCATGGACGAGGCGTTCAGCCAAGGCGTCACCTCCGAGCAGAAGTTCTACTTCAGCGAGGGCGTCTTCTCCGAGGACTTCCTCGGCGAGGTCGGCGAGGACGAGGAAGGCAACCACGTGATCGCCGGCTGCATGGGGACCACCCCGCAGATCCTGCTGGACCCCGGCCCCCAGTCCTTCCAGGAGCGGTTCAACGAGACCTACGACCACCGACCGGGCCTCTTCGCGGCGCAAAGCTACGACGCGACGGTCGCGATGGCGCTCGGCATCGCCTACTCCGACAGCGCCGATCCCAGCGAGTTCAAGCAAGGCATGCGCGAGGTCTGGAACGCACCCGGGCAGGAGACCTCGAACGTGACCGAGGCCCTCACGCTGGCCGAGACCGGACAGGACATCGACTGGGAGGGCCCCTCCGGTGCCTTCGATTGGAACGAGGACAACGAACCGATCCGCGGCCTGTACGGGGTCTGGAAAGTCACCGAGGACGGCGGCTTCGAGATCGTGCGCGACAACATCGAAGCCTCGATGGACGGCGGCAGCGGCAACTGACGAGACCGGCTCGTCCGCCGGCCCTCTCTTTTCTCTTCTCTTCTCGCTCGACGGCCAGCCGCGGGTGCTTCATCCGCCCAGGTACAGGCGGCCGATCTCGGGGTCGTCGAGGATCTTGGGACCGGGGCCTTCGTAGCGCTCGGCTCCCTCGTCGAGCACGTAGGCCCAGTCGGCGATCTGCAGCGCCTGGCGGGCGTTTTGCTCGACCAGCATCACGCTCGTCCCCGCCTGGCGAACCCGGTCGACGTGGCCCAACACCTGGTCGACGAGGCTCGGTTGCAGACCCGCCGAGGGCTCGTCGAGCAACAGGACGTCCGGGTCCGTCATGAGCGCGCGCCCGAAGGCCAGCATCTGGCGCTGCCCGCCGGACAGCGAGCTGGCCTTGGCCCCGCGTTTGCCCTCCAGCGCTGGGAAGATCTCCTCGACGTGATCACGGCGTTCCTCGAAGCGGTCGGGGTTGATGTAGGCCCCCATCTCGAGGTTCTCCCTCACGGTCAACCGTGGGAACACGTTCTCGGTCTGCGGGACGTAGGCCATCCCGGCCAGCACCCGGTCGCGGGGCGACAGGGCCGTGATGTCCTGCTGGTTGAGCTCGATCGTGCCCTCCCAGGCGTCGATGAGGCCGAAGATCGCCTTCAACAGCGTGCTCTTGCCGGCGCCGTTGGGGCCGATGACGACGACGAGCTCGCCCTCCCCCAGGTCCACCGAGGCGCCGGTGCAGATCTCGGCGTCGGTGTAGCCGGAGACGACGTCCACGGTCGACAAGACCGGGCGCGGGCGCTCGTCGGGGTCCCCGGCGACGACCTCGCTCACGCCGAGGCGTCACCTCCTCGCTCGGTGGGAGCTTGGCCGCCGCCGAGGTAGGCCTCGAGCACGCGGGGATCCTCGAGCACCTCGGAGGGCGGGCCGTCGACGAGCACCTGGCCTTGCACCATGACGATGGCGCGCGGGCAGTGCGCTAACACGAAGTCCATGTCGTGCTCGACGACGCACAGCGTCATCCCGCGCTCGTGCAGTTCCTTGAGCCGGTCGATGATCTGCTCGCCCAGCGTCGGGTTGACGCCGGCCATCGGCTCGTCGAGCAGCAGGACCTCGGGGTCCAGCATGAGCGCGCGCCCGATCTCCAACAGCTTGCGCTGCCCGCCGGAGAGGTGCCCGGCCAGGGTGTCGTGTTTGTCGTCGAGACCGACGAAATCGAGGATCTCGTGGGCCTTCTCCTGCAGCTCGATCTCCCGGTTGCGGCTGCGAGGGGTGATGAAGAGGCCGTGGACGAACCCTTCGCCGGGGTGGTCGGGGCCGGCGACCATCGTGTTCTCGCGCACGGTCAGGCGGCGGAACGGGCGCGGGATCTGGAAGGTGCGGACCAGGCCGGCGCGGGCACGCTTGTTGGCCGACCAGGCCGTGACGTCGTCCTCGCGGTACATCACCGTGCCGCTGGTGGGGTCCAGCGATCCGGCCAGCAGGTTGAACATCGTCGTCTTGCCGGCCCCGTTGGGGCCGATCAGGCCGACGAACTCGCCCGCATCGAGCTCGAAGCTGGCGCCGTCGACGGCGTTGACGCCGCCGAAGTCCTTGTGCAGATCGCGGGCCTCGAGGACGGTGTCAGTCGACAAGCTCGAGCTCCTCCTTGTCGCCGAACAGCCCCTCCGGTTTGACCAGCATGAACGCCACGAACATCAAGCCCAACACCATCGGCGAGATCGCGGCGATCTGGCTGCCGTCGAGGCCGTAGGTCGTCAGGAACCCCAGGCCTCGGGTCAGCGACCAGATCGTCCAGAAGAGGAACGCGCCCGCGATGGCGCCCTTGTTGTTGGCGACGCCGCCGATGACGATCATCATCCACGCCCAGAACGTTCGCAACGGTTCGAAGTGGCCGGGGACGACGAACGTCAGCTGCCAGGCCCACAACGCGCCGGCGGCAGCCGCCACGGCCGACCCGAGCGCGAACACCTGCAGCTTGTAGACCGTCGGGTTGACGCCGAGCGCGCGCACCGCGTCCTCGTCCTCCCGGATCGCCTCGACGACGCGGCCCCACGGGCTCTCGACCAGGCGCTCGACCAACACCAACAGGACAGCCGTGATGGCGAGCGCGATGAAGAACAGCACCATCAGGTACGGTGAGCCGGTGAAATCGAGGAACGCGGCGAAGCTCTCGAGCCCGCTCACGAGCTGACCGCCGAGGAGTGGGATCGTCTCCACCGCCTCGAGCACAGCCGGGCGCCGGCTGCTGTTCAGCGTGACGCCGTGGGCGCCGTGCGTGAGCTCTCCCTCGTTGAGCAGGACCCGGCGCAGGATCTCGGCGGCGGCGATCGTGACGATGGCCAGGTAGTCCTCGCGCAGACGGATCGCCGGCAACGCCAACAACAGGCCAGCGACGGCGGCCACGGCCATCGCGGCGAAGAAAGCCACGAACACGCCGAGCTGGGTGGCCCAGAAGCCGCCGAGCTCGGCCAGGAGCACGATCGTGTAGGCCCCCAGCGCCATGAACGCGACGTGGCCGAAGTTGATCAGGCCGCCGAACCCGTACTCGAGGTTCAGGCCGACGGCGAACACGGCGAACGTGAACACGGTGATGAGCGTGAACGCCAGCGACTGCCAGGGGATCTCGCCGGCCCAGTTGTTCCCGCCCAACAGCACGAGCGTGCCCAGCACGAGCGCGCCCAGCCGGATCCAGTTGTTCGCCTCGTAGTGATCCTCCAACCGCCAGCCGCCGACGAAGATCCCGACGGCGAGCGCGAAGATGACGGCGCCGGCCAGCCCGGTCTCGGCGATCCAGGCGTACAGGAACCCGGCGTCGAGGGCGAGCACGGCCAGCCACACCCACCGCACGCGGCCCGGGTCCTCGCGGGCCTCGAGCTGGGAGACCACGAGCGTCACGATCGCCAGCCCGGCCAACGCGAGCGTGCCGGTGGAGACGCCCACCCAGGTGAGCAGCGCCAGCAGAGCGAAGGCCAGCAGGACGCCGGAGACGAGCAAGCGGTCCTGATCCTCGACGGCCTCGTGCCAGGTCACGTCCGCTCGACCCCCATGATGCCCTGCGGACGGATGATCAAGGTGACGATCAAGATCAAGAACCCGGTCGCGACGCTGTAGCTGGTGTCGAGGCCGGCGACGCTCAACCAGTGCACGGAGAGGGCCTCGGCCATGCCGATCACGATGCCGCCCAGCAAGGCGCCGGGTACCGACCCGACGCCGCCCAAGATCACGACGGCGAACAGCGGCAACAGGGCTCGCCATCCCAGGTTGTTGTGCAAGGAGGTCTCCATCGCCAACAGCGCGCCCGCCAGGCCGGCCAGGGCGCCGCCCAGCAGCCAGACGTACACGATGACGCGGTCGGTGTCGATGCCGGCCACGCGGGCCAGGTCGACGTCGTCGGCGAGCGCGCGCATCGCCTTGCCGACGCGGGTGCCCTGCAGGACCCACGTCGTGGCGGCGATCGCGGCCGTGGACGTGCCCGCGATCCAGACGTCCATGTCGGTGACCCGGATATCCCCGAGCCCGAGGATCGACAGCCAGTAGCGCACCGTCCAGTTCTGGCTGGAGGCGCCGCGGAAGAACACGTGCACCTTCTCGCCGAAGAGCAGCTGCAACGTGCTGCGGAGGGCGAAGGCGACGCCGATGCTGACGATCATCAACGTCAGCAGGTTGGCATCGCGGTCGCGCATCTTCGTCCACAGCACCCGGTCGAGCAGCACCGACAACAGGGCCACGGTGGCGGCGGCGATCACGAGCGAGGCGACGATCTCGGCCCACAGCGCCTCCACGGCGTAGTTGGCGCCCACGGCCGCCGCGACGACCAGGCTCATGGCGGCCACCGCCCACCGGTCGGCGTCCTGCATCGGGTCGCTTCGCAGACGGTCCCAGGCGGCCAAGCCGAACGCGAGCACGCCGACAGCCACCCATCGACCGGCCGGCACGAGGAACCAGCTGGCGAACGCCACCGCCGCCGCGCCGACGAGCAGAGCTCGAGACCGCGAGCCTGCGAGGTGGGAGGACATCCAGTCCCAGGCCAGGAAGCTGACGAGGGGCAACAGGAGGATCAGACCCATGTCCCAGGCCGCGATCCCGAACGCCGGCGTCGCGACGAGCCAGGCGAAGTACCCGCCCGTCGTCAGGAAGTCCCCGTGCGCGAAGTTCACCAGGTTCAGGATCCCGTACACCAGGGACAACCCGACGGCGCCGATCGCGAAGATGCCCGAGCGCACCACGCCGTTGAGGAACATCTGCTCGGGCGGGGTCTCGAACACGAGCAGGACCGCGAAGCCGGCCACGAGCGGGCCGAGGATGGAGATCTCGCCGCCAGCCTCCCAGTGCCGGTCGGCCCACCAACAGGCGCCCACGATCGCGAGGGTGAGGCCCCAAGCGATCCAGGAGAACGACGTGGTGAACGCCAGCACCGTGGCTAGGCTGGCCAAGACGAGCCCCCACACGTCCCGCTCGCGCATCGGCCACGCCAGCGGGGGCCAGCCTATTTAGTCCACGGTCCGTGGTCGGCGCGTGGACGCAGCCCGCCTCGCCGAGCGGTTGACGGCCGAGCAGGACGCCCAGCACGCGTTGACGGCCGCCGCGGACGCGCTGAGGGAGGCCGGCCTCGCGGTCGACCGGGACGAGGAGCACCAAGCGATCGCTGCGGTTCGCGGCTCGCCCGGCGCCGTGCTCAGCGGCCACGTCGACGTGGTGCCGGTCAGCGACGAGTGGAGCCGCCCCGCCTTCGGCAACGCGTTCGACGACGACCGGTTGTACGCCCGCGGGGCCAGCGACATGCGCGGCCCGGTGGCGGCGATGATCGCGGCCCTGGATCGCACCGAGGCACCCGTCGGCGTCGTGCTCACGACCGACGAGGAGACCACGATGGACACCGCGCGGGCCTACGCCGAGCACGACCGGTTCGCCGACGCCGACGTCGTGCTCGTCGGGGAACCGACCGGGATGGACGTCGCCGTCGCCGGCAACGGCCTGGTGTGGGTGCGCGTCGACGCCGACGGGGCTCGCGGGCACGCTTCCACGCCTCGACCCCAGGCCCGGGGGCCCTCGGCGCCCGAGCGCTTGATCGAGGCGCTGGCCGGCCTCGACCCGCGGCCCTTCCGCGTGGAGCATCCCCGCTTGGGGAAGGCGACCTTGGCGGTGTCCGGCATCGAGAGCGAGGCGACCCCGTTCAACGTGCTCGCCGGCGAGGCCGAGGCCCGCATCGATATCCGGTTCCCGCCGCCCAAGACGCCCGACGAGGTGGAGGCCTCGCTGCGCAGCCGGCTGGACCTCCCTCGGGAGGGGCTAAAGCTGTCCGTCGAGAAGCGGGAGCCGGCGTTCCTCGGCGACGAGGGCCAGGGCAAGCGAGCCGCGGATGCGTTGAGCCTGGCGGGCGTGGATGCGTCCGTGACGGGCGTGGGCTACGTCACCGAAGCCGGCCACTGGCAACGCGTCACCGACACGCTCGTCGTCGGGCCGGGCTCGATCGATCGAGCCCACGCGCCCGACGAGTACATCACGCGGGACGAGCTGACGACGGCCGTCGACGGGTACGCCGCCCTGATCGAGGCCTTCGCTCCCGTTTAGACTGCCGGTCTTGTTTTGCTTAGGCTCTCGCGCCGGTCTGGGGAGACCGGGGACGGTCTCCCGAGCCTGCGAGCCCGGAGGGCTCGTGCGAGGGAGCGTGGCACGGTCGCGGAGCCCGAGGAAACCAACCCTCGCGGGTTGTCGACGGACACTGCCCGGATCAGAGATCCGGGCGCGGCTAAGATCGCCCGGACGAGCGAGATCTCACGGGGGCCGACAACGGCCGAGCACCGGTCGGCGTGGCCGACCGGTCTCGGCTGCGCATCTTCGATTCGTAGAGCAAGGGGCCCGCCGCAGACCGGCGCACCAGAGCATTTCCGGTCCCACGGTCTCCCCCTACGAGCGGTTGGCCAGGAAATGTTCACCAAATCGAGGGGGAGCGGTCTCCGTAACCCCCCTCACGGCGGGGCCGCCCGCAGGCGGCGACGACGCAAGGTCCCCACGTCCGCTTGCTGCAAGCGTTGTCGCCGTCGACCTCGACGTAGCCTCTGGCTACTCCTTCGTCTCGGCTCCGCGCTTTCACCGCCTGAGGCCGAGCGAGAGCCGAACCCAAGCATCGCCGGCAGTCTAGGCGCTCAACTGGGGACGTCGACGGTCTCCGCGAGCCGTCCGTCGGGTTCGTGCACCTTGATCGTGGTCGCCGACCCTCGCCGCGCCAGGTCCCGCGCTTCATCTAGGGCGGCGAACTTCGAGTCGTGGCGGCTCTCGGCCGTGGGAGCACCTTCACGGAGCACCTTCCATCGCCCCCCGTCGTCCTCGGCCACGTGCAGCGTGTCCGGGTCCACCCGCCATGCCATCTTCGGCTCCATGTCAACCCTTGACAGTGCTTCGAAGGTGGATAAACCTACCGCCGCCGGGGGCTCGCGCGACGTGGAAAGGTTCGTGCGGACACCTTTCCCCGCCGGCGTCCTCCCCATCTCCCCGATGGCGGGTCCCCGATTCCCCAACCTCTTCATCGCCGGCGTCCCGAAGGCAGCCACGACGACCTGGTACCAGGCCCTCGACCACCACCCCGACGTCTTCATGTCCCCACGCAAGGAGATGCGCTACCTCGACCGAGACCTCACCTTCGACAACCGTGTCGAGACCGAGGACGCCTACCTGGCCCACTTCGCGGACGCAGAGGGCCAGGCACGGATCGGCGAAGCTTCCCCGTGGTACTTCTACAGCGACGAGGCCCCCCGTTCGATCCGCGACAACGCCGAGGACCCCCGCGTCCTCGTGTTCCTGCGGGACCCGGTCGAGCGCCTGTACTCCCTGCACGGCCAGATGGTCAACTCTGGGGCCGAGACGATCGGGAGCTTCCGCGAGGCCCTGGCCGCCCAACCCGATCGCGAACGCGGCCGCCGGTTGCCGGACCTGCTCGAACCGCGCGAAGGCCTTCGCTACTGGGACATCGCCCACTATGGTCCTCACGTCCGCCGCTACCTCGACACCTTCGACGACGAGGAACTGATGTTCGTCCGGTTCGACGACTTCACGACGGACCCCGAGGGCGTCTTCCGCGAGGTCTGCACGTTCCTGGGCGTCGACCCGAACGTCCGCCCGGCCATCCCCGCCTCCAACACCCACCGCGTGCTCCGGAGCCACCGCGTGCGCGATTTCCTCGCCGATCCGCCCGAACCCGTGCGAGAGATCGCCCACCGCGTCCCCGGAGACTGGCCGACCCAAGCCCGCGACATCCTGTGGCAGCTCAACCTCAAACCCGCCGAACGCGACCCGATGCCGGAGGACCTTTGCCGGACGCTGACCGAACATTGCCGCCCCGACATCGAAGACGTCGAGGACCTGCTCGGCTGGGACCTGTCCGATTGGAGGCGCCGGGACCCCCTCGAGGAGGCCTGAAACCGGCAGGCTTACCAGACCGCGCACGCTCTTAGCCGCAAGCCCCCGCCGCGGGCCGCCTCACGCCGCCATGCCCTCCCAGCCCCCGCCCGACCCCGACGACCGCTGGCCGAGTTTCTACCTCCTCGGCGCCGAGAAAGCCGGGACCACGTCCCTGTACCACTACCTCCGCCAACACCCCGACGTGTTCCTGCCCGAGGAGAAAGAGCCCGGGTTCTTCTCGCTGTACTGGGACATCGCCGTCGAACCCGCCAAGACGGTCGAACGCACCTGGGGGTCCTTGGTCGACTTCGACCGCTTCGACGGGTTCGAGGACGCCCTCGCCGTCTACCGGTCCCTGTACCAGGGCGCCCCCGCCGACGCCGAACGCGGCGACTGCACGGCCAGCTACCTCTGGCACCCCCGCACGCCCGAACGCATCGAGACGCTGACGCCCGAGGCTCGGTTCCTCGTCCTCGTGCGCGACCCCGTCGAGCGAGCCTTCAGCCACTACCTCATGGTCCGACGCGCCGGCGCCGAAGAGCGCGCGTTCCTCGACGCCCTCGAACGCGACCTCGAACGCGAGGGCACCGAGGAAGCCCCGCACCGCTACCTCCTCAGCGGCCGCTACACGGAGCAGATCGAACGCTACACCGACCGCTTCGGGTCCGAGAACGTGCACGTCGTCTTCACCGAACGCATGGCCAAGTCCACCGACGCCGTGCTGCACGACGTGGCTCGGTTCCTCGGTCTCCCCACCCGACCGATCGATCGGATGGACACCGGGGAACGTCACAACCCCTACCGCGAACCCGCCAACGCCCTCGCCGACTGGCTGCGCACCAACGACACGATCAAGAGCCTCGCCCAGGCGCTGCTCCCTAAGAGCGTGCGCGATGTGCTCGGCAACGAGGTCCTCATGCGAGCCGAGGACAGGCCGACGATGAGCGACGAGGCTCGCGCCTTCCTCGAGGACCACTACGCCGAGGAACCCGAGAGCCTCGAAGACCTGATCGGCAAGCGCCCACCCTGGTCGTGGGCCTGAGGTCCGCCGACGGGGAACGAAGGAACCATATGCGTCACGCCGGCATGCTGGCCGCGTGCGCGTCGGCACGTTCCTGCGGACCTGGTTCCGAGGCGGCGGCGTCTCCCGGCACACGCTGGAGCTCGTCGAACGCCTCACCGACGTAGAATGGGTCTGCTTCGGTCACGGCTTCGAGACCGAGGTCCCCACCCCCATCGAGGTCGCCGGCGTGCCTGGTCCCCCCGCCGTCAAGGACGTCGCCAACCTCGCCCGCTCGCCGTGGCTGATCGACCAGCTGCGCGAGGATCACGATCTCGACCTCTTCCACGCGCAGGACACGAACACGCTGGGCCACGACATCGTGACCGTGCACAGCTGCTTCCCCGCCTACGCCCACGCCGAGCTCTCGCAGCTGTACACGCTCGTCCACCCGATGTACCACAAGAACTTGGTCAGCCAGAAGCTCGTGCTCGAGAACACCGACGGCCTGATCGTCGCCGTCAGCGAGGACCTCCGCGAGGACCTGCTGGACTTCTACGACCTCGACCCCACCCAGGTTCGCGTCGTCTACAACGGCGTCGACTTGGAGGCCTTCCACCCCGACGTCGACGGCTCCCCCATCCGGCGAGAGCACGGGATCGACCCCGAGACCCCGCTGTTGTCGTTCGTCGGCCACGAGTACGAGCGCAAGGGCTTCGACGACATCCTGCAAGCCCTTACCCGGCTCCCCGACGAGGTCGAGCTGCTCACCGTCGGCGGTGGCGACCACGAGCCCTGGAAAGCCCGGGCGCGCGAGCTCGGCGTGGCCGACCGCGTCACCTGGGCCGGGTACGTGCCCGACGAGCAACTGCCCGCCCACTACGCGGCCTCGGACGTGTTCGTCTTCCCCACCCGCTACGAGTCCTTCGGCCTCGTCGTGCTCGAAGCCATGGCCACCGGCACCCCGACCGTCGCCGGCGACTTGGCCTGCATCCGCGAGTTCTTCACCGACGGCGAACACGGCCACCTGGTCGAGCCCGGCGACGTCGACGACCTCGCCGAGGCGGCCGTGAGGACCCTGGGTCCCGACGG
>PXUB01000037.1:64971-80915 GCA_003009755.1 Thermoplasmatales archaeon SW_10_69_26
CTGTCTCGTTAAGCAGGGCCGCGAAGGACACGAAGGATCGCCAAGGCCACGAAGGGCCTGTGTACTCGCCGCCGGGCGGCTTTGTCACGGCAGCTGCTCCCCGTTGTGCCCTGGCGTCCCCTCGCGTCCTTGGTGGTCCCCCCGTTTCTTATCCTTACAGCGCGCCTGAAACCCGCCCCATACCTTCTTTACGCCGTTCGCGTTGCCCGCACCGATGCCCGGGCGTTGGCCCAACGCCTTCATCGCCGGCACCCCCAAAGCCGGCACCACGTCCCTGTACCGCTACCTCGCCCAGCACCCGGCCATCCACATGAGCGAGGAGAAGGAACCGCACTTCTTCGACGACGTCTTCCGCGACACCGACCCCGACACCGAGGCCCGCCGCCAGGCTACGGAGGCCTACCTCGCCCTCTTCGCCGACGCCGAGGAACCGATCGTCGGCGAGGCCACCCCCGGCTACTTCTCCAAGCCCGGTGTCTTCGAGCGCATCGACGAACGCTGCACGGACCCGCGCTTCGTCGTCTCCCTGCGGGACCCGATCGCCGCCATCCACTCCGGCTACCTCATGCGGGCCCGCCGGGGCAAGCAACGCATCGAGGACGAACCCGAGGGCTTCACCGAGCACGTCCGCACCTCCCTGGCCGCCGACCCCGGGTCCCGGGACCGCTACAACATCGAGGGTCGCTTCTACGGCACCCACTACGAGCGGTTCTGCTCCGTCTTCGAGGAGGACCGGATCCACCTCCTCACGCTCGACGAGCTCGGCGAGGACCCCCGCGGCGTGCTGCGCGACATCGCCCGCTTCCTCGACGTCGACCCCGGGGCCGTCGACGCGATCGACCTCGACACCCGGCACAACCCCTTCGGCGTCCCCAGCAACGAGCTGTTCCGCTGGCTGTTGACCAGCGATCTGCCTCGCCGGGTCGCCCGGCTCGTGCTCCCGGAACCGGTCCGCGTGTGGCTGGGCGAGCACGCCCTCCTCGAGAAGACCGAGAAACCGCCGATGGGCGAGGAACCTGTCGAGCTACTCGCCGACGAGTTCGAGCCCGAGATCACCAAGCTCGAGAAGCAGACCGGCCGCTCGTTCGACTCGCTGCGCGCGAGCTGGAGCTAGACTGCCGGACGTGTTTTGCTTACGCTCTCGCGCCGGTCTCGGGAGACCGGCCACGGTCTTCCGGGAGTACGGGCGCCAAGCCCGTGCGAATGAGCGAGGCAAAATCGCGGAGCCCGAGGAAGGAAACCCCCTGTGGGTTGTCGACGGAGGGCGACAACAAGATTGCCCGCCTCAGACCGGCGCCTGCACGCGAGGCCGGCCTCAGGCGGCGATGATTCGATCTTTGCAAGTTGTGAGGTTTCCAAGCGTTGTCGCCGTCGACATCGACGTAGCCTCCGGCTACTCCGTCGTCTCGGCTCCGCGCTTTCACCGCCTGAGGCCGAGCGAGAGCTTAACCCAAGCACAGCCGGCAGTCTAGGTCGCCCGGTCCCCACGGTCGCTACCCGACGCCCGTCGGCGCGCGAGGACCGATCTTGGGTCCGAGATCTCCGCCAGGTTCGGCATGGCTCGAGATCGAGCTATCCGTCGTCTGGCCGGTCGCCGAGCGCTGGTGAGGCTGGATGCGGGCAGTCCGAGGCGGTCACGTCGCTGACTGGAGTCTCCAGCTCGAGCAAGCCCCTCACGGCCATCGGATCGGCGTGCTCGACCGAGTCGATCGTCAAGAGGTTGCAGGCGATCTCCTCGGCGTACGGGCTGGCCGGATCCACGAAGTACAGGTGCATGGCGTGGCCGGTGAGCGTCTTCTCCGTGACGGCCGCCAGCCTATCGTCGTTCTCGGGGCCCATGGCCCCTCTCGTCAGCTCCCCCGTCGGGGAGAGACGGTCTGGCTGCTGGTTTCGGTCCTCGGGGTCGGCGGCTGCTCGGCCAGGATCCGATCCACGGCCGCCGGCAGATCCTGCGCGTGGTGGTCGGCCTCCGGCGCCGTCTTCCAGCGCTCCCACGGGAACTTCGACCCCGTGATCTTGATCGTGTCCGCACCGAAGCGGCGGCCAGCCTCGACGTCGCTGGGCTTGTCGCCGACCATCCAGCTCCCCTCCGATGCCAAGCCCAGCTCCTCGGCCGCGGACACCAGCATCCCGGGCTCCGGTTTCCCGCAGGCGCACTCGTCGAAGAAGCCGTCCCGGCACGATCGGAACGCGTCGACACGACCGCCGACCTCCTCGATGGCGGCCTGGATGTCCTCGTGGATGCGATCGAGGTCCTCGCCGTCGATGATGCCCCAAGCGACGGGGCGCTGGTTCGTGACGATGACGATCCGGTAGCCGGCCTCGGTCAAGCGAGCGACGGCCTCGGGCACGCCGGGCAGGATCTCGAGCTGGGACTCGTCGCGCACGAGCGTGATGCTGCGCCGGTTGATCACGCCATCGCGGTCGAGGAACACAGCCGGGTCTCCCTCGGCCTCCTCGTCCCCAACCGTCGGCTTCTCGGCGTTGGCGTGCACCGCCACACCCGTGAGGGACCCCATCGACGCAAAAACGTTTCGTGTCCGGTCCCGCTCACCCCGCTCGAAGCCTCCCAGCCCGCGTAGGGTCTATCCGAGGCCCGCCCCTGGGTGCCGTTGATGGCGAGCCTCCTCTGGCTGGACAACGACCTGCGGATCCACGACCACGAAGCGCTGCGCGCCGCCCTCGCCGATCCCGGGCCCGTGCTCCCCATGTTCTTGTGGGCCCCCGAGACGCTGGGCGATTGGGCGCCGGGCGGGGCCTCCCGGTGGTGGCTGCACCACAGCCTGCAGGCCCTCCAGGCCCGGTTGGCCGACCGTGGAGCCAGTCTGCACCTCGCGCAGGGCGACCCCGGACAGCGGTTGCGCGAACTCGCCGAGGCCGTCGACGCCGACACCGTCCACTGGACGCGACGGCTGGGACCCGAGCGCGCCCGCAGGGACGAGCGCGCGCGTGAGGTGCTGGCCGAGGCCAGCCTGGACGTCCACGTGCACGATGGCCGCATCCTGCACGACCCCGCCGAGGTCGAGACGACCAGCGGGGGCCCCTACCGCGTGTTCACGCCGTTCTGGGACCGCTTCCAGGCCGAGGTGCACGTCCCCCGACCCCAACCGGCGCCCGAGGCGATCGCGACCCCGAGCTCGGTCCCCGAGGGCTGCGAGCTCGTGGACCTGGACCTTTTGCCCACGCCCGACTGGGCCCACGGCCTCCGCGAGACCTGGCGCCCCGGCGAAGCCGGCGCCCACCAGCGGCTGGCCACCGTCGTCGACGACCGCCTGGACGCCTACCTCGAGGCCCGCGACCGCCCCGACGTCGAGGGAACCAGCCGGTTGTCCCCCCACCTCGCTTGGGGCGAGATCAGCCCACGCACCGTCTGGTGGCGCGTCAAGGACGCCATCCTCGACGGGGCCGTCGACCCCGAGGCCGCCCGCGGCTTCCTGCGCCAGGTCGGCTGGCGCGAGTTCGGCTACCACCTGATCCACCACTTCCCCCAGACCCCGACCGAGCCGCTGCGCGAGAAGTACGAGAACCTGCCTTGGCGCCGAGCCCCCGACGAGCTCGAGCGCTGGCGCCGCGGCCGCACCGGGTTCCCGCTGGTCGACGCCGGCCTCCGTCAGCTATGGCACGAGGGCTGGATCCACAACCGCGTCCGCATGGTCGTCGGCGCGTTCCTCGCCAAACACCTGCTCCTCCCCTGGCAGGAAGGCGCCGAGTGGTTCTGGGATACGCTCGTCGACGCCGATCTGGCGAACAACACGCTCGGCTGGCAGTGGGCGGCCGGCTGCGGCGCCGACGCCCAACCGTTCTTCCGCATGTTCAACCCGATGACGCAGGGCGAGGACCACGATCCCGACGGGGCCTACGTGCGGCGATGGGTGCCCGAGCTCGCCGATCTACCCGACGAGTACCTGAACCGGCCCTGGGAGGCCCCGCCCGAGGTGCTCGCCCAGGCGGACGTCGAGCTGGGCGAGGACTACCCCGAGCCGATCGTCGACCACGGCGAAGCCCGCGCCCGGGCCCAGTCGGCCTACGACCGGATAGGCTAAAACCCGTCACCGTCGTTTTGCGCGTCGACGACGGCGATCGCCGCCAAATCGACCACGTCCTCCATCGAGTCCCCGCGCTGCAAGATCATCACCGGCCTGTCCGTGCCGACCAGGATCGGGCCGGTGGCCTCGGCGTCGGCCAGTCGCTGCAACAGCTTGTACCCGATGTTGCCGGACTCGAGGTTCGGGAAGATCAGCGTGTTCGCCGATCCGGCGAGGTCGCTGAAGTGGTAGGTCTCCTGCAGGATGTCCTCGACGAGGGCGGTGTCGGCCTGCATCTCGCCGTCGACCTCGAGATCGGGCGCCCGCTCCTTCACGAGCTCGGCGGCCCGGTGCACCCTGCGCGTCAACGGATGCGTGGTCGAGCCGAAGTCCGAGAACGACAGCAGGGCCACACGGGGGTCGACGTTGAAGCGGCGAGCCACCTCGGCGGCCTGTAGGCTGATCTCGGCCAGGTCCTCGCTGGAGGGATCGATGTTGACGGTCGTGTCCGCGAAGAAGTAGGCCTCGTCCTCGAAGGTCATCATGTACACGCCGGAGACCTTGTCGGTGTCCGGGCGCGTGCCGATGACGCGCAACGCCGGCCGCAGGGCGTCCGGGTAGTGCGTCGTGCGGCCGCTCATGAAGACGTCGGCGTCGCCGCGGTCCACCATGACCGACCCGAAGTAGTTGGGGTCCCCGATCATGCGGTGGGCCTCGTTGCGAGTGACGCCCTTGCGTTGGCGCTGCTCGTAGAGGTGCTCGGCGTAGGGGTCGGCCCGCTCGTCCTTGACCGGGTCGACGATGTCCAGCTTGGCATCGAGTTCGAGTTCGTCGAGGATCTCCTCGATGCGCTCGCGCTCGCCCAGCAAGACCGGTTGAGCATAGCCCTCCTCCTGCAGGCGAGCGGCCGCGCGGATGATCGTGGGGTCCTCGCCCTCGGCGAACACGACGCGCTTGGGGTCGCGCTTGGCCTTGTTGAGAACGATGCGCATCATCTCGCGCGCCTTGCCCTGCCGCCGCTCGAGCTCCTCGACGTAGCCCTCGATATCGATCTCGCGCCGCGTGACGCCGGTCTCGATCGCCGCGCGCGCCACGGCCGGCGCCACCCACAACAACACGCGCCGGTCGAGCGGTTTCGGGATCAGGTAGTCGCGGCCGAAGCTGAGCCGCTCCTCGCCGTAGGCGCTGGCGACGTGGTCGGGCACGTCCTCGCGGGCGAGATCGGCCAGGGCCTCGGCGGCGGCGATCTTCATCTCGGTGTTGATCGTGGTGGCGCGCACGTCGAGCGCGCCGCGGAAGATGAACGGGAACCCGAGCACGTTGTTGACCTGGTTGGGGTAGTCCGAGCGACCCGTCGCCATGATCAGGTCCTCGCGGACCTCGTGGGCCTCCTCCCAAGCGATCTCCGGGTCGGGGTTGGCCATCGCCATCACGATCGGGTCCTCGGCCATCGAGGCCACCATGTCCTGGGACACGATGCCGCCCACGCTGACCCCGATGAACACGTCGGCTTCCTGCATCGCGTCCGCGAGATCGCGGTCGTCGGTCTCCCGGGCGTACTGGGCCTTGTACTCGTTCACGTCCTCGCGGTCGGTGTGGATGACGCCCGAGGAGTCGCACATCACGATGTTCTCCTCGCGGGCGCCCAAGGCCTGGAAGAAGTCGGCGCAGGCGATCGCGGCCGCGCCGGCACCGCTGAACACGACGTCGACGTCCTGGATGCGCTTGTCCGCCAGCTCCAAGGCATTCAAAAGGGCCGCGCCGCCGATGATGGCGGTCCCGTGCTGGTCGTCGTGGAACACCGGGATGTCGAGGCTCTCGGCCAGCGCCTCCTCGATCTGGAAGCACTCGGGCGCCGTGATGTCCTCGAGGTTGATGCCGCCGTACGTCGGCTCGATGTTCTCCACCGTCGCGATGAACTCCTCGGGGTCGTCGGTGTCCACCTCCAGGTCGACGGCGTTCACGTCGCCGAACTGCTTGAACAGGACCGACTTGCCCTCCATCACGGGCTTGGACGCGGCCGGTCCGATGTCGCCCAGGCCCAGGACCGCGCTCCCGTTCGTGACGACGGCGACCGTGTTGGCCCGGTTCGTGTACTCGAACACGTCGTCGGGGTTGGCTTCGATCTGGCGACACGGCTCCGCGACCCCGGGCGTGTAGGCCAGCGAGAGGTCGGCCTGCGATCGGCTCGGTTTCGTCGGCACGACACCGATCTTGCCCGGCGGGTGGCGAGCATGGTAATCCAGGGCTTCCTCGCGCGAGGGTCGCTTCGCCATGCCTGCCAGACACCGCGGACCTTTTTAAGCGTTGCCAACCGCGCCCGGCCCACCCGCGTCCGGGAACGGTGCGGTCGCTGGCCCCCGCTTGCGGACAGCCTTCACGGGCACCAGCGACCACCGGGATCCGATGCCTCACCGCGGCCTCGCCCTGTTGCTCGCCCTCGCGCTCGCCACCGTGACCGCCACGCCCGCCGCCGTGGGCGGCTCCTCGGCCCGCTCGAGCCCCGACGTGGTCGAGATCGACGCCGCCACCGGCGAGCTCGTCTCCGCGCCCGCCGACCCCGGCACGAACGTCACCGTCCGCGTGCACGGGGTCCCGGCCGGCGAGACCGGGTTCACTCTCCACGGACCGCCGGGAGAGCTGTTCGTGAACCAGACCTCCCGCGCCGACGGCGTCGTCGAGTTCTGGGACGTCCCCGCCGGGCCCGGCACCTACGAGATCGAGACCACCCCAAGCGCGGACGCTGGGACGCTCTCCGTCGAGATCGTGTCCGACGACTGCGCCGTGCCCACCGGCTGCCGCACGACGAGCGACTGGTGGTGCAGCTCCACCCGCTCGGAGAAGCTGGCCGACGAGATCCACTGGACGCCGCTGCTCGGTGTCAACAGCCCCTCGGATGGGCAAGCCGTCGCCTCCAGCGAGTGGTCGCGCACCGAGGCCCTGTTCGTCTCGCCCGGCTCGTGGGAGAGCCGCACCCAGCACAGCGAACGCATCGAGGCCACCGACGGGGAAAGCTGGGGCTTCTACCGGCTCGCCAAATGGGGCATCTACGAGCGCACGACCGACCCCTGCTTCGGTGAACCCGAGACCACGCGCGAAGCCAAGGTGATCGACTGGACGCCTCGCGGTTACGTCTCGGAGACCTCGATCGAGCTGACCCACAACGACCACTACACCGACGCCGACAACCTCATCAAGACGGGGAACAACGACGAGAGCACACTCGTCCACGACCTCCGGTACAAGATCAAGGACCGCGAACGCGAAGGCCCCAACGAACGTGCCATCAAGAACGAGGAGATCACCGCGATCGCGGGCGGCGTCTCCGCCGGCACCCATTACGTCAGCTTCGACATCATCCGCTTCGAGCTCGCCCACGAGGAGACGATCTCGTACACGTACACCTTCCCGCAGAAGGGCAGCTGGGCCATCGACGAGCTGCGGGGCAGCGACGGCTGGGCCTTCTGCCGCCCGGCGGAGGCCGACTGCTCGGGGTGATCGCATGCTCGGACACGACCACGCCCTCCTCCCCGGCGGGTTAGGGCTGGGCCTCGTCGTCGCCAGCCTGGCGGGTCTGTTCACCTACGCCGGGTTCGGCCTCGCCGCCGACCCGACGACCGTCACGGCAGACGCCGGCGACCGGCACGAGCTCACGTTCGCCGACGGTGAACCCGACCGCCAGCACCGCTCCTGGTCGACCCAGCTCGTCTTGGATGGCCCGCCCGAGGCCTACGAGATCTCCGTCGGCGTCCCCTACACCGTCGACCCCCAGGAACCCGACGTCCTCGGCGCCGACGTGTGGACGAACGCGACCGTGAACGGCGAGACCGCCACCCAGCATCGCTACCGCCCCTCCACCACGACGGTCGCCCTCGTCGTGCCCGGTCCCCACCTCGATACCCCGTCCTTCCAGGAGGGGACCAACACGATCGCCGTCGAAACCACCGCCCACCGCCCGCCCGAGGCGGAGGGCTCGGCCCAGGTCACGATCGGACCCCTGCAGGCCGAAGCCCAGCCCCAGGACACCGACGGCGACGGCATCGTCGACACCGACCAACCGGTCCACGGTCTCCACACGGCGTGGGTGGCCGCCGCCGGGGCCCTCCTCGCGGGCGTCCCGGCCACGTACCTCCGTCGCCGAGCCCTCGACGACGGTGAGGAGGGACGAGGGTGAACCGGATCCTGGCGATCGCCGTGTTGGCCACGGTCGCCATCGCCGGCCTCGCCGCCGGGCACCACCTCAGCGTCGGCGCCTCCCAGGGGAGGGTCGAGGTCTCCGAGCGGCCCGGCGATCCCTCCGTCGACCGCGAGCTGTACCACCGCGGCGTCGAGACCGACTGCCCGACGCCCCGGTTGGACCCGGCGGACCCCTCTCGCGGGAAGCAGGACCCGATGTGCGGCCGGCTGGTCTACCACGAGGGCACCGAATTCGAGCGCTGGGCGCCCGCCGACCAGGTGGTCTACGATCCGGTGGCCATCTTCGACGTCCAGCGCACCCACACCCTCGGCGTGGCCGCCCTGACGACGTGCCAGCCGTGGTGCCTGCAGCCATCCGTGACGTACCCGCTCTACGACAGCGTGAACAATCTCGCCTACCGCGCCGGGCTCGCCCACAGCGACCGAGCCGACGAGGCCGATCACGGAACCCAGTCCTACGGAGGGGGCCTCCAACGGACCCACGCCCTGACGATCGCCCGAGAGGATGCCGGCCTTGGCGAGGGCAACGGCTGGACGATCGTCTCCCACGACCGCAGCTTCGTCGGGATCCTCGAGGACGGGGAGGGCTACCCAGTCGGGCCCCACAGACTGCGAGAGATCGCCGCCGACCGCAACCTCCCCGCCGCCGCCGAGCCGACCGTGTGCGGGTTCTCGCCCGACATCGACCTCGGTCACGACGGCTGCGAGCTCCCGTTCCGATGGGAAACCGAGGACACCAACCGGGGCGACAACCCCTGTCGCAGCCCCACCTACGTCTGTGCCCCCGGCGAGGGCAGCTGGCAGGCTCGCCTAACCTGCGCGCCCGCCCACGGCTGCGGCTCCCAGGCAAGCACGCTCACGGACTCGGACCGTCTCGAGAAGGACCAGGCCCACGACCTGGATCCTCGTCCCCAGGGGACCCGCCCGGTCGTCTGGCACTTCGTCGCCGCGCCCTCCGTCAGCGAGTGCGGCGGCCACCGCGAACCCGGGTTCGATCCCTCCCCCGACGCCGCCAGCCGGGGGTTCCTCGGCCACGACCTCGACGTCTACACGACGCTCGACACCCGGCACGATGTCCACGTCACCCCGCTCGTCCGCCACGAGACCGCCGCCGGCACCGCCAAGGTGGCCGATCTCGTTCACGAGGCTACGGATCCGGTCTGGCGGGAACCGGCGCCCGAGCCCAACCAGCCCGGCGAGCTCGGCGGCCTGCGGGACACCTCGGCCACCCACCCGATCGACCGCGACTGGCGGCACTGCCTGACCGTCGCCTCGCCGGAGACCCGCGACACTTTGGACCCCTGGGCCGACGTCGTCGACGCTCGCCTGGTGCCCGCCGACACCAGTGCCCACGTCGAGGGCACGCTGGAGGCGCCGGCCGGCACCGAGGGCCAGCGAGCCCGCACGGGCACCTACGTCCCCACCGGTCGCACCGTGTACGCGGCGGACACCGACGACGACGGCGACCGCGAGACCGCCGCCTGGGGGGACTGGTGGACGACCGACGGTGTGTACCCCGTCCTGTGGGACATGCACGTCACCCCCGAGGGCTGGCCCGACCCGGAGGCCGGCTGCCGCCTCCACGACAGCGGCATCATCCGTGAAGGCCAAACCCTGACCGAGGCCATGCTCGCCGCCGGCTACGAGGCCGGCACCGGGCTCGTCCAGGCGCTGGCGCTCGACGAACCCGTCGTCTGGACCCACCGACCCACCGGGACCGAGGTCCCCTTCCCCAGGGGCGGCGTGTTCGTGCTGGGCAGCCAAGCCGTCCACGAGCTCGGGCTCGGCCCATCCCCCCAGGCACCCATGGCCGAGCACGTCCGCACGGTCACGAACGCCGCCGCCGAGGCCGCCGGGCTCGCGGACCGGGACCCGATCGTGCTTCGCCAGGCCCTCGACGTCGACCCCGACGGCCAGACCGGATCCGACTGGCAACCCCAATGCGGGGAGCCCGCCGGCGGGTTCACCAGCCGATGGTCGCTCACCCGCGTCTGCACCGGCCAGGGCGAGTGCACGACGTCCACGGCCGTCACACGGCTCCTGTTCGAGATCTCGGACGGCGAGGACGCGTTCTTCGACCACGCGACGTGGGCCCGGCCCTTCCCCGACGACCACACCGACGCCTTCCCCCGCGGCCAGCACAACTGGACCGACGTGGACCGGCTGGGCCCCGTGTCACGGTGACGCCACGACCGGGGCATCTTTGAGGGGGAGGCCGGCTGCCCGGCCCGTGTCCTTGCCCGTCGGGATCGGGGACGTCGAAGCGGCCCGTCAGACGCTGGCCGACCCCCTCCAGCGGGGCGTCGTCGAGCACACGCCCACGATGCAATCCGAGGCGCTGTCCGAGGCGACCGGCGCCGACGTGCACCTCAAGCTCGAGAACCTGCAACGCACCGGCGCGTTCAAGATCCGCGGCGCCTACAACCGGATCTCGGCCCTCGACGAGGCCAGCCGCGAAGCCGGCGTCGTGTGCGCCTCGGCCGGCAACCACGCCCAGGGCGTCGCGCTGGCCGCCCGCGACCAGGGCGTCGAGGCCGTCATCTGCATGCCCGAGGACGCCCCGATCTCCAAGGTGCAGGCCACGCGCGAGCTCGGCGCCGAGGTCGTGCTCGAGGGCCGCGACTACAACGAAGCCTACGACCGAGCCCGCGAGATCGAAGCCGACCGCGGCCTGGCCTTCGTGCACCCCTACGACGATCCCGACGTCGTCGCCGGCCAGGGCACGATCGGGCTCGAGATCCTCGAGGCGGTGCCCGACGTCGACACGGTGCTCGTGTGCGTGGGCGGCGGCGGCCTGCTGGCCGGCATCGCGACCGCGATCAAGGCCCAGCGCCCCGACACGCGCGTCATCGGTGTCGAACCGACGGGCGCCGACGCGCTGCACCGCTCGCTGGCGGCCGGCGAACGTGTGGAGCTGGACGCCGTCGACACGATCGCCGACGGCCTCGCGACGCGCTCGTGCGGGGAGATCGCCTTCCAGGTGGCCCGCGAGCACGTCGAACGCGTCGTCACGGTCGACGACGACGCGATCGCCGGCGCCATCTTGCACTTGCTCGAGGACGAGAAGAGCCTCGTCGAAGGGGCCGGCGCCGCCGCCGGGGCCGCCCTGCTCGCGGACACCCTCGACGTCGAAGGGGAGACCCTGGCCGCGCTCGTCAGCGGCGGCAACATCGACGTCACCCTGCTCGACAACATCATCGACCGTGGCCTGGCGCGCTCGGGCCGGCACCTCGAGATCGAGGTCCCTCTCCCCGATCGTCCCGGTACGCTGCAAAAGCTGTTGGACGTGATCGCGGCCTCGCGGGCCAACATCCTGGAGATCGAACACAACCGCCGTCGGCTCGACGTGGCGCTCAACGTCGCGCTCGTCCGCGTCTCGCTGGAGACCCGCGGCCCCGAGCACGTCGACGAGCTGCTCGCGACGCTCGAGGACGCCGGCTACGACGCGCGCGTCCTCTCGCAATCGCGGTAGAAGAAGAGGGACGACGGCGGGCGGCCACCGAGGGCCGCCGCGCCCAACCGGCTCAGATCGGGAAGAACTCGCAGTACACGTAGTCGACGAACTCATCGACCGTGTCGGAGGCGTACCGCTCGTGGTCCTGGTGGTCGAGGAGCGCCAGCGTGTGGCCGGCCTGATCCTGGGCGGACTCGAGCTCGCAGTCGGGGTTCGTGTCCGGCTTCGGCGGGAAGCCGGCGGCTGCCGCCGGCGCCACGGTCAATCCCAGCAGGCTCAACGCGATCGCGATCGCCGCGGTTCGTCGCAGGTCCGTCATGGTTGCCCACGGCGCGCAGCCTCGCTTCGGGACTTCAATGCTGTCGCGGTCCCGGTCGAACGGCGGGCGCCGGCTCAGGCGGGTCCTCGCCGCCGTCCACGGCGCAGACGTTGGGTCGGCCGAACCAGTTTTAAGGATGACGTTTCATCGGCCGCCGACGCCCATGGATATCGCCGTCCTCGTCAAGGGTGTTCCCGACTTCTCGGAGGGCAGCGTGGAGTTCCACGAGGATAACACGCTGGACCGGGGGTCCACCGAGACCGTGTTGAACCCCAACGACCACTTCGCGCTCGAATGCGCGCGGGAGCTCAAGGTCAAGCACGGGGCCACCATCCACGTCGTGACGATGGGGCCCCCGAACTACAAGGAGGTCCTGCACGAGGCCGCCGAGTTCGCCGGCGACGAGTTTTACCTCCTCAGCGACGGCAAGTTCGCCGGCGCCGACACGTGGGCCACCGCGCACGCCCTCCACGCGGGCCTCAACGAGATCGGCGACCTCGATCTCGTGATCGCTGGCTTCAAGACGGCCGACGGCGAGACCGGGCACACCGGTCCCCAGACCTCGCTTATGCTCGACTGGCCGATCATCACGCACTGCGTCGAGGTCAACGTCCAGCCCGAGGCCGAGACGATCGGCGCTCGCCGGCAACTGTACGGCGAAGCCGAGCACTGCGAGGGCCCTTTGCCCTGCTTCATCGTGATGGACCCCGACTACGAACCGTCCTTCCACACGGCCAGCCAGCGGCTGCGCCTCAAGGACATCCTCGCCGAGCAAGCGGAGATCGTCGAGGCCGAGGACTTCGGCGAGCACGTCCACACGTGGGGCCTGGAGGACCTGCCCGTCGACGAGCACGTCGTCGGGCTCCGCGGCTCGCCGACGATCGTCTCCGGCGTGGACCCGATCCCGCAACCGCCGGCCGAGCGCGATGCCGAGGAGTTCGGCACCAGCGAGGAAGAGCTGCGTGAGGTCGCCAAGCTCCTCGTCGAGAAGGGGGGTCTTTGATGGATTACGACGTGTACGAGGCCACCCAAGACGCCTCCGTCGGGGACATGTGGGTGTTCTGCGAGTCGCGCGACGGTCAGCTTCGCGACGTCTCGCTCGAGATGCTGGGCAAGGCCCGCCGGATGATGGACGACTACAACGAGGAGTACGACGCCGACGAGAACGTCGTCGCCCTCGTGCTCGGCCAGGACGCCCGCGGCCTCGCCGGCGAATGCGTCCAGCACGGCGCCGACGTCGTCTACGTCGCCGAGGACGAACAGCTCGTTCCCTTCCGCCTGCTCCCCTACACCACGGTCGTCGCCAACGCGGCCCTGATGCGCGACGAGTACAAGGACTACGACAAGCCGCGCTACTTCCTGTTCCCCGCCACGCACAACGGCCGGGACCTGTCCGCGACCGTCGCCGGCAAGCTCGACACCGGGCTGGCCAGCGACTGCGACGACCTCTACATCGAGGACGCCGAGATCAAGCACCCGTTCAAGACCGAAGGCGAGGAGACGGTCTTCGAGCGGACCCTCCACATGGTCCGCCCCGACTTCAGCGGGTTCGAGCACTCCACGATCCTGTGCCTGGACAACCCGCACCGCGATTTCCACCCGCAGTCGGCCTCGGTGATCCCGGGCAGCTTCCCGGTGCCCGAACCCGACCGCGACCGCCTGCAAGAGGGACGCATCCTCCAGCTACCGGTCAAGTTCCGCGAGGGTGACCTCGACGTGACGGTCACCGAACGCGAGCACCTCGACGACGGCGTCGACCTCACCGACGACGAACGCGTCGTCGCCGTCGGCCGCGGCATCGGGGAGGACCCCACCGAGGGCCTCGAGCTCGGCCTCGAGCTCTCCGACGCCCTCGGCAGCGGGTTCGGCCTCTCCCGCGGCGTCATCACCGCCAGCTACAACGTCGACGGCAACGTCGAAAGCTACGTGGCCGAGGAGCGCCAGATCGGCGAGACCGGGCAGATCGTCGAGCCCGACGTCTACATTGCCGCCGGCATCAGCGGCGCCGTCCAACACAAGACCGGCATGGACGAGTCCGAGTTCATCTGTTCGATCAACACGGACCCCGAGGCGCCGATCAAGGACTTCTCCAACGTGTACATCCACGGGGACCTGTTCGAGGTCGTTCCGCGGCTCATCGACGAGATCGAACGCATCCGGGAGGGAGACGAGTGACCGAGCGCTACGAGGCCGTGGTCGTCGGAGCCGGACCCTCCGGCCTGGCGACCGCTCTGGAACTGGCACGCCAAGACGTGGAGACGCTCGTCCTCGAACGGGGCAAGTTCCCCGGCTCGAAGAACGCCACCGGCGGCATCATCTACGGGCAGACGAACACCGAGCACAACCTCGACGACGTCGTGCCCGACCTCCACGAGAACGCGCCGCTGGAACGCCCGATCGACGGGTACGAGTTCCACTGCATGGCGAACGAGAAGGTCCAAAGCTTCGACCTGACGGACCTCCACCAACACAACCACAAGTGGAGCTACACCGTGCTGCGCTCCAGGTTCGACCGCTGGCTCGGCGAGCGCGCCCACGAGGCGTGCCGCGAAGCCGGTGGTGGCCTGCTTTCCGACGTGCGCGTCAACGGCCCCCTCGTCGAGAACGGCGAGATCGTCGGCGTCGAGACCGAGGAGCTGGACCCGATCCGCGCCGACATGGTCGTCGCCGCCGACGGTGCCACCAGCGAGATGGTGCGCCAGGCCGGCCTGCGCGACTGGGAGGAGCCCGAGGACTGGTTCCAGGGCGTCAAGGTCGTGCTCGACGTCCCCGAGGACCTGATCGAGGAGAACTTCGACCTCGACGACGAGGGCGAGGCCCACCTGTTCGCCGGCAACATCTTCGAAGGCGTGCGCGGCGGCGGGTTCCTGTACACCAACGACGACACGCTGTCGATCGGCACCGTGTTCCATCTCGACTCCCTGGCCGAGAACGGCACCGAACCCCACCGCCTGATGGACCGCCTGCTCGAGCATCCGCTGGTCCAGGACTGGGTCGGCCCGGACGCCGAGGAGGTCGAGTACTCGGCCAAGCTCATCCCCGACGGCAAGAAGATGCTCGTCGACCAGCCCTACCGCGGCCGGATGGTCGCGGTCGGCGACGCCGCCGGGCAGCTGCAAGCCCAGGGCCCGATCATCAAGGGCATGAACCTCGGCATCTCCGCCGGCATCCTCGCCGGGCGCTCCTTCGCCGAGGCCAAGGCCAAGAACGCTCCCGAGACCGTCGGCGAGCGCTACCACGAGGCCCTGCAGGACAGCTACATCCCGACCTCGGTCCGGCCCTCCAGCTACGAGATCGCTGCCTCCACGAGCGAGAACGAGTTCGTGAACGGCCTGTTGGAGAGCTTCGCCCGCTCGTGGTTGGGCCGCAAGCTCATCGGCTCCGGCGTCGGCCAAGCCCGCCTGGAATCGATGATGAACAGCCCGTCCCTGATGGCCAGCGCGCCCGACATCCGGTTCAGCTACGTCACGCTGCCGGAGGTCATCGCCGAGGAAGCCGGCGAGCCCGTGCACGGCCCGCCCGAAGGCGTCGTGTTCGAGCCGCGCAGCCTCGACGACCGCATCGGTGATCTCACCTACGACGTCGACGCCGGCAACCCGCACATCGAGCTGCTGGACGACCGGCCCGAGATCTCCGCGACCGCCGTCCACACGTGCCCGGTCAGCGACCGCGAGATCTCCCGCGGCTGCTACCGGTTCGAAACGCGCAAGGCCAACGGCGGCAAGGAGCGCTTCGTCGCCCTCGACACCCAACCCTGCGTCGAGTGCGGCACCTGCGCCATCGTCGCCGACACCGACTGGGACCATCCCAGAGGTGGGAAGGGCGTCGAATACGAGTACGGGTGAGCGAAGCGAACCCGCACGCAGTATTCGACGACCTGAGTACGGGTCCGAGCGCCGCATCCACCGGAGGAGCCAAGCGAGGACCCGTGCGAAATCCGGGATCCAAG
>PXUB01000038.1 GCA_003009755.1 Thermoplasmatales archaeon SW_10_69_26
AGCCGACCGGCTGCGACGAGAGTACGAGCGCCACCGGCGCTCGTACGAAATTTCGAGGTCGACGGCGACAA
Organism: Thermoplasmatales archaeon SW_10_69_26; assembly: GCA_003009755.1. Classification (GTDB taxonomy): domain Archaea; phylum Thermoplasmatota; class SW-10-69-26; order SW-10-69-26; family SW-10-69-26; genus SW-10-69-26. Next base: position 72 of record PXUB01000038.1, read on the forward strand.
CGCTTGCCACAGGCGGACTTGTAGAACTCATGTCGTCGCCGCCTGAGGGCGGCCCCGCCGTGAGGGGGTCACGGAGACCGCTCCCTCTCGATTTGGTGAACATTTCCTGGCCACCCGCTCGTGGGGGGAGACCGTGGGACCCGAAATGTTCTGGTGCGCCGGCCTGAAGCGGGCAATCTCTTCGTCGCCCTCCGCCGTACAACCCGCGAGGGTTGGTTTCCGCGGGCTCTGTGACCGTGCCATGCTCATTCGTACGAGCCCTCCGGGCTCGTAGGCTCGGGAGATCGTCCCCGGTCTCCCGAGACCGGCGCGAGAGCCTAAGCAAAACAAGACCGGCAGTCTAGCATATGAGCCAAGCCAAAGCTTGAGTCGGGGGGACCGAGGGAGGCGGGGGGTGAGGTCCCCGCCATGCCGACACGAGGTCACGCCCGGCCCAGCCACGGCCCGCACGCGCTCGAGGCCCCGTCACGGGGCGCCCACGGCATCCGGACGCCCGCTCGCCGGCGGACCACCGCCGAGCCCGGGACCCGGACGTCTGCGTTCGACGAGACCCACTTCGCCCAGACGCCGGACTTCACGGTCGGCGTCGAGGAGGAGCTGGTGCTCGTCGATCCCGACGACGGCCGCCTGGTCGACCGCCCGGAGCCGATCGAGGCCGACGTGGCCGCCGGCGGAGACCGTCTGCAGACCGAGATCTTCGCCTCCACGGTCGAGACGACGACCCCGGTCTGCGGGGACGCGATCGAGCTCGGCCGACAGATGCGCCGGTTGCGCGGCCGCGTGGCGGAGGCCGCCCGAGACCAAGGCCTCGCCGTCGCCGCCACCGGCACCCACCCCTTCGCGCGCTGGGAACGCGAGACCACGACCGAAGCCGACCGCTACGACGAGCTCGTCGAGGAGCTCCAGCTACCGATGCGCAGCGACCTCGTGTTCGGCCAGCACGTGCACGTCTCCGTCGGCTCGCCCGAAGCCGCGATCCGCGTCACCAACGACCTGTGCACCTTCCTACCCCTCCTCGCCGCGGTGTCGACCAACGCCCCATTCTGGCGCGGCATGGACACCGGGCTGGCCTCGGCCCGCCTGAACGTCTCCGAGGGCATGCCCCGCAGCGGGCTCCCGCCCACGTTCCCCGACTGGGACACCTTCGCCGCGCACATCGGCCACCTCGAGGCGGTGGACGCGCTCGAAGACATGACGAAGGTCTGGTGGGACGTCCGCCCGCGGCCCGACCTGGGCACCGTCGAGGTCCGCATCGCCGACCTCCCCACCCGCGTCGAGACGAGCATCGCCGTCGCCGCGCTCACGCAAGCGATCGTCGTCCACCTGGCCCGAACCCCCGATCGAGACCCGATCCTTCCCGAACCCCCCGCGATCGTGACCGAGAACCGCTGGCGAGCGGTCCGCCACGGCGTCCACGCCCGCTTCGTCGAACCCCAGGCCGACGGCCAGGCCCGCCTGCGCACGGTCCCGGAGACGCTGGACCGCGTCCTCACGGGACTGGCGGACACGATCGGCCGGCTCGGCATCGAGACGCAGGCCCGGCGCCTGCGCTCGATCGTGCAAGAGGGCCGCACCGGCGCCGACCGACAACGGGCCGTGTACGCTCGGGAGGGAGATCTGCGCGCCGTCGTGGCCGACCTCGCCGATCGCACCGTGCCTTGACCCCCCGTTTCGAGGTCGAGATGCTCGTGCGACCCGGAGGGAAACCTTCGAGTCCCTGGAGCCTCCTCCATGGTACGATGGTACGAGGCTACGGGGCGAGGTGGAGGTTGTGACGGCGTTCGGCGAGACCGATCCATACACGCTCGGCGTGGAAGAGGAGTTCCAGATCCTCGACCCCGACGACTTCGGGCTCGTCTCCCGAGCCGACGAGATCCTCGGCAAAGGGACCGACTACGAGGAGAACCTCCGCACCGAGCTGTTCCAGGCCGTCGTCGAGACCGCCTCCGACGTCTGCCAGGACGTCGACGAGGTTCGCGAGGAGGTGCACCGCCTTCGTCGGGGATTAGCGGATGTCATCGAAGACAAAGGCTACAAGATCGCCGCGGCCGGCACGCACCCGTTCGCGCTCTGGGAGGACCAAGACCACACCGAGAGCGACCGATACGAGGACCTGATCGACGAGGTCGGCTGGCCCGCTCGCCGCGACCTGATCTTCGGGTTGCACGTCCACGTCGCCGTCCGCAACCCGGGCGAAGCCATCTACGTCAACAACCACATCCGTCCGTTCCTGCCGCTCGTGCTCGCCTTGTCTGCCAACTCCCCGTTCTGGCAGGCCGAGGAGACCGGCCTCATGGCCACGCGGACCCGCATCTTCGACGCCATGCCGCGCACCGGCATGCCGACGCGGTTCGCCAACTGGACCGACTTCACCCAAACCCTGGAACGCCTGAAAGCGGTCGGCTCGATCGAAGACGTCACGAGGATCTGGTGGGACACCCGTCCCCGACCCGACCTGGGGACCGTCGAGATCCGCATGGCGGACCTGCCGACGGACCCCCGCATCACGATCGCTCTCACCGCGCTCATCCAGGCCCTCGTCGTCCGGCTGTCCCGCGCCCACCGAGCCGGGGAACAGCCGCCGGTCCGGCACGAGGCCGACATCATCGAGGAGAACCGCTGGCGAGCGATCAAGGACGGCATCCACGCCGAGTTCATCCAGTACGACAACGTCGACGGCGTCGAACGCATGCCGATCGACCGGGTGCTCTCGTCCACGATCGACCACCTGGCCGAGGTGCCCCGCGAGCTCGGCATCAAGGAAGAGCTCTCGCTCCTCGTCGACCGGGCCGAACGTAGCGAAGCCGGCGCCGACCGTCAGCTGGCGGTCCGCGAACGCGAGGGGTCCCTGCAGGCCGTCGCAGGCGACCTCGCCGACCGCACCGTCCCCTAAAGCCCCCAGCACCTTTCCCGCGCGGTCGGATGCGGGCGTCGATGCCCGAGCCCGAGCTCCTCGAGTGCGGCCACTGCGGTCGCGAGGCCGACGCCGGCGAGCTGCAGACGACCTGCCCGGATGATGGACGGCCCTGGCTGGCTCGCTACGACCTCGAGGCGATCGCCGCCGGGCACGAGCTGGCCGACCTAGCCGGCGGCCGCAACGACCTCTGGCGCTACGAGCCCGTGCTGCCCACGGTCGCGCCCGAGAACCGGGCCTCGCTGGGCGCGGGCCACACCCCGCTCGTCGACGCGCCGCGCGTCGGGGACGAGCTGGGACTGGACCAGGTGCTCGTCAAGGACGAGGGCCACAACCCGACGGGCACGTTCAAGGCCCGCGGCATGGAGATGGCGATGAGCCGCGCCCTCGAGCTGGGCGCCGAGCGCTTCGCCGTGCCCACCGCCGGCAACGCGGGGGCCGCGATGGCCGCCTACGCCGCCCGCGCCGGCGTGCCCGCCCGCCTGTTCGTGCCCGAGGACGCCGACGACAGCGTGTTCGAGCGCGCCGAGGACTTCGCCGCCGAGATCGAGACCGTCGACGGGCTCATCACCGACGCCGGCGACGCCTGCAGCGAGTACGTCGAAGCCCACGACGACGTGTTTGACCTCTCCACGCTCAAGGAGCCCTACCGCCTGGAGGGCAAGAAGACGATGGGCTACGAGCTGGCCGCCCAGCTCGACGGCGAGCTGCCGGACGTGATCGTGTATCCGACCGGGGGCGGCACGGGCCTCATCGGCATGTGGAAGGCCTTCGCCGAGATGGAGGAGATGGGCTGGATCGCCGGCGACAAGCCCCGCATGGTGAGCGCCCAAGCCGCCGGCTGCGCCCCGATCGTGGAAGCCCTGGAGGCTGGTGCCGAGTTCGCCGAAGCCCCCGAGAACCCGCACACCGATGCTGGCGGGCTGCGCGTGCCCGAGGCCGTGGGCGATTTCCTCATCCTGGAGACGATCCGCGACAGCGGCGGCGCCGCCGTCGCCGTCACCGACGAGGAGATCCACGACGCCAAGGACCGCATGCCTCGCGCCAGCGGCGTCTCCGCCTGCACCGAGTCGGCGGCCACGCTCGCCGCGCTCGAGGCGATGGTCGACGAGGACGTCGTCGCCGAGGACGAGATGGTCGTGTTGTTCAACACGGGCGCCGGGTGGACCGGGTGAGGCGGCGACAACGTCGACAACACGGCGGCGGGGTCGAGCAGTCGCTCACCGCGTCGCGCGCAGGAACACGAACCCCCCCGCGCAGACGAGGGCGACCAGCGGCGCGCTGAGGCCGGCCGCCAACGCCGGACCGGAGAGGATCAGGGCCTCGATCTCCCGGGCGACGAGGAGCGAAGCCAGCCCCCAGCCGACCGAGCCCGCGACACCGTAGATGACGGGCCCACCGAACCCGAGCCCGAGGGCGGCGAGGAGTCCGCGCTTCCCGTCCTCGTGGAACTCGACGAGCCGGTGGGCGCCCGCCAGAGCGAGGACCGCGGGTACCACCAGCAGGCCAGTTCCCACGATCGCCATCACCATCGCCGTCTCCGGGTTCAATCGACTCCCCGGGTGCCCGCCAAGGAAGACAAGCAAGCCCGGGAAGAACCAGACCGCGGCCCCGAGGAGCGCGTGGACCCAGGCCGAGGAACCCGCGATCCCTCGCAGGGAGACGGTGTCGGTATCCGATGGCTCCGAAAGCAAGGCCACAAGGAAATCGATGGGTTCGGTGTAAAGCCTCACGGTTTCGTGTGGCAGCCGACCGCGGGGTTCGAGCCGACATCCGAGATCCCGTGAGACGATGCAGGACCGCGTCCGCGCGATCCACGGCTCGCTTGTCGACGAGCACGGCGAGCCGGTCCCACCCCGGGACGTGGCCCCGCTCGTGGCGCTCGTCGGCACGATCTTCTCCCAGCCGGTCCATCGTGGTCGTCATCTCGGCAGGCGGTGCATCGACGGAGCAAGACGGATGCCAGCCGTGTCTCAGTACGTTACGACATCGAGATCGGGAACTTGCTCGAAGTCGTTGACGTTCCGTGTCAGCACAGGGTGATCTTCGACGAGAGCCAGGCCCGCGATCTGGACGTCGATGGGGTCGAGCATCTCTCCCCGACGGACGAGTTGACCAGAGATCCGGCCGGCTTGGCGGGCGTGCACGGTCTCGAACGATAGGACCGTGTAACTATCGAGAACGGTCTCGACCTTGGTTGCCTCCTTCCTCGGCCGATCGGCCCGTTCGATGCCTTCGAACAACTCGAAAACCGAGGGGCTGGGAACCCAGAGCAGCCGACCCCCCTCTTCGAGATCGCGTACCTTCTCCGATGCGTGATCGTCACGTCGGAGGAGATCGACGAGCACCGTTGTATCGAGGATCACTCGAGATCCAGCTCCTCACGGCGGCGTTGGATCCGCTTTTCTCGGTTCGCCTCGACCGCGCTAGCTACGTCATCGGCGGCTTCCGAGTCCATGGCCTCGCCCAGCTCTGTCAGCGAGCGCGTCCGGGTCAGCCGGCGAACGACGTCGGTGAAGGACTCCCCCGGCCTCCGCATGGCCGATAGCGCCTCGTAGGCGTCCTCCGCGAGGCTGATCGTTCGAGTGCCCATATACTGTGTATGTGGGATCTGTGTATATGTAGATTGTTCTCTTGGGGGGCTGGCCCCGACTGCCAGCGCGATCTCTCTTGCCTCTCGAGGATGAACACTCCTAACGTCGGTCCCCAGCCTCGTCCCAAGGGGAGAATCACCCTCCCTGTACTCTCCCACGCTGCGGAGGATGTCCTTCTGCAGGGCCTGGCTCTCGAGGAACGCCCGGGTTGCCTCGAGGCGCTCGACCTCCTCGACGGGGACCGCGACCACGTCTGCTTTCCGTCGGTGATCGATGCTGGAGGCGATGAGTTCGGTCCCCGTTTTCTCGGGGTCCCCTTGGCCTCTTCGGCCCCCGGGTGCGGGTTCTACTCCGCGATCCAGCCCTCGTCGATCCGGTCGTAGTCGAGGATCTCGTCCTCGCTGAACCAGAGCTTGATCTCCTGCTGCGCCGTTTCCGGTGCATCGGAGCCGTGGATGACGTTGCGGCCGACGTCGAGCCCGAAGTCGCCGCGGATCGTGCCGGGCTGGGCGTCGAGCGGGTCCGTCTCGCCGGCCAGGCCGCGGACGGCCTGGATGGCGTTGGGGCCCTCGACGACCATGGCGACCACGGGGCCGCTGGTCACGTACTCGACGAGCCCGTCGAAGAACGGCTTGTCGCGGTGCTCCTCGTAGTGGGTCTCCGCGAGCTCCTGGTCGACGTCCACCGTCTCGATCGCGGCGAGCTTGAGGCCGCGGTCCTCGATGCGTTGGACGACCTCGCCGACGAGCCCGCGCTGGACGCCGTCGGGCTTGACCATGACGAAGGTGCGTTCGGTCATTGGTTAGCCCTGCGTCTCGCCTTTCTCGTGGTGGCGGGTCCACTCCTGGTACCGCGGCTCGCGGTCCAGGTCGATCATGTTCTTCTGGCACTTGCTGGAGCAGAAGGCGAACTGCTTGCCGGTCTTCTTGATGTACAGCGTGCCCGTACCCGGCTCGATCGGGTCACCGCAGAACGAGCAGATCCGGTGCTCGACCATCGGGGTCACCGAACTCCCAGCTTCTTGGCTTCTCGTGCCGTCTCGCGGAGCATCAGGATGTCGCCCTCGCGGATCGGACCCATCGCGTTTCGCGTGATGATCCGGCCCTCGTCGCGGCCCTCGAGGACGCGGACCTTGACCTGGGTCGCCTCGCCGGTCATCCCGGTGCGGCCGATGACCTCGACGACCTCGGAGGGGATGCCTTGCTCGCTATCCTCGTCACCTTCGGCCATCGGTCATCACTCCTTGAGGCTCTCGACCTGCTCGGAGACCTGGTTGATCAGGTCGGCCGAGCGGCCGGGGTCGGTGATCGCCACGGCGGAGGTGGCGACCTCGAGACCGGCGCTGACGCCGAGCTCGTCCTTGCTGTGGACGTACGTGTACGGCACGTCCTTCTCCTCGCACAGCAGCGGAACGTGGGCGAGGACCTCTTCCGGCTGGACGTCCTGGGCCATCACGACGAGATCGGCCTCGCCGCGCTCGACGGCCTTGGTGACCTCGTTGGCGCCCTTCGAGACGTCACCAGAGTCGCGGGCGTTCTCGACGCTCTCGTAGGACTTGTCCTGCAGCTCTCGCGGGGCTTCGAAACGAACGTACATCGCGGCCATGCCATCATCTCCTATCGGATCGCAGCTTGGCGCGCAGGCGCCTCGGCTCGGGGAGCCTCATCGGCTGCGTGACCCCTGACACGCCAGGGGGGTTATTTCAGCGTTGGGGGCTCGGCTGGCACCTTATCCATCCAGCGCGTCGGCCAGCTCCACGGTGCGGCGGGCCTGCTGGATGAGCGGGCGATCGATCATGCGCCCCTCGTGGGCGATGACGCCGCCCTCCTCGATGTCGGCTTCGTCGACGGCGGCCAGCAGATCGCGAGCCTCGGCGATCTCGTCCCCGTCGGGCGTGAACACGTCGTGCACCGGCTCGATCTGGTCGGGGTGGATGATCTGTTTGCCGACGTAGCCGAGATCGCGCCCCTCGATCGCCTCCTCGCGGAGGGCCTCGAGATCCTCGTAGTCGACGTGCACCTGGTCGATGGCCTGCACCTCGCCCAGCGCGGCGGCCAGCACGACGCGCGAGCGAGCGTACAACACCTCTCGGTTCGAGCGGCTTCGGCGAGCGCCGACGCTGGCGGCGAAGTCCTCGGCGCCGAACACGAGAGCGGTCACGCGATCGACCGTGCCGGCAGCCTCGCCGATCGCTAGCGCGTGGGCGACGCCGGGCGCGGTCTCCAACTGGGCGAGGACCTCGATCGAGCCCTCTTCGACGTCGTGCTCGGCCTCGGCGGTCACCAGCCGGCCCTCGACCGTCCGCAGCTGGCCGGGGGACTCGACCTTCGGGACGACGATCGTGTCCGGCTCGGCTTGGACGGCGGCTTCGACGTCCGCCATGAACCACTGCGTGTCGATCCCGTTGACGCGGATGCAGCCTTCGGCCTCAGCTCCCTCCTCGTCGAGACCAGCCAAGGTCTCTTGCACCGCCTCGCGGGCCTGCTTTTTGTCCTCGGGCCCGACGGCGTCCTCGAGGTCCCCGACGACTATGTCGGGGCCCTCGGCCATCGTGAGCGCCTTCTCGACGCGGTCCGGTTGCGTCGCCGGCGTGTACATCATCGACCGGCGCGGGCGGAAGCTGGGTTCGGCCATGGCGTGCCGGTCTGGGGGAGGCCGCGAACCGTCCTAAAGCTGACGATTCGGCTCCAAAGAGCGCAAAGAGGGGGAAACGACGGTGATAGATGCCACAGGATCGGTGTCTCCAGAGGGCTTGGCGCGGTCGGAACGTGCGCTGATGGCGCCTCGTGGTCGGGAGATCCGCCGCCACGGATCGCGGTCTCGGCTCTCCCTCGGCGGGCGACAAAGCCAGCTCCCGTTCCCTGGCCTCGCCGAGGGCTGTTCCTCCACCGATGGCCCGTCCCAGCTGTGTGCATCCTCCGTGACTTCGCGCCTTCGTGTGACGTGTGAGGGCTCCGTGTCCTCCGACCGCTCTACCCGTCCTCCACCAGCTCGTCGTCCTCGCACTCGACCATCGCGGTCCGCTGGAACCGGCACACGACCTCGTCGTCCTGGTTCGTCGCCACCGTCTGGAACTCGACGATGCCGCGACCAGGGGAGCTGGTCAACCGTTTCCCCAGGACCTCGCTCTCGGCCCGGATCGTGTCCCCGTGGAAGACCGGGTTCGGGTGCTCGACGTGCTCGTAGTCGAGGTTGGCCACGATCGTGCCCTCGGTCAGGTCCGGCACGCTGAGCCCGACCGCCAGCGAGAACGTCAGCAAACCGTTCACGACCGGCTCCCCGAACTCCGTCTCACCGGCGAACTCGTGGTCCAGGTGCAAGGGCTGGGTGTTCATCGTCATCGAGCAGAACATCACGTTGTCGGCCTCGGTGATCGTGCGGCCGGGCTCGTGCTCGAAGGTTTGCCCCTCCTCGAACTCCTCGTAGTACAGGCCCACGTGGCGACCTCCGTTCGTCCGGCACGAGAGGGTTCCCCGGTGAAAACCCTGGCCGCGATCCGATCGACTCCCCAAGGCATTAACCGGCTCCTGGGCGTCACGGGGTGTGAAGCTCGGCATGATGGAACGCGTCGCGGTGGGAACGCTGCTGGTGTTGGGGCTGATGTTGGCGCCGTCCGCGGGGGCGATCGCTGACGATTCTTGGGTGACCGAAGCCTCCGGGCTCGTCACCGAGCAGACGGACCGCTGCGAGCGGCAAGGAGAGAACGGGTCCAGCACCGAGTTGGTCTACGACCACGACCGTCGGCGCTTCTTCGTGACGATCGACGGGTGCGGGTCCCTGACGTGGGGGAACCTCGACACCTCGCTGACGGCCAACGTCGAGGAGACCGGCGACGAGTGCACGACGGCCTCGGATGGCACGATCAGCTGTGAGGCCTCCTACGGACCCGACCGTAACCTCTCGTTCGAGCTGGGCCCCGACGGTGGCTTCGAGCTGGTTTTCGCCGAGGACGACCCGTTCGTCTTCACCGGGGACCTCGTCCGCGTCGACGGTTGACCTCTCTCGGCTCAAGCGTCGCTGGCGGGCTCGACCTCGACGACGGCCGTCATCCCGGCCTCGCTGTGCTCGCTGATGTGGCAGTGGATCAACCACGTGCCCGGGTTGCTCATCTCGACCTGGATCGTCACCGACTGGTAGTCGCGCACCGGATCGTTGGCGAGCACCGTGTCCTTCCAAACGCGCTCCTCGGGGTCCTCACCGCCGTAATCGGAAACCATGAACCGTTGCCCGTGCAGATGCACCGTGTGCGGGACCGGCGAGTGCGCGGCGTGATCGCCGCCGCCCCCGTGCTCGTGCACGATGTCGACCGTGAACTCGACGACGTCGCCGACCTCGTACTGGTAGCGAGGCTGCACCTCGCCGGTCGGCACGTCCACCAGTTGCCAGGCGAGCTCGCGGTCGGTCGGTTGCGCGTTGACCTCGCCCGCCGGCGGATCGGGGGCGCTGTGGTCGTGGCCGCCGTGGCCGTCGTCGCTCGCGTTGGGATCGGCCGGCATCGTCTCGTTGCGCAGCATGCGCAGATGCTCGGTGTGGTCGGGCTCCTCGGCGAGGAAGCCCTCTCGGTCCTCGGCCTGGGCGCGCTCGTGCGGCCCGGAGGGCGCCTCCTGGACGACCACGCTCTGGCCCAGCGCCTCGAAGGACGATGTGACGGTCGCCAGCGTCCACGTCGTCGCCTCGTCCACGATGCGAGCCGAGCTTTCAGCGTCGACCTCGACGTCGACGGTCGCCCGCTCGGCCGGACCCAAGCGCAGCCCGTGGATCTCGCGCGGCTGCTCGAGGTAGCTGGGGCCGGCCGCGACCTTCTCGACCGTGGCGAAGCCCTGGAAGTTCAGCCGCCAGGTGCGCGCGTTCGAGGGGTTGATCAGGTGCAGACGGTGGCGTTCCCCGGGGGCGACCTCGACGTCGGCCTCGGCGGTGCCGTTGACGAACGGCTGGTTGCCCCAGCGCCCGCTGTCGGCGTAGGTCACCGCCTCCTCGTACACGTCCGGGACGTCGCCGTCGACGAGCCGCATGTCGTCCAGGTGGAGGACGGACTCGTCGGGGTAGCGCTCGGTGTCCTCCTTGGGCGGATCGACGACGATCGCGCCGTACAAGCCCAGCTCCTTCTGGACATCGGTGCGAACGTGGGGGTGGTACCAGAACACGCCCGCGTCCGGGACCTCGATCGTGTACTCGAAGGACTCGCCGGGCTGGACCGGCTGCTGGGTCAGGTTCGGCACGCCGTCGTTGGGGTTGTCCAGCCGCAGGCCGTGCCAGTGCACGGTCGTGGGCTGGTCGAGGTCGTTGGTGAACGTGACGTCGACCTCGGCTCCCTGTGGGAGGTGCAGCTCGGGGCCGGGGATCTGGCCGTTGTAGGCCATCATCCGGATCTCCTCGCCGGTCCCGGGGTCGTGCTTGACGTAGCTGGCGGTCAGCTCGAAGCTGTCGCCGTCGGAGAGGTCGACCCGCTGCGTGGGTTGGGCCTCCTCGAGGCCGCCCGTGGAGCGATCCATCGGTGTCAGCGGCGGAGCCTCGGCCTCCTGTTTCATGGGCTCGTCCTCGACGATGCCGATGCATCCGACGAGCCCGCTCGTGAGGAGCAGGACAGCTACGACGGCAGCTCTCACGGCCACCGTTTGACCGCGCCCTGGTATTTGAATATTGGTTAACGACAGGTGGTCACGGAAGCCCGCTGAGGACCCCAACAGCCCCGCACCAGGCTCGGGCCAGGGCGTCGCCGTTGGGTGACCACTCGCCGAGGTGACCCATACTGGGCGCTCAGATCACGGTCCCGTGCTTCCTGTCGGGCATGTTGAACTCCTTGCCCTCGTAGGTGTCCAACCGCTCGATGACCTCCTGGCGCAGGTCCTCGGGCGGCACGATGTGGTCCACGATCAGCTCGTCGCCCATGACCTCGACGTCGATGTCCTCCCGGTACTCGGCGCGCTTCTCCTCGATGAAGGCCTTGCGCTCCTCGGGGTCCTCGATCTCGTCGATCTTGCGCCGGTACACCGCGTTGACGGCCGCCTCGGGACCCATGACGGCGATCTCGGCGCTGGGCAGGCCCAGCAGGGCCTCCGGCTCGAAGGCCAGCCCACACATGGCGTACAGGCCGGCACCGTAGGCGCGGCGCGCCACGATCGGGATCTTGGGCACGGTAGCGGTGCTGGTGGCGTAGATGAACTTCTTGCCGCGCTTGAGGATGCCCTCCTGCTCGACGTCCTTGCCGACCATGAAGCCCGGGGTATCGCACAGGAAGACGAGCGGGATGTTGTAGGCGTCGCACTTCGTGATGAACTCGGCGGCCTTGTCGGCGCTGTCGGGGAAGATCGCGCCGGCTTTGTGCATCGCGTTGTTCGCCACGATGCCGACCGGGCGCCCGTCGAGGCGGGCCCACCCGGTGACGAGCTCGGGGGCGTAGTCCGCCGACAGCTCGAGGAAGCTGTCGCCATCGACGAGCGCGGTGATGACGTCCCGCACGTCGAAGGGGGCGTTGGGGTCCTCGGGCACGATGTCGGCGATCTCGGCCGGAGCTCGCCCGGGCTCGCGGGTCTCGTAGCGGGGCGGCTGTTCCTCGCAGTTGTCCGGCAGGTAGGACATGACCTGGGCCGCCAGCATCGCCGCGTGCTCCTCGTTCTCGGCGACGAGGTGGCAGGAGCCGGACTCCTCGGCGTGCACGTCGACGCCGCCCAGCTCGTCCATCGACACCTCCTCGCCGGTAACCATCTCGACCATGCGCGGCGAAGCGATGCACATGGCGCTCATCTCCTCGACCATGATCGTGACGTCGCAGAACACCGGCGTGTAGGCCGCGCCCGCCACGCAGGGCCCGTACAGGACGGCGACCTGGGGGATCTTGCCGGAGAGGATCGAGTGGTTGTAGAAGTACTTCCCGATGCCGCTACCCTGGGCGAAGAACCCGGACTGGTCGGTGATGCGGGCCCCGCTGGAGTCGACCAGGTACAGCATCGGCTTGCCCGCGCGCAGGGCCCGCTCCTGCGTGCGCAGGAACTTCTCGACGCCCTTGTCGGCCATCGAGCCGGCCTTGACGGTGTAGTCGTTGGCCTGGAAGAACACCTTGCGGTCGTCGAGCGTGCCGACGCCGGTCACCATGCCGTCGGCCGGCAGCTGGTCGTCGGCGTTCGCGTTGGCGAAGAGGCCGTCCTCGAAGTCCGGTCCGTCGTCGAAGAACAACCGCAGCCGCTCCCGGACGAACAGCTTGTCGTCGTCCTTGAGACGCTTTCTGTACTTCTCGGGTCCGCCCTCCCGAATCTCCTCCATCCGCTGGCGGATCCGCTCCTCGCGGGAGAGCTCCTCGTCGGCGTCGGCCGAGGCACTGGCCTCCTGCGGCATGCATGGGCCAAGCCGACGCCCGTAGAAAAGCCTACGCGGTCCCGAGGCCGCTCACGGGTCCCCGAACTGGGCGTCGAGCTGGTAGCGGCGGGGGCGCTCGTTGGCCGACGCGCTCGGGCTCGACCCGGCCCAGACCCGCTCCGGGGGCGGCAGCGAGGGCAACCACGCCAGCCAGCACGCCCCCGCCATCGACGGGTCCGTCACCGGCGTCGGCGGCCAGCGAGGCTCGCCGCGGCCAGGCCGGTGGCCACGACGGCGAGGGCGCCGGGGCCGGGGGCACCGTTGCCGCCGGTCTCGCCGTCGGTCCCGTTGGCTCCGCCGTCGGTCCCCCCGTCGCCACCGTCGGTGGAGCCGGTGGCGATGACGTGGACGGCGCCCTGCTGCGTACCGTCGCCGGAATCGCCGGGGGCGCCGACGAGGGCCAAGTCCCCGGCGAGGGCGGAGCCATCTCCGAAGTCGTCCCCGTCCTCGCCGTCGTCGGGGCGGAAGGGCGCCGGGTCGGACCAGGAGGCTCCGTCGCGTGTCACCTCGAAGGCGGACCCGTTGCCTGAGGCGTCGACGATGGCGGCCCGATCGGAGAGGGCGAGCGTCGACCCGTAGTTGTCGGAGCCCTCGAGGGACGCAGAGGTGATGTTGGCGGTCTGGTTCCATGCGCCGTCGGTGCGTTCGAAGGCGTAGGCGGCGCCGTGGTCCGAGGCGTCGCCGAAATCCTTGTGCGGGGCGCCGCCGACGAAGACGTCGCCGTGGAAGGCGATGGCGGCGCCGAAGCGGTCGCCGCCGTCGCTGTCCTCGTGGGTGATCTCGGCGGTCTCGTTCCAGTCGCTGGCGGCGTAGGCGAAGACGCCGCCGGGGTAGACCCCGAAGGACCGGTCGACGCCGGGGGCGCCCACGAGCGCGGTCTCGCCGTCGAAGGCGACGGCGGTGCCGAAGGCCGTGTAGCCGTCCGAGTCCCGGTCGAGCTCGGCCTCGAGGCTCCAGGACCCGTCGGACCGTTGCCAGACGTAGGCCGTCCCGCTGAAGTCGTCGAACCCGTCGGGGGACTCGCTGGTGCCGGGGGCCCCGACGACGACGGTATCGCCCTCGAGCGCGAGGTCCGAACCGACCTCCTGGTCGCCGAAGGTATCGTCGGGTTGGAGGATGGCCTCGAGAGCGTATCCCTCGCCCTCGGCGGCGAAGACGTACACCGCGCCGTAGTCGCCGGCGAGGCCCCTGCTGGAGTCGTTCCCGGGCGCCCCGACGGCGATGGTTTCACCGTTGATGGCGACGGCCTCGCCGAACTCGTCGCCGTCCGCCGCGTCGGGTTGGGTGAGCTTGGTCTCCTGGCTCCACTCCCCGCCGTCGCGGGTGAAGACGTAGACGGCGCCCCGGTTGGCTCGGTTGTCGTCCTCGGCACCCTGGTCGTGGCGGGGGGTCCCGATGACGGCGGTGTCGCCGTCGATGGCGATGGCGTCGCCGAAGTCGTGCCTGTCACCGGGGTCGTCGGGCCGGAGCGTTGCCTCGTCGGTGGCCGCGGAGACCGTCGCCGAGGCCCCCAGGAGGGCGATCCCGGCGAGGAGGAGTGTGGCGGCGCAGAGCACCGAGGGCCTCGCGGCGGCGACGCCCGCGGTCCCTGCCCGTTGCGTGTCGTTCGCGCCTGGCATGGTCCGATCAGCGGAGGACATGCTGGCAGCGACCCGACGTGGGCCACTTAAGGGTTCTTAGATTCGGCGGCCCCGGTGGCGGCGCGGGCACGGGGATGTGCGGGGACGAGGGGAGCTCTCGATCCTACAGGATCCCGACGGCGGCCGTCTGGTCCCCTCGCGGCCGTGAACGCAGGTCGTAGGCCACCGACAACAAAAGCGTCGTCACGACGAGGTTGATCGCGAAGTGAGCCGGGATCGGGTGGGCCACGACCCCGATCAACCCCGGCGGCGAGGCAACGCCGAACCCGTAGAACTGGATCGCCTGGGCGAGCGTCTCCAGCACGTGGTAGCTCTGGGCGACGAGGAGCGCCCGGAAGGCGAGGGCTCCTCGCGTGCTCAGCCGCCACATCGTCTCCGTTCGCAGCCACGAGAGGTACACGACGGCCAGGGCCGCGAACACGAGGGAGCTGTAGACGAGATGGACCCAGACGACGTCGAACAACGCCCCGAGGATGCCGACCGCCGCACCCGTCCCGGTCAGCCACTGCACCAGTTGGACCGTCTGTTCGTTCAGGTGGCCCAGCTGGATCACGACCGCGGCGGCGACGACCCAGGACACGCCCTTCGCCAGCGCCGGCCGGGTGATCCCCCAGACGCGACCACCGCCGGCCCGGGGTCCCTCGGGGGCGTCGTACGGTCGAGGCCGCGGCCGGAAGGAAAAGGCCACCGATAACAAGAGCGCCGTCACGACGAGGTTGATCGCGAAGTGGGCCGGGATCGGGTGGGCCACGACCCCGATCAACCCCGGCGGCGGGGCAACGCCGAAGCCGTGATACTGAGCGACCTGGGCCACGTGCTCGACGAGGTGGTAGCTTTGCACGGTGAAGACCAGGTGGAAGGCGAGGGCTCCCCGCGTGCTCGGTCGCCAGATCGTCTCCGTTCGCCGCCACGAGAGGTACACGACGGCCAGGGCCGCGAACACGAGGGCGTTGTAGACGAGGTGGACCCAGACGGCGTCGAACAGCGCCCCGAAGATCCCCGACGGTTCCGCCACCCCGGCGAGCCATTGCACCAGCTGGACCGCGTGCTCGTTCATGTGGCCGAGTTGGATCACGACCAGCGCTACGAGGGTCCAGAACATCGCCGTCGCCAGCGCCGGCCGGGCGAGCATCCAGCCCCCCTCACCGCCGGTTCGGTGGTCCCTCACCCTCCGCCCTCCTCGGAAGCCTGGGCCGGACCCGCTCGAGGGCGTCCCCGGCGGAGCTGTCGGGACGTGCGTGATGCGAGACGAGGCCCGACGTGGGCGGACGGCGACACGTCCACGAGGAGGCCTGCGGGCACGGACGAGCCCACGAACGCCGCGGTCGGGAGGCCCCCAGACCCCACCGCGATGCCGGCCTCAGCGACGGTCTCGCGCCACGGGGCCCAGGCGACGTGCTCGTCGACGAACGGGACGGCCTCGACCCCGGCGACGAGGGCGAGTCCCGGCAACCGCGTGCGGCGATCTTGCATCCCTCCCCACCTCCTCATTGAACGCTAGCGGGTCGCGTTCGGCGGGAACGTCATCGAGCTGTCCTTGTAGTTCCCGATCCCGAACAGGAAGTACGCGCGGGCCTGCTCCGTCGAGCCAAGCTCGTCGAGGATGCTTCCGTCGGGAACCGACACGGTGCCGGTCGCCTCGTAGAGGCTCGTCCCGTGGAAGTAGGTGTGAGCCCGTCCCAGCTCCTCGGTTCCCGGGATCGGCATGTAGCCCACGCACTCGAACAGGGAGTACGCGTGGCCCACGTACTCGTCCGTCACGCCGCCGCCACGCATCTCGTAGGTCCCGGCGTCCTCCCACGTCAGCGAGGCCTCGAAGGGACCGCCGGTCCGCTGGGTGAGGACGTCGAAGCCTGCCGAGAAGTCGAGGTCCGGGATCCCCTGCTTCTCGAGGAGGTCCTGCGAGGGCTGGTGATCGAAGGCCCCCTTGAACTTGTAGATGGCGAAGGCGTTCCCGATGTCCTCGGCAGGGTACACGGGCGTCCACACCGTCGCGTGCTCCATGTTCTGGACCGGGGAGCCGTCGAGGCCGACCCCTCGCTCGCAGACCTCGAACTCCACGCCGATCAGCGCGTCCCCGTCGACCCCCGCCGCGTCGACGAGGGAGGGAGGCAGTCCAACGTCCTCGGGGCTGCGGGCCGAGAACCCGTCCGGCAGCCGCTGCTCGACGGCGGAGGCTGGAACGGGGACGAAGGCCATGACGAACTCGCACTCGGACAGCCCCCAGGGGAGACGGTCTGCTCCGTTCTCGGCCGCCGCCGGGCTCAACCCGGCGTCCTCGACCGTCTCGTCCGCCGAGGCTGCCTCGACCGTCTCGTCGGTCGAGGTCGCGAGGCAGCCGCTGAAGCCCACCGTGAGGAGAGCAAGACCCAACAGGAGCGTTGCGTGTCGCATCACCAACGCCAACCCCGGTATGTTATTAGGTATCTGCTGTTAACTGTGAATCCAAGTCTTACTACTAAGAATGGTTGGCTCGTCCAGCGCGACCCGGGTCGCCCCCGGCAGGCCGATGCCACGGAGGGCGCGGTCGAGAACTCCCAAGCGTGGTGGCTGTCGGTGTGTTCGGCCATCCGAGACGGCTCGGCGCGGTTGGTCCAGCCGTCTCGGAGTTCGTACGTCTCCTCCCTCCGGTCGGAGACGTACTCCCTGAACCCGCCGCGCGTATCTACCGGCGGGCCGAGACGAGGCTTGGACGTTGTCTGCTGCCTCGTCTCGGGGTTCGTACGTCGGCTCCCGGTGGTCGGAGACGTACTTCTTGAAGGTCACCGCGTGGTGGCTGTCGGTGTGTTCCGTGGTCCGAGACGGCTCGGCGCGGTTGGTCCAGCCGTCTCGGAGTTCGTACGTCGGCTCCCGGTGGTCGCCGACGTACTCCCTGAACCCGCCGCGCGTATCTACCGGCGGGTTCAGGCATACCCGAAGTGCGCCTCGAGGCGGTAGGTGTCCGAGGTGGCCAGCCACGCCACGACGACCAGCTCGTAGTCGCCGGGCTCGAGCGCCGCGTCCAACGTCTCGCGCTTGTCCAGCGGGCCCGTGCTGGCCGAGGCGACCGGCTCGCCCTCGGGACCGAAGACGTGCAGATCCAGGTCGTTCGTCGCGTTCTCCCAATCCAGCTGCGCCTGCACGCGCGCATCCGTGGCGACGGTGAACGGGTAGCTGAAGCACGAGGAGGCCTCCGCCTCGCAACGCTGATCGCGGTCCCCGCCAGCCGGGCTCGCTGCGGCCTCGACCCGGCGCTCGTCGTGCACGGAGTCGGGCAGCGAGGCCTCCGGGTCGCTGGCCGCGTCCACGGACTCCTCCCCGCCACCCACGCAGCCCGCGATCGGGGCCACCAGCAACACCGCCACGATCCAAGCCCGCTCACGCATCAGGTCACCCTCCAACCCCCTCGCCCTTAAATCGTCCGACAGGGCCGGGCTCGACAGCTCACCGCTCTTGCCACCGCAGCCTTCACCAAGCAAGCCGGGCTCGGGTCGACGGAGCACGAGCGTGGCGATCGAGATCGACGGCCTGGCGAAGGCCTACGGCCGCCAGCGCGCCCTCGACGGGATCGACCTCGAGATCCCGACGGGCGCCACGTGCGGCCTGCTGGGCCCCCAAGGCGCCGGCAAGACGACCCTAGCCCGCTTGCTGGCCGGCCTCGAAGTCCCCACAGCCGGGAGCGCCCGCATCGACGGGCACCCGATCGGAGAGCCCCAGGCCACCGCGCGCCTCGGCTACATCCCCCATCCAGCCGGCTTCGACGAGGGCCGAACCCCCCGCCAGATGCTCCGCCTGGCCGGCCGCCTGCACGGGATCCCCACCAGCCGACGAGAGCGCCGCCTCGAGCGCCTGCTCATCGACCTCGGCCTGGAACACCTCGGCGGCCACGCGATCGAGCACCTCGACGGAGGCCACCGACGACGACTGGCACTCGCGCACGCGCTCGTGCCCGACCCCGACCATCTCGTCGTCGACGAACCCACGCGCGGCCTCGGCCCCGCCGCCAGTCGCCGCATGCGTGAGGCCTTGATCGAGAAGACGCGCGAGCGCACGCTGCTCGTCCTCACATCCATCCCCGACGATGTCGAGGCCCCGTGCGAGCGCGTCGTCGGGATCGAGGACGGCACCATCGTGCTCGACGCCGGCGTCCACGAACTCGCCGCCGACCACGGCGTCGCCATCGCGATCGGCCTCGCCGGCGAGCTCCCCCAACGAGCCCTCGACGAGCTGCGCGAACACGAGGCCGTGGCCGCCCTCCGACGCGACCCGACCGACGCCGACCTCGAGCTGTGGCTTACCGACCCCGACGAAGCCCCGGCCGTCCTCCGCCTGCTCGTCGAGGCCGACGCACCCGTCGCCTCCTTCGACCGCCAGCCCCCACCGCTGGGCGCCACCGTCGCCGAACACATGGAGGGCCAGCTGTGATCCCCTCCCTCACCCAGCTCGTCGAGGAGCTGGACGCCGGGCTCGAACGAGAGGATCCCGAGCTCGTCTCCGAGACCGCCCGAACCCTGCGGGAGACGATCGCGAGGGCCCTCGGCGACCGCCGCCTGCAGGCCGAGGACCCGATCCTCGCCCGACGTCGCCGCCTGCACCAGCGCCTCGAAGTGTTGGAAGCCAAGGCTCAGGCCGGCCGCTTCGACGACGCCGACGACGACCTCGACGCCGTCCGCGAGATGGCCCACGAGACCGAACGCGCCCTCGAGCAACGCCCTGCCGCCGACACCGAACCCGAACCCGATCCCGGACCCGGCCCCGACGCCAGCCTCCACCTGGCCCGCCGCGAAGCTCGCGCCACGGTGACGAGCCTCCCCGGCGCCGTCGTCGGGACCCTCAGCCTCCTCGTCTTCACGCTCGCCCTCCAAGCCAGCCTCGACGCTGCCCCGCGGACGCTGGCCGCCGTCTGGGCCAACGCCCGGACGCCGGCCCTCGCCCTGGCTCCCCTGGCCGGTCTCCTCGTCGGGATCGAGGGCCTCGCCGACGCCCGCGCCGGCCGCATCTGGCTTTCGGCCACCTCCGGGCTCTCGCGGACCCGGATCGTCGTGGCCGAAGCCCTCGGGGCGCTGGCCGCGCTTGCGGCTCTGCTGTTGGGGCCCGCCGTACTGGTGATCCTCGTCGGCCTGGGCCTGGGCTTGGCTCCCGACCCGACGACCACCGCGCCCGTCCTCGGGGGCCTGTTCCTGCTGGCGACCAGCTTCACGGCGATCGCCTTCGCGTTCGCGGCCCGCCCGTCCTCGCGCTCGGTCACGTTGGCCGGCACCCTCGCCAGCTACCTCTGCCTTGGACCGGTCTGGGAGGCCGCCTTCGCCGCCGGCCAGGCCGCCGGCCGCGGGCGGGGGGCGCTGGTCGCCTCCCTGCTGCGCGGGCTCTCCCCGGTGAGGGCCGCCGACGCCCTCCTCTCTTCCGTCGACCCCTACGCTCTCCCGGCTGGTCGAGGCCTTCTCGTCCTCGCGGGCTGGACCGTGGCCGGCCTCGCGTTGGCCGCCTACCTCGTGCAGGAGCGAGGGTTCGGGCGGCCTCACCACGGCGAGCCGTAACTAGGACCCACAAGGTACAACAACCTGGGTCGTTTAGGGGTGCCTAAACCCGGCGCGAATCCCGCGCAGGTGTTCCCATGAGAGGCTCCCGACTCGCCACGATCGTGCTCGCGCTCGCCGTCACGACCGCCCCCACATCGTCACCGCCATGGGGGAGGACCGACCCGAGGACGCCGAGGCCACCTACCAACAGGCCTTCGCCCAGCACGGCGAGACCCTGCCCACGGTCGCGGACACCGTCGAGACCGCACTCGAGGACGCCCGCCAAGCCGAGCCCGGCTCCGCGGAGTACGCCGCCGCCTCGCAAACGGCCAAGAAGGGCGTGCTCGCCCTCAGCTACCACGCCGCGCACCGATTCGCCGACGACGACAACCGCGACGAGGTCGAAGCCTACATCGAGGTCCTCACCACCAAGTTCGACGGCGAAGAGCAACTGACCGAGACGAAGACCGCCGTCACCGACGACACGACCCCGCTCGACGAAGCGATGGCCACGCTCGACGCCGAGTACCGCGACCTCGTCACCGCCAAGGTCTACGCCGAGACCCAGGAAACCCCCGAGCTGCTCACCGCCGGCGAGACCACGACGGCCGCCAAGGAAGCCGGCGAGGCGCTCGGCTACGCGCTCAGCCTCCACGCAGGCGACCAGAGCCCACCCGAGAAGCTGTACGAGGAGCTCGACGGTCTCGTCGAGCACACGCTCGCCCAGGAGGAGGATGCCACCCGCGGCGAAGCCGACGAGATCCTCGCCCTGCTCGCCGACCACGCCCTCCAGACGACCCCCACCGAGAAGACCCAGGCCCGCCAAGCCTACCTGGCCGCCCTCGACGGGGGCGACATCGACCGAGCCGAGACGATCTACGAGGGCAACTTCTCCGAACACGCCTCCGAGTACGCCCCCGAGGCCCACGACCGCATCAACCAAGCCCTCACCGACATCCGCCAAGCCGACGGCGCCAACCGCACCGTCCAGCACGAGATCCTCGCCAAGTCGCTGCTCGACGTCGCCTGGTCGGTCGGCTTCACCGAGCTCGCCGAGGACGAGATCCACGAAGGGCTGGGTTACCTGGCGATCCTCGTCGAGACGTTCGACGACCCCACCGACCCCGACGAATTGGGCATGGCACTGGGTCATGTCGCCGCCAGCCAGTCCACCGACAACCCCCACCTGTCCACCGTCCGCGACACCGCCAGCGCCCACTTCCTCGACAAGGTCCACGAGGAGATCGACGAGGTCTTCATCAACTGGAACGACACCGAGACCGCGCGCGAGAAAGCCATCGAAGGCGTCCTCTACTACCAGCCGATCCGCGAGGAGGTCGCCCACACGCTCTCCGACGAGGACGCCGACCACCTCGCCGACGAGCTCCGCGGCCTCTACAACGCCACGACCGCCGGCGACCGCGAGGAAGCCGAACACGAAGCCGAGGAAGCCCGCGACCTGCTCGCCTCCTACGAGAACGCGGGCGAGGACGTCACCGAGATCGATACCGTCCTCACCGACATCGAGCGCAGCCTCTCGATCATCACCGTCGAGATCGAGGAGTACGTCGACTACAAGGCGGAGGGCAACGACGAGAAGGCCAACGAAGAGGTCGAGGAATCCAAGGCCTTCATCGGGCAAGCCATCGCCACCTTCGAGGACAACCGCCAGACGCTCGCGGCCGCCGACGCGCAAGCCGCCGACGAGCTCGAGGCCGACATGACCGAGATCCAAGATCGCCTCGAGGCCGAGGAGGACATCCCCTCCATCCCCGACGTCGTCGAGCGCGCCATCGACCGCCTCGACGCCTTCGAAACCGACCAACCCGAAGGCCCTGCCGTCGACGTCGAGATCGGCGATCCCGTGAAGGAAGCGGAGACCGTCCGCGTGCCCATCCGCCTAGCCGACCCGCCGGAGGGCGGCTACAGCGTGCAAGCCACGATCACCTACGACGCCGAGCGGATCACCGTCGACAGCGTCGAGATCCCGGCCGAGGTCGGCGCCGAGACGAGCTCGCCCGGCGAGATCCGCTTCAACGCCGCCGAGACCGAGACCCCGGCCGACCCCGTGATCGCCCAACTGCACCTCGCCCCCGCCGATCCCGATGCCCCGCCCGAGCTCTCGGTCGACGTCGAGACGCTCACGGACGGCCAAGGCGACCCCCTGGCTCTCGGCAACGTGACCGGCCAACAGCTCGACCTCGCCAGCGTCGGCGACGCGGGACCCACCAGCAACGTCCCGCTGGGTCCCGGCGCCCTCGTCGCCTCCATCGCCTCCGCGCTCGCGCTCGCCCGCCGACGACCCTGACCCCGACCCGCATGTCGCTTGCCCGCGCCGCCGTCGGCCCGCTGCTCGCCTTCACCCTGGTAGCCGTGGCCTTCCCGGTCGGCAGCCAGGCGAGCGACGATCTCCGGGTGCCCCAGAGCCTCGCCGAACCCGCCGAGGACCTCCGCGATGGCCTCACCCAGGTCGCCGACGCCGACACGATCGACGAGGCCCGCCAGGCCCACGACGACGCCGTCCGAGGGCCGGCCGACCAACTGCTGCCCTACGCCAACGACCTCGCCGACCGCTCGGGGGACCTGCTGGCGACCTACCTCGATCGCCTGGACGAGCAGCTGGCGACCGGCAACCTCTCCGATGCCCGCTCGCTGGCCAGCGCCGGCGCCCAGCTCGTCGCCGACGACGTCCAACCCGTCGCCGAGCGCTGGGACCGCAACCGCACCGCGCTCGCCGCCGGCCCCGTCCAAGCGACGGACGAGGGCCCCGCCGTGGCGCTCGTCCTCGTCAACCCGCCGCCGGGGTCGATCGCCGCCGTCGACGCCAGCCTCACCCTCGAGGCGGCCACCCCGCGGTCCGCGAGCCTCGCGCTCGGTCAAGGCGAGACCACCGTCGACCCCGCCAACGGGACCGTGCGCTGGGCCAGCTTCGACGCCTCCGCGGCCGCCAGCTTGGCCACCGACGGCGCCCAACCCGTCGCGCTGGGCGAGGCCCGCATCGATCCCACCGGGGACACGATCGCAACGAACGTCACCGTGCACGATCTGCTCGACGCCGACGGCCAGTCCACGCCCGCGATCGGGCTCGCCAGTGACCGCGAGGTCCCCACCGACGGGACCGGCCTCCCCACGACCTGGCTAGCGCTGGGCGGGGTCGCGCTCGGCGCCGTCGGGCTCGGCTTGTGGGTCCAGAGGTGGGAACCCTGAGCGCCCCCATCGAAGCCCGCAACCTCACGAAACGCTACGACGACCTCGACGCCATCCGCGGCCTCTCCCTGAGCGCCGACGAAGGCCAGGTCCTCGGCCTCCTGGGCCCCAACGGGGCCGGAAAGTCGACCACGATCAAGGTGCTCGTCGGCCTCGTCCACCCCACCGAGGGCGAGGCCTGGATCGGCGGCCACCACGTCCAAGACGAGGGCATCCAGGCCCGCCGCCAGCTGGGCTACCTCCCCGAGGTCGTGGGCCTGTACGAACAACTCACCGCCGAGGCATATCTGCGCTACATCGCCCGTTTCCACGGCACCAGCGGCCCCCGCGCCACCCACCGCATCGAGGCCCTGTTGGCCGACGTCCGCCTGACCCAAGCCGCGGACCGACCGATCGGCACCTTCTCCAAGGGTATGCGTCAACGCCTGGCGCTGGCCGGCGCCCTCTTCCACGATCCCCCCGTCCTCGTCCTCGACGAGCCGCTCACCGGGCTCGACCCGGAGGGCATCGTCAAGATGAAGCAGGCGATCGAGCAACTCGGCCGCCAGCGCACCGTGCTCGTCTCCTCCCACGAGCTCCACGCCGTGGAGTCGCTTTGCGACCGTGCGATCATCCTCCGCGACGGCGAGGAGCTCACCTCGGCGCCCGTCGCCGAGCTCACCCGACGCGATCCCCCTCGCTACACCCTCACCACGGCCGACCCCTTGCCCGAGCCTCGAGCCTTGACCGACGTCGACGGCGTCCGATCGATCCACGCCTCCTCCCAGAGCACGCTGCAGGTCGAGGTCACCGACGCCGACGCCGCCTCCCTCCTCGTGGACCACCTCGTCCGCGGGGGCCACCGCGTCCGGCACCTCGAACGCGACGAACGCACCCTCGAGGAAGCCTTCGTCGACATCACGGGGGTCCGCGCGTGAGCGATCCCTGGACCGACCTCGAGCAAGCCCTCGCCGGGGACGACCCCGCCCAGGTCCACCGCACGACCGACCGCATCCGCGACGCCGTGCGCGGGGCCTTCGAGGGCCGCCAGCTCGTCCGCGGCTCCCTGCTCGTCGAACGCCGCCGCCGGCTCGAGCACACCCTCGCCGAGCTCGACGACGCGGTCGCCGGCGACCGGATCGACGAAGCCCGCGAGCGAGCCGAGCAGGTCCGCGAGCTGGCCCCCGCCCTCGTCGACCAAGCCCGCCAGCTCGACCCGATCGACGCCGAGGAGGAGGTCTCGACCGGCGGCTGGTTGGCCAACGCCGGGACCGTCGCCCGCAAGGAAGCCGTGCTCGGCATCCAGGGAACGCGCGGGCTGTTGCTGTTCGGCATCCTGGGGCTCACGTTCGGCATCGGCCTGCGGTCGGCGATCGGCGGCTCCACGGCCACCGGCGGCCAAGCCAGCGTCAAGCTCGTGTGGAACTACGCCCACAGCCTCGCCTTCCTCGCCCTCCCGCTGGCCGGCCTCCTCGCCGGGCACGGGCTCGTCAACGAGGAACGCCGCTCGGACACGATCCACATCCTCGCCGCCCAACCCGTGGGCCGGATCGGGATCGTCCTCGGCAAGTGGCTGGGCATGGCCGCCACCCTGGGCTTGGCCGTCGCCGCCAGCGCGGGGCTCGTCGGCACCGCCGCTTACGCCGTGACCGGGACGCTGGGCCCCCCGAGCGCCGCGGTCACCTACCCGCTGGCCTGCTTCGGGCTCGCCTTGGCCTTCGGCTCGATCGCGCTGCTGGCCAGCACCTTGCTCGAGCGCACCGGTCCCACCCTCGCCGTCGGGCTGGCCAGCTTCGTCCTGCTCGGCCCGGTCTGGCAGAACGCCTTCCTCACCCGCTCGCTGGAGCAGGCCGGCACGATCCCCGATCCGGGCTCCGTGCTCGTCTACCTCGCCACCCCGTTCACCGCCTGGTGGAACTGGACCAGCGAGCTGTTGGGTCCCGTGAACGACGCCACCGGGCTCCCCCAGGGCGAACCCTGGCACGCCGCGCTGGTCAACGCCGTCGAGACCGGGGCCCTCGAGGCGCTCCCGTTCTACGCGACCCAACCCTACTACGCGATCGTGATCGCCGCCTGGATCGCCGTCTGCCTCGGCCTCGCCGCCGCCGTCTTCCGCCGCCAGGATCTGGCCTGACCCGTGCGAAGATGAAACGGGACCGCAAAGGTACTAATGCCGGGCCTGTCTAGGCAGCCCTAAATGGTGCCCGACGCCCCGCTGCCGACCCTGCTGCTCGCCGCGCTCGTCCTGACACCCAGCATCCCGGGCGCCCTCGGCCAGGACACCCTGTCCACCGAGGAGCTCGAGACCCGGCTCGACGAGCTGCAACGACGAAGCCAGCAAGCCGTCGACCGCTACGAGGCCGGCGACCGGGACCAGGCCCTCGACCACGCCCGCCACGTCCGCGAGGCCTTCACCTTCGCGGAGGGCAACGCCTCCGTGCTCGAACGCACGATCAACGACGTCAGCGCGGTCACCATCGGTGAACAGGTCAAGGCTCAAGCCTCCCGCCTGGCCAGCGCCATCGACGCCGGCGACCCCGTCGAGGAGGTCCAACAGTCGCAGACCGAGCTGGAACCCCTGCTCAACCGGCTCGTGCTGGTCTCGAAAGGCGAGCACGCGCCCGCGAGCCAACGCCAACTCACCACCGAGGAATCCATCCACGAGGCCGCCCAGGAGGTCCGCGACCTCGTCGACGAGGCCGTCACCCTCTACACCGAAGACCAACCCGAGGCGGCGCAGAAGAGCGCCGAGGACGCCTTCTTCGCGTTCGAGCAGAACGGGCTCGGCCCCGACACGACCGTCGTCGACGAAGGGCTCGAGAACGAGGTCGAACACGACATCAAGAACTTCCAGGGGGAGGCCGGCGAGCCCGGCCTGGCCGACCTGATCGAGCACGGCGCCCCCGTCGGGGAGGTCGAGGACCAGGCCCAGACGGTCCACGACGGCCTCGACCAGATCGTCACCCTGCTCGAGGCCACCAAGCCGCCCAGCGACCTCGGCGACGCCAACCAGGACGGCGACGTCACCATCGTCGATGCCCTCCTCACCGCGCAAGCCTCGCTGGGCATCCAGGCCGAGGACCCCACCATGGACGCCAACCAAGACGACGCCGTCACGATCGTCGACGCCCTGCTGATCTCGCAAGCCGCCCTCGGCATCCGGGATCTGTGAAACCGTGACGACGACCCCGACCTGCGCCACACCGAGCCGCTCGACGAGCCCCAGCGCTTCGACCGGGCTCGTCCTCCTCGCCCTCGCGCTGGTCGGGACGAGCCTGGCCCCGACGGCCACCGCCGCCGGCGACGCGTCCCTCCCCGACCAACTCGACACCTTCCGCGCCCAGATCGAGACCGCCGTCGCCGACTACGAGGCCGCCTACGCCAACTACACGGAGGCCACAAGCGACGAGGAGCGCCAGCAGGCCCGCCAGGCCATGCACGAGGCCGGCCGCGCGGTCGGATCCGCCTTCCTCGCCTTCGAGCAAGGCCACGGCGACGACGGCTCCCTGTCCGTGTTCATGCAGACCCAGATGGACCAGGGCTTCTACCGCTCCTTCGAGCAGGACGTCGTCCTGCTGCGAGCCACGATGACGGACGCCGACACCGGCGAGGTCCCCACGCCCGCCGAGGTCGATGCCAAGACCTCGCCGGTGTTCCAGTCGCTGGACCGAGCCGAGGGCTGCTTGCCCGAGGGATGCGGGTCCGCCTGGACCGGCGCCGCCGCCCAGTCCTTCCTCGTGCTCCTGCGCGAGGGCTTCGAGGCGGTGCTGTTGGTGGGCGCCATCGTCGGTTACCTCCACAAGAGCCAACGCTCGGAGAAGGTGGCCAACGTGTTGAGCGGCGTCGGCGCCGCGCTGGTCGCCACGATCGCGACCTGGGTCCTCTTCGACCGGTTGTTCGCCGCGGCCGCCCGCAGCTCGTTCGCCCAGGCCACGCTCGAGGCCGCCACGATGCTGTTGGCGTCCGCGATCCTCTTCTACGTCGGGTTCTGGCTGCTGTCGAAGACCGAGTCCGACCGCTGGCGAGCCTTCATCGACGGCAAGCTCGAGGATTCCCTGGCCGACGACCGCGGCTGGATGCTCGCCCTCGTCGGGTTCCTGGCCGTGTTCCGCGAGGGCGTCGAGACCGTCGTGTTCGTGCAAGCGATCTCGCTCGGCAGCGGCGGCGCCTGGGGGGAGATCGGGCTCGGCCTCGGGCTCGGGGTCCTCGCCCTCGCCGGGTTGTACTACGCGTTCCAACGAGCCAGCGTCTCCGTCCCGCTGCGGACGTTCTTCGGCGTCACCAGCGGCATCCTGTGCCTGCTGTCCCTGCGCTTCCTCGGGTTGGGCGTCTTCGAGCTGCAAGAGGCCGGCCTGCTGGGCGCTACCCCGCTCGACGCCGTCGGTGCCGTCCTCGCCCAGAACGCGCTGCTTGGAACCCTGGCCGGCGCCCTCCTGGGCTTCTCGCCGACGCTCGAGGTCGCCATCGCTCAAGCGTTGCTGGCCGCCGTCATCCTCGCCGGCGTCGTGTGGACCTTCCTCGTCCGGCCCGCCCGAGCCACAGCCCCCGCCGCCGGCGGGTGAGCCTCAGGGATCGAAGCCGTCCTCGTCCTCGAGGCTCGGGTGCTTGTCGGGCGGCGCATCGCGCGGCTTGGCGAAGTACTCCTGCATCACCTGCACGCTCTCGTGCTCGCGCCGGTTGCGCTCCTCCTTGGGGATCTCCTCGCACCCCTTGGGGACCTCGCGGTCGCGCAGCGTGAAGTAGCCCTCCGGGGCCACCCAGTCGTGGTAGAACGCCGGGTCGACGTCCTCGACGAGCGTGATCGCCACCTTCGCGCCGTGGCCGGCGCTCACGATCGTCTGGTGGTACTCCTCGGCCAGCCGGCCGGCCGCGTACAACCCGTCGACCGCGGTCCGGCCGTCGTCGTCGATCGCGACGTAGGTCTTCGAGCCGCTGTCCCGCAGGTCGACGTCCAGATCCTCGAGGTAGGCGGGGCTGGACTTCGTCGCCGCGATCACGTTGCCGGCGGACACCGTGCCCTCGCTCGTCTCGATCCGGAACCCGTCGCCCTCGGCCTCGATCGCCTCGACCTTGGCGTCGCGACGATCGCCGCCGTTGCGGTCGACCTGGTCCGCCATCATATCGATCAGCAACCGCGGGTTCACGCCGGCCGGGAACCCCGGGTAGTTCTCGAGGTGGGCGTTGCGCTTCACGATCGACGCCCCGTGGTTGATCACGAGCGTGTCCAGCTCGGCGCGCGCGGTGAAGATCGCGGCCGAGAGACCGGCCACGCCGCCGCCCACGATCACGACGTCTCGGTGCTGGCTGGCCTCGGGCATGGTCGTGGCCAGGCAACGTGGCGGACGTCAAGAAGCCACCGGCCCGGATCGGCCACCGATGCCACCCGGATCGGCGGGAGAAGGCCTCACCACCCGTTCCGCAACGCCTAAGCCACAGAAGGGTCCATCTCCCCGGCGATGACGGACCCCTGGCCCGACGTCTACCTCACCGGACCAGGCCGGTCGGGGACGACCTCCCTGTACCAGTACCTCACCCAGCACCCCGAGATCTACGCCGGCCCGACGAAGGAGCACCGGTACTTCGACGAGACCGTGCCCGCGGTGGAGGACGACCCCCAGGCGCTGGCCGAGGCCCGCGAGGACTACCTCGACCGGTTCCGGGGAGCCGAGGGCCACGAGCTGGTCGTCGACGGCACGCCCAGCTACGTCTACTACCGGGACGCGCTGGAACGCATCCACGAGAGGCGCCCGGATGCGCGGTTCATCACCAGCTACCGCGACCCCGTGGAACGCACCTACAGCCTCTACTGGCTGATGGTCGCCTCCGGCAAGGAGGAGATGGACTTCCTCGACGCCATCGAGGAGGGCCTGGCCGACGACCGCGCCGGCCGCTACCACACCGATCGCGTCAAGTTCATCCGCAACAGCCGCCAGGGCACCCAACTGCAGCGCCTGTACGAGATCTTCGGCGAGGACCAGGTGCTCGTGCTGCTCTTCACCGACGTCGTCGAGGACACCAGCCAGGTGCTCGTCGACGTCGCCGAGTTCCTCGACATCGATCCCGAGGTCGCCGGCGAGCTCGACACCGAGACCCAGCACAACGCCACGCCGGGCGTCCCGCCCAACGAGCTCGCCCACATGATCCGATCCTCCGACACGCTCAAAACGATCGCGCAGACGCTGTTGCCCGAGAGCGTGCGCGACTTCCTCGGCAACCAGGTGCTGCTCGAGGAGCGCGAGAAGCCACCGATGGATCCCCAGGCCCGACGCAAGCTCGCCGATGTGTTCGAACCCGAGGTCCGCCAGGTCGAGAAGCTGCTCGACCGCGAGCTGCCCGAGCTGCGGGCCTCCTGGCCCGAGGACGTCGGCCGACGAGCCGAGCCTTGACGATGGGCGAGCTCCCGCCACGGCTGAACTGGGCGCGGACGATCGCCGTCGCTCGCACCGGCCAGGCCGTCGACCGGCTCAGCGCGCTGCTTCACCGACCGCGCGTCGAGGATGCCATCGTGATCGCCAGCTCCCCCCGAGCCGGATCGACGCTGTTGATGGACATCCTCGCGACGCTCGACGGGTACCGGACCGTGTTCGAACCCCTGCACCCGCACTGGTACGCGGGGGTCCGCAAGCTGGGGCTGGGTCCCCGGCCCTGCCTCGTCGACGGCGCCGCCCCCGAGGGCACCGAGGCCTACCTGCGCGAGGTCCTCACCGGCCGGGAGGCCGGCGCATACCGCCTGACCCGCTTCGCCGCCACGCTGCCCGGCCGTCTGCTCGAGGGCAACCTCGTCGTCAAGTGCGTGCGCCTGAACCGGCTGCTGCCCTGGTTCGAGTCCACCTTCGACACGCGCGGGACCGTGCTCCTGCTTCGCCACCCCTGCGCCACCGTCGAATCCCAGCTCCGCAGCAACGTCCACGGCTACCCCGACCACCGGGCCGGGTTCCCCCCGGCCGAGCAGGTCCAAGACCACGCCCTGCGAGCGCTGGACCTCGGCGCGCCCGAGGACCTCCGCGAGCGCATCCGCTCGGTCGACACCCCTGCCGGCCTGATGGCGCTGTCCTGGGCGGTGGACACCCTGATCCCGCTGAGCCATCCCGGTCCCGAGCGCACGACGGTGTTCTACGAGGATCTCGTCACGGACGGACCCGCCCAGCTCGATCGCCTGTTCGGCGCCCTCGACACCGCCAGGCCCGCCCGAGCGCTGGACGTGCTCGGTGCCCCCAGCCTGACCGTGGACGAGGACGCCGGGGGCCAGGACTACCTCGAACGCTGGACCGAGGGCCTCGACGACGAGCAGACCGACCGCATCCTCGAGATCGCCGCCTGGTTCGGCCTCGAGGACCTCTACGACGAAGCGCCCACCCCGCGCGTGGACCGCGCCGACGACGTCCAGCTGCCCGCCTGGGTGGACCGGCCGGCCCAGCCACAACGATAGGGCTCTTGTGTTGAGCGGCGTTCACCCGCCCGGTGCTCGCCCGCAAGAGCGCACTGATCGTCCTCAACGCCGTCGTCGGCGGCGCGTTGGGGTTCGTCGCCCTCAAGGTCGTCGCCCTCTACATGGGAGCGGGGATCTACGGCCAGCTCGCGTACGCGACGAGCCTGGTCGGCCTGGTCATGTTCCTCGGCAACATGGGCTTCACCAAGGCCCATGCCAAGCGCGTCAGCGAAGGCGAGGACGTCGGCGACTGCGTGGCGACGCTCACCGCCTGGAACGGCGCGATCGCGAGCATCTACATCCTGATCGTGCTCGGCGCGTTCGCCGCCAACGAGCTGTTCCTCGGCCAGGACCTGTTCTCCACGACGCAGACCACGATCCTGCTCGTCACGCTGGCCGAGGCCGCCTTCTTCATGCGCAAGGTCGCCCGCAGCACGTTCGAGGCCCGCGTCGAGGCGGCGCTCAGCGAGTCGGTCGTCTTCTTCGAGCACATCGTCCGCACCCCGATCATGGCGGCCGGCGCCCTCCTGTACGCCTCCTCCCAGGGCCGGGAGGGCCCGATCTTCGGCTGGTTGCGCGCCAACGCGCCCGGGCTGACGGACATCGTCGCCGAGTACGCGCCCGAGACGCTGGCGTTCGCCGTCACGGCGGCCGCGGTCGTCTCGATGACGGTCGGGTTCGTCCTCTTGCTGCAGCGCGTCAAGCCCGGCGACTTCAGCATGAAGATGGTCCGCAGCTACGCCGAGTTCGGGCTGCCCGTCTTCGGCGCCAGCTCGTTCAACAGCCTGCAGCAGTACCACGACAAGGCCGCGCTCGGGTTCTTCTGGTCGGATGCGGTCGCCGGCCGCTACTTCGGCTTCCAGCGCCTGTTCAGCTTCCTGGAGGCCGTGTACGCCGCCGTCCGGTCGATGCTGTTCCCGATGATCAGCGAACGCCACGCCGAGGGCGACCGCGAGGGCGTGCGCCGGTTGTCCCGCGAGTCCCTGCGGTACCTGTCGATGATCAGCGTCCCCGCCGCGTTCGGCGCGACCGCGCTCGCCGAACCCCTCATCCGGATCATGCTGTCCGAGGACTGGCTGCCCGCCGTCGAGGTCTTCATCGCGCTCGCCTTCGTCTACCCCCTGCGCGGCATCGTGCAGACCCTCACCCAGATCCAGTACGGCAGCGACGAGCCGAAGATGTCCGCCGGCATCTCGATGTTCGGCTCGACGATGAACGTCGTCGTCGGCCTGCTGTTGATCCCCTCCAGCGTGCTCGGCTTCCAGCTCGGCGGCCTGGCCGGGCTCGGCGCGGCTGCTGGCACCCTCGTCGCGCTCGTGCTCGATGCCGGCGCGCGCGCCTACACGCTCCAGTTCCCGCTCGGCCGGCGCGTCTGGCTGAGCTGGCTGCGGCACTGGATCGCCGGCGGCCTGATGGCCTACGTCGTCTACCGAGCCAGCCTGGCCATCGGCGAGGTGCGATGGTTCATCCTGCCGGCCTTGATCGCGCTCGGCGGCGTCGTCTACTTCGCCCTGCTGTGGGTGTTCCGCGACTTCGGGAGGGACGACGCCATGGTGTTCTGGGCCGCCGTGCACCCCGGCGAGATGGCCTCCTACGTCAAGGACGAGGTCCTGCTCGACGACGAGGACTGACTCACGCCTGGAACCCGTAGTCGGCCAGGAACGGGTACCGGTCGAGGCGCTGCTCGATCTCCTCGACGACCTCCGCGTCCCACTCGACCTCCTCCCGGCGGCGGTTGGGCTCGTCGTACACGAGCTCGGCACACGGCTCCAACCACTCGCTGGGCGCCTCCACGCCGAGGAACGACGCCATGTTCGATAGCTCGCGGGCGGTGTGCTGGATCAGGTCCTCGTGGCGCACGTCCAGGTACTCCTCCTCGTCCATCTGCTCGCGCGCCCAGGCACACGTGTCGGCGAGCCGGAAGTACAGCCGGGTTGCCGAGGCCAGCGAGATGTCCCCCACGCGCGCCATCGTCGTGATGTTGTCGAACGGGTTGCGGGTGACGTGCAGGGCCCGGATCGGATCCTCCACGCGCTCGCGCAAGAGCTCGAGCTTGTCCTCGTCCTGGGCAAGCCAGTTGCTCGTGGCCGCACCCTCCTTGTCCCCGATCACCTCGAGATCGGTCCAGGTGCCCTGCCAGGCGCCCTCGACGTCGTAGGAGTAGCCGGTCCACTCGCGGCCGCGGTCGGCGAACCAGCGATCGCGGTCGAGGATGAGCGCGTAGATCTGTTCCCGGGCGAAGCCCGGCTTCAGGTACCGCAGGACGTTGAGCTCGTGGCTGATCACCGTGTTCGGGTGGGCGTTCAACAGCTGGCCGACGAGCGAGTGCCCGCTGCGAGGGTACCCGATGAAGAAGCAGAACGTCTCGATCCCGTCGAGCAGGGACCGCTTGCGGACCGCATCCCACCACGACGAGGCGTAGTCCGGCACGAGATCGTGCTTGCGACGGACGAGATCGATCAGACCGCCCACGGCGTGGTCGAACCGATGGCATAGCTTAGGCGTTTCGCAAACGCGCCGGCGCCAAGCCCGGGTGAGAACTGAAAACCTAAACCGGCGGGCCCGCGTCCGTGCCAGCGATGCCGGACCCGCCCGTCCCCCTCGACTTCATCGTGTTCGCGTCGCAGAAATCGGCATCGACGTGGTTCTGCCGCTGCCTCGACGAACACCCCGAGATCGCGATCGGGTACCCCTACGAGAAGCGGTTCCTGCGCGAACGGGAGGGGTGGGTCGAACGCGAGGAGAACCCGCAGTTCCTCGACGACTGGGAGGCCTACCGCGACCAGTTCCCGGACAAGGAGGACCACCAGCTGCGCGGCGACGGCGACGTCGAGCTGTACTACAACGAGTCCGGCCCCGACGTCGTCGAGAAGTTCTACCCCGACGTCAAGCTGATCGCGATCCTGCGCGACCCCGTGGCCCGGATCCGGTCCGAGTACGCCTACCGGGTGCGCGACCCCAAGGTCGAGGAAGGCACCCTCGAGGAGTACATCGACGAGAGCCTCACCATCGACCGATCCAGCTACGCCAAGCAGCTGGACCCCTGGTTCGACCGGTTCGGCGAGGACCAGATCCTCGGGCTCCCCTGGACCGAGCTCGGCGAGGAGGGCGAGGACCTGCTCGAGGAGGCCTTCGCGTTCCTGGACGTCGATCCCAGCGTCGAACCGCCCTCGCTCACGGAGCGCGTCAACCCCCACCGGGAGAAACAGCCCTGGTTCCAGGCCTTGGAGTCGGTGGCCCGCGGCCTCCGCCGCCTCGGGCTGGGACCCTTGATGGATCTGGTGAACCGCGTCGGGGTCGGCCCAGCCGTGCGCGAGGTCGGCGACCCGCCGGCCGACAAGCCCGAGATGCCGCCCGAGATCGAGGCCGAGCTGCGCCGCGAGCTGGCCGACGACATCGACCAGCTCGAGACGATGATCGGCAAGGACCTCAGCGCCTGGAAACCCGAGCCCGAGGCCTGAGCCGCAGGCCTACTCCTCGACGAGATCGAGGAACACGTCCTCGTAGCGCTCGGCGCTTGTGTCCCACGTGTACCCGGATTCCACCGTCTCCCGCAGCCGCTTGCGGTCGGGGTCCAGCTCGAGCCCCTCGCGGACGGCTTCCACGATGTCGTCGTCCACGACCGTGAACCCGAGCAGTTCCTCGGGTAGCCAGGGCCGACGGATCGCGGCCGGTGTCCCCTCCAACATCGCCTCCAACAGCACCATGCCGAAGGCCTCGGCCAACGAGGGCAGGCAGAACAGGTCGGCGGCCGCGTACAGCTGGTTGCGCTTGCGATCGGAAACCCACCCGTGCACGGTCACGCCCTCGCCCAGCGACCGCTCGTCGACGAGCGCCCGGAACCGGTCCAGGTCGGGCCCTTGCCCGGCGACGTGCACCTGGCAGTCCACCTGCTCGGCCACGTCGAGCAACGACCCGATGCGCTTGCTTCGATCCATGCGGCCCAGGTAGAGGACGACGCGTTCCTCGGCCCCGATGCCGAGGCGCTCGCGGGCTTGGGCCTGCTCGACGGGCGGGAACTCCTCGGGGTCGACGCCGTTGGGGACGATCCTCAACCGCGGGTCGTCGTCGGGCACCGACGCCAGCATCGAGACGACCGTGTCACTGACTGGCAAGATCGCGTCCAGCTCGGCCAGCTGGCGGTTCTCCTTGCGGGTCCGACGCTGGATGTCCAACCACTGCAGCAACCGTCGGGGGTGGTAGCGGCCCTTCTCCTCGATGAGCTTCTCCCGCGAACCCCCCATGTAGTCGTGGTGGTAGGCGGTCCCGTGCACGGTCGCGGCGACCGGCGGGGCCTCCGGGTCGGCCAGGAACCCGGCCGCGTAGAAGCTCTGCACGTGGACGACGTCCGCGTCTAAGCCGTGCTCGCGCGCATGCTCGTGGGCGGCGGTATCGAAGAACCGCCACCAGTGGTACGCCGGCAAGCCTCGGGCCCACCAGGGGACGTAGGCCATCTCGCGCACCTCGACCCCCTCGCGAGTGTAGACCTCGGCCTCGTGATCCATGGCGGTCGTGAGGATCGTGACCTCGTGGCCCCGCTCGTGCAGAGCCGTGGCTGTCTGCCAGGTCACCTCCTCCATCCCGCCGCGCACGTGCCAGGGGAGGGTGGGGGCGACCGTCAGGATCGACAAGCTCCCCGGCGTGCGAGACACGAAGCCGTCAGCCGCTGTGCGTTTAAATAGTTGCTTCGATTGTGACCGTCGTGGCACCGCCCGACGTGTCGGTCGTCATCGTGGTGAAGGACGACCCTCGCGTGCTGGACTGCGTGGAGGCCGTGCTGGCCCAGTCGGCCCCGTTCAGCGCCGAGGTCGTCGTCGCCGTCGACGACGATCCCACCGACGACACGCCCGACCTGCTCGCCGACGCCTTCGGTGACGAGGATCGGGTGCGCGTGCTCGAGACCACCGGCAACGTCGCCGAGGCCTGGAACGCGGGCGCCCGCGCGGCGCGAGCCGACGTGATCGCCCGCATCGACTCCGACGCCGTCCCACTCGACGGGTGGCTGGCCGCGATCGCCCACCCCGTCCTCGACGGCGAGGTCGAGTGGTCGGCCGGCTCGGTGGAGGGCGTCCACACCGAGGGCCTGGTGGCCCGCTACTTCCACCACCGCACCGAAGCCTACTGCCGCCGCTTCGAGGACGAGCGCAACCTCCGCGACGAGGTGCCCTCCTGGAACGTCGCCTACGACCGAGCCACGCTCGAGGAGGCCGGCTGGTACGACCCCTGGCTGAGAGCCAGCGAGGACTGGGACCTCCACAAGCGCCTGGCCGACCTGGGCGCCCGCGGGATCTACGTCCCCGGGGCCCGGATCCGCCACCACCATCCCGAGACGATGGGCACCTTCGCCCGCAAGGAAGCCTGGTACAAGACGGGCCAGTACCAGATGATGCTCAAGCACGGCCCCGCGACGGTCGCTGAAGCCCTCGTCCTCCCCGCCGCCTACGCAGGCGTGCTCGCCGTGCTCGCCGCCGGGGTTCTCGTCCCGGCGATGGCGGGCGCCGGGCTGGGGCTTTTGCTCCTCGTGGCCGCCTGGCACGCGGTCGGCGGCCTGCGCGAGGACGACCCCGCCTGGTACCTGCGTCCGCTGTTCCGCCCGATCGAGGCGCTGGCCGGCCTGTACGGGTTGGCGCGAGGGCTGCTCGTCTACGGCTTCACCCGGCCCTCGGGTTGACGCGGTCGGTGGGCCTACCTCTCGCGCGTGGAGACGAACTCCGCCAGGTCCAGCAACCGCTTTTTGCCCTCCGTCTCCGGGATCGGTGCCAACAGCTCGAAGGCGCGCTCGACGCGCTCCATCGCGATCTGGCGGGCCTCGTCGGCCCCGTCGCCGCCGAGGGCGCGGGCGAGGTTGGGCGCGCCGACGCGGGCATCGATCCCCATCGGCTTGCCCGTCTCGTCGTCGCCGGCCACGTCCAGCACGTCGTCGACCGCCTGGAAGGCGACCCCGATCTGGACCCCGAAGCGACGGAACCGGTGCCGGATGTCCTCGTCGGCCTCGGCCAGCACGGCGCCGGTCGCGCAGGCTGTCCCCAGCAGGCTGGCCGTCTTCTCGCGGGCCACCTGTTCGGCCTCGTCGGGCTCCCAGTCGGGATCATCGTGCACCATCTCGCGGGCTTCCCCCACGATCATGTCCTGCACACCCTCCCGGGTGAGCTGGGCGACCTGCGGGCCCAGGTTCGAGCCCAGCCAGAACGCCTCGGTGAACAACGCGTCGCCGAGCAGCGTCGACAGCGGCTCGCCGATCAAAAGCGGCGCCGACAGCAGGCCCCGCCGGGTCTCGGCGTCGTCGAGGATGTCGTCGTGGACGAGGCTGGCGCAGTGGATGAGCTCGATCGAGGCGGCCGCGTCGACGACGTCCTGGCCGACGACCTCGCCGCCTGCGGCGTAGTAGGAGAGGAACAAAAGCCGCGGGCGCACGTACTTGCCGTCCGTCAGGAACTCGCTGAGCCACTCGTCGGGGATGCCAGGGATCTCGGGCCGGGTGTCGAGCAACCGCTCGCGGACGAGATCGGCTTCCCGTTCGCAGGGCAGCTCGATCCCCATCACGCGACCCCCCGAGCGGCGATCCCGACGGCGACCAACAGGCCGGTCGTGGCGTGCAGCCCCAGCGCGGCGGCCTGGTAGGCCACCAACTCGTCGGCCTCACCCTCGGCCTCGCGCACGCCGCGGACGACGTGCACGGCCAAGGGCAGCGTCGCCAGCGCACCCAGCGCGGGCCACGCCAGCCAGCCGGAGCCCACGAGGCCGACGATCGCGAGGTAGGCGAGCCCGAGCAGGCCCGCGATCGCCCACGGGGCGTGCTCGCCGACGCGGACGACCAGCGTCCGCTTGCCGGTGCGCTCGTCCCAGGGGGCATCCGGCAGCTCGTTCACCGCCAGCAGCGCGGCCATCAACGCGCCCACAGGCACACCCACCAAGAGGGCTTGGGCCGACAGGCCCCCCACCTGGACGGCGTGGGCCCCGGCCACGATCAGCGGACCGAACACCAGGCCCGCAGCCAGCTCGCCCAGGCCGCGGTGGCTGAGCCGGAAGGGATCGCCCGAGTAGGCGTAGCCGAGCCCGACCCCGAGCACGCCCAACCCCAGCACCGACCCCCCGGTCGTGGCCGCCAACCACGAGCCCAGGACTCCGCCGAGGACGGCCAGGCCGACGGCGAGGGCCAGCACGCGTCGGGACCCCAGCAGGCCGCGCTGGATGACGCGCGAGCCGCCGGAGAACGGGGTCGGCGTCAGGTTGGCCTCGTCCACGCCGCGGCGATGGTCGTACACGTCGTTCAGCAGGTTCGCCGACAGGTGCAAGGCGGCCGCCGCGCCGAGCGCGGCACCGGCTCGGAGCGTGTCCAGGCTCGCCTGAGCGAACGCCAAGGCGGTCCCGACGAGCACCGGCACGATCGTCGCCGTCAGGAACCGGGCACGGGTGGCCTCGGCGAGCACGGCCAGCGGGTTGGGCCGCTCGTGGGCGTCAACCGACCAGTCCACGAGCAGCCTGTCCCCGTCGACGGTGACCTCCACCTCGGCCCCGATCTGGTCGACGAAGGCCTCCAGCAGGCCGGCCTGGAAGGCCACCGGCAGCGAGCGATCGGGCCGCAAGCGGGCGCGGTGATCGTCGACGTGCTCGATGGCCAGGTCCGTGTCCGGGAAGAACCACGGGACGACCTCGTCGACGGCCAGCTCGAGCATCCGGCGAGGCCGGCTCTCGAGGTGCTCGACGAGCGTCGTGTACATCGACGCCCACCGGTCCACGAAGCTGCGCCCGATGCGCGCCAGCCCTTGCTCGGGGTCCTCGGCGATCTCCTCCGCCAGCAGACCCAGGGCCTGGGTCCACGGCTCGGCCGGGACCGTCTCGTCCAGGCTCAACCGCTTGACGTCGGAGGGCCCGCCGGCCGTGACGACGAGCTGATCCCACGGATCCAAGCCCAGGCTGGGCCGGTGGTTGGCCAGCAAGATCTTCCAGGCTAGGGCACGGACGCTGCGATCGGTCCGGGGTCGGGTCGACGGGACGGCGGCCAGGGTCTCACCGCGGAGCCAGCCAGAGGACACGTTCCTTGAAAACGCTGTCCCCCCACCGCCACGCGCTGTAAGGATAAGAAATGGGGGGGGGACCACCAAGTACGCGAAGGGACGCCAGGAAACAAAGACGAGCAGCTGCCGTGACAACGCCGCCCGGCGGCGAGTCACAGGGCCTTCATGGCCTTGGCGCTCCTTCGTGTCCTTCGCGGCCCCTGCTTAACGAGACAGCCGGCCACCGCCACCACGGCCAGCGACCCCGAGGTTCTCAAGTAGGGCGAAGGGATACCCCTGCGCATGGCCACGCTGACGTTCCTCGGGACCGGCGGGGGCCGGTTCTCGACGCTCTTCCAGACGCGAGCCACGGGAGGCGTCTACCTCGAGGACGGCCCAGCCCGCCTCCACATCGATCCAGGGCCCGGCGCCCTCCAGCAGCTGCACGAGGCCGGGCTCGACCCGACCGAGACCACCGGCGTCATGGTCAGCCACCGCCACCTCGATCACGCCAACGACGCCAACACCGTGATCGCCGGCATGACGCAAGGCGGCACCGAGGAACGCGGCTACCTCGTCGGCTCCAAGAGCGTGATCGAAGGCCACGGCGACGAGGGCCCCGTCATCACGCGCCGCCACCGCGACCTCGTGACCGAGCACACGACCGCCCGCCCGGGCGAATCGGCCCGCGTCTCCGGTCGCCGGGTCCGGTTCCTCGACACCGAGCACCGCGACCCCACCAACGTCGGGTTCGCGATCGAGACCAGCGAGGGCACGGTCACCTACTTCACCGACTCCGTCGCGCGCGAGGATCTGATCGAGCAACTGCCGGGCGCCCGCGTCCTTCTGCTCGGCATCACCCGCCCGCGCGGCGCCGGCATCCCGGACCACATGTCGACCGAGGACGCCGTCGCCATCGCCGAACGCGTCCAGCCGGACCTGTTGGCCTTCACCCACCTCGGGCTCAAGCTGTTGCGCGGCGATCCCGAGGCCGAGGCCCGCTACGTGGAGGACGAGACCGGCGTCCGCACGATCGCAGCCCGCGACCTGACCCGGCTCGAGATCGAGGACGCCATCACGGTCGCCCACCCCGAGACCCCGGAGATGGAGGCAAAAGGCTAAGAAGAGGAAGGGGATTCCCCGGCCCGTCCCGGCAAGAGTGCACGGCCTCGTGTGCGAGCCCGGGGAGCGTGACGTTCATGCTCGAAGAGAAGACCAACCCCCACCTCGTGGATACGGTGCTCGCGCTGAAGCAGGCCAGCAGCGAGCACGAGGCCCCCGTCTGGCGGGCCCTCGCCGAACAGCTCGAGAAACCCAGCCGCGTCCATCCGGACGTCAACGTCGGCGAGCTCCAACGCGTCGCCGACGATGACGCATCGATCGTCGCCGTGCCCGGCAAGGTGCTGGGCGGCGGGTACCTCGACCGCGAATTGACCGTGGCCGCCTGGAACTTCTCCGGGTCGGCCGAGGACAAGATCGAGGACGCCGGCGGCTCCGTGCTCACGCTGTCCGACGCCCTCGACGAGAACCCCGATGGCGAGAACGTGCAGGTGGTGGGCTAGATGACGAAGGTCTTCGACGCCGGCGGATGCGTCCTGGGCCGCCTTGCCTCCGAGCTCGCCCAACAGATCCTCCACGACGACGAGCCCGTCAAGGTCGTGAACGCCGAGCAGGCGATCGTGACCGGCGAGAAGAACGACGTGCTCGAGACGTACCGCAACAAGTACCACCGCGGTACCGAGCGCAAGGGTCCGCACTTCCCCCGCGCCCCCCACCGGCTCGTGAAGCGCACCGTGCGCGGCATGATCCCCTACGACCAGGCTCGCGGACGGAACGCCTACGAACGGTTGAAGTGCTACATCGGCGTTCCCGAGGACGTCGACGAGTCCGAGATCCAGTCCCTCGACGACGCCCAGCCCAAGTCCGTGCGCGAGCACGTGACCGTCGCGGAGATCTCCCGGGACCTCGGAGCGAAGGTGTGAGTTCCATGGCTGACGACGTTGTGAACACGAGCGGGAAACGCAAGGAAGCCGTCGCCCGGGCCACGGTCCGCCCCGGCGAGGGTCGCATCCGCATCAACAACCGACCGGTCGAGATCATGGAGCCGCGCGTCGCTCGCGACAAGATGCTCGAACCGCTGCGCGTCGCCGGTGTCGACCACCGCGACGACGTCGACATCAACGTGAGCGTCGAAGGCGGCGGGTTCATGGGCCAAGCCGACGCGGCCCGCACCGCGATCGCTCGCGGCCTCGTCGACTTCTTCGACGACCCCGAGCTGCAGCAGACCTTCCTGCGCTACGATCGATCGCTGCTCGTGAACGACCCGCGCCGCAAGGAGCCCAAGCAGCCGATGGGTCCCGGTGCGCGCGCCAAGCGCCAGAAGTCCTACCGGTGATCGCACGATGATCATCCCCGTCCGCTGCTTCTCGTGCGGCACGGTCATCGCCGACGCCTGGGAGGAGTACAAGGAACGCACCGACGCCGGCGAGAACCCCCAACAGGTCCTCGAAGACGTGGGCCTGGAACGGTACTGCTGCCGGCGCATGCTCCTCTCCCACCGCGAGACGATCGACGAAGTGCGTCAGTACAGCATCTGAGGGAGCATCTGAGGTCGACTCCCGTCGGCAGGCTGGCCTGAGCGGTCACGCTGACTGCGTCGGTCGGCATCGAGGTACCGCAGGTATACCTCTGCTTCGACCTCCTGGTCAGCGACCGCTCAGGGCCTCGACGTTCCCTCGAACCAGCCTGCCTCGGTCCGCCGGACTCGGTCGCCGACGCTCAGATGCCGCAGCGGGCGGTGTGGACCGTGTCATCTATCGACCCGCACTGTCCCACCGGCGGGTCCGCCGTGGAGAGTAAGGCTAATGGGGAACCGGCCGTTCCCCGCCGCCAGGGCCCATAGGGTAACTTGGTATCCTTGCGCCTTTGGGTGGCGTTGATCCCCGTTCAAATCGGGGTGGGCCCACTTCTCGACGGCTGATGTCACAGCAGGACAGCCGTCGAGAAGCTCGACGGACCCGAGGCGTCGGCGAGGGTCCGTCTGAGCCTCGTGACCGCCAGCGAGCCCCCGAGCGCCCGCGGTCTCGAGGATGGTGGATGCAGGCTGACGTCACAGCAGAGCAGCCGTCGAGAAGCTCGACGGACCCGAGGCGCCAGCGAGGGTCCGTCTGAGGGGAGGGAAGCTCTGCTTCCCGAGCGAGGCCGCATCCATGCGGCCGGACCTCGAGACCGCAAGTTCGCACGGATCGACGATCCGTGCTCTCGCGAGGGTTCGCCGAGGGCAGGAACCCTCGCGACGAGCCCCGAGCGCCCGCGGTCTCGGGGATGGTGGGCGGCGTCACTCGCAGGTAGGCGTCCGTGTGCGGTCGGAGGCTCCGGCCGGCTCGACCCCCCGCGGACGTCCGCTGGCGGACACGTCGAGTGAGAGAGCCTGGTAGCCGACGAGAGAGCCGGCCGCGCGGGCGATCCCTGCCAGGGCCGGAGTCGCGTTGACAGCTGCCGTCGGCCCAACCGATCGGCGTTGCAACACCTATCGAGACGGGTTCGGGCCGCTTGACCGGCGCGATGTGCAGTCTGGAACTCGTGACAAGCTTTTATAGCAGGGAACGGCAGCCCTTGGTGGCCGGTCCATGGAAGGGTTCGACCGTATCTGCACCGGTGTCGCCGGTCTCGACTCCCAACTGGGAGGAGGGGTACCGCGAGGTACGTCGATCCTCCTCATCGCCGAATCCACCAACGCCCTCTACAAGTTCCTCGACGAGCTGGCCGCGTTCGGCGTCGAGCAGAAGGAGGAGGTCTTCTGGCTGGAGCTGGACCGCCCCTGGGACCTCGTCCGCGACAGCCTCGAGACCACGCTCGACGGCCGCCAGGGCAAGCTCACCGTGCTCAACGCCTTCCAACCCCACCTCGGTCAGGCGTCCACGAACGGCGACGCGATCGGAATGGAGACGATCGACCCCAGCGACATCGAGGACGTGACCACCCACCGGTTGTCGAAGGTCGAGAAGGGCAACTACCGCATGGTGTTGACCTCGCTCAGCAGCATGCTGCAGACCGAGCCCGAGGACGAGGTGCTGGACTACGTGCGCCAGGTCGTCGCCCTCGGCCAGGACATGGGTGGCCTGCAGATCTTCACGATGGT
This sequence comes from Thermoplasmatales archaeon SW_10_69_26, assembly GCA_003009755.1. Lineage (GTDB taxonomy): Archaea > Thermoplasmatota > SW-10-69-26 > SW-10-69-26 > SW-10-69-26 > SW-10-69-26. Next base: position 42,824 of record PXUB01000038.1, read on the forward strand.
CGAGGACGCCCACTCCGCCCAGACGCTGGCCATGTTCAAGCACATGTGCACCGCCGTGTTCGAGCTGGGCATGGAACGCAAGGGCTTCGGCCTGTACTCCTACCTCAAGATCGAGAAACTCCTGGGCGTCCCCGACGCCGCCAACCTCATGCTCTTCGACGAGACCGACGAGGGCCTGCGCCTGGAGAACACCAAACGCGTGTTCTGACCCGCACCGGTCAAGGCATCACGGGCAACACTTTAACGCCGCCAGGTCGCGTCCCCACCGTGCGCGTCACCCACGCGGTGATCGTCGGCCTCCTGCTCGTCAGCGCGGGCTGTCTGACCGGCGCCGACGAGACGGCCGAGGAGCCCGAGGACGGGAGCCTCGATGCTCGGGCCGACCCGAACACCGAGACCGACGCCACCTCCCGCGCCCCGGAACCGGGCCCCCTCGAGGCCCCGCCCAGCTGGATCCCCGGCGAGTACTGGACGATCGAGATCGACAGCACCCTGCTCGACGAACCGATCACCTGGACGCGCGTCGTCGCCGGCTACAGCTCGGACACCTACCTGCTTGGCCAACCCGCCGAGGAGGCCACGCCGGCCGGCCTCCTGTTGCACGTGCCCGGCCTGGGCCCCGTCGACCAGGGCAACCTCTCCTACGGCGTGCACGGAGACGCCTTCCAGCCGACGGCGTTCCCGCTCGAGGAGGGCCAAGCCTGGCAGACGTCGTTCGAGGGCGACCCCGTGAACGCGACCGTGACCCGCGCCGGCGACGTCGCCGAGATCGCGTTCTGCTGCTCGCGGAACATCACCGCCACCTACGACCCCAGCGTGCGCGCGATCAGCTCGCTGTCCGTCGACGACGGCTTCCTCGCCTACGAGGTCACCGACCACGGCTACGCCTACGAGGGTGACATCGAGGTCCCCACCGAGCGCGAGGTCGTGTTCCTCCAGGGACGCGCGGCCGGCGCCCTCACGACCGACGGCTCGGCTGGCCCCCCGGCCGGGCAGGCCCAGGTCCCCGAGGCTGTGGACCGGGTCGCTTTCACGCAGATCGTCGGCAACCTCGACATGACACCCGCCGAGGAGATCGGCGCCTACCTCGAACGGGCCCAACTGCCGAACGGCTCCACCTACACCACCCAGCGATCGGCCAGAACCGACGGCCTGGCCATCAGCTTCCACGAGGCCGCCAACGCCTCCGGCACGTGGACCTTCGACCACGTCGCCGGCGGTCCCGGCCTGGCCTTCACCGAGGGCATCGGCTACCAGCTCGAGACGCGCACCCTCGGGTGAGGCCCTCAAGGGTGGATACTTCAGGCACGACACCGATACCCCCTGCATGGGTCTGGACGTCCGGGAACGGTTCCCCGTCACCGAGACGACGTTGACGAGCCCCGTCGACGGGGCCGAGCGACCGCTGGTCTACCTCGACCACGCCGCCTCGACGCACGCGCCGACCCCCGTGCTCGACGCCCACAAACGCTTCCTCAGCGAAGCCTACGCCAACGTCCACCGGGGCGCACACCACCTCAGCGAGGTCAGCACGGAGGCCTACGAGGATGTGCGCTGGAAGTGCAAGGCCTTCGTCGGCGCCCGCCCGGACCAGGACGTCCTCTTCACGCCGAACACGACCGCCGCCCTCGACCTGGCCTCCCACCTCGTCGCCGACGAGCCCGGGTACACGCTCGTCACGACGATGGAGCACCACAGCAACGACCTCCCGCACCGGGAGAAGGGCGCCACCGCGCACGTCGGCGTCACCGACGATGGCCGGCTGGACCTGGCCGACCTCGAGGACAAGCTGGCCACGTACAAGACCAAGCTCGTCGCCGTCACCATGGCCAGCAACGTCACCGGAATCCGGCCGCCGCTGGCCGAGATCACCGACCTGGCCCACAGCTACGGCGCCAAGGTCCTCGTCGACGGCGCCCAAGCCCTGGCCCACCTCCCCGTCGACCTGCGCGGGATCGGCGACACCGGCGGCCCCGACATGTTCGCCGCCGCCGGCCACAAGGCCTACGCCCCGATGGGCGCCGCCTTCCTCGTCGCCCCGCGCGAACTCGTGAACGACGCCGACCCCTACCAGCCCGGCGGCGGCACCGTGTCCCTGGTCGGCACCGACGACGTCGTCTGGACGAAGGGCACCGACCGCCACCAAGGCGGCACCCCCAACGTGCCCGGCATCGTCGCCATGGGCGCCGCGCTGGACTTCCTGCGCGGCGTCGGCATGCAAGCCGTCCGCGACCACGAGCGCGAGCTGTTGACCCGCATGCTGGACGGCCTGGACGCGATCCCGGAGGTCGACGTGCTCGGCTCGGCCCCGGCCCGCGACCGCGTCGGCGCCGTCGGGTTCACGATCGACGGCGTCCACCACCGGCTGGCCTCCCAGATCTTCGACAACGAGCACGGCGTCGCCACCCGCAACGGCTGGTTCTGCGCCCACCCCTACATCGTGCGCCTGCTCGGCCTCGAGGACCGGGTGGACGAGCTGCGTCAACGCGTCCACGACGGCGGCAGCGCCCGCGAACCCGGGTTCCCCGGCGCGGTGCGCGCCAGCCTGGGCATCTACAACACCCGCGAGGAGATCGACCACTTCCTCGACGCCGTCCGCCAGGTTGCCGGCCGCGACTGGCAGGGCAGCTACGCCTACACCGAAGGCGACAACTGGCGTCCCGCCCGAACGTGAGGTCGCCGGCGGGTGTGGGCCGGGCCCGCATGCCCGTCTCTGCCTGTACCGTCGGCCCGATGCGAAGGTTGATACCCGGGCAAGCGTTAGATGCGGTCCCGTGACGCAAACGAGGTTCATCGTGGTCACGGGGGGTGTCCTCTCCGGATTGGGGAAGGGCATCACGACCTCCTCGATCGGACGACTGTTGAAAGCCAGCGGGCTCTCCGTCACGGCCGTCAAGATCGATCCCTACGTCAACTGCGACGCAGGGACGATGAACCCCTTCGAGCACGGCGAGGTGTTCGTGCTCGAGGACGGGGGCGAGGTCGACCTGGACCTTGGGAACTACGAGCGCTTCCTCGACACCAACATCCCCAAGGACAACAACCTCACCACCGGCAAGGTCTACCGCAGCGTCATCGAGAAGGAACGCCAGGGCGAGTACCTGGGCAAGACGGTCCAGATCGTCCCCCACGTCACCGAGGAGATCCGCGAGCGCGTCGAGGAGGCCGCCGCGAAGGCCAACGCCGACGTCTGCCTCGTCGAGGTCGGTGGCACCGTCGGCGACATGGAGTCGATGCCGTTCCTGGAGGGCCTGCGTCAGCTGTCCCGCGAGCACGGCCGGGACAACGTCGTGTTCGTTCACACCACGCTGGTCCCGATCCTCGCCCCGGTCGGCGAGCAGAAGACCAAGCCCACCCAGCACAGCGTCAAGGAGCTGAAGGCGACCGGCATCGAGCCCGACATGATCGTGTGCCGGTGCGAGGAGCCGCTCGCGGAGAGCACGCGCGAGAAGATCTCGCACTTCTGCGACGTCGACACGGACGCCGTCGTCGGCGCCCCCGACGTCGACACGAAGTACCAGGTCCCCTTGCTCATCCACGACCAGGGCGTCGACGACTGGCTCGAGGAACGGTTGGACCTGGACCGGGACGAGCCCGACCTCGACCCCTGGAAGCGGTTCCTCGACGGCGTCCAGAACCCGACCCACGACGTCGAGATCGCGATCGTGGGCAAGTACACCGAGCTCGAGGACGCCTACATGAGCATCACCGAGGCGTTCAACCACGCCGGCTCGGAGCTGTCGACCGACGTCGGCATCCGCTGGGTCGACAGCGACGAGCTGACCCTCGAGGACCTCGAGGAGGCCGACGACCCCGATGGCATCCTCGTCCCCGGTGGCTTCGGAGCCCGCGGCACGCAGGGCAAGATCAACGCCATCCGGCACGCCCGCGAGGAGAAGATCCCGTTCCTCGGAATCTGCTACGGGTTCCAGCTCGCCGTCGTCGAGTTCGCCCGCAACGTCCTCGGCCTCGAGGACGCCACCTCCAAGGAGCTGATGGAGGAGAGGGGCATCGACTCCGAGAACCCCGTCATCGACCTCCTCCCCGAGCAACGCTCCGTGGACGCCAAGGGTGGCACGATGCGGCTCGGTGCCACGCCCGTCCGCATCGACGCCGGCACCACCGCCCACGAGCTGTACGGGACCGAGCTCGTGCTCGAACGCCACCGCCACCGCTACGAGGTCAACCCCCGCTACCACGACGACCTCATCGACCACGGTCTCACCTTCAGCGGCTGCGACTCGACCGGTCTCCGCATGGAGATCCTCGAGCACGAGGATCACCCATTCTTCCTCGGCAGCCAGTTCCACCCGGAGTTCAAAAGCCGACCCGGCGACCCCGCCCCGCTGTTCCGCGGGCTCGTGCAAGCCACGCTCAAGGCCGACGACGGGGTCTAGCCTTGCGCGTGATCGCCCTCACCGGCGTCCCCGGCACCGGCAAGACGACGCTTGCCGACCACGTCGACGACGTGAGCGTCCTCGGCGCCAACGACCTCGCCCGCCAGGTCGACGCCCTCGGGGGCCACGACGACGACCGCCAAGCCGAGATCGTCGACGAGGCCGCCCTGGCCGAGGGCGCAACCGACGCCTACCCCGAGGGCCCGGTGCTCGTCGAGGGACACCTGGCCCACCACTGCCCGGCCGATCTCGTCGTCCTGTTGCGCTGCCACCCCGACGAGCTGCGCGACCGGTTGGCGACCAAGGGCTGGAGCGAGGCCAAGATCGAGGAGAACGCGATGGCCGAGACGCTGGACGCCCTCGTGCCCGAGATCGAGCAACGCCCCGCCGGCGAGCTCGACACCACCGACACCGAGCCCGCCCGCCTGGCCCAGACCATCGAGGCGTTGTTCGAGGACGGAGGCCCCGAGGTCGTCCTCGACCCGCTCGGCACCGCCGACTGGACCCACACCCTCGAGGAGGGCCCGCCGTGACGCTGCACGACCACCGGGCCCGCTTCGAGGATCAACTGTCGCCGATCGTGAACTGGTGCATGGCTCACGACGTCTCGCCGAACGTCGTGTCCGTGGTCGCACTCGTGATCACCTCGGCCGCCGGCGTCGTCTTCTGGCAGTCCACCCCGGCCCGTTGGTGGCTGTTGCCCGTCGGCGCCTTCCTGTTGCTGTTCGGCGCCATGCTGGACTCGGCCGATGGTCTGCTGGCTCGGGCCACCGACCAGGCCAGCGCGCTGGGCGATTTCCTCGACCACGCCTTCGATCGGTTCGCCGACGTCGCCCTGCTCGTCGGCCTCACGTTCTCCCCCTGGGTGCCCTTCGAGATCGGCCTGTTCGCCATCGTGGGCACCCTGTTGACCAGCTACATGGGGACCCAAGCCCAAGCCGTCGGGGTCGGTCGCGACTACGGCGGTCTCGTCGGCCGAGCCGACCGCATGTTCGTGCTCTTCTGCGGCGCGATCGGGCAAGCCGTCGTCGTCCCGCTCGCCGTGAGCCTGCCGCTGGGGCTCAACCTGGTGGAGGTCGCCGTCGGCTGGATCGCGCTCGCCGGCAACATCACGGCGCTGCAGCGGTTCTGGGGGGCGCTCGCGGCCCTCCGTGACGAGCGCACAAAGCCTAAATAGTGCGCACGCTGCAAGGAGAAGCGATGGCAGGCATCGCGAACACGGCGAAGACCGGCGGCTTGTTCCTCGGCATGGTGGCGTTGTTCGCCATCGTCGGGTTCCTGGTCGGCGGCTTCTTCGGCTCGGACCCGTACTCAGCGATGCTTCTGTTCCTCGTCGTCGCGGCCGTGCTCAACGGCGTCTCCCTGTTCTGGGGGGACAAGATGATCCTCAAGGCCTACAGCGCCGAGCAGGTCTCCGAGGCCGACGAACCCGAGCTGCACCGCATCGTGGCGAACATCTCCGCCAACGCCGGCCTCCCGAAACCGGACATCTACGTGATCGACTCCCAGACGCCGAACGCGTTCGCGACCGGCCGCAACCCCGAGGAGGGCAAGGTCGCGTTCACGACCGGCCTCATGCGGCTCCTCGACCGGGACGAACTCGAGGGCGTGGCCGCCCACGAGATGGCCCACATCGAGAACCGCGACATGCTCGTCATGACGGTCGCCGCCACGCTGGCGGCCGCGATCGGGTTCGCCGTCCGCATGGCGATGTGGGGCAGCATCTTCGGCGGCCGCGACACGCGCCAGGCCCTTCCCCTGCTGATCCTGCTCGCCGTCACCGCCCCCATCGCGGCCATGGTCGTCAAGTCCGCGATCAGCCGCGCCCGCGAGTTCAAGGCCGACGCCGGCGCCGCCGACATGACCGGCAACCCGCGCGCGCTCGCCAGCGCCCTCCGCAAGCTCGAGTCCGGCAACGACGCCAAACCGATGGAGGGCGGCAACCCGGCCCACGCCTCCCTGTTCATCGCCAACCCGTTCCGCGGCGGCGTGCTGACCAAGCTGTTCAGCACCCACCCGCCGATGGACGAGCGGGTTCAGCGACTCAACGACATGGCGTACTAGGAGAAGTCGTTGAGTCGCTGAAGAGGACGAACGCGGGGTCGCCGTACGCGTTCGTCCGAATCGCGAGCATCGCTAGCGCGGAGGCTACCGTGCGCGCTCGATGCTCGCGAGAGCGGCAGGTTCGACGACATGACGTACTAAGAGAAGTCGTTGAGTCGCTGAAGAGGACGAACGCGGGGTCGCCGTACGCGTTCGTCCGGATCGCGAGCATCGCTAGCCCGGCGTATACCGCTCGGGCTCGATGCTCGCGAGAGCCCGAGCGACGCCATCGCACGCTCGGGCGAATCCAGAGACCGACGCGTCGGCCCCGGCTGTCGGTCTCTGGTTCCAGCGTTCGGGTCCACGAGCAGGTCGTGCGCGCTCGATGCTCGCGAGAGCCCGAGCGACGCCATCGCACGCTCGGGCGAATCCAGGGACCGACGCGTCGGCCGGGACTGTCGGTCTCTGATCGCGTGCCGAGCAACCTCCCGGCATGGGCTTAGCACTCCACGCTCGCCCTCCTCCCCCCTCGGCCGACCGATGCTGCTCTCCCGATTGCTCGATACCCTTGGCGATGCCGGGGCTCGGCGGCAGGCCGCCTGGAGCACCGGCCGGCCCGCTCCGGCCGGCGCCCGGGCACGGGGCTATGGCGGCCAGGCGTACTCGTCGCTGGTCGTCGTGGCCCCGTCGGCGTTCGTGGCGCGGAACTCGACGGTCACGTCCTCGCCGACGTGCGTGTTGCGGGCCCACGAGCCCCAGTCGGTGCGCTCGAGCGAGAACCAGTCGCCACCGTCGACGCGGGCGCTGACGCTGGCGATCGCGTCCTCGCTGTCGACTCCGACCTCGATCCACCACTCGTTGCCGCGCGGCTCCACGAACGTGGCCGCGAAGCCGGAGCCGCTGGAGCCGTCCGGGCACGTCGTGGCCGATGGATCCTCGCCCCAGGCGTAGCAGCCCGACGTCGCGTGGGCCTGCGAGCCCGAGTGCGCCCGGAACTCGACGACCGTCCCCTCGGGCGCATGCTCGCTGGTGGCCCACGAGCCGTAGTCCTGCTGGCTCATCCCGAGCCAGCTGCCGCCGTCCAGGCGCACCTCGACGGCGTCGATCGACCGCTCGCTGGTCACGTCGACCTCGATCCACCACTCGTTGCCGCGCGCGTTCTCGAAGCTGGCGTCGAACCCGTCCGTCGATCCGCCGGACGAGCTGTCGGGGCAGCTCGTGGGCGAGGGGTCCTCGCCCCATGCATAGCAGTCTGACAAGGCGCGGTCACCGTCGCCGTTGCGGGCCTGCAGTTGAACGATCGCGCCCTCGGGGGCGTGCTCGTCGGTGGCCCACGAGCCCCAGTCCTGCTTGTCGAGGCTGAACCAGTCGCCGCCGTCGACGCGGGCGCTGACGCTGGCGATCGACTCCGAGCTTGCGACGTCGGTCTCGATCCACCACTCGTTGCCGCGCACGTTCTCGAACGTCGCCGAGAACTCACCGCTGCTCGCCTCATCGCCAGAACCGCCGTCGTCGCCGCTCCCGTCGCCGGCCTCGCCGCTCGGCGAGCGGGCCCGTTCCTCGTCGGCGTTGCGCAGGTGGTTGTTCGGGTAGACCGCCTCGGCCGGGGACGGCGTGTCGTAAACCTGCAGGGCGCCCTCGCGGCACCCGACGTCGCGGTCCTTGCTGCAGTGGTCGCTGTCGCGGTGGATCGGCAGGACGATCTCCTGGCCGCCGTCGCCGTTCAGGTCGGCCAGCGTGGGGCCCTTGGAGACGACCCAGCCGCTGGGCGACGACACGAAGCCGCGCTTGATGCCATCCTGGTCGTAGATGCCGATCCCGTCGCTGCCGTCGACCTCGTTGGCGAGGATGTCGTGGGTCCCGTCACCGGTCACGTCGCCGACCGCGATGTTCTTGTTCGACCAGTAGTTGGGCTGCTCGGTCCGCCACAGCAGGTCGCCGGTCGGGCCGTCGACGGCGAAGAGGTTCGAGGGGCCGGTGTGCTGCCACTCGCCGGGCTTGTGCCCGACGGTGTTCCAGTCCTGGAAGACGACGTCAAGCTGGCCGTCGCCGTCGATGTCGATCGGGACCGGGCGCATGTGGACGTGCGGGTTGCTCCACGACCAGGTCTTCTGCCAGGCGACGTTGCAGTCGGCGTCAACGGCGAAGTAGTGGGCTTGGGCATCGTCCTCCCACCCCTCGTAGGGGGCGTCCTCGGGCACGTTGCGGACCCCGAAGACGGCCTCCAGGCGTCCGTCGCCGGTGACGTCGGCCAGCGTGGGAGAGACGCTGATGCTGCCGGGCCATACGCCGTGGTTCTGGGCGTAGAACTGGCAACGCCAGCCCATCGAGGCGGCGTCGTAGATCGTGATCCGCCCGCCGTCGCTGGGGAACACGGCCTCCTGGGCCCCGTCGCCGGTCACGTCGGCGACGAGCGGTCCGCCGTTCCCGTCGGAATGGTCGTTCCAGTCGTCGACGCTCCCGTCGGGGGCGAGCTTGAAGACCGACGGCTGGTCGTCGAGCTGGGCGTAGGTGGCATCGTGGCCGTCGCCGCCGGCATCCGCCAGGAACGGGGGAGCGTCGGTGGCGGGCGTCTCCCAATCGCGGTTGGGGTCCTGCTGCTCGGGATCCATCCGGGTCTCCCACAGCCGCGTGAACTCGAGCTGGCGCTGGTCGTCGGTCGGGCGGGCCTCGAAGGCGGTGACCCACGCGGCGCTGTTGGCGAGCACGATGTCGGTCACGCCGTTGCCGTCCGTGTCACCGATCGCGGGTCCGCCGAGCTCGCGCGGCGTCCAGCCGTCGGGGTGGTTGGTCGACAGCTCGGTGATCAAGCCGCCATCGGCGCCGTCGAAGACGTAGGCGTGGTTGTTGTCGTTGTGCGTGACGATCTCCTTGTCCCCGTCACCGTCGAGGTCCACGGCGGCGATCGTGACCGCGTCGAAGGCCTCGTAGGGCGTGGGCGGGTCCGTCGTCGCCATGCTGATCCGGTGGTCGGGCTCGATGCCGAGATCCGAGTCGGCGCTGGCCGCAGCCGCGAGGCAGAGCACGCTCGCCCCGGCGAGCACGATCGCGGCGAGGACCCACCGTCGACCGGGCCGGGTCACTGGCCGCCACCTCCCGAGGTGCGTTCGAAGGTCCACTCGTACGTCGAGCCGTGCTGGACGCGGATCGCGGTCAGGCTGGCCGTCTCCGGTTCGTCGTCGACGGCGAGCGTCCACCGCCAGGCGCCGCCCTGCGTGGAGTGGGCTGTGACGCCATCGACGGTGTTCAGGCGGAACCCGGTGTCGTCGTGCTCGCGAGCGATGTGATCGGTGCCGGTCTCGTTGGACCAGTCGGAGACGAGATCGTGGAGGATGTAGGCGTCCGGGCGCCCAGTGTCGGCCTCCTCGTAGCGATGCAGCGTCGGCCGGGCGTCCGGGTCGTAGCCGACGACGTGCTCGGTGCGCTGGGGATCCTCGTTGCGGAACCCGTTGTAGTCGACGATCACCGTCGCCTGATCGGTGTCCGACCCGCCGGAGGGCCCGTCCCGTGAGGCGTTCTCGCGGGTCGTCGGCTCCTCGTCGCCGCCGTCGGCGGTCCGCCGTTCGCGTTCCCCGTCACTGCCGGCCTCGTCGGTGGCCGCCTCCGCCATCCGCCACTCGTAGGTCGCGTCCTCCTCGACGGTGATCGTGTTGAGGCTGGCGGTCTCCTCCTCGTCGTCGACGTAGAGGGTCCACCGCTCGGGCGAGGGCTCCGCGGGGATCCCCTGCACCGAGCCCAGCCGGTACCCGAGCTCCTCCTCGTGGGTGACCTGGAGAGCGGTTTCGGTCTGCTCGCGGAGATCGGCCAGCAGATCGTGCGCGGTGTAGGCGTCGGGCCCGGTGGCGTTGGTGGCGTTCAGCGTATCCTCGGCCGGACGCTCGTCGGGGTCGTAGGTGACCGTCTGCTCCCACACCTGGGGGGCCTCCTCGCGGGCTCCGCCGAAGTCGAACACGACGGTCGCCTCCGAGGTGTCGCCCGCTTGGGTCTGAGAGGAGGGTTCCGAGGTCGTGCACCCGGTCAACGCCAAGGTCAGGCCCAGGCCCACGAGGACGAGCAGGCGGGCTCGGCTACCGTCCTCGTTCGAGGGACAAGAAGGGTCTGCAGGCAGGTGGCTCATCGGGGCCGAGCATGCTCTGCGACCCGAAAAACCCGCCTCGTGGCCGAGATGTACGGCCGGACTCAGCCTAGGGCTCGCCGGGGACGGTCAGGGTTCCTTGGCGACCTTCACGCGAGCTGCGCGCACCAACCGGTCCCCGATCGCGTACCCGGGCTGCAACAGCTCGATCACGTGATCGGGCTCGTGCTCGTCGGTGGTCTCCGTCAACAGCGCCTCGTGGCGCTCGGGGTCGAAGCGCTGCCCGGGCTCGGGCTCGACGCGCTCGGCGTCGAGGCTGTCCAGCTTGTCCTCGACGCGTTTGACGACGAGCTCCAAGCCCTTGCGCACGTTCTCGTCCGGGTCGGCCTCCAGGGCGCGATCGACGTCGTCGAGCACGCCGGCCAGCACCTCGACCAAGCCCGTGCGGGCCTCCCGTCGGGCCTCGTCTTTCTCTTGCTCGACGCGCTTGCGGTAGTTCTCGTAGTCGGCCTGGACCTTGGCCAGCGCGTTCGTGCGCTCCTCGAGCTCGGCCTCGAGACGCTCGCGTTCGGCCTCGAGGTCCTCGACCTGGCCCTCCAGCTCGTCCACCGCGGCCGCGAGCCGTTCGGATCGCTCGCTGGGCGGGGCCGTCGACTCGCGGTTCGGCGCGGGATCGGCGGAGCCCTCGGGAGCCATCAGCCGCGCTTAGGCCTCTCCTGGGTTGAAGGTTACGGAGGAGACGCCCAGGGTCCAGCCCCGGGATCTCCCTGGCCCAGGAGGAGGCTGGAGGGTCGGGGCCGGACGGGCTCCGAGGCTACTCGTTTCCGCGGGTGCGGATCCCGCCCTCGGTGTCGAGGACCTTCGTCTCGAAGGTCTCGCACTCGGCGCACTTGTAGCCCTCGAGGACCGAGGGTTCCCCGTCGACCTCGGCCACGCGGTTGGCCTTGTGCCAGGCCGTGGTCGCGCCGCACGTGTCGCACACGGCGGAGAACTCCGGCTCGAACACGCGCAGGTAATCGCCGTGCCCGCCTTGACGGTATCGCTTCTCGGCGAGGCCCAGCCGGCCTCTCCCGCGCTGGACGAGGCCGAGCGTGGCAAGCCCAGTGACCGAGGGGTCGGACCGAGGTCGGATGGCTGCGACCACCACCCGATCCGAGGGAGCCGAGGGACCGAGCTTAACGCTTTTCTACCCGGGGCCACCTCGCTCGGTTGTGGCAGCTCCAGCTGAGGGTCGTCGACTCCCCGACTGGCTGAAGGTTCGCCCGCCGGGAGGCGAGGAGTACAAGCGCATCAAGGAGATGCGGACCGAGCGCGAGCTCGCGACGGTCTGCGAGGAAGCCCAATGCCCCAACGTCGGCGAGTGCTGGGGTGGCGGAACGGCGACGTTCATGGTCATGGGCGACACCTGCACGCGCGGTTGTCGCTTCTGCGCCGTGGAGACCGAGCAGGACGGCCAAGCGCTCGATCCGATGGAGCCGGCCAAGCTGGCCCGCTCCGTCGACGAGATGGATCTCGCGTACGTCGTCGTGACCAGCGTCGACCGCGACGACCTTCCCGACCAGGGAGCCAGCCACGTCGCCACCTGCATCGACACGCTGCACAAGGAGTGCCCGGAGACGAAGGTCGAGTTCCTCATCCCCGACTTCCAGGGCGAGGAGGACCTGATCAGCCTCGTCTGCGACGCCCAGCCGCACGTGCTCGCCCACAACATCGAGACCGTGCGCCGCCTGACGCCGGAGGTCCGCGACGACCGCGCCGGCTACGACCAGTCGCTGGAGGTGCTGCGGTTCGCCAGCGAGTACGCCGAGAAGGCGCTCGACGGCCCGATGTACACGAAGTCCAGCATCATGGTCGGGCTCGGCGAGACCGAGGACGAGGTGCGCCAGGCGATGGACGACCTGCGCGCGGCCGGCGTCGACTTCCTGACGATCGGTCAGTACCTGCGCCCGTCCGAATCCCACATCGAGGTCGACGACTTCGTGCCCCCCGATCTCTTCGACAAGTACGAGGAGATCGGCGAGGAGAAGGGCTTCAAGTACGTCGCCTCGGGCCCGCTCGTCCGGTCCTCCTACCGCGCCGGCGAGTACTACATCTCGAACGTGATCGAGTCCGGCGACACCCCCGACCTGCCGCAGCCGTGAGGTGATCGGATGCCCCAACTCGACCAAGCCAAAGCGATCATGGACGACGACGGAGGGGTCCAGCGCGAGGTCAAGGTCCCCGACCTCTCCGAGGACACCATGCGCGACATGTACGAGGCGATGGTGACCACGCGCCTCATGAACGAACGCGGCATGAAGCTGCAGCGGCAGGGCCGCATCAACTTCTACGTCGGTTCCGAAGGCCAGGAGGCCGCCCACGTCGGGTTCGGCGCCGCCTTCGAGGATCAGGACTGGTACTTCCCCCACTACCGCGATCCCGGCGTCGCGCTGTACCGGGGCGCCTCGATCGAGGAGATGGTCCACCAGTGCTACGGCACCGGCGAGGATCGGATGCAGGGGCGCCAGATGCCGAACCACTACAGCTTCGAAGAGCTCAACTTCTACTCCATCAGCTCCCCCGTCGCCACGCAGATCCCCCACGCGGTCGGCGCCGCCTACGCCGCCGATCTCGAGGGCGACGACGTCGTCACGGGCGTCAGCTTCGGCGACGGCTGCACCAGCGAGGGGGACTTCCACGTCGGCATGAACTTCGCGGGCGTCTGGGACACGCCGACCGTGTTCCTGTGCGAGAACAACCAGTGGGCGATCTCGGTCCCCAACGAGAAGCAGACCGGCTCGGAGACGTTCGCCCAGAAGGCCGACGCCTACGGCTTCGAGGGCCGCCGCGTCGACGGCAACGACGTGCTGGCCATGTACGCCGAGGCCAAACGCGCCGTCGAGAGCGCCCGCGAGGGCGAGGGCCCGACGCTGATCGAAGCCCTCACCTACCGCATGGGACCGCACAGCTCCTCGGACGATCCCGACCGCTACGTTCCCCAGGAGGAGATCGAGGCCTGGGCCGGGCGCGACCCGATCGACCGCTTCCGCACGTTCCTGATCGAGCAAGGCGTGATCACGGAGACCGAGGACGAGCAGATGCACGAACGCATCACGGACGAGATCGAGGCGGGCGTCCAGTCGGCCGAGGACGCCGAGGGGCCCACGATCCAATCGATGGTCGAGGACGTCTACGACGAGGTGCCCTGGCACCTCCAAGAACAGGCAGACGACCTCAAGCGCTTCTACGAGGAGGACTGACACATGCCGGAGATGACGCTGGTCGACTCGGTGAACGATGCCCTGCACACGGCGATGGACGAGGACGACCGCGTCGTCGTCATGGGCGAGGACGTCGGCGTGAACGGCGGCGTGTTCCGCGCCACCGAAGGCCTGCACGACAGCTACGGCGAGGAGCGCGTGATCGACACGCCGCTGGCCGAGGCCGGCATCGTCGGTACCGCGCTCGGCATGGCCATGTACGGCCTGCGCCCGGTGCCCGAGATCCAGTTCATGGATTTCATCTACCCCGGGTTCGACCAGATCGTCAACGAGATCGCCAAGCTCCGCTACCGGTCCGGCGATCAGTACGAGGCGCCCATGGTCATCCGCACGCCCTACGGCGGCGGGATCCGGGGTGGCCACTACCACAGCCAGTCCAGCGAGGCCTACTTCACGCACACGCCCGGCCTCAAGATCGTCGTCCCCAGCACGCCCCAGGACACGAAGGGCCTGCTGTTGAGCGCGATCGAGGACCCCGACCCGGTCATGTTCCTCGAGCCCAAGCGCGTCTACCGCGCCGTCAGCGACGACGTCCCCGAGGGCCACTACACCGAACCGATCGGCGAAGCCCGCCTCGCCCGCGAGGGCGAGGACGTGACCCTGATCGCGTACGGCGCGATGCACCACGTCGCCATGGAGGCGGCCGAACGAGCCGCCGACGAGGGCGTCAGCTGCGAGGTCGTCGACCTGCGCACCCTGGTGCCCTTCGACCGTGAGACGCTCGAGGAATCCGTCACGAAGACCGGCCGCGCCGTCATCGTCCAGGAAGCCCCCCGCACGGCCGGGTTCGCCGCCGAGCTGTCCGCGTTCCTGCACGAGGAGTGCATCCTGCACATGATCGCACCCGTCCAACGCGTCACAGGCCTGGACACCCCGTTCCCGTACACGCTGGAGGAGGAGTACCTCCCCACACCCACGCGCGTCCTGGATGCGATCGACGAGACCCTGACCTATTGAGGTGACACACGTTGACCGAGGACTTCCACTTCGAGCTTCCCGACGTCGGTGAAGGCGTTCACGAGGGCGAGATCGTCAACTGGCTCGTCAGCGAGGGCGATCAGGTCGACGAAGACCAGGACATCGTCGAGGTCATGACCGACAAGGCGACCGTCCAGATCTCCGCTCCCGTCGCCGGCACGATCAAGGAGCTGCGTTACGACGAGGGCACCGTCGTCGACGTCGGCGACGTCTTCGTCGTCATCGGTCCCGAGGGCGCGGTCGAGACCGACGAGGAGGAGACCGCCGACACCGGCGGTGAAGACGGCGCCCCCGAGGCCGAGGCCGGCGAGACCGAGGCCGAGGAGGACGAGGACGAGGACAAGACCCTCTTCGAGCTGCCCGAGGGGCCCGGCGGCTCCGAGGACGAGCGCCGGCCCGCGCGTCAGCGCGAGTCCACGCCGTCGAGGTCGGGTGAGGTCCTCGCGATGCCGCGCGTTCGCCACGCCGCCAAGGACCGCGGCGTCGACCTGGCCAGCGTGCAAGCCACCGGCTCCCAGGGCCACGTCACCCTGCAGGATCTCGAGGCCTACCTCGAGGGCGAGGCCGGCGGCTTCGAGCTCGAGCACTTCGACTTCGACCTGCCCTCCGTCGACCGTGACCAGGCGCGCGAGGTCGAGCCGCTCAAGGGCCTGCGCAAGCGCATCGCGGAGAACATGACGCGCGCGAAGACCCTGCAGCCGCACTTCACCTACGTCGACGAGCTCCGCGCCGACGAGCTCGTCTCCACGCGCAACGAGCTCAAGCAGCTCGGCGAGAAGCGCGACGTCAACGTCACCTACCTGCCCCTGCTCGTCAAGGCCGTCGTCCGCGCCCTCCGCGAGCACCCGCGCTGCAACGCGCTCATCGACGAGGAAGACCAACAGCTGGTGATCAAGCAGCCGATCAACGTCGGCATCGCCGTCGCCACCGACCGCGGCCTCGTCGTCCCCGTCGTCAAGAACGCCGACGAGAAGACCCTGCTCGAGATCGCCTCGGAGATCGAGACGCTCGCCCAGAAAGCCCACGAGAACCGTCTCTCGATGGACGACCTCACCGGCGGCACGTTCACGATCACCAGCCTCGGCGCCGTCGGCGGCATGCTGGCGACCCCGATCCTGTTCCATCCCCAGGTTGCCATCATGGGCGTCCACGCCATCCGCGATGAACCCGTCGTCGAGGACGGCGAGGTCGTGCCCGGCAAGAAGATGAACCTCTCGTTCACCTTCGACCACCGCATCGTCGACGGCTACGACGGTGCCCTGTTCGCCCAGGACGTCAAGAAGTACCTCGAGGACCCGAACCTGTTGCTGCTCGAGGGCCGCTGACGTCGCCCGGGCCCCGGCCAGCCGCCGCCGGCACCCGTCAAGCCTTTGAGACGGGTGCGGGTTGGCCCTCGCGATGCTGGAGACCCCCGTCCTGGCGTTGACGATGGGCACGTGGACGATGCTCGGCCTGCTGGGCGTGTTCGCGCTCGTCGGGCTCGTCGCCTTGACGAGCAAGGGCCACGACCCGGCGGCAAGCCACGGCGAGCGTCGCCGCTACGTCTTCGGGCTCGGCAAGTACCCGCGCCTGCACGCTCTCCCCGAGCTGCGTGATCTGCCCGCCACCGTCGAACCGCTCGGCCCCGAGGGCCTCCGCAAGCTCGGCAAGAAGGCCGATGCCACGACCGGGCTCACCACGACCAAGTACCGCATCCCCGAGGGTCGACGTCCCTGGCAGCTGTCCGCCGACATCCCGGATACGGTCGAGGCGATCGAGATCGAGCGCGAGGGCGGCCGGCTTTGGTTCACCGCCGACGGCCACCTCACCGCCGAGCCGCCGCTCACCGAGGACGAGCTCGACACGGTCGGCGATCTCCTCTACGACGTCGAGGACCGCCCCGATCTCCGCGCCGACCGACGAACGTGGGCCCACAGCGTCGAGAGCCCCGAGAAGATCAACGCGAAGCGCGTGTGAGGCCCGACTTTCGCTGGGGCTGGGCGGCCCCTCCCGCGCTTGGTCTCCCTGCTTTCCCTCCAGCCTTAGAATCGTCGGTCCTCGGGCTTGACTGGTGAGCCCGGCCTCCTCCTCCGGCGCAGGGGTCCGTGTCCCGTGGACGGCCCGTTCCAGCACCTGAGTTCACGCGCCGCTGTCATGGTAAGCGGGTGGACGGGTCTTGGTTGAACAGCCAGGCGAACGCCTGAGCCCACGCCTCGACCTCGTCTCTCGAGGCGTTGGCCGGCCAGCGTCTGCGGAACGGGCCGATCCGCTCTTTGAGCAGGCCAAACCAGGTTTCCACGGTGTTGCGGACCCCGCCCGCGGTGACCTGCCACGCCAAGCCCAGCACGTTGAGCGGCCAGGGGTACCACACGCCCCGGTCGACGTGGATCGCCGGCCGGTTGTCACACCGGGCCAACACGCCCTTCACAAAGCCCAGGGCCTCCACGCTGCTGCGGCCCTGAGTGAGGGCGACGTGGACGAGTTGCTGGGTATCAGGGTCGACGGCGGCCCACAGGAACAGCTCGGTGAGATGATCGCCGGCATCCTTGTCGCACTCCTCGGGCCACTCGGATCGGGGTTGCTCGATGGGCAGACTGGTCTCGTCAATGACCAGCCGCTCGTGGCGTTGGACGGATTGCTCGCGGAACAGGTGGCTGGCGCGGCGGTACCAGGCGCTGATCGGGTTGTACGTGACCGGTTCAGCAAGCAGCGACACCAGTTGGCTGGTTCGCCGGCAGCTTAGGCCCGCGTGGTGCAGCAACAGGCTGAGGGCGCGGGTTCGGGGTTGCTTGCGGTCACGGTCGAAGATGTCTTCTTGGGTGAGGCGCTGGGTGAGCGTGCCGAGCAGGGCGTCGTTTTGGTGGAACACAACGGGCCCTGCTCGATGTTCTTCCTCGTTGTTGTGGTTCGTGTTCGGGTGGCTCCCCGCTTAACTAGACAGTCCGTGGGAGTCCGCTAGGAACATTTAAGTCATGGTCCGAGGACGACAGGCTATGCCGCGGATGTCTCTCGGCATCGTGGCGGCCTTGGTCCTTCTCCCAGGTTCGTCGATTCAGGCCGTGGCCTTTGGTATTTCTCCGGATGTAAACCCGGGCCAGGCAGCTGTAGAGATAGAAGAGGATCTGGCCCTGGCTCCCCGCGGAAGTATTGTGATTGAGGGCGACGAAGACTTTGAAGAGCGAACCGAGATCAGCGGCGTCCGTGGTGGGACCGGAAGCCCTGACGATCCCTATGTCATCAGTAACTGGACGATCGCATCCACTGGTAGTGTTGGTATTCAACTCCGAGACACCAGTGCCCATGTTGTGATCCAAGATATCTTAGTCTCAGGCACTCCGCCAGCAACCTATGGGATCCATCTGGAAGGGGCAGAGAATGTAACTATCCGGGATGTCCACATCGCGAGAACAAGCACGTTCCACACTCCCTTGGATGACATTCGAACTGGGATCATGGTCGAAGACTCCTCGAATGTGAAAATCGAGCGGAGCCAGATAGCGCCCCTCAGCACGGACCGCAGCCGCGCCTTCGTAATTGGATTGAGGGTGATGGATAGCACCCAGGTTGTTACCGAGAACGTGAGTATTGAGGCCGCTCGGACTCCCATTTCGGTCCAGCGGTCTTCGGCTCTTCGTGTAGCGTCAAGTACTCTGGCGGAGGATCCTGAAGAGCTTGTCGGGGATACGACAGTGTATCTCTTCCGTCCGGAGAACGTGACATTTGAGGAAGTTCTCTTTGACGGGGTTGGGTTGGATACTGAAGATACCACCAATCTCACATTCAGGCGAAACGTAATTGCTGCTGACTCGGGTCGCGCTGGCGAGGTCTTCTCAAATCCGTTGGAAAGCGGAATCTCTTCGTTCGGGAAAGCCCAATCCATCGAGATTTGTGGGAGTGTCTTTAAGGATTTGACATTCGAGGCTGTGGCGATCGAAGGAGCGAACATAGAGATCCGCGGTAATCAGTTCCTAAACAATACAGACGCGCTTTCGATTCGGTCGTTTAGCGGAGGGGCTGAGATCCTACGCAATGAGTTCAAGGCCGTTGACCAGAACCTGGATCTCAAGTCCCCTGCTGCTCAAGTCCACGAGAACTCTTTCCCGGAGGACGCTTTCGACTCCTCTTTGTTTGTCAACGATACCAACGCCTCAGGGAATTGGTGGGGCCACCCGAGCGGGCCGTCGGTCGAGGGGGAGTCTGAGTCGGGTGAAGGCCATCCTGTACATATCCTCTCGGCGAATGTCACGTTCGCTCCAAACTTGACGGCCGAACCCGAAACCGGGCCCTCATCGGTCGATTGTGGTGGCCACGAAGGTCCTGTTGGTGTCCAGGCCAAGCCGAATCTGGTAGCCAGTGCCCGCGCTGGGGTGCATCTCTCCTCCAACCTAAACGAGAAGGTGGGCTCGGTCCACCTCAAGGCGAAGGCCAAGGTATCGACGGATGCAGAAACGTTCGAGGTATCGATACCCGAGCAGACACCGTCTCCGCTTAGCGAGGGGGCGGAGACGCGACCGGACGCTCGTGGAAGCCTTCAAGATCGAGGGCGATGAAGAGTTAGCTAAGCATCCGGCAGTGCGTGGAGGCGATGGCTCACCTGATGATCCCTATCGCATTTCCGATCTACTCGTGATCCAGGACCAGGTGTACGGGCTATGGTTGGCGAACGTGACCAGCCACGTCGTGATCCAAAACGTGATCGTTGATGGATCCAAGCTGGCGACGACAGAGACTGTTCGGTGTACGACAGACACTGGGGATTGCGGGTTAACGCGGGGGCTTTTCCTGAATAACGTGACAGATGCTACGGTCCGAGATGTTCGATTAGAGGACCAGTTCTGGGGGGTCCTCGTATCCGAGTCGGGTTCGGTGAATATGAAGCGAGTCGAGCTGGGTTTTCCTGCCACGCGAACCCTCAACCCTCTCTCGAACGAGACGGCGACGGCTACCACCTTTACTCGGGGATTCGATGTCTCTAATACGGGAGAACTGGCCCTGGAGAACGTGACTATCGGTGATGCTAGGGTTACATTCTCGGCTCGAAACATGGAACGGTTAGAGCTGACGAACACAGAGTTCAACGGTCGCTCGTCGGAAGCTATCGTTCAAAATGTTAGGGAAGTTGAGGTCTCACAGTCGGTATTCTCGAAGGTCCAGCTCTTGGTGGAGGAGCAGTCTGAAAACGTGACGATCGTTGGGAGTAAGTTCGCGGAGTCTCCTGGGGTCGCGATGCGCGTCCACGCACGTACCGATGCGCCCTCGGTGGAGTTGATCCGTGTATGCGGGTCCTTCATTCAAAAATCTACAGGGAACGAAGCTCTTGATCTCTCCCGAACCAAACGGGTGGAGGTAATCGGCGCAACGTTCGAGGACACTGGGGGAGGGATACAAGCCCCGGACGCTAGCGAAGGGATCGAGGTGCGTCACTCGTCGATCACAAACACCTCCGGACCAGGGCTATTGCTTAAAGGATCAGGTATGGAGGTTCACAACAACTCAATCGCAGGTAACGGCGATGCGAGCATACTAGAGGCTCACGAATGGGGAAACGCCTCTCACAACTGGTGGGGTGATCCAGATGGGCCGGACATCAAGTTCGAGGAAGGGCCGGGTGATGGGGACGATCTCTGGCCTCCTGTGAATGTCACTTTCCGTCCCTTCCTGTCTGGGCCACCGGAGACGGGCCCGTCGGCGGTGGATTGCAGGGGTTCGGGGACTGATCCTGGCGTGAAGGCTGAGCCGTCGATTCCTGTCGCCGCCCACGCGGGAGTAGGTATCGAGCATACCGTGAATGTCAATGAGAAGATCGCCGACCGCCGCGTGAAGGAGAAGGCCAAAGTGAAGGCGGAGGCCGAGGCCAGTATCGGCCCGGTCGCGATCCCCACGGATCCGCTCCCCGAGTGATCTGGCATATCTAGCCCTGGAGGACACCGGGGCCTCCTTCCCCGATTTCTTTCTCTGATCAGGCAGGTGTCTCGTCTTCTGTTCCTCTGCCTTCTTTTCTACCACCTCCCCCCTCCAAGTTAGCCTCTGTGCCTAGCGGTCACGAGGTACGCGCAGGATCACCGCAACCCCTCGCTCGAGGGACCCCCGGGCTCGACCACAGGCTTCGGGTTCCTCTGGGGCAACGGTGAGACGACCGATCAAGCGCGAACGGGCCTGCAAGGGGTGAACCTGGGCCCCGGTGACACCGACGTCACCGGCTTCGGCGCGACCGCGTCGGTCGGCCTGGACCCGTTGAACCCCGACGGGGCCTATGCGGATAGCCCTGTCGGCTCTGCAGGCGCGACCGTGGGCGCTGTTCCCATCGAAGCCGTGGACGAGGTCGTGTACCACTACAACGTGCCGAACCCGATCTCGGACCCCGATGGGGGTATCATCCAGACGTACATCTACGTGCAGAACGAGCCAGGCGCGACGACCTTCGGGTCCAGTCCGATCACCGATCCTTTCGACCCTTCGCAGTTCTCGTGCCTGATCTTCGCCACCGAAGTCCCCCTCGAACAGACGGACGGCTGGCAGAGCTTCACCGTGGACGACGACACGCCGATGCACGACGGCGGTGGGGTCTGCGCCGGTAGCGAGGATGCTCCCACGACGTTCGGGGAGTACAAGGACGCGAACGCAGAGAAGACGCTGCAGACGACGATCGTCCAGACCCGCTCGGAGCCCGGGTCCACCTGGGAGGCCGGGAACCCCGTGTTCGTCGACGACGTGAGCGCCACCCTCGACCCGAGCCAGCTCGTCGGCTGAGGTCCGAGCCCCTGCCCTTCATCGAGCGGGGGGCCGACGGGCCCGGGGCAAGGAGGCCTCGACCGGGCCGAGGCATCCGCGTCGTCAGCCCGGTGCCTGGCGTGGCGGTGGATGCGGCCCGGGCAAGGGCCCTCGCGGTCGGCCTCCCCGGTCGGCCTGGGATCCCGGCGCTGGCGCAGCCTCGGAATCGACGGAGGCGACGCGGTCGGCCCCGATCCGATCCGTCCCCGAGGCATCGCCGGAGTGCTTCACGACCAGCCCGGACCGGCCTGGGTCCGGCCCTCTATGGTCGAGGCCCACCTGCCAACCGGTGAGGGAACGGCGCGGTCCGAGGCTTTTTCGTCCCCGTCCCCATGCGGGGACGAGAACCGCCATGACAGATGACACCGACCTCCTCGTCGTCGGGGGCGGGCCCGGCGGCTACCACGCCGCGATCCGCGCCGCCCAACTGGGCCTCGACGTGACCTGCGTCGACAAGGGCTCCTTCGGCGGGGTCTGCCTGCACTGGGGTTGCATCCCGTCCAAGGGCCTCATCGGGATGGGCAAGCTCGTCGACGAGATCCGCGAGTGGAGCGAACGCGGCCTCGAGGCGAGCGACCTCGAGGTCGACCTGGCCGAGACCCAGGAGTGGAAGCAGGGCCAGATCGACCAGCTGGCCCGCGGCGTCAAGCACCTGATGAGCAGCCGCGGCGTCGACGTCCGCGAAGGCACCGTCCGCCTGACCGGCGAGAACGAGGCCACGATCGACGGTGAACCGATCACGTTCGACCAGGCCCTCATCGCCACCGGCTCCAGCCCGATCGAGCTGCCCCACATCCCCTTCGACGGCGAGACGGTGCTCGGCTCGCGCGAAGCGCTGGCGCTCGAGGAACCACCCGAGTCCCTGGCCGTCATCGGCGGCGGCTTCATCGGGCTCGAGATCGGTCAGTTCTACGAGCAGCTCGGGGCCGACGTCACCGTGGTCGAGATGCTGGACTCGGTCCTCCCCACCGCGGACGACGACCTCGGTGAGGAGCTGGGCCGCCAGCTCACCAAGCGCGGCCTCACCGTCCACACCCAGACCGAAGCCACCGACGCCGACGTCAGCGACGATGGCGTCCGCCTGAGCCTCGACGGCCCCAAGGCCGAACAGCTCGAGGCCGAGAAGCTGCTCGTCGCCGTCGGCCGCCAACCCAACACCGAAGGCATCGGCCTGGCCAAGGCCGGCGTCGAGACCGAGGACAGCGGCCACATCGCGGTCGACGACCAGATGCGCACGAGCAACGACGACATCTTCGCCATCGGCGACACCGTGCCCGGGCCCGCGTTGGCGCACAAGGCCAGCCACGAGGGCATCCACGCCGCCGCCGTCGCGGCCGGCCAGGACCACGTCGTCGTCGACTACCGCGCCATCCCGTGGTTCTGCTACACCACGCCCGAGGTCGCCGGCGTCGGCCTCACCGAGGAGGAAGCCCGCAGCCAGCACGAGGACCCGATCGTCGAGCAGTTCCCCTTCGCCGCGCTCGGCAAGGCCAAGATGAGCGGCCACACCGACGGCTGGGCCAAGGTCATCGCCCGGCAGGACGGCGCGCTGCTCGGCGTCCAGCTCGTCGGGCCCGACGCCACGAACCTCGTCGCCGAGCCCGCGCTCGCGATCGAGATGGGCGCCACGCTGACCGACGTGGCCGAGACCGTGCACGCCCACCCGACGCTGGCGGAAGTGTTCCTCGAGGCCGCCGAGGCCGCCCAGGGTCACCCGGTCCACGTCTCCAAGTAGATCGTCTCGCCCGCCTGACGACGTCTCCCTCGGCCACGTGGGTCCGAGGGAGTCCTCCCAGCTTGTCGCCCCGGTCTGGTTATCGGGAGGGAACGCCCGATCGAGCCAGGCTGGTTCGAGCTCCCGTGAGGGTCTGGATGATCATCGACGGAGCCTGGCCGACGTCTCGTCCCTCTTCCCGGGTGGGCCTCCCGGCTGGGCGCTTGCTTTCGGGGGGCGAAACCCAATGCTTACATAAGGCGGGGCTGTCGCATGCAACGAGTCCGCCATGCCCGGCACGAACATCTGCGAGAAGTGCGGTCAACGCCGCAAGTCCGAGCGCCACGACTGCACGCCCTCCGCCGTCGAGAAGCAAGAGCGCATCGAGGAGAAGTTCGGCAACCTCCCCTCGGACCTCGGCGAGCCCGAAGACAACGAGTGACGATCCGGCCGTCGGGCGCCGCCGGTCGCCGGCGGGCCCGTCCACCGTACATCGGGTGCTCGTCGGGCTGACCCGCGCCGGCGCCCGCCTGCTTTTGCATCATCCGCAGCGTCCGCTCGATGTTCTCGGCCTCCGTGTACAGCGGCTTGACCTCGATGTCGACGTGATCGAGCAGATCGTCGACCGCCTCGATCACGCGCGCCGCGGCCCGCGCGTCCGGGTAGTTCGGATTGGCCTCGGCCAGCAGGCTCAGGCTGGGCATGTCTTCTCGCTTGCCCAGCGAGAGCAGCACGCCGCTGACACCCGTGATGATGCCGTTCGAGAACGTCTGGAGGTCGGCGGCGTCGAGCTTGTCCCGCAGCTCGCTCGTCGACGCGAGCCCGTACACCTCGACGTCCTCGTCCTCCTCGTCCGTCTCCTCGTCGGTCACCAGTCCCTCCGGCGAGACGACGAGCTGGCTGTCGTGCTCGAGCGCGAAGTCCAGGATCGTCTCCGCGATCGGCCGCACGAGGTGCTTGTCCGGCTGGAACTCGGACACGAACACGCACACCTGCTCGCTGGCGTAGATCCGCACCGGGAACATCGGCTCCCCGTCGCGCACGATCGACACCGTCGGGAACGCCGGCGCGTCCAGGATGCCCACCTGCTCGAGGTCCAGCAGATCGATCAGGTAGTTGGCGCAGATCGTGGACACCAACCCGACCGAGGGGAACCCGTCGACGACGGCCGCCCCCGAGAGATCGACGTCCTCGTACAGATGCACGTCCAGGTCCACGCCCCGGTTCCCGTCCGATGCCATACCCCCGGCACGCCCGCCGCCGTACTTCAACGGCCAGGGTTCGGGACCCCATCCCTGTCGCCTGCAACCCCCGACCGATAGCAGGGAAACCTTTTTGCCCTCGTAGTCTCAGTCGGCGGTCGGCAAAGGTTACCCCGGGACGCACGCCCGCGTCCCACCCAACGATCAGCATGGCGCAGCTCTCGCTCGTCCCGTTCTCCACCGACGACGCCTTCTACGGGGCCCTCAAGGCCCACGTCTACGGCACCGTGTACGATACGGTGCTGGAGGCGTTGCGCAGCGGCAACACTCAGCCGCTGCGGATGGCACAGAACGGCAGCGAGGGTCTCAGCGTCAAGATCGGTCGCTTCACTGCGCGCAAGGCCAACAACCTGTTCGTGCCCGACGGCGGCCCGGCCAACGCCAGCGCCGAGTTCTTCGGGTTCACGAGCCACAAGGTCCGCGAGAAGCTGTCCGAGCTGGCCGACACGGACACGATCGAGAAGGTCGGCCGCGGTCTGCGCGACGCCAAGGAGTACAACTGGAACGAGACGATCGAGAAGTACCAGCTGTGCTCGTATTTGGCCTTCCGCAAGGCCACCGGCTCCGACACCTCGCTCGCGCTCGAAGCCTACCGCATCCTGCAGACCTTCGGCGAGGACGCCTTCGAAGCCAACGACTTCATCGAGGTCTACCAGCACGTTCACGAGGAGGAGTACTCCCAATCGCGCTGGGGCAAGCGCAAGTTCAAGGAGATCGCCGAGTCCTACGACTACAAGACCTACATCAAGGACCGGCTGAAGGCGCTGGCCGAACGCGACCTCGTCCGCGTGGACCGCCAGGAGGGCACCTTCGAGCTCACCCGCGAGGGCGAGGACGTGGCCCACCACTTCGGTCTCTTCATCGACGAGGTCCCCTACAAGGCCTCGTGGAATATGTGTCAAGACTGCCCGGCACGCTCGCTGTGCTGGGATCTCCAAGTCACGGACCTGGTCCTGGACGCGATCCGGGGCGAACCGGTCGGTCCCCCAGAGGACCACGGGGCCGGGCCGATGACGAGCGGCTCCAACAACGGCGCTGGGTAACCTTTGCCACAACGCTCAGCTGCGCCCACGGAGCCGTCGCCCGGAGGGGCCGTCCCTCCGGGCCATCCTTCCTCTTTCCGTCGCGGACGTGCACCGTCTGCGTCGGCATCCCCGCGAGCAACCCCTCCGGCGTCGTCGCCGAGGGCAGCCTGAGGCCTCCACCGTCCTGCTCTCGTCGCCGACCTCGATCCCGTCCCCGACCGGAAAGGGCTGCTCGAAGGGCATCGAGGCCCCCGCGATCAGGGTCTCGCCGAACCGCTGGGCCGCCAACCCACGACGACGCCGCCCACCCCCGTTCGACATCCTTTTGCCCCGGGCCCGGCTTGCCAGCACATGTCAGGCACGCGGGCCGAGGTGGACCTGTTCGCAGCGATCGATCCCGACTGGCCGCCGCTGGACGACGTGCGCGAAGGCTGGCAGGCCCTCGACGAGGATGGCCGAGCCCGCGTCCGGCGCCGGCTGGCCGCCGTCCTGGCCGAGATCGAGCTTGACGACGAGGCCAACGAGGCCGCCGTCCGAGGCTTCCTCTCCTTCCTGGCCCAGGTCGAACCGATCGCCATCGACGTCCCGCTGCAAGCCCTGGCGGACGCCGAGGGAGAGGATGCCCGTCTGCACGAGCGCCAGCTCGCCGACGAGGTGTTCCACGCGCTGCTGTTCGCCCACCTCGCCGAGCGCCACGGCGGCCTCGCCGAACCGATCGGTGCTGCCGAAGACCTGCTGGCCGAGATCCGCGCTCCCGAGGACCTGGCCCACCGCGCCGTCCTGTTGAACCTCATCGCGGAGGCCTGGTTCGAGACCCTCTTCGAGCACGCCGCCGAGTGGGGCCTTGCAGACTAGGTGTTCGAGATCGCGCTCGCCGACGAGGAACGCCACGTCGAGGAGGGCCACGTCCACGCCGCCGACGTCGACCCCGAGGAGATCGAGGACCTCGTCCGCGACTTCGAGGAGAAGCTGTTCGCCCTCGTCCAGCACCCCCGCATCCTGTTGCCGATCCTCGAGCTGGCCGGCGAAGACGCCGCCCGCGACTTGTCGCGCGCCTACCTCGCCACGCACGAGCAAGCCCTCGCCGAGATCGGGCTCGAACCGCCCGAAGCCGTCGACGAGATGGCTCACACCCTCGCGGAGCTCGAGAACGACACCGACGGCATCGGGACCCCGACCCGCATCGAGCCCGAGACGAACTGGCGGCAGACGGCCCTCCACCTCTGGGACACACCCCGCAACCCGGTCATGCACGGCTGGTTCGACGTCGAGACCGAGCCGATCCCGGACGAGCTTTTAACCCCGATCGCCGTCGCCGCCGTCGGCCGCGTCTGGCACGAGTACCCCCGCGTCAACCGGTACACGCTCGGCGACGAGATCTACGAGCCCGACGGCGTCAACGTCGGCGTGCGCGTAACTCTCGGCGACGACCACGAGGCCCTGTCCACGATCGTCGTCCCCGACGCCCACGAGCGCTCGGTGACCGACATCCAACGCATCCTGGAAGCCGGCGTCCACGAGATGAACCGGCTGGGCCGACAGCTCGAGCCGATCGACCCGACCGAGGAGACCGAGCCGCTGCGCGCCGTGCTGCGCGACGAGGAGCTGATGAGCATGGTGCCGCCCGAAACCGTGGCCGCGCCCGTCACCGTCGCCAACTCCGGTCCCTCGGGCATGGTCGCAGGCTTCGGCGCCATGCCCGGCGCGCTCGGACAAAGCGTCGAGTTCGTGCTCGGTCGCATCGAGCAACGCCCCAGCTGGAACGGCGACCGCTACGTGCCCGCCGACCACGTGACCGTCGGCTGCTCGGCCGACCATCGCGTCATCGACGGCCACCACGCCGGGCAAACGATGGACCGGCTACAGACGGCCCTCTCCGAGGACGCCGTCGACGAGATCCTCACCCGAGACGACACGATCCCCGCCGACGCCGACCTGGGGGACGTCGCGCTCAGCCCGGTTGGGATGGGTACCCAGCAGGTCGAACTCATGATGTCCTGCAAGCTGCCCTTCTGGCTGGGATGGATGTGTTGGCTGTTCAAGAAGTAGGGCCGGGCCTCGCGCCCCAGAGACTGAAGGCGGCTCGCAGAGGAATATGAAAACGAGGGAGGGGGCGCCCATCGGGCCGGAGCTCGTCCTCGCCCGTCGGGCTCGGGTCCCCGCGTGCCGAGGATCGTCGCTGCTGACAAGATCCCACTAACGGTGCCCGAACACGGCGTCGACCTCGTCCTCGCCGACGCGTTCGATGCGGCCGAACCCGTAGCGTTCGAACTGGACGAGATCGTCGGCGTCGTGGTCGAGGGCGGCAGGTTCGACGACACCGGTCTCCGTGGAAGCGTCGGGGCGAAGCACGGAGGCCTCGGGGCTATCGGGAACGGCCCACTGCACGATCGGGCCCTCGCGGTCCTCGGTCGGCATGCGGGATTCGAAGCGAGCTAGCCCGTCGCCGAGCCAGGTCGCATCGAGGCCATCCTTCAGCCGGAAGCGGGTGCCCTCCTCGAGGTCGGCCACCTCGTCGCTGGGGACGAGCACCTCGCCGGTGATCGTCATCGTGCGCACGCCGCGATCGGTGTCGTCGGGGTGGACGGCCAGCTCGGCCTCGATCGGGTCCTCGAGGCCCTCGATCGTGACCGGCGTCGGGTCCGGCACGAAGAACAGGCGGTCGGCCCGCTCGTCGAGGAGCTTGCGGTTCTCGGCCGCCAGCGTCTCGAAGCTGACGTCGATGTCCTTCTCGGTCAGGCCGAGGTCGACCCAGAAGGTCACGATCGCTTCAGGTAGGAACCCGCGACGCCGCAGGGCCTTCAGCGTCGGCAGCCGGGGGTCGTCCCAGCCGTCGTACGCGCCGGCGGCGATGTCGGCTTGCATCGTGCTCGTCGAGAAGGTGCCGAACTCGTGCATGCCGACCCGGCCCCAGTGGAGGACCTGGGGGTACTCCCAGCCGAAGTGCTCGTAGAGGAACCGTTGCTTGCGTTCGCTGTCGGCCAGGTCCTTGCCGCGGATGATGTGGGTGGTGCCCTCGCGGTAGTCGTCGACCGCGGACTGGAAGTCCAACAGCGGCCAGACGTGGTACTCCGAGCCCACGCGGCAGTGCGGGTTCTCGTCGACGTCCACGATGCGGAAGGCGACCCAGTCCCGTAGCGCGGGGTCGTCGTGTTGCATGTCGGTCTTGATCCGGAGCACGCAATCGCCGGGCTCGTAGCCGCCCTGCATCATGCGCCGCCAGCGGCTCTTCTGCTCTTCGACGGGTTCCTCGCGGTGAGGGCAGGCCTCGGCAGCCTTCTTGTGTTCGCGGAACTGCTCGGGCGAGCACTCGCACGTGTAGGCGGCCCCGATGTCGATCGCGGTCTCCGCGCAGTCGTAGTAGGCATCCATGCGGTCGCTGGCGCGCAGCACGCGGTCGACGTCGGCGCCGAGCCAGGCGAACTCCTCCTCGAACCAGTCGTAGGCTGGACGGGATGGGGGCTTGTTCACCGGGTCGGTGTCGTCGAAGCGCAGGATCAGCGTGCCGTCGTAGAGGTCCGCGTACCGCCCGTTGATGCACATGCCCCGCGAGTGGCCCAGGGAGGGCGCACCGTTCGGGTTCGGCGCGAAGCGCATCACGACGTCGCCGCCCTCGGCGTTCGGCAGCTCGGGCAGGCCCTCGCGCTGGCTGTCCTTGGCCTCCATCTCGATCGAGCCGAGCTCGTCCAGCTCCGCACGCTGGTCGGTCTCGTCCAGCTCGTTGATCTGGCCCACGATGCGGCCCGCCACGCGGGCCACCTCGTCGGGCTGGTCCTTGTAGTCCTCGTCGTAGGACATGATGCGGCCGATCACCGCACCCTGGTTGGCCTCACCCCTGTGGTCGAGGGCGTTCTGGAGGGCGAAGCGCCGAGCCAGCTCCTCGAGTTCGTCCGCGGACACACGCCAGCAACCCCCGTCGCGGAGAAAACGCTTCCGGGTGGCTCTGGCAAGCCCTTGCGTGGGAAACCGTTCCCTGTGGCCTCGCTTCTCACGCAACGCCTAAGAGGGACGCGCTGTTAGGGATGGATCCCGGTCGCCCCGGAGCGGGATGCCCTGCTCCCGGCCTCGGGCCACCCCGGCCCGGACGGGAGGATACAAAATAGGGCGTCCCCTACCTGGGATCGCGATCACGGTCGACCTGCCCCGCCCCCTCGCCCCGGGCCCGACCCTGGGCGAGGATATATATGGGATGGGTCCTTACCTGTGATCCCGACCTGGGAGCGCGACGCCGGCCCCTGCCGGTTCAGTCCGGTGCCTCGGTTCGGCGATTCGACCCCCCTACCCTGCCCGAAAGGTATATTAGGGGGGCGCGATGTACTCGCGTTCCCGCCGTGACCGCTCGGATGGAGCGGATCGCGGGGGACGATCCGCGCCACACAGATGGGTGGAGGGAGCATACCGCTCACGATGAACACCCGGATCCAGGGCGCGGAACATCACACGATGTGGGGATCCGAGAAACCCGGCCTCTCGCGAGGTCGTGATCTCTCGTGTCCGACGTACGAACCGAGTCACGCGAGACAGGTTGGTGAAATCTCCCTGTCCCGCTGATTCCCAATCTTCCCAACGATTGGGCCCATACATCCGGTCCTTGTGGCCGGGCTCATTCGGCTGTGCCTTACCCCATGGCCGGTGAGCGAACTCCGGTTGATCCTGCCGGAGGTGACTGCTATGGGGGTCCGATTAAGCCATGCGAGTCGAGAGATTTCGGATCTCGGCAGACTGCTCAGTAACACGTGGAGAACCTACCCTACGGAGAGGGATACCCTCGGGAAACTGAGGACAATACCTCATAGTCGATCAGGACTGGAATGTCCGGTCGATGAAACGTTCCGACGCCTTAGGATGGCTCTGCGGCCTATCAGGTAGTAGTCAGGGTCACGACCTGACTAGCCGACGACGGGTACGGGCGTTGAGAGACGTAGCCCGGAGATGGATTCTGAGACACGAATCCAGGCCCTACGGGGCGCAGCAGGCGCGAAACCTTCGCAATGCGCGAGAGCGCGACGAGGGGACCCCCAGTGCCGGCACTTAGTGTCGGCTGTTTGGATGCCTAACCACCATCCGGAGGAAGGGCTGGGTAAGACGGGTGCCAGCCGCCGCGGTAATACCCGCAGCCCAAGTGGTCACCGATGTTACTGGGCCTAAAGTGTCCGTAGCCGGCTTGGCAAGTGCCTGGGTAAATCGGATCGCTTAACGATCCGAATTTCAGGCGAACTGCCGAGCTAGAGACCGGGAGAGGCCGAAGGTACTCCAGGGGTAGGGGTGAAATCCTGTAATCCCTGGGGGACCGCCGGTGGCGAAGGCGTTCGGCTGGAACGGGTCTGACGGTGAGGGACGAAGCCCTGGGGAGCAAACCGGATTAGATACCCGGGTAGTCCAGGGTGTAAACATTGTGAGTTTGGTGTCGGGGGTCCTGCGAGGGCGCTCGGTGCCGAAGCGAAGGCGTTAAGCTCACCGCCTGGGGAGTACGACCGCAAGGTTGAAACTTAAAGGAATTGGCGGGGGAGCACCGCAACGGGAGGAGCGTGCGGTTTAATTGGATTCAACGCCGGAAAGCTCACCAGAGAAGAGTGGCAGATGTGGGTCAGGCTGATGGCCTTGCCCGAACGTCACAGAGGTGGTGCATGGCCGTCGTCAGCTCGTACCGTAAGGCGTTCTGTTAAGTCAGATAACGAGCGAGACCCTTACCTGCAATTGCCACCCGGTCCTCCGGGATCGGAGCACATTGCAGGGACCGCTGATGCTAAATCAGAGGAAGGATAGGGCAACGGTAGGTCAGTATGCCCCGAATTCTCTGGGCTACACGCGCGCTACAAAGGGCGGGACAATGGGTATCGACGCCGAGAGGTGAAGGTAACCCCGAAACCCGTCCGTAGTTTGGATCGAGGACTGCAACTCGTCCTCGTGAAACTGGATTCCGTAGTAATCGCGCCTCAAAATGGCGCGGTGAATATGCCCCTGCTCCTTGCACACACCGCCCGTCAAACCATCCGAGTTGGGTCCGAGTGAGGCAGCCTCTTCCTGGGGCCGTCGAACTCGGATTCAGCGAGGAGGGTTAAGTCGTAACAAGGTATCCGTAGGGGAACCTGCGGATGGATCACCTCCTACGTACTTCCCAGCGGGACGGGGAGACACCAAAACCTGGCTCGCGTATGGTTCGGTTCGATGGCAACGCTCTTGTACCTGTGGTTATGCTGCAGGGCCTCGCCGTGGGGCTCGTAGATCAGTTGGCAGATCGCCACCCTTGCAAGGTGGAGGCCGTGGGTTCGAATCCCACCGAGTCCACCTACTCGGTGGGTGCGGAGTGGTTGCCGGTTCGTTGGACGTTATCCTGCATTCGATTTCACGCTCACACGGCGTCGATGCGATGCATCGACCCCGCTGCCGTTGGCAGCGTTTCAACGAGATCAGTGAGGCGGCTGTGGACGTCACTGTCCTAAGCCGTATGGACGAGGGCATAAGTCGGTGGATCGACCATCGCGGCCCGATGACGCCGATGCATACGCGAGTCTAGCAGTAAGTCGGAGCTGTAGCAATCCGACGGCTGCTACAACCTACCTGGTGGATGGCTCGGCTCGGGCGCTGACGAAGCGACTCGCCGATCGCGAGGAGTAACCCGCTGAACTGAAACATCTCAGTAAGCGGAGGAAAAGAAATCAACCGAGATGCCGTTAGTACAGGCGATAGAACGCGGTATAGGGCAAACCGAATCCGACGGGAGATCCGTTGGAAATGTGGTGTGAGGCCCCCGGTACACCCCATCTGACGAACGAGAAGTCTTCTGGAACGGAGCGCCGAAGAGGGTGAAAGCCCCGTACCGGTAACTCAGAGGGTGATTCCGGGGAGACCCGAGTAGCATGCGTTAGAAATCGCGTGTGAAGGCGGGGGGCATCAACCTCCAACCCTGAACACGACCCGAGACCGATAGCGTAGTAGTACCGTGAGGAAACGTTGAAAAGTACCCCTGACGGGAGGTGCAAAGACCTGAATGCAGGTAGGGACAAGTATGCGGTGCGTGCAAGCGACGAAGCCGCTCAGCGGTGGAGCAGCGTTCCGCGGTACTTTTTGAAAAAAGGACCAGGGAGTTCTGTCCAATGGCGAGGTTAACCGTGTTAAGCGGGTAGCCGTAGGGAAACCGACCGGTCGCAGCACCCTTCGGGGTGTGAGGGCCGCGGTGTGTTCGCCGGGAGTCATTGGAGGGAGACCCGAAAGGAGTTGATCTATGCCGGGGCAGGATGAAGCCCCACGAAAGTGGGGTGGAAGTCCCAACCCATGATGTCGTACAAAACTCTGGGATGACCCCGGTATAGGGGCGAAAGACCAATCGAAACTCCTGATAGCTGGTTCCTCTCGAGACTGGCCGAAGCCAGACCTCACCCGAGGTGGATCGCAGGGTAGAGTGACTTATTGGGGGGTTAGGGGCCGAAAGGCCTCGCCCCGCTCTAAAACTCCGAACTTGTGATCGCCGTTGACGGTGGGCAGTGAGGCGTTCTGGGGTAAGCCTGAACGTCGAAAGGAGAACAATCCAGCCTAAGGTTAAGGTCCCAAAGTACCGGTTCAGTGTTAAAGTTTGAAGGGAGTCCGTGGTCGAAGACAGCCAGAAGGTATGCTTAGAAGCAGCAACCCTCTAAGGAAATCGTAACAGATCACTGGTCGAGATCGCGGGCCCCTAAAATGGACGGGGCTAAACCGGTCACCGATACCTTGGGGCGCCCTTCGCGGGTGATCCAATAGAGAGGTATCGTGCGCGGACAGAAGCATGGGCGTGAGCTCGTGTGGACCGCGTTCGAACAAGAATCCTGGTAAAAGTAGCAGCGTAGAGCGGTGAGAATCCGTTCCGCCGTAGGGGCTAGGTTTCCTCGACGATGTTCATCAGTCGAGGGTTAGTCGGTCCTAATTGAGCTCTTAACCGACGCTCAAGAATGGGAAACTGGTTAATATTCCAGTACCGATCTCGGCCCTGTCTTACCCTTGACACATCGGGGTAAGGGAACCACAATTTCCGTTGTGGCGAAGTGCATAAATCTCTGGAGAGCCGTAATGGCGAGAAGGAGAAGAACCCACGATAGGGCTGCCCTCGGGCGGCTTTCCCCGAACCGGGTGTCCGTGAAAATCAGGTAAGAGTCACCGAGATCGTCCGTACCGAGAACCGACACAGGTGCCCCTGGATGAGCAGTCCAAGGCGTATCGGATGCAACGCAGCCAAGGGAATTCGGCAAACTGGCCCCGTAACCTCGGAATAAGGGGTGCCAGCCCAGTTATGGGCTGGTCGCAGTGGCCAGGGGGCCCCGACTGTTTAATAAAAACATAGTGGGCTGCTAGCCCGAAAGGGTTTGTATAGCCCATGAGTCCTGCCCAGTGCGGGCACCTGAACACCTGGTACAACAGGACGAAGGGCCCGTAGACGGCGGGGGTAACTATGACCCTCTTAAGGTAGCGTAATACCTTGTCGCATAATTGGCGACTTGCATGAATGGAGCAACGAGGGCCCCACTGTCCCTGGCTGCAGTCCGGCGAAATTACTATATCGGCGCAACAGGCCGATCTGTTCCTAAGGGAAGCGAAGACCCTGTAGAGCTTTACTGCAGCCTGCGGCTGCTCTATGGGCCTTGGTGTGCAGAGTAGGTAGGAGGCATTGATCCCCGCGCGCTAGCGTGGGGGGAGCCGTCCATGAGACACTACCCCCCGAGGACCGTAGGGCTAACTCCTTCGGGAGAACACCCGTAGGTGGGCAGTTTGGGTGGGGCGCCACGCGCTCGAAACGTTAACAAGCGCGCCCAAAGGCAGTCTCAGTCCGGTCAGGACTCGGACGTAGAGTGTAAGGGCAAAAGACTGCTTGACGCCGATCCGCATCATGAGGGTCGGCGAAGAGAAATCTGGGCCTAACGAACCTCTGAAGCCCATTGGTGAGGCTCAGAGATGTCAGAAAAGTTACCTCAGGGATAACTGGGTTGTCTCCAGCAAGAGCCCATATCGACCTGGAGGCTTGCTACTTCGATGTCGGTTCCCCCTATCCTGGTGGTGCAGCAGCTGCCAAGGGTGGGGTTGTTCGCCCATTAAAAGGGGTCGTGAGCTGGGTTTAGACCGTCGTGAGACAGGTTTGTTGCTATCTTTAGGAACCGTTGCTGGCTGAGGGGAAGAGGCCTTCAGTACGAGAGGAACGAGGCTTCGGCGCCACTGGTGCACCTGTTGTCCGGAAGGGCATTGCAGGGCAGCTACGCGCCAAGGGGTAAGGGCTGAAAGCATCTAAGCCCGAAAC
The DNA here is from genome assembly GCA_003009755.1 of Thermoplasmatales archaeon SW_10_69_26. Classification (GTDB taxonomy): domain Archaea; phylum Thermoplasmatota; class SW-10-69-26; order SW-10-69-26; family SW-10-69-26; genus SW-10-69-26. Next base: position 77,590 of record PXUB01000038.1, read on the forward strand.
CCACCTCAAGACGAGCCAGTGGAGCGCCCGCACAAGACGGGCTTGATAGGGACGGGGTGTAAGCATCGAGCGTTCGCGAGGTGTTCAGCCCGCGTCTACTAACGTTCTGTTGCCGTCGTAACGCTTCAGCTCCGACCTTCAAATAGACTCGCGTATGCACGATCTCCGTTTCCTGGCTGAGCAAGTCGGGTTGATTTTCCACGGGGTGACACGACGGCCATAGCGGGGGGTTGACACCCGGTCCCATTCCGAACCCGGAAGTTAAGTCCTCCTGCGTTCCGCGCGGTACTGAGGTGCTAGCGCCCTCGGGAGTTGTGGTTCGCTGTCGGTCGCCCTTTCCTTTCACGTTCTCATGGGTGGGTGGTTGGGTTCGGGTCGCTTGTCTCGAGCGAACGCTTTTGACGGGGAGCGGTTTTGCAGGTCTGTGGCCGAGGAAACCGTCTACTGGGTGTTCGGCAAGGAGCAGGGCGGCGAGGAGCAACTGCGCCTCGTCGGCAGTGTCAACGCCCTGAACCCAGCGCTCGCCGAGAACTACGCCCGTTCACTGTATGGCGAGGATGCGAATTGGGCGGAGATGGCGGTCGTTCCGCGCGGGTCTGTCCACCGATTCGACGACGTCCGAGGTGCCTAACGTGACGGATCGCCAACCCTCGCGAGACCTCACGCTGTCGGTCGCTGATTCGACGCTGGCGGCTGGCCTCCGGTACGGAACGTGGGTCGAGCGCGCCCCGAGCACGGAGGAACAGGTGGCGGTCTCCAGCATGAGCCAGGACAAGCTCGGCCAGGCCCGTGGCTTCTACCAGATGGCTGAGGAGCTTCACGACCTCGACAAGGTCGAGCTCCAGTACGACCGCGAGCCCGACGAGTTCCGTTGGACGCCAGCCTGGTCGACCCCCTGGAACTCATGGGGCCATCTCGTCCTCGGACAGGTCCTGTACGGTCGAGCTCTTCTCGACCAGCTCACCGCGATTGCCGACGGCGTCAAGCTCCGGGAACCGCTCTCGAAGATCGAGCAAGAGGACAGCTGGCATGCTCGCCACGGATCGGCGTGGCTGAGCCAGGCCGCCCAGGACACGGGCGCTCGAGAACACTTCCAGGCGGCCCTCGACGACCTTTGGCCCCACGCCGTCACGGTGTTCGGAGCCGAGGACGACGAACGGTTCCCCGAGGACCTGGATGCCGGCGTGCTCGAGGCCACGGACGACGAGCTTCGGGAAGCCTGGCTGGCCGAGATCGTTCCCCAGCTGCGGGATGCGGGCCTCGAGGTGCCGGCCGAGACGACCACTGATGGCTGGCGCACGGACCCCGAGCCCTCGGCCAGGCAGTGCGAGCTGACCGAGGACGCCGCCCGGGAGACGGCCATGGAGCTGGCGGCGATGCTCCAGGATCCCGAACACCGCGAGCTCGCCGAGATCTGAACTGGCCCCAGTGGCACCCCCGCGGGATGATCCCCGGCGGCGAGTGCCACGCGTGGTCTTGGGAGCCTCGGGCGAGGCCTGCTACTCGCTATGCTGGTCGCGGGCACGGCGCTGACCGCCGTGGCCGGCATCCCAGGCCAAAGCCCGGAGGTGGACACGGTCGAGCAGACGATCGTCGGCGACCTCCGGCTTGCGGACCACGACGAAGGCCCCAGCGACGGCGTGGAGAGGACGTTCGCCGCGGAGACCCCCGCTCCGGGCGACCGCTCTGGCTCCCAGCTGGCGAGCTCGCGCGAAGCCCATCCGGACCTCGGCGCGGCCATCCGCCCTAACGTCACGATCAACCTATCGGTCGACCGAGGACAGGCGTTGGCCGGTGCCCTCATCGTCGACGAGCTTCGCTACGGGGATCGAGACCCGCTCGGGAAGAACATCGAACGGTGTGGTCCCCTTCACACCAGCCGAGCTGGCGGCGAGCTGCCCGATGATCTCCCCTGCGTGGCCTCGCCCGATGGAGGCCGGTGCCGGTGGATCTTCGTCTCGTCGACGAACCCGTGGACGAGCTTACCCCGCTCGTCGCAGGGTTGGGCAAGTCAGTTGCCGGCCTGTTGATCGACGGGCCGCACGATGATGCCCTGGTCCCCGACACGGAACAACTGGACGGAGACGGATCCTTCGAGGCCTTCCTCGAGCGCGTTCCGTACGTCCCAATAGCGGTCGGGGTCGATCCCGGCGCGCAGGGTCACGTGCCCGGCGTCCAAGCGCTTGAGCTTCTCGCGCAAGCCCATGAGGTTCCACGTGTGGGTGTCCAGCACCTGGAAGTCGTTCGTGAACGCGGTGGCGGCGGGGCGGTCGCTCGTCAACAGGTAGCGGCGAGGGTGTTCCTCCGAGAGGAGCCCGTCGGCGTTGGCTCGGTGGGCGAGTTGGGGCAAAAGTTGGGCCCGGACGATCGTCCGGTCGACCCGGTGCAAGATCTCGTCGGGCTCCTCGACGGATACGAGCTCGCTGGTGGGCTCGCGATCATCGATGCGTTCCCCTGCCGGGAGCGTGAGCGCGCTTCGGTCGGCCTCGCGGGCCTGCCCGCCGTAGATGGCCAGGCGGTTGAGGTCGCCGTTCAGCGAGGTGTAGGCTAGCTCGGCCTCGAAGGCTTCGCGGACCCGGTCGGGATCGATCATCGGCGGGAGCTCGTAGCACCAGGCCTGCGCATCCTCGGCGTAGCGGGCGTGGATCTTGCCCAGGTCCGGGGACAGGTCGTCCAGGGTCCGGCGCTCGGCTTCCGGGTCCCGCGCCGGGTCGCAGACGACGACGTCCGGATCGGGCACGCGGTCGCGGGCCCCCGGGTCGAGGGCATCGGCCACGACGACCTCGGCCTCTGCCTCCGCCCCGAGGGCCTGCAGGTTGCGTTCGGCGAGCTCGGCGGTCTCCTCGTCGCGTTCGATGCCGACCGCCTGCTCGAAGGTGCGGGCGAGGAACGCCAGCTGGATGCCGACCCCGCACGCGGGGTCGACGGCGACGTCGCCGAAGCCCTCGAGTCGTTGGGCTCGGGCCCGGGCGACGCGGTCGGGCGTCGCGTACCGGAGGCCCTGGTCGGTGAACCACAGCTCCCAGGGGTCCTCGAAGCGGTCGCTGGCCTTGTTGCGGAGCCGCGCGATCGCGAACGCGTCGTCCTGGTAGTGCTCAGGGAGCAGATCCTTGATCTCGGCGTCGGAGACCTTGTGCTTGAGCATGCGAGTGGCGGCGGCTGCGGCGTCCGCCAACGTGTACTCGTCGTCCTCGGCCACGGACGGCCAAGCCAGCGATGGTTGAAAAGTGGTCCTGGCGGGGTGAGGGTGACCGGGCCGGGGCCCTAGGAGTGGATCGAGCAAGGAACGAGCAGGGTGTGGTGTGGTGTGGTGTGGGTGGTGAGCCCGCGGCGGCCCCGGCAACGGTGAGCCGGATCAGTCGAACGTGTACGTGCCGCCGGCGTTTATCGGCTCCTCGGCGATCGTGGACACGATCGAGGCGACGCGGACGAGCCCGCGGAGGGTCATCGTCTCCGACATCGTGACCAACGCACCCCCTCCCTCTGTCAGGAGGGATACGAACGAGATGTGGGACCCCTGTTCCTCAGGCGACCGCGAGCGTCTGTTCGTGAAGCTCGGAGGTAAGCAAAGGTTAAGCCACGCGCGCCCCATTCGAGGTTACCGACAGGGAGGTTCTCGATCTTGGCTTCGGATGCATCCGGTTCGACGTTCGCAGGACTCGGGTTGGCGCTGGCGTTGGTCGTCTCCACGCTGGTGGGGATCGCGCCGGCCACGATGTCCGTCGAGGAGGCCTGCGAGGACGTGCACGAGGAGGCCACGATGACCGCGACCGGTCTCCCCGACGAGACCGTGCTCGGATCCAGCCTCGAGTCGGGGTCCGTCACGTTCGACATCGGTTCCCCGGATTGCCGGATCGTCCAGCTCGACACCGAGCTGACCGCGCCCGATGGCGAACTCGATGGCAACTCGACAGCCGACGCCGAGCTCGTCGTCGACTTCGAGGGCATCACGCTCGCCGAGAGCCGCGAACCCGGCACGAGCGAGTCCCTGTCGCTCGACGCGCCCCCTTGGGGTAGCTACGAGTTCTCGGTCGAGCCCTGGTCGGCCATCCAGACCCCGGTCACGTTGACGGTCGACGCCGTCCTCACCGGGGACTCCGAGCCCTCGGGGCCGAACGCGGACCAGGAGACCGTCGTCGTCGGGGTCGTCGATACAGGGATCAACCCCTACCACGACGAGTTCTCGGCCGACACCTACCCCGGATCCCTCGCCCTCGACGAGCACCCGTCCAACTACATCGAGGAGTACCCGGAACCGACCCCCAGCCTGGACCTCACGCTCGATGCGCCCTACGACGAGGCCCGTGACCAGGACGACTGGGACCAGGTCGATGCGAACCGACTGTACTGGCTGCCGGGCACCAAGATCGTCGGCGCCTACCACGCGGGCGGGAACATCGCCGGCGGGGACACCGTGACCGACGAGAACGGTCACGGCACGGCCAGCGCAGCCGTCGCCGCCGGGAACACGGTCGGGTCCTGTGAGCGGTGCCTGATCGTGTCCGTCGAGGGCGAGGCCGGGCTCTCCTGGGCGCTGGCCCAGCCGTGGATCGACATCGTCTCCAACTCGTGGGGCACCATCGGTAACGCCGGGGTCCCGACGGCGGGCAACAACGACCTGAACCCGCTCGGTGCCGGCGGCGAGACGGCCCAGAACACGCGAGCCGCCGTCGAGCGGGGCCAAACCGTGCTCGCGGCAGCCGGCAACGGCATGGCGAACGCCTTCCTCGTCCCCCAGCCGACGTACACGAACCCGCTGGCCGGACCCGACTGGACCGTCACCGTCGGCGCCACCAGCGTGTTCGACGAGTGCGGGTGCTCCGGCGACGAGGGCTTCATCACCGCCAGCGGCAAACCGGTCGACGTCTCCAGTTACGCGACCGGGGACATCCCGGCCGCCGACCACGAGTCCACGAAGGAGAGCGCCCAGCACGGCGGCACGAGCGCGGCCACACCCAACGTCGCCGGCGTGATGGGCGAGACCCTCCTCGAGGCTCGCGAGAAGCTTGGCGACGATGTCGGCGGCACGCGCGATGCGGCGATCGCCGAGGGGCCAGCGATCACGGGCCCCCACGTTGGCATGCTGGACGATGGCAAGCTGACGCGGGCCGAGCTCGAGGAGGCCGTCCGCTACACCGCCCAGCACAGCAGCAGCGAATGGATCTCGGCCTACCCCGTCGTGGCGCCGACGTTCCCGGTGCCCGAGGACCTGGCTTGGGCCCAGTGGGGGGCCGAGGGCTGGGGCGTCGTCGCCGAGCGCACGGGCGCGAACGCGACCGACGTCGTCGTCGGCGATCAGCCGATGCCCGAGCGATCCTTCGACGAGCAGCAGGCCGCCCTCGACGAGCAGGTGCGCGCCCAGCTGTGGGGCGGCGCCGTCGAACCGTGAGGACGCAGACCGGCACCGGGTGAACCGAGGCCAACCCCGGCCAACCGACCCGGGAGACCCGTTCCGCTCTGAGGGATCCTCTGCGTCTCCGTTCCAGTGTCCGGGGGGCGACTCGGTGCCCTCCTCCCCCTCCCCCTGGCGTCCTCTCAGCGTGACTCCGCGAACCGCACGATGCGGTCCATGGCGTCCTCGAGCACGTCCACGGGTGGCAGGTACACCATGCGGAAGTGGCCGGTCCCGGCGTCGCCGAACCCGCTGCCGTGCACGGTGAGCACCTGCTCCTCCTCGAGCAGGTCCAGCACCCAGTCCTTGTCCGATCCTTCGAGGTCGTCGATGCGGACGAAGGCGTAGAAGGCGCCCTCCGGCTTTGCCATCGAGAGGGCCTGGGTCGACTGCACGCGTTCGTAGACGGTCTCGGCGCGGCGGCGCAGCCGGCGACGCACGTCGTCGAGGTGGTCGGCGTTGGGCGTCAGCGTGTTCGCGATCGCCGCCTGCATGGGGGCCGGAGAGCACAGCCGCAGCCGAGCCTGCTTCATGACGGTCTCCTTGATGCCGGCCAGCTCGTCGTCGGGGTCGCGGAAGGCCATCCAGCCGGCCCGCCAGCCAGGCACGAGCCAGCTCTTCGACAGGCCGTCGAGCACGACCACGGGCCCTTGTCCGATCGCGCCGGCCGTCGTGGGGCGCTGGCCGAAGGACAGCTCCCAGTAGATGTCGTCCGTGATCAGCAACAGCTCGTGCTCCCAGGCGATCTCGCAGATCTCCTCGAGCACGTCCTCGGGGATCGTGGCGCCGGTCGGGTTGTTGGGGGAGATCACGACGAGGGCTTGCGTGTCCTCGTCGATGCGCTCGCGGATCGCGTCGGGGTCCGGTGCCCAGCCGTCCTCCATCCGGCACGGGTAGGCTCGGCTCTGCGCCGACGTGATCAGCGGCAAGGAGACGTAGGGCGGGTAGGCCGGCCCGGGAATGAGCACCTCTTCGCCGGGATCGAGCACGCTGGCCAACAGCAACCCCAGTGCCTCGCTGGTCCCGGTCGTGACGACCACGTCCTCGGCTCCGACGTCGACGCCGCGGGACCGCTCGTAGCGGGCGATCGCCTCGCGAGCGGATCGGCTCCCCTGGCTGGGGGAGTACCCGGCCGGGCGAGCCCCCTGCCGGTGGGCCTCGAGGAGCTTGGTCGGCGGCTCGAAGTCGAAGGCGCACGGGTCGCCGATGTTCAGCTTGAGGACGTCGTGGCCTTGGGCCTCGAGTTCCCGGGCTGGACCGAGCACGTCCCGGATCGCGTAGGAGACCTGGTCGAAGCGCTCCGCGGGCTCGTAAGGCATCGCGACGGGCAGGCTCCGCCACCGTGAAAAACCGCTCGGAGCCTGCCGCGCGTGGACGTCAGTTGCCCTGGTAGACGTCGAACCCGTTCGCCAGGTCGCCGGCGAACATGTAGCCCTGGTAGGTCCACACGTCCCAGACGTTGCGGTTGTCGTTGAACTGGTCGACCATGATCGGGTTGGCGGGGTCCGAGAAGTCGACGAGGACGACGCCCGCGCCGTAGAAGGCCATCGCGAGCTTCTCCTCGCCGGGGATCAGCTGTCCGAAGTGGGCGGTGCAGCCGGCGGGGACCTCGGTGCCGCCGATCTCGGTCATCCGGTCGTCCTGGGGCGGGTTGGAGGCGTAGTGGCTGGGCGGCGAGAACCATCCCTGCAGTTGGGGGTTCTCCTCGTCGCTGATGTCGTAGAACCAAAGGTTGCCGGCCGGGCCGCTGGCGCTTTGCCCGGCGGCGTCGGCGTACGCGTCGCAGGCGGGGGCGATGCCGCCGCCGTTCTCGTCGCCGACGATCAGCACGGAGGCGTCTTCGTTCACCATCGCGAGGTGGCTGAAGAACGCGCTGCCGACGCCCGTGCTGGGTGTGCCAGAGACGCCGTGGTGCACGGGGATGTCCACGACGACGCTGGGATCGCGAGGGTCGCTGATGTCCCAGGTCTGCGTCATCTGGATGCCGGCGCAGTAGGCGCGCTGCTGGTCCTCGCTGATGTGGAAGCTGATGTCGTGGCAGCTGTACCCGTTCTCGAAGTCGGTCACCATCTCGGGGCTGGACGGGTCGGACAGGTCGTAGATGGCCGTCCCGCTGGAGCCCTCGCCGGGCACCTGGCTCCCGGTGCCGCCGCCGTTGCTGGCGGAGTTGTACAGCAGGGGCGTTCCGGGCACGACGCCGACGTTGTGGGAGCCGCGCTCGGGCTCGATCGTGGAGACCTTCTGCGGGTCGGTCGGGTCCGTGATGTCGTACACGGGCACGACACCGCTGTCCGTGGCGAACACGGCGTACAGGGTGCCGTCGGGGAACGCGATCGTGTCCGCGTCGCGGGCCGGCGGATCGCCGAGGTCCGACAGCTTCTCGGGGGTCGTCGGGTCCGAGATGTCGTAGATCGTCGTCTCGTCGATGTAGCCAGGTACGATCGCCAGCGAGCCGAAGACGGCGATGCCGGCGCCTCGCTCCTCGTCGGTGCCGTCGTTGGCGAGGTGCTCGACCTCGGTCACCTGATCGGGCAGGTCGCGTGGCTCGGGAGGCGCCCACCAGCCAGGCACCTCACCCTCGACACCCTGGGTCGGGTCGTTCATCGTCGGGAACCCGAAGCTGGGATGGGCGGCCTTCAACGCGGAGGGGTTCTCCACGTCGGGGACCGTCTCGTCCACGGGGTCCGTGCTCTGCTCGGCGGCATCCGTGCCCAGGTCCTCGCTGCCGATGCATCCGGCCAGGGGGGCGGCGAGGAGGAAAAGCGCCAGCAAGACGGCTCGCTGCATGTGCCTGACACTCTCTCCGTCGCCCTAAAAGTGTTCCTGGACACCGGCCCGTCAGGGTCGCAGGCCGGAAGCCCCGCGACGCGAAAAACCCTTAACCGGTCCCCGCTGTCGGAGGGCCCGTCGCAGGGGTAGCCAAGTGGTTAGGCGGCGGATTGCAGATCCGTTAACGCGCGTTCAAATCGCGCCCCCTGCTTCGTTCTCCCTCCCCCACCCCTGCCCAACGCAGCCAACTTGGGGGTCCCGTCGGCGGTCGCCGTCGGCTCGCGGTCGGCTCGGTTCCCCCTTGGGCGAGGGGGAATCACGTAGCCTTTTTCCGTTGCGCTCGTCGAACAAAGCCCGTGGCGGGCACGCCTCCCTCGTCTCCCGAACGGCGGAAGCGAGCTTGGGCTCGCGTCGCGATCCTGCTAGCCTTCGGTGCTGGGATCGTGGCGGGAGGGGTGGCACTGACAGGTATGGAGCAGGGCTTCGACCCGATGCTTGGCATGATCGGCGGCGGGACCTTGGTCCTCGTCATCGTCTCCAACATGCTCGCCACGCGCCGGATCGAGGACGACGCCGACGACTCCCCGCAACTGCCCGGCGAGAAGTACGCCGACCGCGATGCCCCCGAACCCCACCAGACCGCCGACGCCGAGCTCGAGGGGGTACCGTTCAGCGAGTCCAAGAAGGTCACCAACGGCGCCAACGGCGGCAACAAGCGGATCCGGGAGCTGAACGAGAAACTGGAGAAGGTCAACAAGGAGCTCCAGCGCGCCAACGTGAAGCTCGGGCTCGGCGAGATCAGCGAGGACGGCTACGAGCGCATCGTCGAGCGCCTCAAAGAGCAGCGGGCCAAGCTCGAGAACGAGCTGAACAAGCACAGGTGAAACCTTTACCTGAAGCCGCTATCGAGGCCTCGTGACCGATCGCGGCCTCGAGCAAGGCGAGCGGTTCCGCGTCGTGCTCGTCGAACCCAAGTACGAGGGCAACGTCGGCGCCGTCGCCCGCGTGTGCGCGAACTTCGGCGTCGACGATCTCGTCGTCGTCGAGGGTCCCGAGCTGACCGACCGGGCCCAGATGATGGCGGTGCACGCCGACGACCTGCTCGACGACGCCGAAACCGTGGACTCCCTCGAGGTGGGCCTGCAGGGGACGAACCTCGCGGTCGGGTTCACCGCCCAGCTCGCCGGCAAGACCCAGGACCACGTCCGCGACGGGCTGGCCCTCCCCGAGGCCGCCGACACCGCCCGACGCATGCAGGGCACCCTCGCGCTCGTGTTCGGCCGCGAGGACGACGGCCTGTCGATCGATGAACTCGAGCTCATGGACGTCGTGACGCGGATCCCCGTGCACGAGGACTACCCGAGCATGAACCTCTCCCACGCCGCGTCCGTGGGGCTGTACGAGCTCGTGGCTCGGGGGCGGTGGGCGCCCGAGCGCCGGGCCTCGGCCACCAAGGAGCAGATGGAGATTCTGTTCGCCACGCTCGAGCACGTGGGCAAGCAAGCCCGCGTGCGCGACCACAAGCTGACGTTGATGCTGCGATGCCTGCGGCGCGTGTTCGGCCGCACCCGCGTCTCGACGTGGGAGTACCACCGCATGATGGGCCTGTTCACGCGCACGCTCAAGCAGATGGACGCCTGGCCCGTGCCCACGGTCAAGGAAGGCGTCCTCGACGAGGATTAGGGGTCCAGCGCCGCCGCGATCGCCTCCGTGAGCGACCCCTCGACCAGGATGGTTCCCCGCATCCCGGCAGCCTTGGCTCCCGCCCGGTCCTCGCCCGCGCAATCGCCGACGTGCACGGCCCGGCCGAGCTCGACCCCCAACCGGTCCAAGGCCATCCAGAACGGGCGCGGATGCGGCTTGTATGCCCGCGCCTGGTGCGAGGAGACGACCGCGTCGGCCGCCCTCCTCAGTCCGGTCCGTCGAGCCAGCGCTGACAGCACGGGCTCGTCGACGTTGGACACGACCGCCCACGGCACCCCGGCCGATCGGACCTGCTCCAGCGCGGCGGCCACGTCCTCGCGGAGCGGCCGCGTGGCCCACAGGCTCTCCAGCGCGCTCGCCCAGTAGCTGGGATCGATCGCGAGATCGTGACGGCGGGCGAGAGCCCCGGCGCCCTGGACGAGGCTGGCCCGCACCGTGCGGAACGGCGTGCGAGCGCGCTCGGCCAAGCTGGCCTGCACCCACGTATCGAGCACCGCGTCCGGGTCGGCCTCGTGGTCGCCCTCGGCCAACAGGTCCCCGACGAGCGGGCGCTCGTCCCGCACGAGCGAGAAGTCGACCAGCGTCCCGAACAGGTCCAGCGTCAGGGCAGCGGGCGGCTTGGCCGGCATGGCCGGGCTCAGGCTTCCCGGGTGTCGGCGGCCAGCGGCTGCCCCAGGCCCTGGACCAAGCGCTTGGCTCGGCTTTTAGCCAACCCGTGGCGGGCCAGCTGGCTGCGCGCGGCCGGCGGATCGGGCGCGCTGGCCCCGGGCGGGGGCTGCTCGGCCACGGTCGGATCGAGGAACAGCTCACGCACGGCCTCGGCGCGGGGGAGCTCGGCCTCGCGAGCCTGGGCGGCCGCCTGCAGGTCGCCGTGTTCGCGGACGAGGTCGAGCCCGCGCACCGGGCCGACGCCGTGGACGCCGTCGTTGTAGTCGGTGCCGATCAGGATCGCCGCGTCGACGAGCTGCTGGCGGGTGATCTCGTGCTCGGCCAGTCGCCGTTCGAGCGTGATGCGCTCGGGATCCCGGTTGCCGGAGGCGCGCACGTAGCGCAAGGTGGTCGGGCACCCGTACAGCGCGGCGTCGTAGTCCTGGGTGATGCCGGCGTCGACGTGGTCGTTGGCCACCCACCAGGCCAGCTGGGCGTCGGTCTCCTCGGGCGCCTGGAACCAGGGCACGCCCAGCGTGTCCAGCAGGGTCTTGGCCTCCCGGATCTGGGAGTCCTCCAGGCGGGCCGCTCCGACCTCGTCGCCCTCCTCGCGGGCCTTCTCCCGCTGGGCTTGGCGCTTCTCGATCGTTTTGGCCTTCAGCTCGGGGGGCTCGCCGTCGAACACCCAGACCGGCTCGACGCGCAGGCGAGCGTACAGCTCGAGCCGGTTGACCGCGACCCGGCGTCCCTCGAGCTCGGCGAGATCGAAGGGCTTGGGATCGAGGACGTCACGCAGCGCGGAGAGACCCATCGACGGTGCCAGGCGGCGGTGACGTTTGAGCCTTCCGGGAGGAGCCCGTCCCGAGGACGAGACGGCCAGCCCCCAGGGCGCCCTGGCGGTGGGACTTGGCGAACGGGAGCGGATAGGGGGAACACCCAAAGGTTCAGGGTACCCCCCGTCGTCTTGGAGGATGGATGCTCGGGCTCGCGCGGAACGTGGCCGAGCGGGTCGCCTTCCTGGTGGTCAGCGCCATCGTGGTCGTGTACGGCGCCTACCAGGGCCTCCAGATCGAGGCCGTCTCCTTCGACGTCTGGGGCCTGTTCGTGCGCGTGGCCATGATCGACGCGATCCCCGCCGCGCTCGTGTTCGCCGCCATCGTGGTCCTCAGCGGAGCGATGCTGGCGCGCGAGGTGCACGGCGAGGGACCCGAGGGCCGCGTGAGGGAGGGACCCCGCGTGGCCGCCCTCGTACCCGCCTTCCGGGACGGGGACGTGCTCGAGGAGAGCGTCGGCACGCTTGTGACCTCGAACTACGAGGACCTCGAGGTCGCCATCTTGACCGAGCCCGGCGACCGTGAGACGAAGGCGCGGGCCCGCGAGCTGGCCGAGCACCCCGACGTCCAGGTGCTCGAGAACCGCTACCCGGGGTCCAAGGCCGGCGCGATCGACGACGCCGTCGAGCGGCTGGACGCCGACGTGTTCTGCGCCTTCGACGCCGACGAACGCGTCGACCCCGCGTACGTGCCCACCGCCGTCCACGCCCTTACCGAGGACGGGCGCGACGTCTTCCAGGCACGCCGGGTCCCCCGCGTCAGCGGCCCCGTCGAGGCGTTGGCTTACGGCGAACGCCTGCTCTTCCACGCCGGTCACAAGCTCGTCGAACCGCTCGGGTTCACCTACTGCCGCAGTTCCTCCGTGGCGTTCACGCCCGAGGCCTACGAGGCGGTGGACGGCCTCGACGACATGCTGACCGAGGACCTCGACTTCGCGCACGAGTGCTTCCGCGCGAACCTCGACGTCCAGCAGACCCGCAGCCTCACCAACGAGATGGAGGCCCCGCACACCTTGTCGGACCTCTGGGGCCAACGCAAGCGGTGGCGCATGGGCCACATCGAGGTGCTGGTGAAGGCGCTGCGCGGCGGCTTCACCCACGGCGGCTGGCGCGGGGCCTTGTCGACGTGTAGGCTGGCCACGACGCTGGCGGCCGGCCTGTTCCTGCTCGCCTTGGCAGCCAAGATCCTGCTGTTGCTCGTGCTCGACCTCGAGATCCTGTTCCTCGTCCCGCTGGCCGCCATCGCCTTGGCCACGCTGCCGGTCGTGCTCGCCGACCGCCAGGCCGGCCACATCCCGCAGGCCAGCCCCGCGATCGCGTTGATCCCGCTCATCTACCCCGGCTTCGGCCTGTTGAACATCCGCTCGCTCCTCGCGTACGGGTTGAGCTGGGATGGCGAGTGGTACCAGGTCGACAAGACGGGCTCGTGAGGCTCACCCCCGCGCTCCCCGCCTCGGCGATCTGCTCGCGGAGGTTGGCCTGCACGGACGCGGGACGCTCGTTACTGGCAATCTCGACGAGGCCGTCCAGGGCCTGGCGCAGGAGCTCGTCGTCGCCGGCGGCGTCGGTCACGGTTGGTACGGCTCCAAGATGGGTCGGATCCCCGTGAAGAAGTTTTTGGCGCATGGGTCGAAGTGAAATCGGCTGGACCACCCGCTTCGATCCGAAGACAGTCGGTCAATTCTTCGACAAGAATGCCCCTCATCTCGCCGAGTATTTATTCTGTGGTCGTATTGTTCCATAAAGTATAAACCATTCTCTCCAAATACTAGTTTGAGATAGCAATGAAGGGTTGGGTCGCCTTGCTCTGACTTGCTACGGCGCTGGTGTCGGCAGCCCCCTTGGTCGTCGACGGTACAGGAATGCTGACGCCCTGGGAGCTGGAGGAGGAGGAGACCGTTCGACCAGCTACGCCTGTCGAAATACAGTTCGAGGTGTTGGACGATGAGAAGAACGTGGTTTATCCCCTGGACGGGGGCGCAGCCGAGGGAAGAATAACACCGGGATCGGATGATCAGGTTGCCCGGTTGCTCTCCCCGTACGTGTTGGGCCTTCAAGAAGGAGAGAGCATGAGAACCGCTCAACTCGACAACCCCTTCGGTGAACCACACCGTTACGAGATTCAGCGCACGATTTGGACGGGGAACAAGACGCAAACCATCGATGCCTCCGCGGTGGACCACGTCCCAGTCGGGGAAGAGTTCGTCGTCGAACCCATCAACATCACCGCAGTGCTCGTTGAAAGGGGGGAGTCCACCGCGAAGGTCGAATACCAGATCAGCGACTCGACGATTCTCCACCCTAGCAATCTCAATTTGTCAGTAACGAGCGACGAGGGGAACGTCCAAATTGCCCTCGATCATGAGGAGGGAGAGACGCTAAAACTGCGGGATGGTTGCCGCGACCTACTCGGGATCCCTGCAGGCTGGTTCCGTTTCGATCGTGTCGATCGCTCCCACGCCTATGTCACTTATTATCCCGTTCAGGACGCTGGGACGTTCGAGGCTGCAGCTGCTCTTGCCTCTAACTCCTCCTATATCAATTTCACAGTGGAAACGATCCACAGCGAGGACGGGGACGAAAACCGAGCCGACATGTCGGAGAAGTACCGACTGGAGGAGCTTCCGCAGAACATCGCAGGAACCAATCAGATCATTTACGATGAGGATATGCATAACGTTTCCTCGAATCACCTAATTCGCGAGATTTGAGGATTTGAAGACGGAACTGGAGAAGAAGAAAAATGAAGAGCATCTACGCAAGGATGGGTACCGCCATTGTTGCTGCTATGCTGGTGACTGGACTCGGGGTCGCCGGAGCCGTAGTGGCCCAGTCGAATAGTAGCGAGGAGAACTCGAACGAGAACGGAACGGAAAGCAACTACTCGGTCCAAGCTTCCAGTATGGGCGAAGCAGGAGATAAACTCGCTAAGCAGATCATCATGCCGGCCCAACACCTACCCGGCGACGACGAGCCAGAGTCACCCGGGACGACGTGCTCCTGTGAGACGGCCGGCTGGGGCGATGATTGCTCGGAAACCTGCGGAGACCAGGAATCCGAGCCCGGCTACGCCTGCTGCTGGGAGGACGAAGAGGGATTCAACGAAGCCAACGACTGCAAGTGTGGTTGTAAGGAGAGTCACGACGCCTGCACCGACTGGGCTGAGGAGGAGAGCGAAGAAGGAGAGTACGATAAGAAGGAGACGAAGAACAAGTAGTAGGAGATTCTATGCCGGGGTCTCGCGCTTTCGTTCGTCAACAAAGCCACAAACTGGTCCGGTCCAGCGTTACTCGCGCCGGGATCGCCGCTCTATCGATTCTGGCGCTCCATCTCGGTTACGCGCTGGACCGGGCCGCCTACCTCGGTAAGACCGAGTGGCTCGGATTCGTGCTGGTTTCCGCCGCACTATTCCCAGCAGCCATGATCACCGCCGATCCACTTCCTCGCTCGCGAGAGAATCGCATGATGCTCCTCGAGGCAGCGTTGCCGCTGGGCTCGGTCCACCGCAATTCGGTTACGTTCGGTCTCGCGCTCGTCCTGTCCTCGGCGTCGATAGCCGTCCTCGTCGGAACCCTGTGGCTGTCGACCGTCCTCGGGAGAGGCTTGGCTCTCCGAGTCTTCGCGAGCCTCGTTCCCGTCGTGGTCCTCGGTTGGGGTCTCGGTGCCCTCGTGTCGGGTCTCGCGCGGACACGCATTATGGCCCTGCTCTCGTCCACTGGTGCCTGCCTCGTGTTGCTGGCGACGACGGAGATGTTCAGCGGGGCCCTCGCCAGGGTGGGGGCAGGGTTTGTCGTCGAGACCAATCCCTTGACGCCTGCATACGCGAGTGCCCAGGATGCTCTCGCTGGTTGGCCAGCGAGACCGTCTCCGATTCCCGGCCTCGTCGGCGCAATCCTCGCAGGGATCGGCTTGGGGGCTGCCCGTTGGAGGAGGATTCCCCGGTGACTGTTCGCGCCTCGTGGCCCACGTGGGTGTTCCTGGCAGTCGTGTTGGGGTTGGCCGGCTCGGCGGGTGCTTTGTCGGCCGAGATCCAGGACGACGACGGGATTCTCCTCGGAACGGGTGATGAGGGAGAGGTTCCCGTAGCCCTGGATGCCGATGCCCGTTCCGAACCCGTCCGCATCGCCTGGAGCCAGCCCAAACTCGGAGTGAACGGGTCGCAGATCGTCGAGGGGAACCGAAGCCAAGTCGAGATCGGGATCCAGCCCACCAAGGTGGGAACGGGCGTCGTGGGGGTCGAAGCCCGCCAAGGAAACGATACCGTGCAACTTCGGATCCGCGCTGCCTCGGTACCGAAACTCGGGATCCAGATCTCCGGGGTCAGCGAACAACCGTCTCGAACGGCCCATCTATTCGCGAATGGAGACCGCACTTACAGACTGCATCTTCAAAACCACGGCCCGGTCGACATCTCGACCCAGTTGCGCTTCCTCACGGTCAACGAGACGATTGACCTGGCTGCAGGGGAGACCAAGATCCTGGAGGACCGATATCTGGAGGACCATCGCTCGGACCTGGTAGGGGACCAGGTGGAAGTGCTCGTCGGCCAAACCTGGACCACACCACTGAAGCCTGAGGGCGGTCGCTACCTGCTCGAGGTCCACGTCCACAACGAACCGACCATCGTCCCCCGGATCGACGCCCGCACAGAACAGAAGGACAGCGAGCAGCAGCTCGTCGGAAACGTAACCCTCGTTCCCGTCGGCGAGGGAGTCGGGTTCTCGGGCCAGCTTTCGATCAGTCCCGTCGGCCCGCCAGTCCCTTGTGCCCCCCAGGAGAGGCGTCCGCTCGTTTCGGACGACCCCGGGTCCGTCCATCGCACCCTCTCGATCGAATGGCCCTGCGCCACGGATGCGCGGATCACCGTGACAGGGACGGGTTCATCTGGGGTGACTGTACGGGAAACCGAAACGGTCTCCGTGGACGCACCGAGCCCCGATCTGGCCGCGCCTCCACTGATTGGACCCGACGAACGGTTGCCGACGAGGGACGGCTGGACCTCGATACTCTGGCCCGCCCCTCCGGTCGAGGTTAGCGGGCCGGAACTAAACGCAGACGTGTTCGTCGACGAGGACGGTACGCCCGCAGCCAGCGGCTCGTTCCGCCTGTGGCTCGTCCGGTCGAACGCGTCGGTGCCCGTCGGCGAAGTGGATGTCGGCTCGGACCTGCAAAGCGTGGTCGCCGCTGCAGGACCGATAGCGCTCGCGGTCGGCCTCGCACCGTTCACGCGGTTCCCGTGAACCGAAACAGAGGGCTCACAATGGACGTTAATGTACGTTAAGTGCTTCTCTGCGTGTCTCAGTACGGCCTCGAGCCCCACTATCCGACAAGCACGGACCACCGTCGTCCAGGGGAACGATAGACCCATTGTTCCCGATCGTCCCGCGCTCAACCCCGATGAAACCGGGTTACTGAAAGCGGTCGAGAAGCACTTATACGTTAAAATCACTGGAGACGCGCCCGACGAGGCACCCACCGCGGGAGGCATGCGATGTCCTTGATCCAACTCTCCGACGTCCGCGTACGCTATGGTGACAAGACCGTTCTCGATGGGGTTGGCCTCGAGGTCGACTCGAGCGAGACGGTGGGACTGCTCGGCCCCAACGGCGCCGGCAAGACCACGTTGACTCGGATCCTGCTCGGCTTGGAAGCCCCTGAAACCGGAGAGGTTTCGCTTTATGGGGCCGATCCCCGGACCGATCCCTCGGTACGGGAACGGGTGGGATACGCGCCCGAGGTTCCCCCCTTCGACGAGAGCGTGTCCGGACGCAACGCGCTCGCGGGGTACGCTCGCCTGATGGGTGTGCCCCGCGAGCAGGCGTTCGGACGAGCCGATTCCCTTCTATCCACGGTTGGATTGACGGACGCTGCCGAGCAAGCGGTTGGCGAGTACAGCAAGGGCATGAAGCAGCGGTTGAATCTGGCGCGTTCGCTCGTGCACGACCCGGATCTGGTCGTGCTGGACGAGCCGACGAGCGGGTTGGATCCCGCGGGGAAGACCGAGATCCGCGAGCTCGTGCAGGAACTCGCAGACCAGGGTAAGACGGTCCTCTTGTCCACGCACGAGATGCCCAGCGTTACCCAGACAGGAGCCCAACCCGTGATCCTTTCCAACGGACGTCTCCATCGTCGGGAACCCACCACGAAACCAGACGCGCTTGTGGCGACGTACGAGGAGGTGACGACGCGTGGGGACGACGTGGTGTTTGTTCCGCAAGAGCGCTCGTAATATCACGCGCTCGGGCCCGACGCTAGCGACCGCGGTCCTGACCACGGTCGTGGGCCTCTAGACTGCCGGCCATGCTTGGGTTAAGCTCTCGCTCGGCCTCAGGCGGTGAAAGCGCGGAGCCGAGACGAAGGAATGCCCGGAGGGCATTTCGAGGTCGAAGGCGACAACGCTTGCCACAGGCGTACTCGTGGAACTCGCGTCGTCGCCGCCTGAGGGCGGCCCCGCCGTGAGGGGGGTCACGGAGACCGCTCCCCCTCGATTTGGTGAACATTTCCTGGCCAACCGCTCGTATGGGGAGACCGTGGGACCGGAAATGTTCTGGTGCGCCGGTCTGAGGCGGGCAATCTCTTTGTCGCCCTCCGTCGAAAACCCACAGGGGGTTTCCTTCCTCGGGCTCCGCGACCTTGCCACGCTCAGACCGGCGCGAGAGCTTAAGCAAAACACGTCCGGCAGTCTAAGCCGCCGGGGGGAGGGCGCCGGTCAGGTCGCAGACGAACCCGTCCACGTCGTCCGGGATCTCGTCGCTGGCCCAACAACGACACCGGCTCGTGGACGATCAGCTCCACGAGCTGGTCCACGAGGAGCCCGGGATCGGCCTCGCCATCGACGAGCCCCTCCGCCAGCGACCGGGCGACGAGCCTCGCCAGCATCGCCACGCGTTTGGGGATGCCCGGCCTCGACGTGTCGAGGCGGCCGGTGCGCGCCAGCTACGTCTACGTGTGCTCGTCGGCGCGCGCTCGGATCTGGGCGGCCTCGGGCTCGGCCTCCGTGGGTGGGCGATCGCCTTGGAAGGCGACCGCTTCGTGGTCCCGGGTCGGGTCGACGACGGTCAAGGACAGCCAGCCATTGGCGACCAGGTCCTCGAGGTGGTCGTGCTCGGCGAGCACCGCCCGGACGCGGTCGACGGGCGCCTCGACGACCGTGGACAGGCGAAGCGGTTGGTGTTGCAGGCGGCCGTCGACGTCGACCAGGGACTCCTTCGGGAGGCCGGTGGCGGCGTCGCCCCCGTTGCCCTGCACCGTGACGACGTTCCCGACCGGGGTTTGGGTCACCTTGGATCCGCTTCCCCAGGTCGCGTTGTCGACGCTGGCGAAGTAGTAGTGCATGTTGATCCACTCCGTGACGACCCAGGGACCGGTCAAGATCGCCTCGAGAGCGTTGCCCTCGTCGTCGGCTCGCCAGTCGTAGCTGTGCAGGAACGCTCGACCGTCGAGGTCGAGGCCCGCGGGCACCTCCCGCCGGGCGATCACGAACGCGGCGTTCCCGGCCAGCCCCCACTCGGGGCGGGTCTGGGACCAGTCGGCGGCCCGGCGACGGGCCTCGTCGGCTGCCTTCGCGGGGTCGTCGGCGCCCCAGCGTTCGGCCGCGGTGCGCTGGCCGGCCTCGGCGAGGTCGGCGGCGAGCTCGTCGACGATGGCGGCGTGCCGATCGCGCTCGGGGCTCGGGAAGATCGCGACCTCGTCGGTGGTGGTGGTGTGCTCGGCGGCCAGGAACACCGTGTCCTCGGGGATCTCGATCCCGACCTCGGCCAGCGCCTCGCGCACGGGCTCGCGGTTGCAGATCCGAGCGAGCAAGCGAGCGTTGGGGCCGCCCGGGTTGCCGGCGCAGGCGCCGCAGTCGAGGCTCGCGTCGAAGGGGTTGTTCGCCGTCTCGCTGGCGTGGCCGACGAACACGAAGACGGGCGCGAACGTGTCGATCCCCATCAGGTGGAAGGCGTTGGCCGCGTACTCGATCTGGGCGTCCAGGTCCAAGCCCTCCAGGGACGGCTCGCAGAACGAGGCCGGGGAGGGCACGCGGTCGGCCAGCCTGTCCAGCAGATCGCGCACGCGGCCGGGGACGAGCGTTCGAGCGCTCAACGCGGCCCCGTACCCGGCGCCGGTGTGCTCGACGAAGGGGAACGCCGTGGCGGGGTTCTTCTTGAGCGAGGTGACCATCGAGAGCGCCGTGTCGAGGAGGCTGGTCGTCTCCTCGTAGCGGTCCGCCACGTCGTCGTCGGTGGGGCGCTCCTCGACGGGGTGTTCGGGGGTGAGGATCGGGGGGCAGGCGCCGTGGGATCGCTCCTCGCTGAAGGCCTCGTACTCGATCGGGACGCCGAAGAAGCCGGCGTACCCGTGCGTCTCGTGGTCGCCGACGTCCTCCAGGTGCCGTCGGAGCACCTCCGAGCGGGTGTCGATGCAGAAGGCCAGCTGCGTCGTCGGTCGCTCGTCGCCCTCGTCGGCCGCGCGGGCCCGAGCTTGCACGCTCTCGACCAGATCTTCGCGGTAGGTGCGCTCCCAGGCGGCGAGGAAGGCCTCCTCGACGGGGGCCCGAGCCTCGCTGGGGGCCGAGCGGGTCGGGGGTTCGATCGGGGCGTCCAGGTGGTCGGCCAAGGCCAGCCGGGCGGCCGCGTACGCGAACAGGTCGATCGGGGCGGCCTCCTGCCAGGGGTCGTCGGCGTTCTGGCGGCGCTTGATCAGCTGCGTCCAGCCGGGCAGCGCGGCCAGGTGGTGTTCGAGGATCCGACGCCACTCGTCCTCGGGGTAGGGAGCCAGCGCCTGGGCCAGCGCCTCGGTCGGGTGCTCGGGGATCGCGAGGTCGCCGTTGTCGGGGATCTGGCCGTCGTGGGGCGCGATCTTTCGGAAGGCGTGGTAGAAGCCGTCCTCGCGGTCCGGCATCGACCAGTTGGCGCGTCCCTCGTCGAGGAACGCAGACAGCCACTTCGCCATCAACCGATCGACGCGCTCGGCAGCGGGGTGCTCGTGGTCCGTCCCCGCGCGATCGCGGCTATCGGCCCGCTCGAGCAGGGCCGCGGGCTCGGCGTCGAACCCGTGGGCGGCCAGCTCCTCGGAGAGCACCTGGTCGTCGATCCGTCCCTCGCGCAGCGCGCGATCGAAGACGCTGGCCTCGGGGTAGCCGCGGCCGCCGAACAGCTCCTCGGCCTGCCGCACGGCCTCGGGGAAGGGCTCGTGCTCGAACCCGGCCAGCGGGTTGGCGGTGACGAAGGAGTGCAGCGGCCAGGCCCGAGGGATGCTCTCGGCGGCTCCCTCGACGATATCCCGGAGGTCCTGTTCAGTGGTCATCGTACTCCTCCCGCGAGGTCAGGACGGTCTCGGGTCGGGGTTGGCCGGCGTTCAACAGCCAGGCGTACAGCCGGCGGCTGCGGCGGTGGACGCCGGTCTCGAGCGCGATGTAGGTGGTCAGGAAGGCGGCGGCGAGGGCTCCGTGGAGGAACGTCAGCTCGACCGGGGACGAGCTGGCGGGCACGTCCGCCATCAGTCCACGCACGAGGCGGTAGGCGCCGGCGTACAGCGCCACGGCGGGCAGCCCGATCAAGGGGAGGGCGCCGTAGCGCCAGGAGTCGCGGAGGTTGGCGCGCCGGGCCACCTGGCGTGCGGCGTGGACGCCAGTGAGGGCCACCAGGCCCGCCAGGACGAGGCCGCCGTCGAGGTGCAGGCCTTTGCCGGTGAGGACGGCGAAGAGGACGGCGCTGGCGAGGCCCGTGCCGAGGGCCACGGTGGAGCCGGCCACGCCCAGCGGGGAGACCTCCGCGTCCGCGCCCGGGGACTCGCGGGCGATGCCGGTGCCCGCGGCCAGGAAGCGGTAGGCCTTGTAGAACCCGTGGAGGACGAGGTGCGTGATGGCGGCGGCGAACAGGCCCAGGCCGGCCTGGAGGACCATGAACCCCATCTGGGCCACCGTGGACGATCCCAGGCGGCGTTTGAGGTCGGGCTGGACCGACTTCCAGACCTTCCCGAGCAGGGCGCTGGCGGTGCCGAGCACGGCCAGGCTGCCGAGCAGGAAGGGTTCGGCCGCGAAGACCGGGGCCGTGCGGGCCAACAGGAGGCCGCCGGCGTTGACGAACCCGGCGTGCATGAGGGCCGAGGCGGGGGTCGGCGCGGTCATCGAGGACATCAGCCAGCCCTGGAAGGGAGCCAGGGCCGATTGCACGACCGCGCCCAGGGCCAGCGCCGCCCCAGCGGCTAGCCTGGCCCAGCGCGGGAGCGCGTCGACGCCGGCGAGGATGCCGGTCAGGGTCGTCGAGCCGGCCGCCCACGCGAGGGCGCCGAGCCCGGCGGCGACGAGCAGGCTCGAGGCGAGGAACGATCGGCGGGCCAGGCGGGCAGCCTCGCGGGCCTGGGGCCACGAGCGGGCGTGGCCGATCAGCTCGGCCATGATCAGCCCCATGCCGAGCCAGGCGGCCGCGAACACGGCAACGTGGTCGGCGGCCACGAGCAAGCCGACGGTCGCGGCGAAGGCGCTCACGCCGACGAAGAACCGGCCGCGGCCCTCGTTGCCGGCCATGTACCGCAGCGAGTACGTGTGCACGATGCCCGTGAAGAAAGCGACCACGGCCCACATCGTGACGGTCAGGCCGTCGATGTGGAGCAGCCCGGCCACGTCCACGGCGCCGACGCCGGCGACGAAGGCCCAGATGGCGGCCAGGCTGGCCAGCCAAAGCACCCAGGAGGCGGCGGTGAGCGTTCGAGCAAACCCGTCGCGAGGGCCCCCTGTGAGGCGATCGGGGTCGCCGGAGGGACCGCGCTCGCGTTCGTCCGCGTGCATCGTTGGGGGTCTCCAGGCGGAGCTGGGGTCTCCTTGCTCTGCCTACGTTTCACGAACGCTCCGTTCACTAAAGGGTTTCCATCGAACGCTCTGTTCGAAATCTTGCCGTTACGTGCACGTGGTGTTCTCTACCATGGGCCGGTCCCGCGGGGACCTCACTCCCGTGCGAAGTCGCTGAAGGGGGTCGTCCGGTAGCTGCGGACCAGCACCTCGTCGGCCACGGTCAGGCCCATGTCGATCAGCTCCTGCGCGATCGGGGTGATGTCGCTGTCGGACTCGCCGACGGCCGTGACGAGGAGGTTCTTCTCGCCCGTGACGAGCTCCTGCACGGAGACGACGCCGTCGATCTCCAGGATCGCGGGCACGAGGTCGCCTCGTTCGGCGATCGAGGCCGTGCAGTACAGGAGCATGCGGAGCGGGTAGCCGGCGGTCTCGTAGTCGACCTCGGCGCTGTAGCCCTTGATCGCGCCCTCGTCCTCGAGGCGCTGGATCCGCTTGCGGACGGTGCTGTCCGAGGTCCCCGCCCGGTCGGCGATCTCGCTCGACGAGGTGTTGCGGGCGTCAGCCTGCAGGGCGTGCAGGATCGCGCGGTCGACCTCGTCGACGTCGGCGTCGGCCATACCCGGGACTGGCTCTCCGGGCACAAAGGCTTGTCCTTGGCGTCACTCGGTCAGCTCGTCGCGGACCTCGCGCATCGCTCGCGCATAGACGGTGAGCTGCTCGGCCAGCTGATCGAACCGGCTCTCCCAGGTGTCCGGGTCGGCTGGGCCTTCGTCGGTGAACATGTCGGCCGGGTGCGGGACGTTGACGGCGCGAGGCACGGTCTGGCTGTTCAGGCCGCCGTTGACGACGAGGCGCAGCTGCTCCTCGCAGCGAACCCCGCCCACCGAGCCGCCGACGGTGACGAGCCCGAAGGCCTTGTGCGCCCACGGCTCCCAGATGTGGTCGATGACGTTCTTCAGCGCGCCCGGGTAGCCGTGGTTGTACTCCGGAGTCACGATCGCGAACCCGTCGGCCGCCTCGACCGTCTCCACGAAGGAGCGCTCGGTCTCGCCCAGCATGTCCTTCTTCGGCAACCGCATCTCGAGGTCCCCCAGGCCCAGTTCGCCCGGGTTCACGAGCGTCGATGTGATCTCCTCGTGGGCCCGGAAGCGTTCGAGGGTGTAGTCCGCGACCACGGCTGTCTCGTTGCCCTCGCGCAGCGTGCCCTGGATGACGGGGAGGCGGACGGTCATCGAGATCGCGAGCGCCCTCGGCCGGGAAAGGGTTGGGTTCGACGGTAGGTTCCCTGAAAGCAGCCCCCGAACGGCGAACCCCTCCTGCCGGGCTGGTCCACCAGATCGAGCACCCCTCCCGTCTCAGCTCCTCGGTGACGTTGGGTCCGACCTCGCCGGCCCCAGCCACCACGACGTGCACGGCCGGAGGCGACGGGTCCAAAGCTTCAACCGGTCGGCGGACGGGCCGCCGTCACCAGGGCTCGGCCATGAACGGGGCTGTCGTCTCGCTCGTGGCGCCGTCGAGCGAGAACACCGTCGCCAGATCGCCGGCCTCGATCCGTGTCTTGCCGCGGGGGATGACCACGTCGCCGTCGCGTTCGAGGGCGACGACGATCGTCTCGTCGTCGAACAGGCCCTTGCGGCCCGCCTCGTCGAGAGTGAGGCCCGCGATCTCGGACTCCTGGTCGACGGTGATCTCGAAGATCTCGGCTCCTTTGCCGACCTCCATGAAGTCCTGGATCGCCGGCCGCTGGACGGCGCGGTACAGGTACTCGCCGGTCAGACCGTGCGGGCTCTCGACGACGTTCACGCTCAACTGGCGGTACAGGCGGCTGTTGGCTTCGTCGTTCACCGAGCTGACGAGGGATGGGACGCCGAACTCGCGCCCGTGCATCATGACGAGCAGGTTGGTGGCGTCCTCGTCGGTCGTCGCGATCATGGCGTCGGCGTCCTCGATGTCGGCCTCGACCAGCGCCTCGACGGAGGCCCCGTCGTCGTGGATGGCGAGGCAGTCGAAGTCGGTGCTGGCCTCCTGGGCTCGCTGCTGGTTCTGCTCGATGACGACGACCTCGTGGCCCTCGTTCGTCGCCATCTCGAGGACGCGGCGCCCGGTGCGGCCGGCCCCGACGACGATCATGAACACAGCCGGGCATACCGGCCTCGGCCTAAAGCCATCGGGCCCTCATCGGAACTTCATCCCGAAGCTGACCGCGCGGATGAGAGCCAGCACGGGGAAGATCTCCAGCCGGCCCAGCCACATGAGGAACACGAAACTGGTCTTCGCGGTCGTGTTCATCGCCGGTCCGGTCAACCCGGCGGAGAGACCGACGGTGCCTTGCGCGGAGGCGACCTCGAAGGCGACGTCCTTGAGCGCCAGCCCCGGCTCGACGCCGAGGTACAGCAACGTCCCCAAGGCGAAGAACAGGCCGTAGGCGATGGCCAACAGCCCGGCCTCGCCGAACTCCTTGCCGGCCTCGTCGGCGTCGAGGGTGCGCTTGGTGGTGCGGACGGTCTGGATCGCGTTCTCGGGCAGGAAGGCCCCGTGGATCTTCCAGCGAAGCGCCTTGGCCAACAGGTAGCCGCGGATCAGCTTGATGCCGCCGGTCGTCGACCCGGCCGAGCCCTGGATGTTCATGCCGAAGAGGACCAGCAGCATGATGGGGGCCGCCGACCAGATGCCGATGTCGGTCGTCTGCCACCCGGTCCCGGTCAGGCCGCTGATCCACTGGAAGGCGCCCTCCCGGACCGCGGGCGATCGCGCGATCTCCCGGAGGCCGGCCAGGCTCGTCCAGGCCACCTCCGGGAACGGGAAGGTGACCTGGGAGAGCAGGTACACCAGTGCCGGCCCCCCGAGCACGATCAAGACGAACATCGTGCGGACCTGGGGGTCCTGCGTGAACACGCGAGGATCGCGGTCGTTGAACGCCAAGTAGTACAAAGGCAAGGCGATGGCGCCGAGGATCATCGGCAGCATGTGGACGAGCTCCAGCGCGTAGCTCCCGTAGCCGGCGATCGAGTCGTCGAGCACGCTGAATCCGCCGGTGGCCTGGCCGGTCATCGCGTGGTTGACGGCGTCGAAGATCGTGTTGGCGAGACCGTAGTCCGGCTGGAGGACGAACAGCGCGCTGGCCAGGTAGGCGGCCACGAGGGCGGTCAGGGCGGCGTAGACGACGGCGATCGAGCGTGCGGTCGCCACGATCGACGGGCGCACGCGCTGCTGGCGGGCCTCGGACTTGTACAAGGAGTAGCTGCCGGCGCCGCCGCCCTGCCGCAAGACCGCCAACGCGAGCACGACGACGCCGGCCCCGCCGATCCACTGCGTGAGCGACCGGTACAGCAGAAGCGAGTGCGACAGCGAGGGCTCGTGGACGGTCATCGTGAGCCCGGTCGTGGTGTACCCGCTCATCGCCTCGAACACGGCGTTCAGCGGGTCCCGGAAGTAGTAGAGGCTGGAGACGTAGTCGGCGCTGGCGGGAACATGCGAGGCGACGATCTGGCTGGGCGTCCACCAGGCCGCTAGAAGATAGGGCAAGGCGCCGAAGAGGGCCACGGAGAGCCAGCCGGCGCCGGCCGTCACCATGGCGTGACGCAGCTTGGGTTCGCCCGCGCCCTGGAACCCACGGTACAACAGGTACCCGGACGCGACCGTGATGCCGGACGAAGCCAGGAAGGACAGCCCCGAGTACAGCTCGCCGTAGACCGCCGCGACGAGGGCTGGGATCACCATCAACGCCCCGATGAGGAACAGCAATCCTCCGACGTCGCGGAGGACGATGCCGAGGCTTCGGGGGACCTGTTCGTGCGCGGCCCGAGGCACGGGGTCAGCACCCGTCCGCCACGGAAAAGGGCTTCGCGGGCCGGGAACGCCGCCCGCGGCTAGTCTTGATACGTTCTCACGCGGTTCGTCGGGTCGTGGGCGCTCTCGAGGCCGGAGGGCGGTTGGCTTGCCACCGTTGCGGGCCTTACCGATCTCCGAGAGCGGCCTCAGCGCCGGCCAAGGCGTATCGCCAAGGCCACCCACAGCGCCGCCAGGACGCCGGCGACGCCCGGCGTCGGCACGGCCACGGCCTCGGGCGGGCCCTCGTCCTCGCTCGCGCCGGCCGGCGAGGCCTCGATCACGAAGGTTCCCCGCTCGCCCAGGTCACCGTGGCCCGGCTGCCCGCAGTGGAACCCGTACGTGGCGGGTGGCACGTCCTCGATCGTCGTGAAGTTGAACGTGACGCTGTCGCCGGGCTCGATCGGGTCGTCCACCGAGTAGTTGGCCAGCGGCGTGCCGGGCTCGAAGGAGAGGTTGTGGGCGACCTCGCCGCCGTTCTCGACGGTGAGCTCGATCGGGTGGACCCCCTGGAAGCGCACCTCGGCGGCGTCGTCCACGATGTTGCCCTCGGTGCCGGGCCCGCCGGTGACGCGGATGCAGGAGGCCCGGTCGTCGGGGCAACCCTCGCCCTCGAGGAAGGTGAACGTCAGCTCGGCCGCGTGCGCCGCCGCTGGGGACGCGAGGACGACCAAGACGAGGATCGCGGCGGCAAGCGTGCCCCTGCTCACGGGCCGTCATGGCGCCCGGGCGAAAAGAACGTTGCGGGGCCTCCCGGCCCGGCTGTCTCGTTAAGCAGGGGCCGCGAAGGACACGAAGGATCGCCAAGGCCACGACGGGCCTGTGACTCGCCGCCGGGCGGCGTTGTCACGGCAGCTGCTCGCCTTTGTGCCCTGGCGTCCCGTCGCGTCCTTGGTGGTCCCCCCCCCCGTTTCTTGTCCTTACAGCCCCGCCCACCGGAACCCCAACGTATTTGTACGGGATAGAGCCCGCTGTCTCGTAGACGATAATTGCTGCGGGGAGTCCCCCGGTTGGACGCCCTGCCGCCCCTCCTCGCCGATCTCGATCCAACCAGCCCTGGCTGTCGCTCGGGGACAGCTTCACCTGCGCGGTCGACAGGAAGCGCGCAGAGACGCAGGGAAGCAGCGGAGCAGAGAGAAGCGCGGACGGCCGGCAACCGATCCCACCCGAAGACCGAACCGCGCCCCAGACCGAGGGACGAGGGGCCCATCGCGCCCGGCCCCCGGGGCCTCTTTCGCGACCGGTTTCCGTTTCCGGGGGTCGGTCGGCGTCGAGGCCCCTCGAGGAAGGAAAAGGGTCGATGATGTTCGCCCGGGAGGCTATCCCTGCCCAGCCCCACTGACCGATCCACGATGGCCACCCCCAGCGATCGGGAACCGTCCAGCGGACCGGACCAGGAAGCCATGGGTCGGATGGGCGAGGGCTATTTCATCCTCGGCATGGCCGTCCAGGTCGGCTTGGTCGGGCTCGTCGGCTTGGCGCTGGTCGGCGTCCAAGGGCTGGGGTTCATCTCCCTGGGCACAGCCGTCGCCTTGGCGGGGCTGGCGATCGGTGTCCTGGCCGTCGGCACGATCCTGACGCTGGCCTCGCTGCGGCACACGCTCAACGTGCTCTACGACCACGACGATCGCATCGACCGGGTCGCGGAGCGCGTCGGGCGTCTGGCGCAAGAGGTCCGCGGTGACGAGGCCGTCGGGTGGAAGGGCGAAGAGATGGATCTGACCGCTCACCGACCCCACGAGCGGGCCCCTCCCTCGGACCCGCAGGAGCGTCGGCCCGAGCCAGGCCCCGGCTCACCCCCGGACCCTCTCCAGCACGAGCCGGTGCATCCGATCGTGGACGTGCCGGGCATCGACGGGGATCAGGCCGAGCGCTTGGCCGATCTGGAGGTCGAGGACACCGACCAGCTGCGTGCGCGGGACACGATGTACCTGGCAGGCCAACTGCAAGAACAGCCGGGGACCGTCCGCCGCTGGCAGGCGACCGCCGACATGATGACGGTCGAGGGGGTCGGCGGGGAGCAGGCGCTGATGATGGCCGAGGCGGGCCTCGGCTCCGTCGACGAGCTGGCCCACGAATCCCCCGAGCGGCTGATGGCTCGGGTCGAGGAGGCCGACGTCGGCGAGTCGGCTCCGCCCGTGGGCCCCCAGCAGGCCGACCGGTGGATCCAGGCTGCCCGTCGCCGGCAGACTTCCACCGAGGAGCGGGAGGCCTAGACTGCCGGCGATGCTTGGGTTAGGCTCTCGATCGGCCTCAGGCGGTGAAAGCGCGGAGCCGAGAGGAGGGAACACCGGGGACCTGCTCCACCAGTACCGGTTGGCGCCCACCGGAGGGCCGGGGACCGTCGGACGGACCGTGTGCTTGAAAGGGGAGAAGACCAAAGGGCGGGTCACCTTGCCTGACGACGGGCCGCCCCAGGGACCTCCGATCGGTGGCGCACCGGGAGGAGGACCTGGCGTTATCGAGATGATCGGGAAGCGGAAGGCTGCGCTCGTGGCGCTGGCCGGCGTGATCGCCGGCGCGCTGGCGTCGCTGATCCCTCGCTTCCTGATCTGACCGCTGCATCCGCGTTCCGATCGCTGCCGACCAGCACCCCCAGCTCCTCGCTCGGCCCCCAGACCATCCCGTGAGCCATCCTCGGCTCGCCACCGTCGACGGCGAACCCCGGAACGGTTATACGTACACATCCGTTCGCATTGAGACGAACGATGGTCGGACAACGCGCCGTCGCGACGACGGTCGGGTTCGTGTTCACCGCCGTCGGGATCCCCGGCTTCATCGGCGGCGGGTTCGTTGTGGACCTGCTGGCGCTGACCATGGCCGACAGCGTCCTGCACCTGGTGGTCACCCTCGGCCTGCTCGTGCCCGGCTTGAGGCTCGATACGCGTGCGCCGGCCCACGCCTGAGGGTTCCTGGTGGCGGTGACCAAAGCCCTCCTCCACTCGCTGGTTCCCGGTCACGGGATCTGGTCCACGCTGCTGGAGATCGGGGTCTTCGTGACCCTGGTCCTGGCCATCCTGGGAGCCGTGGTCGTCGGCGAGGATGGCCTCGAGGGGCGCGAACGCTGGTCGTGGCTGGCGATCGTCCTGCTCGTACCGATCGCGGGGACGATCACCTACCTCGTCCGCCGGCGGCACCGCTGACCCCACCCTCCATTCGGTCCAGGGCGAACGTTTTTCTTGTCGTATCCCTCACGTGATATCGGATGCCCACCTCCAACTTCGACATCTACGAGGTCGGTGACGATTACGTCGCCGTGACCAACGAGGTCCGACGCTCGATCCTGTCCAAGTTGGAGGAGGGGCCCTCCCAGCTGCCCGACCTGGTGGAGCTCACCGGCAGGTCCAAGTCCACGCTGTCGAGCATCCACGTGCGCGAGCTCGTCGACCAGGGCATCGTCGAGGCTGGCGCCCATCCCCAGGACGAGCGCAAGAAGGTCTACCAGCTCGCGGGACGCAAGATCGGATCCTCGGACGTGCCGCTAGAGGAGCTGCGTGAGGCCGTGAAGGAGTACGTCAGCCTCGCGCCCGAGGCGGCTCGCTTCCCGCTCTCCGTCGCGATCGACGCGATGGCGGCGGCCCCCGAGGACGCCGGCGAGGACCTGCTAGGCGCCCAGGCTCGGCGCCTGGGCCTGCTCGTCGGTCAGCTGCTCGACGTCGGCCGAGGCCGCGACCGACTGATGGACATCGCCGACATGCTCGAACGCGAGGGCCTGGCGGACCCGGTCCGCCTGGACATGGAGGCCGGCGACCGCCTGGTGCTTCGCCCGGGCGATAGCGCCCCCAGAGAGGCCTCGCTGGCGCGTACGGGCGTCCTCGTCGCAGCACTCGTCGAAGGCGTTCTCGCCACCGACGGAGCCCCCGAGGTCGAGGTCAGCGTGGTCTCGGACGAGCGCTTCGCGCTCGCCATCACCTGAGCACTCCGAACGTTCGTTGCCACCCAAACGTTATGTTGGGTAGGGGTCTTGCGTCGCCACCATGGCCGAAGTCGCCACGACAGAAGATGCGAACCAGGACACCGTCGACCCGATCGCCAACGTCGACATCTACTGGAAGACGAGCGCGATCGCCCTCGCCGCCGTTGCCATTCTGGGCATCGCCCTCAACCTCATCGGAGGCAACTTCGCCTACACCCCCAACATCGCCTTCATGGAGAGCGTCCTCGTCTTCGACTGGACGCACAACGTCGTGCACGTCCTCCTCGCTGGCGTTGCGGGCGCCTTCGGCTTCGGTGACTTCGACGCCGAGCTCTCTGCCAACGTCGCCAAGGTCGTCGGCATCGTGTACATCGCTCTCGGCGTCGTCGGCTTCGTCCCCGCCGTCACCGATCTCCTCCAGAGCCTGCTCGGGCTCGGGCTCGAGGCGGGCGAGAACGTGATCCACCTCGCCCTCGGTGCCTGGGGCACCTACGCCGGCTTCTCCGCGTGAGGTCCCTTCACGGCCCGGGCAGCCTCCGCTCCGTTGTTCCCCCGCCCGGGTCCGCCTTTCTCTCCTCCTTTCCCCTCTCCTCCCCTCTTCTACTCCGTTCCCTCAGACCACTCGACCCCCACCTATCGATACCCTACGTATAGAAACAAACGTTTGGTCTGGGGCAAACGGTTATGTGGTGTAGGTCGTTTGGGCGGTTGACGTGATGCCCTTGCCCCTGTCAAGCGCCGGTTCCCGTCTCCCGCCCGTACTCGTGGCCCTTGCTCTCGCCACCGCCATGGCCGTCCCGATGGCTGGAGCCCAGTCGTCAGACGTTGCCGTGACCATCGAGGACCAGACCTCGGGTGGCACGACCCTCGAGATCGCCGAGACCACCCTCCCCAACGGTGGGTTCGTGGCCATCCACGACGCCTCCATCGGTGAGGGCGAGGTCCTCGGCAGCGTGGTCGGTGCCTCCGACTTCCTCGACGAGGGCACGCACGAGGACGTGCGCGTGCACCTCTCCGAGCCGGTCACCGAGGACGCCCAGCTGATCGCCATGCCGCACGAGGACACCGACGGCGACCACATCTACGACTTCGTCGCCGACAACGGCAACACCGACGGCCCCTACACGGCCGACGGTGAGGCCGTGACCGACGGCGCCGA
The DNA here is from genome assembly GCA_003009755.1 of Thermoplasmatales archaeon SW_10_69_26. Classification (GTDB taxonomy): domain Archaea; phylum Thermoplasmatota; class SW-10-69-26; order SW-10-69-26; family SW-10-69-26; genus SW-10-69-26. Next base: position 108,612 of record PXUB01000038.1, read on the forward strand.
GATCACCACATCCGCGACCGTGACCGCAACCGATCAACGAAGCGACGGCGAGTCCGTGATCGTCGACCGCGTCGAGATGGCCGAGGGTGGCTTCGTCGCCATCCACGACGACCGCCTGCTCGACGGTCAGCCGCTGGCCAGCGTGGTCGGCCACTCCGGGTTCCTCTCGGCCGGCGTCCACGAGGACGTGCGCGTCGAGCTGTCGGAGACGATCTCCGGCAACGAGACGATCATCCCGATGCCGCACGCGGACAGCGACGACGACCAGACCTACGACTTCATCACCAGCGACGGCCAGGACGATCCGCCCTACCGCAACGGCGACGACGAGGCCGTCATCGCGCAGGCCGAGGCGACCGTCACCGACGACGCCCGAGCCACCTACGAGGCCCAGCCCTCCGGCGGCCACACCGTCCACGTCGCCGAGGTCTTCCTCCCCGACGGCGGCTTCGTCGCCATCCACGACAGCTCGCTCGCAGACGGGCAGACGTTCGACAGCGTCCGCGGCTCCAGCCAGTGCCTGGACCCCGGCGTCCACCGCGACGTCGCCGTCGAGCTCGACGACACGCTCGACGAGGACGACACCCTGATCGCGATGCCGCACGAGGACACGAACAACAACTGCTCGTACGACTTCGTGACCTCCGACGGCAGCGAGGACGGTCCCTACACGGACGACGACGGGATCGTCACCGACGGCGCCGAGACCACCGTCTCCGCCTCGGTGAGCTACGACGTGCAGGACGCCGACGGCCGCACGATCGATCTCGGCCACGTCGACCTCTCGCAGGGCGGCTTCGTCGCCGTGCACGACGCGTCGCTGTTCGCGGGCGAGGTCCTCGGCAGCGTGATCGGCGTCAGCTCCTACCTCGACGCCGGCACCTACGAGAACGTCGAGATCGAGCTCGACACCCTGCTGAAGACCTCCCAGGTCGTCGTCCCGATGCCCCACAAGGACACCAACGGCGACGAGACCTACAACTTCGTCGACACCGAGGGCGCCGACGACGGACCCTTCGCGACGAGCGAGGGGAACCCGGTCGTCGACACCGGGCTGACCGTGGTGAACGCCCAAGTCACCATCGAGGACCAGGACGCCGGCAGCTCCGTCTCCGTCGCCAGCGTCACCATGCACGAGGGCGGGTTCGTCACCATCCACGACGGCAGCCTGCTCGAGGGCGAGGTCCTCGGCAGCGTGATCGGCGTCTCCGAGCCGCTCTCGCCCGGCACGCACGAGGACGTCGACGTCCCCCTCGACGAGCAGCCCGACGGTGAGGCGTCGCTCATCGCGATGCCGCACTACGACACGAACGGCAACGACGCCTACGACTTCGTCGACAGCGAGGGCACCGACGATGGCCCCTACGTGACCGACAAGGGCGCCATCGTGCACGTCGCCACCGGGACCTTCGCCACCGACGACACCGACGACAACACCGACGGGGACGCCTCCCCGAACGGTGACAGCCGAACGGATGGCGAGACCGGTGACGAGACGAGCAGCGACGACGAGCCGATCGGCGCCGACACCGAGGACGCGCCCGGTCCGGGGCTCCTCGCGGCGCTGGCCGCTCTCGCCGCCGTGGCCGCCATCGTGGCGCCCCGGCGAGGCTGATCGCGACGCGGCCGGGCCCGACCGCCCACCCTGCGAGTGACTCCCTTTTCCCGGGCCCGGCCGCCCGCTCCCCTCCGGCATGGCTCCCTCCGGACCCTCTCTCGATCGTCGAGGTCGGCCCTCCCGGGGAAGGCTTCGTGGCCCTCCACGACTCCCCTTGGACGAGGGCGAGGTCCTCGGCAGCGTCGTCGGGGTCTGGGATCATCCCAGACAGGCCTCGGTCAAAAGTTCGGACGTGTCGAGGTCAGCCTGAGGGACGGGGGGACGATCCGGCAACCTACCCCCGGATCCGGGCCAGCGCGCCGAACAGCTCGTCGATCTCGTCCTCCGTGTTGTAGAAGTGCGGGGAGACGCGGATGCCGCAATCCGGGCGCCAGTCGACGACGATGCCCTGCTCGGCGAGCTCGTCGGTGGCTTGCTCGGCGCCCTCGAAGTCCAGGCACACCATGCCGCCTCGGCGGTCCTCCTCGCGCGGGGTGCGCACGGTGAGATCCTGGGCGTCGGCGTGGACGAGGATGCGGTCGGTCAGGTCCAGCGATCGCTGGCGGATCCGATCGAGGCCGACCTCGCGGATCGCCTCCAGGCCCTCGCGCGCGGCCACGAGTCCCGGGACGTTGGGCGTGCCACCCAGGAACCGGCGGGCGCCCTCGGCCGGCGGGCCCCGGCCCTCCAGCTGCTCGTAGGCGAAGGGGTCGGCGAGGCCGAACCAGCCGCGCAGGCGCGGGTCCAGCTCCTCGGCGACGTCCTCCCGCACGTACAGGTACCCGGCACCGGGTCCCCCGCACAGCCACTTGTGGCTCCCGCCGACGAAGAAGTCGACGCCCAGCTCGGCGACGTCCACCGGGACGACCCCGACGCTCTGGTAGCCGTCGACGAGCGAGTAGGCGCCCGCCTCCCGGGCGGCCTCGACGACGGGCTCCAGCTGTTGCAAGGCGCCCGAGCGGAAGTAGACCTGGCAGGTGTGGACGAGCAGCGTGCTCTCGTCGACCGCATCCGCGATCGCCTCGGCCGGCACCCTGACGCCATCGGGGCTCTCGACGACCTCGATCTCGGCGCCCAGCTCCTCGAAGCCGCGCCACAGCGGGTAGCTGGTCGTGAACTCGAGGTCCGTCATGACGATCTTGTCGCGGCCCTGGCTCGGGTCGAGGGCGCTGGCGACGCCGGCCATGCCGCGCGTGGCGTTGAGCATCGGGGCCACGGTGCCCTCGGGGGCGCCGAGGATCCCGGCGATCTGCTCGTTGAACGTGGCGATCGCCTCGGCCCAGGGGCCCTCCCAGGCGCCGATGCCCTGCCTGGCCCAGGCCTCGTGGTAGCCCTCCAAGGCCTCCTTGGCCGAGGCGGGGACGGCGCCCAACGAGTGGCTGGCCAGGTAGGTCTCCTCCTCGAGGATCGGGAACCGTGATCGCAGCGGGGCCGCGGACACGCAGACCGAACCCCGTGGGGGGCCAAAAACGCCCGGGGCTCGGCTCGGCCGAGGACCGGCGGCCCCGGGGCCTGGTCGGGCCAAGGGCCGGTGTGAACGAACGGTTCCCGTGGCCGTGCCGGAGGCTGTCCCGTGGGGCTGACCGACGCGGACCTGCACGGCATCCTCGACGACGTCACCGCCGCCTCGTTTCGGCCCACGGGCCCGGATGATCCCGCGTGAGGGGCCTCTCGAAGCGCGCTCACGTGTCCAGCTCGGTCGGCGTGGGGACCTCGTCGGCGCCGAGGTAGGTGCGCACGTCCCACAGGTGGGGGAAGCAGCGCTTGTCGGTCGTCTGCTTGAGGTAGCCGACGCCGCTGGAGCCGCCGGTGCCGCGCTTGTGGCCGATGATGCGCTCGACGACGCGGACGTGATGTTCGCGCCACAGGCCCATCGTCTCGTCGAGCTCGATCAACGCCTCGGTCAACAGGTACAGCGGCAGGTTGCCGTCGGGCTCCATGTAGAGGTCGGTGAGCGCGTGCATCACGTTGTCGCGCAAGTCGCCGTCGAGCGTCTCGTGGGTGGGCTCGGCCGGCAGCGGGTAGCCCTGGTCGGCGAGCATCGCGTAATACGTCGTGCGCAGGTCGGGCTCCTCGAGGCGGCCGGCCAGGCGCTTGGCCGCGTCCTCGTCCAGCATCTCGAGGTAGCGTTCGTCCTTGAGCCCGCACGCGAACTCGATCTCCCGGAACTGGACGCTTTGGAACCCGCTGGCGGGGGCCAGGCGATCGCGGAACTGGAGGAACTCGACGGGTTCCATCGTCTCGAGGATGTGGATCTGGTCGACGAGCAGGTCCATGACCTCGACGATGCGGTCGACGAAATGCCGAGCGCCGAGGATCTCGCCCTCGCGCATGGCCTCCATGGCGGAGGTGAGCTCGTGGCGGATCAGCTTGAACCACAGCTCGTAGGCCTGGTGGATGATGATGAACAGCATCTCGTCGTGGTGGGCCGGCTCCGAGCGCGGCTCCTGCAGGTCGAGCAGCTCGCGCACCGTCAAGTACTCCTCGTAGGTGAGGTCGCCTTCGCCGTAGGCGCTCGGCTGCTCCCCCGAGTTGGACATGTCTGTCCAACCGACACGGGTGGGATAGCCGTTTCCCCCGGCCGAGCGAGGGCCTCCCCGCTAGGGGTGAGGCTGGCGGGCCTCGACGAGGTAGGTGAACGCGCCGGTGTCGTGGGTCTGGACGTCGTCGAAGCGGCGCTCGATCATCGCCGTCAGATCCTCCGGCGCGAGGAAGCGGGACCCGAAGCGCATCACCACGTTCTCGCCGAGCTCGATGGCTCGCCCGATCGGGTGGCCGGGGTCGATCTCCTAGACGGCGAAGCCGCCCTCGGGGCGGAGGACGCGGGCGATCTCGGCGACGATCGCCTCCTGGTCGGGGGCGAAGTGGTGGAAGGCTTCGGTAACCGTGACGGCGCCCACGGAGGCGTCGGCGAGCGGCAGGTCGACGCCGTCGGCGAGGATCGGCGCCACCGATCGCTCGGCGCGACGGGCGCGGGCGAGCATGCCCCGGCTGCGGTCGGCCAGCACGCGCGGGGAGCGCTCGGCGTGCAGGCTGCCGGTGAAGCGGCCGGTGCCGCCCCCGAGATCGAGGCCGGGCCCGTCGAGGTTGGCCAGGGTCTGGCGGACGGTGTCGGGCTGGGTCGGAATCGGCAACAGGTCGTAGATGCGGGCGAGCCGATCGAAGCGCGCCAAGGCCTCACCGCTCGTAGGTGCCGGTGAGGGTGTCCTCGGCGATGACGGCGCCCTCCATGGCGTTCTCCAGCTCTTCGCGTTGGGCACCCTCGTCGACGTCGAGCTGGGCCTCGAGCGCGAACAGCTGGAACCGGTAGCGATGCGGGCCCTCGCCCTCGGGCGGGGCCGGGCCGTCGTACCGCTCGTTGCCGAAGTCGTTGGCCCCCTGGCAGCTGGCGTTGAAGGCCTTGCCGTCGCCGCTGGGCGGGTAGCCTGCGGCGATCGTGTCGGCCTCGCCGGGGATGTTCCACATCAGCCAGTGGACGAGGGGGTCCTCCCGCGGCGCGTCGGGGTCGTCGACGATGATGGCCAGGGTCTCGGTCTCGTCGGGAACGTCGGTCAGGTTCAGCGGCGGCGAGGCGTCCTCGCCGTCGGCGGTGTGCTCCTCCGGGATCGGCTCCCCGTCCGCGAACGCGTGGCTTCGGATCTGCATGGCCGGTTCCTTCTCGTCGGTCTCGTTGGTGTCCTCGTCGGTGTCGCCTGGCTCCCCGGTGCCCGGCTCGGGGGTCTCGTTCTCGGTCGCGTTCTCCGGGGTTTGCCCACCGGCTTCCTCCTCGGGCGGCGGGGCCGGATCCTGCCCCGCGCAGCCGGCGACGAGCACCACGACCGCCAACAACACGACGCGGCGCATCGCCGGGGAACCCGCGAGCAGGCGGGTAAGCCTTCCGCCGAAAGCTGTCCGAGCCGGCCTCGGCGGCTGTCTAGGTCAACCCAACGCCCATCACCCCCCAGGTGCCTGGGAGACCCCGATGCCCACGGACGGGGACCTCGAGGCCTTCGGCGAAGACGTTGCCCGCTTCTGCGAGGAACGCAAGTGGTCGCAGTTCCACACGCCCAAGGATCTCGCGATCGGGCTGACGACCGAAGCCAGCGAGCTGCTGGAGCTGTTCCGATTCCTCGACGAGCAGGACATCCAGGCGCGGCTGGGCGACCAAGCGTTCGCCGAGGAGGTCGAGGACGAGATCGGCGACGTCGTGTTCTTCCTCGTCCGCCTGTGTCAGGTGCTCGATCTCGACCCCGTCGAGGTCGCCCAGGCCAAGCTCGCCAAGAGCCGCGAGAAGTACCCCGCCGACGAGTACGAGGGCGACAACTGGACGGTGCTCGAGTAGAGCGTCCCGCAGCGGACCCCGTCAACGGCGCGTTCCGAGCTCTCGACCGTCACTCGAGCCCGCCGACGGTGCAGGTTCCTTCGAGGAACGTGTCGTAGGTACCGGTGTGCTGCCAATCGAAGGTGAACGTCGCCTGGTTATCCACGGAGGCGTAGGCTGGCTCGGGAGCGTTGATCGCGACGAACAAGCTCACCGTGAACTCGGGATTGGCCAACCCCCACCCAGTGACGTTGACGGTGTGCTCGCCGGGTTCGATGTCGCGCCGGACGCGCTCCTCCAGACCCGGGCCAGCACGGACGTTCAGTTCGCCGGTCGTCGTGGTGTTCACGTCGCCGGGTTGCCAGTCCAAGCGGATGGTGCCGTTCACGATGCGGAACTCCTCGCTGGTGTCCCCGAGCGCCACGCAGTTGTTGTCTGTCGTTTGGCCTCTGTTGGCGCGGACGTGCGTCCATGCCAGATCGAAGGACTCGCTCACTTCGGATACGTTCGAGAGGCTATCCCCTCGGCTCGCGTTCGCTGGTCCCTGCGGTGTTCCTTCCCCTTCCGACGTCGGTTGCGCTGGCTCGGTTCCCCCGAAACAACCGGCCGTGACGAGCAGCAGGATCACCACCGCGCCTGCAGAGAGCCACCTCATGTAGGATCACCTAGTCCGTGGAGACCTCGTTGGGATCGGAGAGAGCTCCACCGCCGGGGAGCCGTGCTCGGTCTCGACGCAGTCGTCGACGCAGAGACCGCCGTCATCATCGCCTCCCCCGCCGCCATCACAGTGGACATGGTGCAGCTCGCCAGACGACGAGCCCCCACGGGATCCCGAGTCGTCCACCTCGGCTTCGTCGCTTTGCGGGTCGGAGCAGAAGCCTGAATCGTCCGCACAGCTAATGTCACCTCCAGCGCAGTGGAAATAGCCGGAGACGCCCTTCCGTCCTCTCCTCGAACGCTCACGGAAAGGTCGCCGCCCTCTACGCAGCTCTCCGAGCTTTCCTCGCGAGCCACGACAGACGGTGCAGGTATCATAAGCAAACCCAGCGCTGCTCGCCCACCGATTGTTTGCGGTTCATTGTTTCTTCTCCCTAACGGCCGAACCCGTTCGGCGCCTGGAAACCGCCTGTGAACTGATAGGCTCTTCGGTGGTTGGATGGACTCCCTCACAAAGACTCCAACGGTCCCACCATTCCCTGGCGCTGCAACGTCCCCCTCTCCGGCGTCCCTGGGCTTCCTGCCCTCCTTTCTCTGGGTCTGGGCTCCCCTGCTCCTCTGCGGGCTTTCTCCCCAACCTCGGTCGACGATGGCGCCCAAGCAGCACTAGCCGGCCCAGACGGCGTCGGAGGGGTCGGAGCACTCCCCGGGTTAGCCTGATAGACGAGGACGGGCACGCCGAACTCGGTGCCTTGCTCGACGACGGGCTCACACGCACGGCCAGCCGTCAGGCCTATCAGCTAGGAAACCGAACCTGGGCTCGATGTCCCGCGGCCTCGAGGGTCCCCGGGCGACGCTAAACGAGCTGAAGTGGCGCTACGACGCGCTCGCGGAGGCCATCCTCGCGTTCGAGGACCGGGAGGCGCCCGACGGCGAGGCGCGCGCCAGCGGGGCCGACATCGTGGATCTCGGACGGTCCTTCATCACGCTGGAGCGCGAGTTCGGCGAGGTCCAGCTGCCCTACCATCGGGTGCAGGAGATCCGCCGCGGGGACGAGGTCGTGTTCGACCGCGACGAGATGGGTGGCGAGCCCGGGCAACACCCGGAGCCCGGGTAGCCTCTCCGATCACGCCGTCCCTCGGCCGAGTGACAGCCCGGCCAGCACCGTGGCCTAGCTAGACTGCCGCGTCGGGGTCGTCCATGACGAGGTAGAGGACGAGGTAAACCACGAGTCCCAACCCGGTGGAGAGGAGAGTGAGCACGACGTACAGCACGCGGACGAGCGTCGGGTCCAGGTCCCACTCCTCGGCCAGGCCCCCGCACACGCCGCCGAGGATCTGATCGTTGGATCGTTGGAGCGCCATCGCCGGCTCATGCCGGCGGGGGCAGATAGAGCACCACGTAGAGGGGGAGTCCGAGCCCGAAGAGGACCAGACTGGCGGCGTAGAGCGTGCGGAGGACCATCGCCTCGACGCCGAGGCGCTGGGCGAGGCCGGCGCAGACGCCGGCGATGATCCGATCCTCACAGCGGCGCAGGTCCACGCCGCCGCCTCCTCGGCTACCACTCCTCCTCGGAGGAGGACGACGAGGAGGAGGATCCGAACGTGATGACCGCGTAGGCGATGGCGGCCAGCGCGACGACGGCGCCGAGCACCATGCCGATCGTCTGGGCCTTGGAGCGCCCGGGGCTGATCTGGTTGGCCAGCTCCTCGCGGGCCTCGTCCATCTTCTCCATCGCCTTCTTGTTCACGGTGGACGCCGAGGACTTCTTCAGCTTCATCACCCCTCGGTACTGTCTCGGGGCCCTTGAAACGTCTGTGCCGATTTCGTCCCAACCCCGGCGGTTGTCCCTCTCGGCTTTTCCGTCGAGAGGTGGGAGAAGCACGGGCGATGAGCGAGGATCAGCGTACCTGTGACCGTTGCGGGAAACCGATCGAGGGTCCAGGCTCGGTGACGGCGGATCGCGGCGAGGCTGTGTGCTTGGCCTGCGCGCATCCGGCGCACCGGCGCGACCGGCAGGCGGCCTGAGGCGCCTGACCCCTGGGGTGAGGCGGAACCGGACGGCCTGGGGGGCTCGAGGCGGCGGGACCCTCTCCCGCCTCGTCGACGCCCCGAGCGCCGGTCGCTCAGGTGAGCAGTGCCGGGTCGATCATTCCTTGGTCGGAGAGCTGTTCGCCGAGCTCGCGCATCTTGACGTACTCTCTGATTTGGCGTTCGAGCTCGGGCTCGATCCCTTCGGGTACCGTGAGGTGGACCTCGTTGGCGTGCATGGCATCCCATCCTGGCGCGGCCCGCCCGCGCCATCGTGGAAGTCCCCCGAGTCCTGCATAACGGTTGGGGAAGCGCACCAGGTCCAGAGCGGTATCGGGTCCAAGCCGCCCCGGCTCAGCCGAGGGGCCCAGCGAGCTCGCGCGCCCACGGCCCGGGATCGCCGGCGCCCACCGGGGCACCATCGAGCTCCACGACCGGCACGATGCCGGGCCCGGTGAAGGTCACGAACAGCTCGCGGGCCTCCTCGAGCGCCGAGCGCGGCAGCGGGCGGACGTGGACGTCGATGCCGAGCCGGTCGGCGGCCTCGCGGACGCGTCGGCGCGTGATGCCGGGGAAGGCCGGCGGCGAGGGGGGCGTGACGAGCTCGTCGTCGAGGCGGGCGAAGACGTTCGAGCGGGTGCCGCAGACGACGCGGTCGGAGCCGTCCAGCATCAGGCCCTCGAAGGCGTTGCGCCCGCGGGCCTCGCGGTGGGCCATGATGCGCGGCAGGCAGGGCGCCTTCACGTGGGCGGGCCAGGCGTCGGTGGGTGCCGGGATCGTGGACGTGACGGCGACGACGCCCTCGGCCAGGTCGCCGTAGCGGGCTGGCGTGACGGCGACGCGGACGTCGGCCGAGCGCTCCTCCATGTGCAGGCCGACGGGTTCCCCGTTGGCGTGCAGGCTGACGCGGAGGACGCCGGTCTCGTGGTTGCTGCGGGCGAGGGCGTCCTCGATCGCCTCGTCGACGGCTTCCCAGCCGCCGACCGGGCCCAGGCCCAGCGTGCGGGCGCCGCGAGCCAGCCGTTCGAGGTGGGCCTCGCCGTCGACGAGGACGCCGTCCTCGACGGCGATCGTGTCGAAGCAGGTGAGCCCGAGCAGGCGGTCGGCCGAGCGATCGGGCTCGGTGGCCGGTTCGCCGTTGACGAGGACGACGTCGCTCACACGGACACCTCCTGGGCGACACCCAACGCCTCAAGCAGGGCTTGGGCTTTGGCCATCGATTCGGCGTGTTCGCGCTCGGGGTCGGAGTCGGCCACGATGCCGGCGCCGGCTTGGACGTGGGCCCGGCCGTCCTGGAGGACGAGCGTGCGGATGAGGATGTTCCAGGTACTCCACTCCGGGGTGACGAGGCCCAGCGAGCCGGTGTAGGCGCCGCGGGAGACGGGTTCGAGCTCGTCGATGATCTCCATCGAGCGGCGCTTGGGGGCGCCCGAGATCGTGCCGCAGGGGAAGAGGGCCTCGAAGGCGTCCCAGGCGTCGGCCTCGGGAGCCAGACGGCCGCGGACCTCGCTGACGAGGTGCATGACGTGGCTGTAGCGTTCGATGATGGCGTCCTCGGCGACCTCGACGGTGCCGTGCTCGGCGACGCGGCCGAGGTCGTTGCGGGCGAGATCGACGAGCATCGCGTGCTCGGCGCGCTCCTTGGCGTCGGCTCGCAGCTCCCCGGCGAGGGCTCGATCCTCCGCGGGCGTGTCCCCGCGGGGGCGGGTGCCGGCGATCGGGCGGGTGACGAGCTGGCGGCCGTCGACGTCGACCAGCAGCTCGGGGCTGGCGGAGACGAGCGTGACCTCGGGCGCGAGCACGAGCGCCTGGTAGGGGCTGGGGTTCATCGACCGCAGCTGGTGGTACAGCCTCGTCGGGTCGCCCTCGAGGTCCATCGAGGCGCGCAGCGAGAGGTTGACCTGGTAGCTGTGGCCGGCCTCGATGTAGGCCTGGGCCTTCTCGACCATCGCGGCGAAGCGGGCTCGGTCGTGGGTGAACCTCGGGTCGGCGGCCTGCACGCGGGCCCCGGGCTCGGCTTGGGGGACCTCGGCGATCGGCTCGGCTTCGCCGTGGCGGGAAAGCTCGCCGGTCCGGTGGTCGATCGTCCAGCGGGCATCGACGGGGAAGCTGGCCAGCTCGAACCCGAGATCGGGCCCGTGGTGGCTCTCGATGTCCTCGAGCGCGAGGCCGTGGTCGAAGGTGGCCAGGCAGACGTGCTCGCCCTCGGTCGGTCGACCCAGGCGGGGCTCGGCCAGCCGGCACAGGTGCGTGTAGCGAGCCGCCTGGCTGCCGGCGGGGGAGTCGAGCAGGGCCACGCGGTGGCCAGCCTCGTGGATCCCGCGGGCGTGGGGCAAAAGGTCGGTCTCGCCGGGCTCGGCCACGCGTTCCAGTGGGGGCCGGCGGTGAAAAGCGTTACTCGCGGACCTGTACTGGCTCGCAGGGCTCGGCCATCGTCACGGTGGCCGCGGTCGTTCGTACTCGTCTGAGACCGAGCGCGCGGTGTCCATCAGCCCTCTGCCGTGATTGGAGACCTCCCTCCCCGGTCGGAAAG
>PXUB01000039.1:0-19336 GCA_003009755.1 Thermoplasmatales archaeon SW_10_69_26
GGGAGGTCGTCGTTGCTCATGCCTGGGGATGGGGGCCTTGGCGGGAGGCGTTGTCCGCGAACGGTTCGATGTCTATTGAGAGGGCGCGTTCAGCACCCTCTTGATACTCTCTCTCTCTCTCTCTTGGGTTTTTCGGAGGCTCAGCCGGGTCAGGTCAGACTTGGATTTGTCCCTTGCCGGAGACGGGGTCGCCGTTGTAGTCCAGGACTTCTTTGACGCTGGCCCAGCCGCCGGAGCCATAGGTGGCAAGCGTCCCGTCCCAGTTGATCTCGGCGTCCTTTCCGGGTCCGTTGAAGAGGAGCTCGACGGAGTTGGGGCGGCTGCCTGTGCCTTCAAAGACGACGGTGCCGACCCGGTCGCCCCGGTAAACCAGGGGTACTTCTTCTGTGCCTGCCATACCCCCTCCAGCCTCTCTCTTGAGCTTTTCGGGGCCTCAGCGGGGTGGGTCGACGGGGATGAGGGGGCCCTCGAGGGCGGTGCGGTCGGTGTAGCCGGCGCCCGTCTCGTCCTCGAGCAGGAGGACTCTCCAGCCCTCTTGGACCTTGACGAACGTTCCCAGGTCGGTGCTCCAGTAGTAGCCGGGCTCGGCGTCCGAGGGATCCATGCCCGACCGAGAGGCGGGCCGCTACTTAGGCGGTTGGAGCGGGAAGGGCTCGCGCCAGGTGAGGTCCCCAGCGTGGGCGTGCAAGTAGTGATGCTCGGGCAGACGGTCGGCCAGATGCATCTGTGGGGTGCTGGCGATCTCGGCGAGGTCCTCGGCGTCGTCGCTGGGCAGCCGCCAGGCCAGGACGTGGTCCGCCCGTCGGCAAATCTTGGGAATCTCGTTGCTGCGGTGGATCTCGACCAGTAGGCTGGTGTCCTGCTTGTGGGCGGTCCGCCACAGGGTCGACACGTTGTCCGGGGTCGCCGAGGGACTGGTCCCAGGTACCGCCCGGCTAAACTCGAGCAGGACCACCGCGAGGCCGGGGGCGAGGTTTTCGAGGGCGAGGCCGGCGACGTCGTCGAGCTGGTCGTAGCCGACGTGCAGCGAGACGCAGGGAGTGTCGACGTCGGCGAGGGCGTCGAGGCTGCGGATCTGGGTCCAGCGTTGGGGCTGCATCGTGGGCGGCGGGTCGGCTGGGTCGAGCTCGCCTTCGGGGTCGTGGACGATGGCCCGGCGGTGCAGCTCAGCAAGAAAGCAAAGCCCGGTCGTTTTCCCCTGCTCGAAGTCGCCGGCGGCAAGCACCTTGTCCCCGGGCTCGAGCTGCTGGCCGGTCATAGCACCCCCAGGGTCTTGGCTTGGCTCAGGAGGTTCTCGAGGTCCTCGAGGCACCGACGCTCGCCGATGGGGACCGCCGCCTCTACGCTGCATCCGTCGCCGCAGGTAATGCAGGTGAGGCTTGCCAAGTGAGGAGACTGTTTGGCAGATTGGTCGGCGTAGAGATGCCCCTCGGGGCAGGTCCAGAGGCGGAGGTAGACCTCAGTCACCGGTGTTGCCCCCCGCGGCCGCGACGGCGCTGTTGGCGTTCTTTGAAGCGTTGGGCGGCGGTTTGGACGTCGCCGACGGGGAGGGTGACGCCGTAGCCGCCGCAGCATTTGACGTCGTAGACGATCATCACGCCGTCTTCTCCGCCGGCTTTGGCGTACTGGCTATCGGGTAGCGGTTCGCCGCACGTCACGCAGTGCTCGGGTTCGGGCGTCTCGTCGGTCATGCTTTCAGTTGCTCCTTGAAGCGGGCTTTGCGGGCGTCGAGGTCGGCGTCGTCGGGTTCGGCATCGGGGCCGGCGTGGTCGGTGGGCGTATGGTCTTCGAGGTCGTCCTCGGTGGCGTCGTCCTGGTCTTGACGGGCGTTTTGGCGGGCTTCGAGGACGCGGGGGCCGAAGACGGCGACGGTGGTGACGGCAGCGCTCACCTCGGCGCCGTAGTGGGGGAGGTATTTGGCCACGACGGGACTCCAGGCGTCGACCAGGGCGTCTTCTTCCTGTTGGGAGAGGGGTTGGGCGCCGTGGTTCTCGAGGCGGCCGCTGACGACGCGGACGGTGCTGGTGACAAGCGGGGCGGCCTCGGCGGGATCCATCGCCGGCGGCTCGTCGTCAAGGCCGCCGCGGGAGGTCTCCTTTTCGGGGGCGGTCTCCTGGTCCTCGTCCGTGGCCTCGGGGGCATCGCGTCGGGGCTTGGGGCGGTCGTCTCCGCCGGGGAGGCTCCAGGTGGTGGCCTGGGGCTTGTCGACCTGGGCGGTGGCGGGCTCCTGGTCGCGGAGGTCCTCGAGGTTGCGTCCCCCAGCCTCGGGCCCAGGCTCGGCCTCGGCCTCGGATTCGTGCTGGGGATCGGGCTCGGTTGGGGCCTCGTCGGCGTCGGGATCGTCGGTGCTGGGGGTCCAGCCGTCGTCGGCGGCCTCGAGCTTGGTTTTGTGCTTCTCGCGGACGTGGTTGGCCATCGGACCGGCGGGGGCCTGTTTCTCACATATTTGGCATTTGTAGCGGGTTTGCCAGGGCGGGGCGTCGTCGCCCTTGTCATCGACCCGGTTGGCGAGGTCTTTCCATCCCATCCAGCCCAGCCATGCCAACCCAGACACAAGTAACTACCCGTCTGTGAGTTCCAAGGTCGGGATTTGGCGGCGGAGTTGGCGGGCGACGGCGCGGCCCATGGCGAGGGGGACGCTGTCGCCGATGGCTGCCGCGGTGGCGGTCTTGGTCTCGGGGAAGGTCCATTTGTCGGGGTCCATCCCGTGCAGGCGGGCCATGTCATCGGTGTCCAGCCATCGGATGCTGCTCCGGTTGGCCTCGTCCCAGAGCAGGAATCCGTTGACGGATTTGCTGGTGAGGGTGTAGCCGGGTTCGTGGCCAGGCAGGACGGGCAGGCGGTTTCGGTCCCGATACGCGGCTTGTTGCTGGAAGTCGGCCATGAGGTTCTCATCGCCGGGGAGGGCTTCGGCCCAGCCGTTGATGGGTTCGAGGCGTTGGCCGTCGAGGCGGGCCTGGCCGGGGTCGCCGTGGGTCCGAGGGGGGGGGTTGTGGAGGCCTTTGAAGCCGCGTTCGCGGATCGTGTAGCCGCCGACGTCGCAGTCGCGGACCTTGGTGACGTTGTCGATGCCTTGCCAGCCGAGCATGACGTTCTCGAGCGCGGTGGCTGCGGGGTCGTAGGCGTCGACGAGGTCGAGCACCGCATCGCGGAGGCTGGTGTCGTGCTCGGCGTTGTTGTTGGCTTGGCTGTAGGTTTGGCAGGGGATGCCGCCGATGACGACGGTTTGGTTGGGGGGCGAGTAAGCGGCGAGGTCGGCGGCGTCCAGGTCGGTGACGTCGGCGACGTTGCAGGTGGCGTCGGTGTTTTGCTCGTAGCAGCTGGCCCGTTTGTCGTCGAGTTCCCAGGCGGCCATGACGTCGAAGCCTTCGAGCTCGAAGGCCCGGCCGAGGACCCCGATACCGCCGCACAGATCTAGGACGTTCACAAGGGACCTCCCTCGGTCCTCGGAGTCGTCCCGTTTCCGCAGGTGGAGCAAAGCATCGCCTGGCTGGGATCGAGCTCGGCGCGGACGGCCCGGCGCTCGGACTCGGTCATCCCGCCCCAGGCCCAGAGGAGGCGGTGGGCCTGGTCGACGTCGTCGGCGAGCTCGTCCTCGACGAGCCCCTCGAGGTTCTCGAGCCAGTCGGCGTGTTCGTCCTCGCCGGCGGCGCGGAGATCGAGGAGCTCAGCCGGGCTCCCGTAGAAGCCGCAGAAGCAGTCGCCGGAGCGGCCAAGGTCGGCCCACAGGGGGTTTTCGGGGAGGTCGTTCTCGGCGATGTGTTCGCAGACCTGGTTCTTCGTCCACTCAGCGAGGGGCGCGACCCAGGTCCAGCGGTCGGCCTCTTGGACGGGCGTCACGCGACCCATGCGGTTGCGGCTCTCCCGACGCCGGACGCCGGTCCACAGGTGGAGCCCTTCACCCTGGCCCCGGCCGCCGACGGTGGTAGCGAGGCGTTCGAGTGGCCTCTCCTTGAGGCGACGGTAGAGGACAGGGTGGTCTCGGGGGCCGGGGAAGCCGTGCGTGGTGACGATCTCCGCGTAGCTCTCCCGCGTTCGGAGGGTCCAGAGGTGGGCGTCGAGCTCGTCGGCCAGGTCTTCGACGTATTGGCGGTTGCTCTCGAGGCCGGTGCCGGTGTCGAGGTAGACGAGGAGGCCGACGCCGTGCTCAGTGACAGCGACGTGGGCCGCGGCGGTGCTGTCCATCCCGCCGCTGACAAGGGCGACGTGGGTCTCGCCATGCGACGGCTCGGGTAGGTCAGCCAAGGCCGGGAGCCTCCTCGAGCTCGTCGGTGATGTCGGCGCCGGCGAGCAGGCGCCAGGTCCTCGCGAAGATGAAGCGAGCGCCGGCCTGGCTGGCGGCTTTCAAGTCGTAGAGACGGTCGCCGATGTAGACGTCGGCGCCGATCTTCGCGAGGACCTCGGCCTTCCACGCTCGAGCATCTTCGATGCCCTCCCACGGCTCCGGCTGGAAGTGGACGTCTTCGAGCGGGGGGGTATTCACGTTAGCGAGCTGGTGGGTCGTCGCACCGGCAAGCCGGGTGGTGCGGGCGGTGACGATGTGGACGTAACAGCGGTGCGCGATGCGGGATAAGAGATTCATCGACGGCCTGTGCGGTCTTGTCGAGGCCCGGACGCTGACGGGATCGGTGAAGTCGGCGTCCTCTTCTCCGGTGAACAGGGTCCCGTCGAGGTCGACGGCGAGCGTGTTCAACACGGACCCCCCTCGGTGGCGTGGTCGCCGTATCGGCACCAAACGCAGAGGCGGTTGCAGAAGTACGTGTGGAGCTCGCAGCCGGGCTCGCACTCCTCGCAGGGGCACGGGTCTTTGGGTCGGCCGCTTTCGAGGGCCACCGCCTCGTAAAGGTCGGTGACGGCCTCGCAGGAGTTCGGACGGCTCATGTTGGCCCTCCCTCATCAGGGAGCAGGTCGCGGGGCGTGGGGCCATAGCAGCCCAGGGGTACGCGGTCGTGCCAGACCGCGCAGTCGGCGATGTAGCTTTGGATGAGGTGGCCTTGCTCGAGATCCTGGGCCTCGAGGACGTCAGGGCCGTCCAGGTCGAGGAGCAGGGCGCCGGGGTCGCCTATGGGTTCGTCTGGCATCGGGTCGTGGCTGTCGCTATTCATCGTTGTCCTCCTGTCGTTTGATCTCGTGGTCGCGCATCCGCCAGCTGATCGCGTCGTGGCGGAGGCGGTCGGTGTCGGCCGCGTCGATCAGCCGGCCGCGGCGGACGCTGGGCTCGACGTCGACGGGGTCGCGGTCCTCCTCGGCGGGATCGTGGCCCAGGCTAGCCTGGGCGTCCTCGCTGGCTCCGTCCCCGATGGCCTGCTCGCACAGGCGAGCGACGTCGGTGCGGTTGAGGCCGCCGTGCTCCTCGAGCTGCTGCCCGCAGCGGGTGCACATCTCGGCCTCCGGCAGGGTTACGTAGGTGGCCAGTCGGTCGCGGGCCCGCCATTCGAGCCCGCGCATGTTCTCCGGCGTCGGGGGGTCCAGCCCGTCGCCGCCGGCCGCCTCGTGGACCAGGGCGCTGGCTATGTCCTCGCGGACGAACGCGAGCCAGCCGGTGTCTTCGAGCTGGCCCCAGAGGTTCTCGCCGGCGTCGGGGTCGGGGACGCCGAGCTCGTCGGCGAACGCCTGCCAACCGCGGTGGCCGAGCTCGCCGTACCAGCGGCTCATCTGCCAGTTCTCCGGCGTTAGGGCCTGGACGGTCAGGACGCCGGCGGTGAACTCGTCGAGGGGGACGGTTTGGGTGTCGTGGTCGAGGTCGTCGCGGTCCTCGACGTCGAGCCGGACCCAATCCTGGCCGACGCTCAGGAGGCGCCGGTTGACGTCCTCGAGGTGGGGCCGCGTGTTGTACTTGGCTCCGTGGCTGAGTTTCGCCAGGTCCTCGCGGTCCCGGACCCACAAGGGCCGGTAGCGGAGGTTCTGGGTGCCCTCGAGGTCGCGGCCGCTCCAGTCCTCGAGGAGGTCCTTCCAGAGCTCGCGCATCTCGTCGAGCTCGCTCGTGGGCCGGTACAGCGGGCGCTGGCTGCCCGGCTCGCGCTCGAGGGCCCGCAACTCGCCGTGCTGATTACGGTAAACGGCCGGCGCCCAGACGTGCAGGTGGGGCCGGATCTGGTGGGGGAGGCTGCTGCTCGTCCGGTGGATCGAGACCCATGCCCCGACGGGCTCGCCCGGCAGGCCCATCAGCCGCCAGGCGTGCTCGAGGAAGGTCTCGCCGAGCCGGGCGAAGTCCCCGCCGCCTTCGTCCACGATCTCGCCCCAAGCCTCAGCCTCGAGCTCGGGCGGCAACGTGAGCTCGCACCGGATGAGGCCGAGCTCGCCCCCGCGGCCGCCGACGGCTTTCGCCATCCGCTTGAAACGGTCTCTGGCGGTCGATCCTCGCCCTTGGAAGGCGTTCCAGCTCCGGCCGTGGGGGTCCCAGCGGTCGCCGCTCAGGTAGGGCCGCCAGGAGGGGTCCTCGTGGCGCTCGCCGTCGCCGGCGTCGGGGCAGGAGACGGCGACGTAGCCCTCGCAGCCGCCGATCTCGTCGATTCGCTTTTCGTCGGGCAGCCGCGTGGGCAGCTCGCTGAGGACGCCGCGAGGCACGAGCTCGCCCTCGGCCTGCATCCGGTCGTAGGTGGCCAGGGCCTCCAGCCACGACATGTAGGGGGCCTTGGGCCGGCGCTGCTCCCAGTAATCGAGCACGCCGTCCACGGGAGAGGACTCGTCGGCCACGTCATCGAGCAGCCATGCGGGGGCCCGCGCTCCGAACCGATCGGCGGCCGTCATCTCGGCCCCCCGCAGAGACCAAATGCACACGTCTGTACATCAGGGGGTATTTGAATGGGGGTCGGCGCCCGCGGAACCTGTCTCCCCATTCCCACCAAGGGGGAGCCGACCATACTGGGCGCGCCTCGCGGCACCCTTGGCTGGGATGGGCTGCCTGGTAGTCGGGATAACCCCGCGCGGCCGCGGGGCGGCCGCGCGGGTTCGGTGGTGGACTGTTGGCTCGGTGCTCGAGCCGTAGAAGGCCGCCGGCCGGACTCGAACCGGCGTGGCCCCCGGCTTCGGGCCAGGGGCCGGATCGGCCTGGCTACCTCACGGCGGCAGCGGAGGGCCACCACACGTCGTGTGTGGTGGTCTATGACCCCCGACATGTTGTGGGGGTGGTCGGTGGGCGGGCCGGCCGCCGACCTGTGGTGGGGTCGGCAGTCGGCCCGCCGGAGGCTCACGGTGGGGTCTCGCCTCCCTCGTCGGTCTCGATCACCAGGGCGAGCGGGGCGGTGGACGTGTCGCCGCCGCTGGCCTGACTGAGGTAGCTATCGACGGCCTCGGTCACCCAATTCTCGGGCCCCCCGCTGACGGGGACGGGCAGCCGCCAGCGATCAGTGAGGAACCATATCTCGCCGAGCGGGGTGTGGAGGAGGGGCGTCAGGTAGGCGGTCTCGGCCATCAGGGCCGCGCCTCCCGGGGCTCGAGGATGCCGACGGTTCGGCCCTCGAGGGCGTCGGGGACGTCTTCCCGGGGGCCGTCGTCGAGCGCGAGGCGGGCGGCCTGGGCGAGGACGCGCTCGGCCCGATCCTGACGGCTCACTCGGAAGACCTTGGCGAGGCCGGGCCGGTCCGGGTCGCCGATGCCGACCTCAGCGATGACGACCTCGCCGGCCGAGGCCATGATGCGGACCTCGACGGTGGCCGGAGCCTGGTCGCGGACCTGCTCGAGCAGCTCGCCGGCGGGCGCCGGGTCGGAGCTCAAGGGCGACCGCCCCCGGCGATCTTGCAGCCGAGCCGGTGGGCGTGCTCGCCGACGTCCTCGGCCTCCTGGCGGATCTCCTCGCGGAAGCTCTCGAGGGTGCCCGGCCTGACGCCATCGAGGTCGAGGGTGTCGAGGAGCTCGGTGAGCCGGTCGGCGACGTCGTGCAGGGCTCGGGCTCGGCCGCGTTGGACGGCGTGGGCGTAGGCGAGCGAATCGCTTGCCGGGTCGCCGTCGAGGCGAGCCCGCAGGTAGTCGAGTTGAGTGGAGAGACGGCGGACTTGCTCAAGAGCGAGGGCAGCCGCCTCGAGCTGCCGTTGGCGCCCGCCGCCATGGCGGCGAGCGTCACCTCGCAGCCGTGAGATGGTTGCGCCGAGGTTGTCGGGCAGTTGGTCAGAATCTGAGCGCGAGAGGTCGGGGTTGTAGGGTGTCTCGTCGTTCATCGGGACCCTCCAGCCTCCCCCGTTCGTGGGGGAGGGTCCGGCGGGTCCCGACCTGACTGAGGGGCTCGCGCCCGTCAGCCCCGCCCTACGGCGGCAGGCTTATACGGCGGAGGCAGGGGGACGCGGTGGTTCCCCGGAGGGATCCAGTTGACGACCTCGTTTCGATGACTCCGCCAGATGCTTCAAGTGGTCCCGCGAGAGAGCCATCGGTGCGAGGTGACACCGTGTACGAGTGGCTCCCCACGTCGATCGTGATCGCCACCTTCCTCTTCGGCATCCTAGCCGAAGCCATCGAATCCGGGCGGCTCACCGCCTGGACGACCAAGGCCTAACCGATAGAGCCCTCGCCGGTGTCCCTTCCCTCACCCTTGCTCCCGCCAGCTCAGGCCAGAGCCCGGGCCGGGGACGTTGATCCCGGCATCGGTCGGATCGCGAGACCGGATCGGGCGTCGACGGCCTCGGGCGACCACCGTCGTTCGCCTGGGTGAGGGAAGACCTGCAGGAGGGGAGAGCCTCGAACCCGGATGGTCGACGGCGGGCTAGCGATGCTCGCGTTTCGTACGAGCGGTCCGAGGGAAGTGTGCCTTAGGCGTTTCCACTCATCGCAGGTCGGCTTGACGTGATGGGGGAGCCGACCTGCGATTTCGCACGGGCGCCCGGAACGCTGTGAGGGCGGGCGCCCGTGCTCACTGAGAACCGCCTCGGGCCAAGCGTCTCGAGGCGGACTAGCGATGCTCGCGTTTCGTACGAGCGCCCGCGGGAAGTGTGCCCTGAGCGTTTCCACTCATCGCAGGTCGGCTTGACGTGATGGGGCAGCCGACCTGCGATTTCGCACGGGCGCCCGGAACGCGGTGGGAGGGGGCGCCCGTGCTCACTGAGAACCGCCTCGGGCCAAGCGTGTCGAGGCGGTTCTCAGTCACGTACGTCCGGCCGCTGGCCGGACGTAGTGATCGACAGACGGCCGCCGTCGTGTGGCATGCCGTCTGTCAATCCCGCACCAACCGGTAGTGGTCGCCGTTGTCGGGCGAGTACAGCGTGCCGCGCTGGTTCTTCAGCATCTTGATCGTGTCCTCGACCTGGTGCTCGGTGATGCCGCGCTCGGCGGCTTGGGCCACGATCACGTCGTAGGGCGCGCCGTCGGGGTTCTCCTCGCTGAGCTCCCGCACGATGTCCAGCAGGATGCGGATGCGCTCGCGCTGGCTGTGGCCGACACCGCTGGCGACCAGATCGATGTCCATGAGCCCGCTGCCGCCCCCGATCTTCCGCAACCAGTACTCGACGATGTCGATGGCTCGCTGGGCGTCCTCGAGCTCGGCCTCGTTCGACAGCCGGATGCGAGCCGAGGCCTCGGTCAACCGGACCAACGCCTCGAGCTGGCGAGGCGTCAACGGGATGCGGCCGCTGTCCTCGCCGCCTTCGCCGCGGATCTGGACGTAGTAGTCCTGCAGGTGCTCGCGCGCCTCCTCGGTGAGCACCGGGAAACACTCCCGGCGAGCGTAGGCGACGTACTTGCGCAGGAAGTCCTCGTCGACAGGCGGCTCGACGACCTGGTTGGCCTCCTCCTGGTCGTCCTCGGTGAACAGGCCCTCCTCGTGCCGGTCACGGTACTCGCGGATCGCGCCGGCCCTGTGCACGCCCATGATGTGGTCCGCCAGCTCGCGGTCCTTCTCCTCCTCGGGGTCGTCGGTGAGCGTGAAGATCACGTCGAAGCGGCTCATCAGCGCCGGCTCCATCGTGATCTGCTCGGCCAGCGGCTGGTTCGGGTCGAAGCGGCCGAACTTCGGGTTGGCCGCGCCCAGGATCGCGCACCGGCTGCGCAGCTCCGCCTGGATGCCGGCCTTGGCGATCGAGACCGTCTGCTGCTCCATGGCCTCGTGCATCGACGACTGATCCTTGCGGTCCATCTTGTCGATCTCGTCGACCGCGCACAGGCCCTTGTCGGCGAGCACGAGCGCGCCCGCCTCCAGCGTCCATCGCCCATCGGCCAGATCGTCGCGCACGGCCGCCGCCGTCAACCCGGCCGCCGAGGACGATTTCCCGCTCGTGTACACCGAGCGGGGCGCGATCTTCTCGGCGAACCCGAGCAGCTGGGATTTCCCCACGCCCGGGTCACCGACGAGGAGCACGTGGATGTCCCCGCGGATGCGGGACCCGTCCGGCATGCGCTTGGCGACGCCGCCGAACAGCTGCATCGCCAGCGCTTGCTTCTCCATCTCCATGCCGCGGATCGTGGGGGCCACGCTCTCCACGATCTTCTGGTAGAGGTCGGGATCGCGGGCGAACTCCATGATCTCCTCGACCTCGTCCTCGCCGATGTCCACCTCGTCGAACTCCTGCTCTTGAACCTCGACGCTGTTGACCTCACTGTAGAGGTCGAAGAGGGTGGACGGTTGCCCGTTGATGCGGCGCTGGTCGCTGCGGAGCACCCCGTTGAGGATGATCCGATCGCCGGGAGCGACGTCGCCCGCCAGATCCCCTTCGACGTAGGCTTCCAGCCGCTCGGGCTGCTCCCCGCCGCGCAGCCCCTCGGGAGCCTCTTGCAGCTCCAGACGCTGCGTGTCGACGTAGGTCGAGTCGCCCTCGTCGAACCGGAACTGGCTCTGCTTCTCGCACTGCTGGCAGCCTTGGGGCTCCTTGAACGTGAGATGGTCGTCCTGCTCGACGTGCTCGGTGTGGCCGCACCGCAGGCACTCGAAGGCGCCGACCTCGAGCTTTGGGCGGACCTCGCTGGCCTTCTTCACCAACCCGCGGATCGCGACGAACCGACCCAGGTGTTCGGCCCGCAGCTGCCGGATCGGGACCAGCCAGTGCTCGGGCAGCTCGTAGACGCGCACCGTGATGTCCAACGGCTCGTCGACGGGCGTCTCCAGCCGCCGCACCGCTTCCTTGGCCGCCTCCAAGCTCTCGACGGGGTTCTCCAAGGTCGCGTCCGCCAGCTCGTCGTCGTGCTTGGCCAGCTGCCAGTACGGGACCAGCAAGGACGACTCCTCGGGGTAGGCCAACGCGACCTGATCGAGCTGGCTGCGCTGGTACGTTCGGAGGTACTGTTCCCAGGAGCGACGGAGGGCTTCCTTCGTGAGGGTCGTGGAGACTTGGACAGGCGTGGCCATGATCGTGCACCCCATCGCTTCCAGCGGGGACGGCCGCCATCCCGGGGCCCCTTCACCAGGTTTCTCCGGAAGCAGGGGAAAAACCACCCCGGGGGCACGCCCACCCCCCTGTTGCGAGTGGAGGGCCCAACCCTCTCACGCCCTATCCTGCTTCCCGCGAACGGTTCGACGGGTTTTCGGTTCTTCTGCGAGCCAGGGCAGATCCGCCCTGAGCAGGCGAAGAGGTCCCGTGCGATGCGCCAACGTGGGGCGGTCGGTGATGAGGTCCATCAGCGAGGGATGGCTCGTGGCCCGAGCCAGCTGGCGTTGGCCGTTCACCGTCCAGACGACGATGGGTCGATCCAGCGAGAAAACGCGAGGCCGGCCTAACCGGAACAACCGGCGCTCGAGCACGAGCCTGTCCGGGTCGGCCTCCTCGACCCACCAGCGCAGCCGGCGCATGCGGCGGCGCGAGACCAGCAAGCGGTCGGCCCGGTAGGCCCAGGATCAGCCCGGTCGGGCTGGGGTTCCCGGCGTCGTCGGTGTCGCGGACGAGGTCACGGTGGACCCCGGTCACGACCGCGGCCGGGGTCTCTGCATCGTCCAGCGTCTCCAACACAGCGTCGGTCGCTTGCGGGGCCTCGATCTCGGGGTTCGCCGGTCCCCGCGAAGACGTCCTCGCCGACGGACCATCGACCCTCGCCAGCTCCTAGTCAAGCTAGACTGCCGGACGTGTTTTGCTTAAGCTCTCGCGCCGGTCTCGGCAGACCGGGCACGGTCTGCCGAGAGTACGGGCGCCAAGCCCGTGCGAATGAGCGAGGCAAGGTCGCGGAGCCCGAGGAAGGAAACCCCCTGTGGGTTTTCTCGGTCCCCGAGCTCGGACGAGGAGGTCTGCGAGACGGGGAGTCCGGCCAGCGTCCGGTCGCGGGGAAGAATCGGGATGCCATCGGCCGTCGAGCGAGGGTCGAGATCGACCGCGTCCGCCAGAGGCGAACGCGGCTTCGACGCTCTCGATCGTGTGCTCGTGGTCGACGACCGGGGCTAAACCGCGATGGGAGACGACCGGCGGCCGGGTGGCCGGCCACCCCTCCCCCATCGGGTCGGCCGCCTACCCCTCGTCCTCGATCTCGACGAGCTCGACCTCGAACGTGAGCTCGCGACCGGCGAGGGGGTGGTTGCCGTCGAGCGTGACGGTCTCCTCCTCGATCTCCGCGACCGAGACGCGGGCGCGCTGTCCGTTGGGTTGCTGGACCTCGAGCTGCTCGCCGACCTCGATGTCGTCGGGGACCTGCTCGCGGTCGACCTCGATCATGCGCTCCTCGTCGCGCTCGCCGTAGGCACGGTCGGGCTCGACCGTGGCCGTCTCCGTGTCGCCGGGGTTCATGCCCTCGACGATGTCCGTGAAGCCCGGAATGACCTTGCCCTCGCCCAGCGTGAACTCCAACGGCTCGCGGTCCCGCGAACTGTCGAACTCGGATCCGTCGGGGAGCTTGCCTGTGTAGTGGACGCGGACCGTGTCGCCTTCGTTCGCCGACATACCCTGCGCTAGAAGCTCTTCCCAAGTAAGGGCTTGCGTCCTGCTAGACTGCCGGACGTGTTTTGCTTAAGCTCTCGCGCCGGTCTGAGCGAGGTAAGGTCGCGGAGCCCGAGGAAGGAAACCCCTGTGGGTTTTCGACGGATGCTGGGTGGCCAGGAAATGTTCACCAAATCGAGGGGGAGCGGTCTCCGTGACCCCCCTCACGGCGGGGCCGCCCTCAGGCGGCGACGACGCAGGTTCCCCATGTCCGCGGGTTGTAAGCGTTGTCGCCGTCGACATCGAAGTAGCCTCCGGCTACTCCTTCGTCTCGGCTCCGCGCTTTCACCGCCTGAGGCCGAGCGAGAGCTGAACCCAAGCATCGCCGGCAGTCTAGTCCTCGCGCAGTTGGCGGTACCTGCGCCGCGTCGCCCATCCGGCGGCCGCGATCGCGGCCACGAGCGCCCCGTAGGCGCCGGTCTGCACCGGCTCCCGCGAGCCGGCGCTGGCCTCCTCGATCGCGAACGAGGTCCGATCGCCGTCGGCGGGCGTGGTCACTGACAGGGGGACCGTGAGGCCGGTCGGGTGGTCGGTGTCGGTGTGGATCCGCCACTGCGGTTGGGTGGCGCGCTGGTCCCCGCGGTCGACCTGGTGGACGGACAAATCCACAGAGAGGCCGCTGCCGGCGCGCAGCAGCTCCTGGGTGACGTCGAACGTGAACCGGTAACGCGTGACGTCGTCCTCGGTCGGCGTGGACACGATGGTCGCCGTCAGGTTCTGCCTGGCGGTGGTGCGGTCGCCGACGTGGACCTGGGCCTCGATCGTCAACGACGGGGCGGCCCCGGAGCCGTCGTCGACGGGGGTGGCCGCGGGGCCGTCGTCGTCGGAGGGACCGGCCCCGGCGTAGACGTCGAGCACGATCGGCCGCGAGGGGTCCAGGTCCAGGTCACCGGCCGGCCCGAGGGACCCGTCCGGGTTCTCGAGCACGAGCTCGAAGGCGTGCTGGGTGCCGGCGGTGGACGAGCCCGGGACGAGGGGGGCATGCGAGCGGTCCTCGGCGACCGGCGGCCCCGGCAGCAGACGGATCGGCTCGCTGCGGGCCTGCTGGAAGTCCTCGGGCCACTCCGGGTTCAGCCGCAGCGCGTCGCGGGTCTGGGCCGAGACGGTCCCCACCGCGGCGAACGTCACGGCCAGCGCGAGGGGGATGGACCACCGCATCACTCCGGCGGTTCGCCGACGCGCTGAAAAGCCTTCCGGGCCAACCGACCATCGCGCCCACCGACCGCCGTCGGCGGGCCCGCCAGGCCCTCCCGAGGGGGGTCCAGCCCGTCGATTCTTAAACGTCACGCACGTAGGGGGGCCGTGGATCTGGGTCTCGTCGCGATCGCGGGCTCGGCCCTGCTCGCCATCGCCCTGCTCGCCTGGGCGGTCGCCCGCGTGTCCCGTCGCGCGCGGGAGATGCACGGCGAAGCGATGGGTCTGCTCGACCACCTGCGCGAGCTCCGCTACCGTGCCCTGGCCTCCTTGGGGGCGATCACGGCCGCCAGCGTTGCCCTGTTCTCCTTCGACGTGCGCCGGGCGCGCTTGGCCGGGTACGAGGTGTGGGCACCGGTCCCGACCGTCATGGAGAGCCTGGCCTCGCGCGGGCTCGACTGGATCTTGACCCACGCGCTGCCCGACACGGTGGACGTGGTCGTGATCCAGCCCTCCGAGGCGATCATGGCTCAGTTCCAGGCCTCGCTCGTCGGCGCGCTCGCGATTGCGGCCCCGTTCGTCGCCTACCAGGTCGCCGCCTTCCTGGCCCCTGCCCTGCATCCGGAGGAGCGACGGGCGGTGGCTTGGATCTTGCCGATCGCTCTGTTGTTGTTCCTGGCCGGCATGGCCTTCGCCCTCTGGCTGATGGTGCCGCTCACGCTGCAGACGCTGTACCAGTACGCCGAACCGATCGGCGCCAACCCGCTGGCTCAGCCCCAGGAGATCGTGACCTTCGTCCTGTTCACGACGCTGTTGTTCGGGCTGGCGTTCGAGACCCCGCTCGTCATGGCCGGCCTCTCCCGATCGGGTCTGGTCTCGCCGGACGCGATGGGGGCCCACTGGCGGGGCGTGGTCGTCGGCGTGCTCGTGCTCGCGGCCGTCGTGACGGACCCGAACCCGATCACGCAGCTGCTGGTCGGCGTGCCGCTGGTCGTGTTGTACTTCGCGGGCCTGGGCTTGGCCAAGCTCTTGTGGCGGGAACCGTCGACGCCAGCCCCCCCCTGAGGCGAGGGAGATACGGAAACCTTCTCAAGCGGCCACGGCCTCGGGCCAGCGATGCGTCCCGCCGCCTCGAGCCTGCTGCTCGTCGTCGGCCTGTTCGCCACCGTCTGGGTCCCCACGACCGTCGGGGACCCCCAGTTGACGGTGACCGACAGCCCCGACGTCGTCGTCGCCAACGATCCCGAGACGATGCGGGACGATCCCGACACCGAGCAACGGGAGTTCAACCCCGAGTACGTGTTCTCCGCGCAGGCTCGCGTGAGCAACGACGCCGAGCAGCGTGACGTGCAGGCCGAGGCGATCGTCTACCCAGCCCAGGACGTGGAGGAGGATTGCCCCCGCGATCGGCAGGCGTTCCCGGTCTCGTTCGTCTTCAAGCGGCTGAACCTCTCGGCCGGCGAGCAGCGCGACTTCGGCGGATCGGCCGACGGGCAGGACGCCCAAGGCGACGAGTACTGGCCGATGGCGATCGCGAAGACGTACCGCAACGCTCGCACCGGCGACAACGTCTCGATCGAAGAGGGCGAGCACACGTTCTGCACCGCGATCCGCACCACCGGTGAGGATCCCGCCTGCGACCGGGATGCCAACCGGACCTGCGTGCTCGCGACGGCACCCTTCCAGAGTTACGTGCGCCGGGAGAACGCTGCCCCCGCCGTCACCTCGATGTCGGCCAACCCCGAGAACCCGCGACCCGGACAGCGGACGCTGCTCGAGGCGGAGGCGATCGACAACTCCACCGACCCGCGGGAGGACACACTGACTTACGAGTGGAACCTCGAGGAACGAACCGTCCAGGGCGCCAGCGTGCAGCACGAGTTCGGCACCGAAGGCGTCCACGAGGTCGAGGTCACCGTCTCCGACGGCTTCGACGAGGAGAGCCGGACCCTGCAGGTCCCCGTAGGTGATGTCTCGCTGGACGAGGACCCCCAGACCAGTCCCGTGGCCGGGTGGTTGGCCTCGGCGGTGCTGATCGCGTTCGCGGCGCGGATCCGCTCCCGAGCCTGATCGTCAGTTCATCGAGGGCCCGGAGAGGTCCGGCTGCAGGCGATCGTCCTCCTCGGCGGCCAAAAGCTCGAAGAACTCGCGGTAGCCGTTCAGCTCCTCGGGCGGGATCCGGGACAGCTCCGGGAGTTGGCCGAGCTCTTCCTCGCAGAAGTCGAGGAACTTCTCCAACTGCCAATCGGCCAGATGGACCGTGGCCTTGACGTATTCGCGATCCTCCTCCATCGTGAGGCACCTTGCCCCGAGGCACGCCGGGGCAAGGATGGCCTACCCCGGCCCTGCTAATGAACGTTTCCGAAGGACCACGGGAGGTGTCAGGTGTCTTCGATCAGCGCTGGATCTCCACGTAGTCGTCCGCGATCTCCCTCACGCGACCCGGGATCGAGGCGTGTAGACCGACGGAGAGGCCATCGGCGGGGTGGCCTAGGGCCTGCCCCTCGTCGACGCTTTCACCCTCCTCGATGGTCAGACGCGCCGGTTTCCCCACCGCGTCCGTGCGCGGGATCCGCACCCGGTCGACCTCGTCCTCGATGTTCACGATCTCGTCCGGTGCCCACGGGGCGTCGATCGCGTTGTGCTCGTAGTCCGGGTCAGGGTAGTAGCGGTTCTTGGGGTGCTTGTCGGGGTCGGCCACGAGGAGGGCGTTCGTGGTCCGCGTGACGGGAGCCTTGGGGTTGTCCGCGATCGGGTCGGCCACTTTGTCGGACAGGATCGGGCCTCCGTCCCACGCCTGGTGGTCCCGGTGGTCGTCGATGTCGGAGCCGTGGATGGCGAACAGGTCCTCGAGCAGCGTCCCGATCGGGGCCTCGTACACGGTCAACGGCTCGACCTCGCCGTAGAAGTGGGTGAACTTCGTCGTCACCGGCTCGGCGCGGAACACAGCGTTGTAGACGTTCCACAGCGTCTCGTTGTTGTTCACGACGATCCCGTGATCGATCGGCAGATCCGAGGCGGGGATCTCCCAGCCCAGCAGCTCGCGGCACAGCGCCCGCTCCTCACCGTACTTGTACTTCGGTTCGAAGTAGCCGACGCTGAACTTGCGCAGGTCCTCGGCCAGCTCCTGCAGCTCCTCCAGGTAGGGTTTGGCGACCTCTTCGGCGCCGATGATCGCCACGTCCATGCTGAAGCAGGCGTCGAGGTAGTCGAACACGTCGACGAGAGCCTCGGGCTCGTCGCGGAGCAACAGCTTGTCCGCGTAGTACCCGGGCTCGCTCTCGGCTGCGTTCACGATGAGCAGGCGAGGCGCCGTCTCGTACTTCTTGTACGTCGGGAAGCCGCCTCCGCCGGCTCCCACGACCCCGGCTTCCTGCATCATCCCGATCGCGTCGTCCGGGGACCACGTGACCGGGACGTCGACACCACCCAGAGACGCCGTGTGAGGCATGACCAAGCCACGATGCCACAAGGCCTTGAGTCTTTACCCGTTCACCGTCAGCTACCCAAGCGTGAGTTACGGGGGCGTAGGGATCTGTTGGGTCAGACAGTGACAGGCACCGTACCCCGCGACCAGCGGCTCGGCAGGGATGGGGACGATGCGGCGGTCTCCGAACGCCGCCGTCAGCCGCTGGCGAGCCACCTCGTCGTTGGGGTCGTCGTACACCGGCAACAGGACGACCTCGTTGCCGATCGCGAAGTTCGCGTACGTGGCCGGCCGCGGCGAGCCGCGGACCGTGACCGGGTCCGGCTGGGGGAGGCCGACCACGTCGAGGTCCCCGCGAGCCGCGAGGGCCTCGCGGTTGGCGGCCAGCGGCTCGTGGGCCGGCTGGCCCGGGTCGGCGGTGGCGAGGGCGAGCGTGTCCGGGTCGACGAAGCGGGCCACCGTGTCGATGTGGCCATCGGTGTCGTCGCCCGGCAACCCCGCCTCCAGCCAGACGACCTCCTCGGCGCCGAGCACACGCTCGAACAGGGCGTCGACGGCGGCCTCGCTGGCGTGCCCTCGGCCCTCGATCAGGCACTCGCGCGTCGTGAGCACGGTCCCCTGGCCGTCGGTCTCGATCGCGCCGCCCTCGCAGACCGCCTCGACACGGGTCCGCGGCAGACCGTGGGCCTCGGCGACGAACGCGGCGAGGTCGTCGTCGCGCTCGAGGTCCTCGTACTTGCCACCCCACGCGTCGAAGCGCCAATCGATCGCCGCCCGCTCGTCGCCGCGGTGGACCACGGTCGGGCCGGTGTCCCGCAACCAGGCGTCGGCGTGGTCCTTCTCGTGGAGGACGAGATCGCCCACCGAGCGCGTGCTCAGGATCGCCTCGGCCTCGGATCGGTCCTGGGGTCGCACGAGCAGGTGCACGGTCTCGCCGCGGGAGAGAGCCCAGACCATGCGGGCAACGGCCTGGCGGGCCTCCTCGAGACCCGCGATCCAGGTCCGTTCGTCGTGGGGCCAAGCCAGCCAGGTCGCCTCGTGGGGTTCGAACTCGGCCGGCCAGCGGACCTCGGGAGCCTCAGTCATCGAGCAGCCGCCTCGTCAGCCCCTCGTACAGGTCCGGTCGGCGGTCGCGGAGGAACGGCCAGGTCTTGCGCATCTGCTGTGAGCGGTCGAGGTCCAGGGTGGCGTGCAGCACGTGCTCCTCGCCGACCGGGGCTTGCTCGTGGACCTTGCCCAAAGGACCGGCGACGAAGCTGGCGCCCCAGAAGGTGATCGGGGCCTCGCGCCCGACGCGGTTGGCGGCAGCCACGTACACCTCGTTGGCCAGGGCGTGGGCGCGCTGGGCCAGCAGCCAGGCCTCGCGCTGGTCCTCGGCCACGTCCTCGTCGGCGTCGGCGTGTCCGATGCAGGTCGGGTACAGGATGACGTCGGCTCCCTCGAGGGCGGCCAGCCGCGCCGGTTCGGGGAACCACTGATCCCAGC
The DNA here is from genome assembly GCA_003009755.1 of Thermoplasmatales archaeon SW_10_69_26. GTDB lineage: Archaea > Thermoplasmatota > SW-10-69-26 > SW-10-69-26 > SW-10-69-26 > SW-10-69-26. The sequence continues at coordinate 18,865 of PXUB01000039.1, forward strand.
AGATCATCAGACCGATCGTGCCCGCGCTCGTTTCGACGACGAGCGGTCCCTCGTCGCCCGGCGTGAAGTAGTACTTCTCGAAGAAGTTGGGATCGTGGGGGATGTGCGTCTTGCGGTAGACCCCGGCGATCGAGCCGTCCTGCTCGATCACGGCCGCGCTGTTGTGGTAGACGCCGGGCGTGCGCTTCTCGAAGATCGGGGCCACGATGACGACGTCGAGCTCGTCGGCCAGCGCGCCGAGCCGGTCGGTGGTCTCGCCGGGGATCTCTTCGGCCCAGTCGAAGCGGTCGGGGTCCTCGACGCGGGGCAGGTACTCGGTGCGGAACAGCTCCTGCAGGCATACGAGCTCGGCTCCCTGCTCCACGGCTTCCCGGACGAGCTGCTCGTGGCGCTCGAGGTTCTTCGAGGGATCCCCGCGGTCGGGCGACTGGATCAAGGCGAGCTCGATCTCGCCGGCGTCCGATGCCATCGG
>PXUB01000039.1:19343-54741 GCA_003009755.1 Thermoplasmatales archaeon SW_10_69_26
CCCTCCTGGGCGCGCCGGAGGGCGATCATCGAGCCCGTGCTCGGGCGCAACAGGAGCCCGATGAGCAGCGGACCGGGCGCCACGGAGACGGCCAACAGGTGCTCGCTGGTCTGCACGACGGTGGCCCAGCGGCGGGGCGTGAGGCCGTCGAAGCGACCCAAGCGGCTCAGGTCGGCGTGCACGTTGGAGAGGATCTCGCCGATCTCGGCCTCGTCGCCCCCGTCGGGGAGAGTCGTCGCCACCGTGCCGCCGTCGGGGGTGCGGACGATCGCGCCGGTCACGGGGCCCTCGACGATGGCGTCCAGCTCCTCGCGCAGGCCGCCGTGGTCGACCTCGCCCTCGGCCGGAGGACGGGGCTGGTCGGCCTCTTCGGCGGGCGTGGGGCCCTCCTCGAGCACGGTGCCGATCGCTCGCCAGTCCTGTAGCGCCTGGACGGCCCGGCGCTGCAGGCGGTCGATCAGGCCCGGGCCCTTCACGAGGTAGTCCAGCGCCCCTCGCTGCATGGCCTCCATGGCCACGTCCTCGCTACCCTGGCCGGTGAGGAAGATCACGGGATCTGAGCGGCGGGCATCGCGCAGGAAGTCGAGCAGTTGCAGGCCGTCGCCGTCCGGCAGCTCGTAGTCCAAGACCACGAGGTCGAACCCGGCATCGTCGAGGCTGCGTTGGGCCTCCCCGACGGTGCTGACCCGGTCCACGGACCACGAGGTCCCCGAGGTGAGGGCTCGGGTCGCCAGCTCGGCGTGGTCGTCGTTGTCCTCCACGACGAGGATCGACAACGCCTCGTTGCGGATCTGATCGCGATCGGGCTCGTCCGCGTCCACGATGGCCCAGCGACCGCTGGGGTGAAAAGTCCTCGCTCGCTTCCCGTGGACGGTGCCGCGGATCGCGCTCGGGGGCGACGTTATGCTAGGCCGCGAGGTCGGGGCCCAGCTCGGCGATCGGCCTCCAGGGCCACGTGGGGCGAGGTCGGCGACCGGATGCGGTCCGCCGACGCCACGCTGGTCAACCTGAATGCGTCGTGGCGAGGCAAGGCCAGCCCCTCCCGGGTCAGCGGTTCCCCTTCCAAGCGCCCCCGGAGGCCGTCGACGTCCTCCAGGCGGCCGGCGCCGACGTCTCCTGGGGGCACAGCGCCCACCTGTTCCAGGCGATCGACGGTCACGAGGGTGGGGTGATCCTGTGCGACACCGGCGATCTCGTCGACGACTACCGACGCGATCCCGACGAGCACAACGAGATCTCGTTCCTGTTCTTGGTCGACGTCGAGCGCGGCCAGGTACGACGCGTCGAGCTGGAGCCGGTGGGCATCCATCCTCGCGAGGGCTAGGTCCGCCTGGCCAATCGTTCAGCGCGGCCGTTCGCCGTCTCCCGGATGCGGGCACTGTGCGAGGCGTTCGACACCGACCTGCACGAGGAGGGCTCGCGGCTCGTCGTCCCGCTCGAGCCCGCCTAACCGTACATCATGCTGCGGTCGCTGGGCATGTCCTGCTGGGCGCGTTCCTGCTCCTCGAGCGCGGCGCGGAGGTTCTGCTCGAACTTGCGCGCCTCCTTGCGTAGGGGCTCGGGCTCCATGCGGATGCCCGGCACGAGCCCGTCGGCCACGTCGACGAGGCGAGCGGCCGCCTCGGCGTCGGGTACGTCCTCCTGGACGGCCGTGAACAGGCAAACCACCGGATGGTCGGCGTTGTTGCTCTCGGTCAACAGGGAGGCGCTGAAGCCGCTGAGGGCGCCGTCGGGGAACGCCTCGGCCCCGATCGCCTCCGCATCGATCTCCGTGACCAGGTTCGGGACCGCGTAGACGTGCTCGACCTCGGAGCTCGTCGGCGCGCCCTCGAGCGTGACCGTGAGCTTGCCCCCGATCTCTCGCGTGTAGTCGATGATCTCTCGGGAGATCTCGTCGACGTGCTCGGGGGGTGGGGCCGCGTCGGAGCGGACGACGACCAGCTGGTCGCAGTCGCCGTCGATGCCGCACCGGACCGTGGAGGCGAAGACCTGCACCGGCGAGTGGGCTCGTCCGTCTCGGATGCTGGCCACCGGCGGAAGGTTGGGGTTGTCGAGGGTTGCCACGAGTTCCATGTCCAGCTTCGGGACGAGGTAGCTGGCGACGATCGCGCCCACCAGTCCCTGACTGGGGAACCCAACCAGCACGAGCGGGTCTTGGAAATCCCAATCTCGGTGCTTGTTGACGGTCATCGGGACCGGGACCCAGCACGAGCCGGATAAGCGTTCCGAGACGGCGTAGGCAGGAACGAGGCCAGCGCCAACCTGATGCCACCTCGGGGGCCTCGCCGACGCGTGCGAGGTCGGCGGTGGCGGTGGGAATGACCTGGCGGCGGCGAACGCATCGACACCGTCGCGGCCGCGGTCTGGAAGCAAGCCACGTGCCGAGAGGTCGAGGCGATGGACCGGGCCTACACGCCTCCCGCGAGCCCTCCGTGGGATCCGGTGGCCATCGCGGCCCGTCTGAGGGGCCGTGAAGCACGGGTGTGAGGCTCGAACGGCAAGGCTAAAATAGGGGCCCATCTTCAAGACGTCCCAGATGGTGCTCCCCTCGTTGCCCGAGCCCCTGCTGCTGGCGGGAGCCTTCGTAGGCATGGGCTTGCTCGGGTTCGGGGCCGTGTGGACGGACCGTCGCCACCACTGGCCTCGCATCGCTGGCTGGATGCTGTTCGGCCTCTACTGGCCGTTCAAAGCCCAGCACTACTTCGCCATCGACGATCCGTTCAACGCCGTGCTGGCGCTGGCTGCCCCGCTGTTGACCGGCTACATCGCCTACCACGAGTACCTGTCGTGGAAGTGGGGCGAGCGCCCGGTCGCGCTGACCTGGCTGGCCGGCGCCACCTTCGTCGCCGCGTCGACCTACTTCCTCCTGTTCGAGATCACCGCCATCCAGGAGGAGATCATCTACTGGACCGGCAAGGAGACCGCGTGGCTGACCGATACCGTGTTCGGCACGAACTCGATGGCCTACCAGTCCCCGACCGTGGACCCCCAGGACGGCTACCGACCCACGCACATCTGCCTGGCCGAGGGCTACCAAAGCTCGGTCACGAGCCAGTTCTGCGGCGCGGAAGGGGCCGCCAGCTCCTGGTCGGGTGCCGCCTCGCAAGGTTTCCCCTACTACGCCGTGACGATCGTGTTCGCCTGCACCGCCTTGCAGTCGATCATGATCTTCGTCGGCGCGATCGCCTTCACCAAGGCCGACACGGTGCGGAAGCTGAAGGCCTACGCCCTCACGGTCCCCACCATCTACGCGCTGAACCTCTTCCGCAACGCCGGCATCATCTACGGGTACCGCGTGAAGCAGTGGTCGATGTTCGGCATCGACTCCTTCACGTTCATGCACAGCTACGTGGCCAAGCTCGGCGCCATCCTCGCGCTCGTCGGCATCGCCTTGGCCGTGTTCCGTCTGCTGCCGGAGCTGCACGAGAACATCCTCGACGTCCTGTCCTTGCACGAACGCGAGCAGGCCAAGCCACCGTCCCCGCGCTCCGGCACCCCCACCGAGACGTGATCGGATGCGGCTGGCACAGGGATGGCTACCGTGGACCGCCGTCCCCCTGCTGGGTTCCCTGCTCGCCGCACTGGTATGGTGGCCCGCCGCCCTCGCGCTCGCGGCGCTAACCGTGTTCGTCGTCTGGTTCTTCCGCGACCCCGACCGCCAACCCAGCGAGGGCATCGTCGCCGCCGCCGACGGCCGCATCCAGGAGATCGACGGCCGGGCGGTCACGTTTTTGAACCTCCACCACGTCCACGTCGTTCGAGCCCCGTACGAGGGCACGATCGAGACCGTCGAGCGCGTCTCCGGCGGTCGCCTGCCCGCGTTCCTGAAAGGGGCCGAGAAGAACGGAGGCGTCGCGATCGTCGCTGACACCGAATGGGGCAACCGCAGGATCGACCTCAAAGCTGGAGCCATCGCCCGCCGAGCCGTCTCCTTCGTCGACGAAGGAGACCACGTCGCCAAGGGCGAACGCATCGGCATGATCCGGTTCGGCTCCCGCGTCGACGTCGACCTGCCCGACCCCGTCCGACGGGAGGTCGCGCCCGGCGACCGCGTCACCGCCGCCGAGACCACGATCGCCACACCGACCGACACGGGGGACGCCTCCCCGTGAGCCTGCCCGACCCTCGCCGCTGGGTCGCCGACGCGATGACGCTGGCCAACGGCATCTTCGGGTTCCTCTCCGTTCTCACGTGGGCGGTGGAGCTGGGCCCACTGTCGAGCCTGCCCGACCCGGCCGTCGCCGCCGCCTACATCGGTCTCGGCGTCGTCGCCGACGGCCTCGACGGCGTCGTCGCCCGCGCCTGGGGCTCCACCGGGGTCGGGGACGCCCTGGACTCGATCTGCGACGCCTTGACGTTCAGCGTGGCGCCCGCCGTGTTCCTCGTCAACGTGAACGAGATGGTCGACGGCCTCGTGTTCCGCTCGGCTCTCTCCCTGGCCGCCGTGGCGCTCGTGCTCGCCGGCATGCTGCGCCTGGCCCGCCACCGCACCGGCGGCTCGACGGCCGTCTTCCACGGCCTGCCGACCCCCTGGAGCGCCGCCGCCTTGATCACCGTGCTGCTGCTCGGGATGCCCGGCTGGATCAGCGTCGGCCTGGCGTTCCTGCTCGCCGGCCTCAACCTCAGCCCGGTGCCCTACCCCAAGACCCGCGGCGCGGTGTTCACGCGCGCCGCGCTGGGCCTGGCGGTGGCCAGCCTCCTCGTGATCGGCGGCCTGCTCGTCTTCCAGCAGACGCCCGACTCCCTGCTGTGGCTGGCAGCGATCGTCGCGATCGGCCTCGTCCTGTTGGCCCCGATCGCTGCACCGACCGGGGAGACCTAATCAACAGCCTTTTGCCGGAGACTCCGTTATGGAGTAGTAACAACGCGCCTCCTTTCGGGAGGCGTTTGGAGCACAAATGCGATGCCTCACGCAGCCAAGATCGGCATCACCGGCATGCCGTCTGTGGGGAAAACCCAGACCGTCCTCAAGATCATCGAGAAGCTCGAGGCCAAAGAGGTCATCGTCGGCGGGATGGTGACCGAGGCGATCGAGGAAGGTGGCCAGCGCAAGGGCTTCCACATCCAGGACTGGCTCACCAAGCAGAAGGACACGCTCTCGCACGTCGACTTCGACAGCGAGTTCCGCGTCGGCAAGTACGGTGTGGACCTCGAGGTGCTCGAAGAGCTCGGTGTGACGTCGATCCATCGAGGCATCGAGGACGCCGAGGTCGTGGTCGTCGACGAGGTCGGCAAGATGGAGATGGAGTCGGAGAACTTCTGCGCGGCCGTCAAGGACGCGCTGAACTCCGACAAGGCGATGATCATGACGCTGCACAAGAAATCGCGCAACCCCTTGCTGCAGGACATCCGTCGCCGCGACGACATCCGGATCCTCGAGGTCACCCCGATCAACCGCAACCTGTTGCCCTACAAGATCGAGAAGCTCCTCGAGGGCGACGTCCTCTAGCGTCTCCACGAGCCCCGCACAGCCTCGGCACGGGCCCCGGACATCGTTGACGGTTACGCGGGCGCCCAGCCAGCCTGCATGAAGCCGGCAACGTTCGCCCTGGCGTTGGGTACCGCCCTGTTGATCGCCGTCCCCGCGGCCGCCGCCGAGGACACGACCGCCCCCACGCTCGTCGAGGCTCAACCCTCCCCCGACGGGCACACCCACGACGAGGAGTGGGTCGAGTTCGCCAACCCGGCGCCCACCGCGCTCGACCTCGAGGGACTGTTCTTGACCGACCACGACGCGTGCTTCGCGCCTGGCGAGGGCTACGTCGAGACCTACCGCCTGGCGCTCGACAACGTGACCGTGCCCGCTCGCGACCGCGTCGTCGTGGAGCTCCCCGCGAGTCCCTGCCTGAACCTCGCCGACGGCGGCGACGACCTCTTCCTCGAGGACGAGCAAGGCAAGCAGATCCAGCAGGTGGCCTACGGATCCGAGGGCGAGCTTCCCGCGCCCGGCACCGGTGAGAGCCTGTCGGCCTGCCAGGCGACCGCCGAGCGCTGGTCGGACCGACAACCGATGATCCACGGCGATTGGTCCACCGCGATGGCCTCCCCCGGCAACGCCAACCCGTCCTGCTCGCCCGGACGCTAACAAGGACCGGCTGCCGGGCGGGCGACCGTCAGGCTTTTCCCCTATCGCCCGCCATCCGGCTCCCGAGATGTACGCAGGCGTGGACGAGGCGGGCCGGGGTCCGGTCCTCGGCCCTCTCGTCGTCGCCGGCGTCGCCGGAGACCCGGACCAGGTCCCCGACGGCGTGGACGACTCCAAGCAGTTGACCGCCGAGACCCGCAACCAGCTGGCTTCCTCGATCGAGGACAGCCCGCTGACCGTGGCCGTGTGCTCGATCCCCGCCGACGAGCTCAACGAACGCATGGACGAGGGCGAGAACCTCAACCGGATCGAGGCCGCCGCCTTCGCCGAGGTCCTGCGCGAGCTCGAGACCGACGAAGCCCTGCTCGACCAGGTCGGCCCCGACGGCGAGGCCTTCGCCGACGAGGTCGCCGACCAGGTCGCCGGCGAGTGCGCGATCGAGGCCCGGGTCGCGGCCGACGAGGACGACGCGATCGTCGGCGCAGCCAGCATCGTCGCCAAGGTCGAACGCGACCGAGCGGTGGCCGCGATCGCCGCGGAGCTCGACGCCGACGTCGGCTCCGGGTACGCCCACGACGAGCGGACACGCGCGTTCCTGGAGGACTGGCGGGAGACCTCGATCCATCCGCCGCCCTACACCCGGCACGCCTGGTCCACGCTGGACACGATCGGGTTCGGGCAGGCCCGGCTGGGGGAGGACCCCGAGGCGGCCGCGAGCCCGGAGACCGTCGAACCGACCGAGGAGGCTCGACCGTGACCGAGCAAGAACAGATCGGACGCGAACGCGTGGAGGAGTGCCTGGACCGCCTCGAGGCGGGGTTCCGCCGACGATGGGACAACAACCCCGAGTTCCGGGAGAGCCTCGAGGGCAAGAACCGCGACATCCTGATCGACCTCCGTGACACGGGCGCGTGGTGGATCCAGGTCCGCGAGGGGGATCTCGAGGCGATCGTCGAGGACGAGCCCGAGGACCCCGACGTCGGCATCGAAGCCGACGCCGACGACTTCGTCGACGTCTTCGACGGGGACCTCGGCCCGGTCCAAGCCTACATGACGGGCAAGATCGAGGTCGACGCCGGTATGCGCGACCTGATGCTCGTCAAGACGTTCCTCGGCTGATCCCCGAGCCGAGGCCCCGATGCCCGCAGGCCACCCCTCGGGCCCGTCCAGGTCGGAAAGCCTTATACCGGAACCCTATCGTCGTAGGGGTGCCGGGTCCCGACCGGCCGACCAGGAGCCTTCCCTGTGTACGTCATCCTTGGATGCGGTTCCGTCGGATTCAAAGCCGCCAGCACGCTCCAATCGCGTGGCGAGGAGGTCTTCGTCGTCGATTCCTCGGAGAGCCGCGTGCAGAACCTCCGCGACGGCAACCTGAACGCTGCGGTCGGCGACCTGCGGAACCTCGACCCCTTCGACGATCAACTCGAACGGGCCAACGCCGTGCTGGTGCTGTCCAGCGACGTCGACGCCAACCAGGAGGGTGTCGAGTACCTGCGCAAGCACTTCCAGCAGGCTCGCATCATCGCGCGAGCCACGGACCCACCCTCCCGTGACGCGTTGAAGAAGGCCGGCGCCGACGAGGTCATCCTTCCCCAAGAGGTCCTGGCCCGCAGCGTCGAACGGCGCCTGCGCGACGTCGAGATGGAGGCGCGCGTGCGCTCGCTCAAGCGCCTGCTCCTCGACGCTCGCTCCTTGGGCATCTTCCTGCAATCCAACCCCGACCCGGACGCGATCTCCTCGGCGATGGCTCTCGAGTTCATCGCCAACTCGCTCAACCCGGAAGTCGAGGTCCGCAAGGTGACCAAGGGAGAGGTCGGCCGTCCCGAGAACCAGGCGATGATGAACCTGCTCGCCGTCCAGCTCGAGCAGGCCGAGGACAGCGAGGAGGCCCGCGAGGTCGTCAACGACGTCGACCTCGTCGCGCTCGTCGACGTCTCCGTCGCCGGCAAGAACAACCCCCTGCCCGAAGACGTCGTCCCAAACGTCGTCTTCGACCACCACCCGACCGACGAGGACCGCATCAAGGGCGACTTCCAGGACGTCCGCCCGGGGGTGGGATCGACGGCGACGCTGCTCACCGGCTACCTGCGCGAGCTCGGCGTCACGCCCGATAGCGACATCGCGACCGCGCTCATGTACGGCATCCGCACGGACACCAAGGTCCTCACCGGCAAGGTCGACACCGAGGACCTCGAGGCCGTGCGCTACCTCGGCGCCCTGATGGACTCCGACGTGCTCCGCCGCATCGAGACGCCGCCGATGAGCAGCGACCAGGTCACCGTGCTCGGTCGCGCGATCGAAGGCATGACCAAGCGCGGCTCGCTCGTCGTGTCCTTCCTGAGCGTCGTGCCGCAGCCGGACTACTTGTCCTACATCGCCGACTTCCTGCTCGACATCGAGGGCGTGGACACCGTGGTCGTGTACGGGCTCGTCGAGGGCACGATCCACGTCAGCGCCCGCTCGCGCGACGTACGCGTCAACCTCGGGAACACGATGGAGGACCTGTTCGGTCCCGACCGCGGCGGCGGGCACGCCCACATGGCCGGCGCCCAGATCCCGGTCGACGTGTTCGTCGAGATCCAGGAGCGCGAGGAGTTCCTGGAGAGTGTGCGCGGCGCGCTCAGCGACAAGTTCCTGCGCGCCTTCGGCCACAGCGTCCGCGAGGACGCGGACATCACGAGCGCCGAGCAGTAGCCCCGCGGCGCTCGCTCAGGCGCCCGGGACCGTCAAACGCTTAAGGGAAGCTCCTGTAGGGGCTCCCGGTGGGACGCCGGCGACGTGCGCCGCGCTCCCGGTGCCACCGTGCGGGGATTGCCTAGCCTGGTAAGGCGCAGGATTGCTAATCCTGTGGCTGATAAAGCCCCGCGGGTTCGAATCCCGCTCCCCGCGTCAGCAGATACCGCCCAAGGGTCGAGGGAGCGGGATGAGAACCCTTGGGTTTGTGTTCAGACGCGGTGAAGACCGCCCGCGTCTGAACACGCGACGGATCGGCAGACATGGAGCGATCCGTCTGCGTCTCGAGGCGCGGTGACGATGAGCGCGTCTCGAGATCGTACGAACCGACGGAAGGGCGCGGTTCGTACGTGAATCCCGCTCCCCGCGTGCGTTTTTCTTTCTTTAGTGCCTCTCCGTCCGCCGAGGAGGGGACAGAGAAAATCTACGTGCATGAAAGAACCCCCTCGGCAGCGACGCAAGCCCCGGTGTCATCGATCTTGGGCGCGGTTGGGTCTTCTCGCAGGACCATCGTCGCTTGACGGGTTCCGACAAGGTCGTGGTGGACGTCGCTGGGCGGACCTGACGGATCGGGATGCAGGGGCGCGGTGGTGGTCCCCGGGACGACCCAGCTCGATCGTAGAACGGGGCAGGGAGGCTGCGACCGGAGATCGGCGACCACGTCCGCAGGGGCTCAGGGCCCGACAGCGCCGACGCTGGTCTTCGGGGAGGGGGTGTGGATCACGGAGAAGTCAGCGAGAGGAAGCCATCGGGCGCGAGCCCGAGGTAGCATCGTCACAACCTGCGTTACCCTCGGTGCCCGAAGGCACCGGGGCTGGGAACATCAGTCAAGCTGGATGTTCTTCGCGCGAGGACCCTTCGGAGCTTGCTCGAGGTCGAACTCGACCTCTTGGCCCTCCGAGGGCTCGGGACCGTCAACGTCGTCCATGTGGAAGAAAACGTCGTCGTCGGACTGGGCGGTATCGATGAAACCGTAACCCTTTCTGTCGTGGAAGAAGTCCACTTTGCCGTTGGGCATGAATCGGGGTATGCCTCCCAACGGATAACCTTTGGTGTCCGAGCGGGGGGTCTTGGGCCCGAACCGAGGCCGAAACCCCTATCCTTGCCGCGTCCTGTCGTCCGACGTGGAGCGAGAGACGGTCCATCCGACCCAGTTCCTGTACTGGGGGCAGCTGATCTACGGCGCGTTCGTCGGGGTTCTCGGCTGGATCCTCTACCAACGGATCACGGCCGGCGTCGGCGGACCGGGCACCGTGGGCGCCGTGTTCGGGCTCCTGTTGGGCACGCTCGTGTTCGTGGCCTACATGCAGAACCTGCACAAGGGCGATCTCGAGCCCGACTACTCGCAGACGTGCTACGCCTGCCGGTTGCCCGTCAACCGCTACAGCGAGTTCTGCGAGCACTGTGGCGCCGATCAGATCGAGAAGGACAACTACGGCGCGTGCCCGGAGTGCCAGATGGAGGTCTTCGAGGGCACCGCCTTCTGTCCCAGCTGCGGCAAGGACCTCCAGGCGACCGGCCTGCAAGACCTGTGAGGCGCGCGAGCCCACCACCCCGGGGCTGCACCTTGATGTACCCAGGGGGGCTTCGACGCGCTCGTGCCCACGCCCTCGCTCGTCGTCGTCGACGGGATGGTCCGCACGCAGGCGCCCGACCGCACCGCCGAAGCCGTCGCCTTCCACAAAGGTCGCGTGCTCGCGGTCGGCGCGACGGAGGAGATCGACGCGCTGGCCGGCCCCGAGACCCACCGCCTCGACGCCGAGGGCCGCGTCGTCCTCCCCGGGTTCGTCGACTGCCACACCCACGCCGCCCGTTTGGGCGAGATGCGGTTCCGCCAGGACATGAGCAACGCGCCCGGCAAGGACGAGGCCTTGCAGGTGCTCAACGCTCGCGCCCAGAAGACGCCCGGGGACGGCTGGGTCATCGGCTGGAACTGGGACGAGACCGCCTGGTCCGGTGAGGGCCCGATCACGCCCGAGGACCTCGACGGCGTCAGCCCCCACCACAAGGTCCTCGCTCGCCGCGTGTGCGGCCACCGGATCGTCGTCAACCAGGCGGCGCTCGACGCCCTGGACCTGGATCGATCGACGCCGGGCATCGAGACCGACGAGGACGGCAACATCACCGGCCGGTTGAGCGAGGACGCCGCCGTCCAAGCCTGGGAGGCCTGTGCGCCCGCCCACGAGACCTGTGTCAAGGGACTCAAGCTCGAGACCCGGCGCCTGGCCGAGATGGGCATCACGAGCGTGGCCGACACCGCCGGCCGTCGGGAGATCCGCCTGCTGACCCAAGCCGCCCAGGAGGGCTGGATGCTGCAACGCTCGGGCCTGTACGTCAAGGACGACCTGCTCGAGCACCTCGAAGGCCTCGCCATGGGTCCCCTATCCGGGCCCTGGTGCTCGCTGTTGGGCGTCAAGATCTACGTCGACGGCTCGATCGGCGCCCGCACCGCGGCTCTGCGCGAGCCCTACGCGGACGAAGACACCCGCGGCGAGCTGTTGCACGCGCCCGAGGAGATCGCCGACGTCGCCTCGCGCGCCGCCGACCTCGGCCTGCAGTTGAAGGCCCACGCCATCGGCGACCGCGCGATCGACGCCGTGCTCGACGGGCTCGAGCAAGCCGACGTGGACCCGGCCCTTCGTCCCCGCATGGAGCACGTCGAGATGCTGCACGACGACCAGCTCGATCGGATGCGCGAGCTGGGCGTCACCGCCGTCATGCAGCCCAACTTCGTCGGCAACTGGCAACGACCCGGCGGCCTGTACGAGCAGGCGCTGGGCGAGGAGCGCGCCCGCCGCATGAACCCGTTCCGATCCGTCCTCGACGCCGACGTCCCCTTGGCCTTCTCCAGCGACGGCATGCCGTATGGTCCCCTCTACGGGATCGCGTGCGCGGTCGACCACCCCAACCCTGACGAGGCGTTGACCGTGCCCGAGGCCATCCGCTCGTACACGCGAAACGCAGCTTACGCGCTCGGTGACGAGCACGCCCGCGGCGTCCTGCAGGAGGGCGCGCTGGGCGACGCCGTCGTCTTGGACGAGGATCCCCGACAGGCGGCCGCGATCGACGAGATCGACGTGCACGCGACCGTCGTCGGCGGTCAGCGCATCGTGTAGGCGCTAGGTGTTGCGGTTCAGGTGGTCCAAGGCGTCGGCCCCCTGCACGATGCCGTACCCGTAGCGATCGTTGTGGCCACGGAAGCTCTGCTTCTCGGCCGTCTCCGTCAACGAGGTCTTGATCTGGGTGATCGTCTCCCGGTCCTGGCGCTGCAGGTCCGGGTTCTCCTCGAGCATCAACGCCACGATGCCGCCCACGATCGGGGCCGCCTGGCTCGTCCCGCTGTTGAGGCAGTACTTGGCGTCGGCGCGGCCGGCGCAACTGAGGCCCGGCCAAGGCCCGATGAGGCCCACGCCGGGCGCCGACAGCTCGGGTTTCTTGTTCGGGTCTTCACGCTGCCCGATCCCGAGCGGGCCGCTCGAGGAGCCGCCCTTGCAGGAGAACTCCGCGATCGTGCCGTTGCGGTCGACGGCGCCGACCGCGATCACGTCTTCCAGGTTCGCCGGCGAGGAGACCTGGCAGTCCTCGCCGCTTTCGCCCTGTTGGGCGTTGCCGGCGGCCGCCACGACGACGACGCCGCGATCCAGGGCGCGCGAGACGCTGTTCTCCAGGTTCCGGTTGATGTCGACGATGCGTGGGCGCTCGCCCAACGAGAGGATGAGCACGTCGGCACCGTTGTCGACGGCCCAGTCGATGCCTTGGGCCACGTCGCTGGCGCTCGACTGCCCCGAGGCCTTGATCGCCTTCGCGTGCAGCAGCGGCGAACCCGGCGCCACGCCCTGCACCTTCGGGTTGTTGAACCCGCCTTTGCCTTGCGCGACGGCGAGCCCGGAAACGTGCGTGCCGTGCCCGTCGTCGTCGTATGGGTTGGGCTGTTCGTTCACGACGTCCTTCCAGCGGACGGTGACGCCCTCGTACTCGCGATGGTCGGCGCCGACACCGGAGTCGACCACGGCCAGACGGACGGAGGCCCCGGTCAGGTTGCGGTCGTGGAGCTCGTCCACCTGCGTCATCTCGAGGGCCCAGTCGTTGGAGGCCGAGCTGCCGAACGTCTCCTGGAGCTGCGAGGTGCACCCGGAGACCAGCATGGCGCCGACGACGACCCAAACGAGCGCCTGGCGCGACACGGTTCGCCAACAGACCGCCTATCGTAAAACCCTACCATCGATGTCCCTCGTCACCCGTCTTCGGTCTCCCGCGAGGGGTCGATGGAAGGCGTTAGGCTCTTGGCGGGAAGGCTCGGTGCCCGCCTGTGCCCCAGATCGTCCTCGCGCACGATCGCTTCACCGACGGGGAGGCCAAGACGGCCGAGGCCTTGATCCGCTACGCCTCGGACCCGGTGGTGGCCGTCGTCGACCGCTCGGCCTCCATCGACACGGCCGAGCCCGTCGTCGGCGCCGCCGGGCGCGAGATCCCCGTCGTCCGGGACGCCGACGAGGCCTTGAGCCTCGACGCCGACCGGTTGGCGATCGGGGTCGCTCCCGTCGGCGGCCGCGTCCCCGACGACTGGCGCCCAGACCTGCGCGCCGCCCTCGAGGAGGGGCTGGACATCGTGTCCGGGCTGCACGACTTCCTCGCCGAGGACGAGGAACTCGCCAAGCTCGCTCGCGGGCACGGCGCCGAGCTGCACGATCTGCGCCGGCCTCCACCCGATCAGCCGATCTACAGCTCGCAGGTGCTCGACCTCGACGCCACGATCGTGCTCACCGTCGGCACCGACTGCTCCTCGGGCAAGATGACGACGAGCGTCGAGCTCGTGCGGGCGCTGAGGGACCGCGGCGTGGACACGGCCTTCGCCGCCACCGGCCAGACCGGTCTCATGCTGGGCGCCGACGCCGGCGTCGTCGTCGACGCCGTCGCCGCCGACTTCGTCGCCGGCTGGGGCGAGAAGATCGTGCTCGACGCCCACGAAGCCACCGGCGCCGACGTGATCGTCACCGAGGGCCAGGGCGCCTTGTCCCACCCCGCCTACGGCGCCGTCACCCTCGGCCTCCTGCACGGCACCTCTCCGCACGCGTGCGTGCTCTGTCACGACGAGACACGGGAGGAGAAGACGACCACCTTTCACGAGGGCCGCCGGTTCCCGGTGCTGGACCCCGTGAGGGAATGGCGGCGTCTGCAGGCGGTCGCCGACCCCGTGCGACGGCCGTCCCTGGCCGGGCTCTCCGTCATGAACGGCCCGCTTGCGATCCCCGACGATCACCCCTTCGCGGACGTGCCCCAGGTCGACGTGCTCGCCGACGGCGCCCACCGCCTCGCCGCCCAGGTGGAGGCGATCGATTGACCGAGCTGACGCTGTTCGAGGCCGAGCTCGAGCTCTCCCGACCGTTCCGCATCGCCCGCGGCACGAGGGAGACCCTCGAGGTCCTGTTCCTCCGCATCCGGGAGGGCGATTCGACCGGCTGGGGCGAGGCCCATCCTGCCCCCGACGTCACCGGCGAAACGGCCCTCGAGACCCGCGAAGCCCTCGCCTCGCTCGACCCCGACGAGGTCAACGCGTTGGATCCAGCCAGCACGTTGGCGGCCCACGAGGATCTGGGCCCGGCCGCCCGCTCGGCCCTGGACCTGGCCCTGCACGATCTCGCCGGCCGGCAGGCCGACCAGCCGGTGCACACCCTGCTGGATCTGCCCTGCGGGCACATGCCCTGCGCCGGCACGGTCACCGTCAGCGACCCCGACGACGCCGCCGAGCAGGCCCGCGAGTGGCTGCGCTCGGGCTTCTTCCACCTCAAGGTCAAGATCGAGGACCCCGAGGACGGGCTCGAAGCCACCCGCCGCGTCGCCGAGCTGTTGCCCACCGACCTCCCCGACCGCTTCCCCGAACCGGAGGTCTGGGTCGACGCCAACGAGGCCCTCGACCTCGACCAAGCCCAAGCTCTCCTTACCGGGCTCGACACGCTCGGTGCCCGTCTCGTCGAGCAACCGCTACCCCGGGCTGCCACCGCCGACCTGGCCCACCTGGCCCAGGACGCGCCGGTGCCGATCCTGCTCGACGAATCGGTGCAAAGCCCCGAGGACGTGCGCGCCGTCGGCCGCATCGAGGGCCCCACGATGGCCAACATCAAGGTCCAGAAGGTGGGAGGCCTGCAGGCCGCCAGCGCCTGCCTCGACGCCGGCCAAGCCACCGGGACCCCGCTCGTCGTCGGCTGCAACATCGAGACCGGGCTCGGCATCGCCGCCGGCTCGGCCCTCACCGGCGCCGTCGACCGTGCCGACCTCGACGGCAACCGGTTCCTGGCCAACGAACCGTTCCCCCTGGCCCGTCCCCGGCCCGGGTTCGCCGGCACGCCCGAGGGCCCCGGCCTGGGCGCCTACCCCGACCCCGGCAAGCTCGACGCGCTCGACAAGATCGTCTCCCTCGGCACCGCGTAGGCCCATCGGCCAACGCATCGCCAGCAACGTTGATACGTCCGCCCACGGCTGCACCGTGCGATGCGGCCCCCGCCGATCGCCGTCCTCGCGCTGGTCTGCCTGACCGCCATGGCCGGCTGCCTGACCGCCCTCGACCCCCAAGCCACGGGCGCCTCCGCCGGCGAGGACACCGACCGCGAGCGACGGGAGCTGACGTTCGCGCCCGGTCCGGGTCCCACCGACCGCCGCCAGGTCACCGACACCCTCACCGTCCCCGACCGCGCCGAGGGCCTGGCGTTCGGCTACGAGCTCACGCTCGACGACGCGGGCGAGGTCGAGGCCTGGCTCACCACGCCCGACGACGACGAGATCCAGCTCACCCAGACCCGCACGATGCAAGCGACCACGCTCGCGGACACGGTGTTGCTCGAGCCCCACCCCGGCGAGTGGACGATCCACGTCGACACCTCCGCCCCCGGACAGCTGGCCGTCAACCTCACGATCCAACCCGGGGCCCCGAGCTTCGACGCCGTGGACCCAACCGGCAGGGACCGTCCGGTCGTCGCCGTCGTCGACACGGGCGTCAACCCCTACCACGAGGTGTTCCGATCGGCCGATCTGGCCACGAGTGAGCTGCCCGAGCGCGTCCACGGCGAGGACGACGCGACCGTCCTCCAGGTCCCGGTCACCCCCGAGGCCACCTACCGAGCCTCGCTGGCCGCCGACGCCGGGCTGTGGGCGAACGTGCCCGACGAGCGGCTCGTGCACTTCGCGGGCACGAACCTGCTGGGCTACCAGCTGGACGGCACCGAGCTCCCCCAAGCGCCGGTGCTCGACCAGTCCGGGCACGGGACCGGCGTCTCCCACGCCGTCACCCGCGATGCCTCCCGAGCGCTCGTCGTCATGGTGACCGGCGCCGACTACGACGAGGGCGTCGAGTGGGCCGCCCAACAGGAGTGGATCGACGTCATCAGCCTCTCCTGGGGCCCGGTCGTCAACGCCGCCGGCACCGCCGAGCCCTACGTCTCCGGGTTCCAGACCCCCGATGTCACACGCATGGCGCACGACAACGGCAAGCTCGTCGTCGCCGCCAGCGGCAACGATCCCACCGCGACCGTGACCGACACCACGACCGGTCCCCCGTGGGTGCACGCCGTCAGCGGCGCGCAACCGAACACGACCGCTCGGGCAGCCATGAGCGGCAACCTCGTCGACACCGTCGCCAACTGGACCCAAACGCTGGCCGACCACGAGAGCCGCAACGACACCGGCCAGGCCTCCGGGACGAGCTTCGCCACGCCGACGACCGCCGGCATCGCCGCCCACGTCCTCGACCACGTCCGCCAGGCCAGCGACCACGAGGGCCCCCGCGACGACGGTGTGCTGGCACGCACCGACGACGGGCCCATCACGAACACACAGCTCCGCTCGGCCCTCAACCGCTCGGCCGTCTACTGGAACACCACCGACTACGGCGGCCCCTCCGACCCCGGACCCAGCGTGCCCGTCGCCCCCACCCCGTGGGTCAGCATGGGCTGGGGCTACCTCGACGGATCTCGCGTCCCGGTCGCCGTGGACGCCCTGCTCGGCGACGCGGTGCCCGACAAACCCGCCGAAGCCGAGGCCTGGATGAACGGGCACCAGCGAGCCCGCGAGACCTACTGGGCCTCCCGCTGACGCCACGTCGCTGGCCTGCCCCCAACCGCCGTGCGGTCTTCGGCGGAGGGCTGTTGGGTCCCGCAGACGCTGTCGCTGGCGGCGCTGAACCTCAGCGCGTGGACCGGGGCCGCCGCCGACGACAGCGGCGAGGTCGCCCTCTCACGCCCGTGAAACAAGCTCGCGAGCAGCGCTCTACCAAGGCGCCCAAATGGTTATCTGGGGGAACTTGGTTCGGCCGCTAATTCCATGGTCGCCTCGGGAGCGCACGGCTCTGAGTCCCGCCAGAACGGGAGGCGCATCGACGCGCTTCGCGAGATCAAAGAGACCGAGCAGCGGATCGAAGAGGAGAAGCAGAAGGCTCGCAGCGAGGCCGACGACATCGTCGAAGAGGCTCGCAACGAAGCCAACCAGCTCCTCGAGGAGACGGTTCAGGAAGCCGAACGCGAAGCCGAGGAGCACGTGACCGAGGCGCGCGAGGACGCCCAGGAGCGCGCCGACGAGCTCCTGGCCGAGGCCGACGACGAGGCCGAGGACCTCCGCAACGTCTCCGAGACGCAGCTCGACGAGGCCGCCGAGGCCGTCATCGACCGCTTCAAGTCCCGGGTAGGGGGTTCCTGACTGGCCCTCAAGCCGGAGCAACTCACGCGCCTGGCGATCGTCGCCCACGACTCTCGCCAGGACGCCATCATCGAGACCCTGCACGATCTGCAGCTCGCTCACATCCAAGAGTACGCGAAGGAGGAGGCCGAGGATCTCGACATCGGGGATCCCCGGCCGGAGGCCTCCCAAGCCAGCCAGCGCCTCGTCCGCATCCGCGGCCTGCTACACACGCTGGATCTCGACGGCGAACCCTCGCGCAAGCTCCCGACCGACTCCGTCCGGCAACGCCTCGACGACCAGCTCGACACGATCGAGACCGAGGTCCACCAGGCCAAGCAACGCCGCGACGAGGTCGAACGCGAGCTCAACCAGACCGAAGACCGCATCGAGCGCCTGCGCCCGTTTCGACACCTGCCGCTGGCGTTCGAGGACTACCACGGCTACGAGACCCTCGAGGTCTTCGTCGGCCGCGGTCCCGAGGAGCTCGAGAGACGCCTCGCCGGCGAGCTCGACCGCTACGATCACTTCGAAGGCGGCGAGCTCGACGCCGTGTTCGTCCACGAGGACGAAGCCGACCGCGCCCGCGACGTGCTCGTCCGGGAGGGCTTCCGCAACGTGGACGTCCCCGCCGAGGAGGGCGCCCCCGACGAAGAGCTCCAGCGCGCCCGCAGCGAGGCCGAAGACCTGCGCGACGAGCTGGCTCAACGTGAGGCCCAGCTCGCCCAGCTCGCCGACCAGTACGGCGACCTGCTCCTCTGCGCCGAAGAGGACCTGTCCATCACCGTCGAGAAAGCCGAGGCCCCGCTGGAGTGGGCCGCCACCGACCGCACGTTCATCTGCGACGCCTGGGTCCCCACCCAGCAGCTCGACGAGGTGAAGACCGCCCTCACCTCGGCCACCAACGGCAACGTCCACTTCGAGACGCTCGACGATGGAGACCCCGACGTCCACCACCGCGAGGAGGAGCCGCCGACCCGGTACGACCACCGGGACTCGGTCGAACCCTACGACTTCCTCATGGAGACCTTCTCCACGCCGCGCTACAACGAGATCGATCCCACCCTCATCCTGTCCCTCGTCTTCCCGCTGTTCCTCGGGTTCGTCATCGGCGACTTCGGCTACGGGCTCGTCATGGTGCCCTTGGGCATCTGGCTGTACCGTGGCCTGGGTGCCAAGTCCGAGGCGGCCCGTTCCCTCGGGTTCGCCATCGCCGTCGCCGGCGTGTGGTCGATCCTGTTCGGCGGGTTGCTGTTCAAAGATGCCCTAGGAATCCCCATGTACCACGCCGAGCACGGGCTCAGCTGGCCCTCGCTGCTCGGCACGATCGGGCTCGCCGAACCCGCGATCCACAAGATCGAAGCCGGCGGCGTGCGCGCCATGCTGGCGCTGTCCCTGCTGGCAGCCTTCGTGCACCTGTTCCTCGGGTTCATCTTCGGCTTCGTCAACGAGATCGGGCACAACACCAAGCACGCCATCGCGCAACTCGGTTGGATGGTCACGCTGACCGGGATCGTGCTGCTCACGATCGTCCACGGCCCGGAGAACATGATCTCCGGCTACCTGGTCAACGGCTTGGACCTGGGCCAGGCGCACTTCGATCACGGGCACGTAGAGAGCATGACGTTCAGCCCGTTCGCGCAGATGCTGCCCTGGTACTTGCTGGGGCCGGGCGTGCTCGTGCTGGTGCTCACCGAAGGCCTCATGGGCCTCATGGAGACGGTGAGCCTGCTGGCCAACGTCATCTCCTACACCCGGTTGGCCGGGATCGCCGTCGCCAAGGGCGGCATCGTGGCCGCGTTCAACGAGATCTTCCTGGAGCGGATGGTCCTGGACCCCAGCACTGGGATCCTGGTCATCGTGGCCGGGTTCGCGCTGTTCGCGATCTCCCAGTTGCTGATGTTCGTGCTGGGCTTGCTCAGCGGGGGTATCCAGAGCATCCGTCTCAACTACGTCGAGTTCTTCCTGAAGTTCTTCGAAGGCGGCGGGGAACGCTTCTCGCCGTTCGGACGAGACCGTCAGTACACGATCGGTAACGAATCGAGGTGAATCGAGAATGGTTTCCGCAGGATTGGCAGGTATCGGAGTTGGGCTCGCTGTTGGACTCGCTGGTCTCGCCACGGGCTGGGCCATGCGTGACATCGGTGCCGCAGCCGTCGGCGCCACCGCCGAGAACGAGGAGATGTTCGGTCGAGGCCTCGTCCTCATGGTGATCCCGGAGACGATCGTCCTCTTCGGGTTCGTCATCGCGTTCCTCCTCCTCGGCGAGATCCCCGGTATGTGAACCGGCGCGAGCCAGGAGAGCAACGATGGGACTCGAGCAGGTCATCGACGACATCCGAGAGGAAGGCGAGGCTGAGGTCGAGGCGATCCGTGCCGAGGCCGAGGAGGAAGCCCAAGCCATCCGCGAGGACGCCGAGAACCGAGCCCAGGAACGCAAGCAGGAGATCCTGGACGAGGCCGACGACGAAGCCGAGGCCGAGCGCCAGCGCATCGTCGCGAACGCTCAGCTGCAAGCCAAGAAGAAGCGGCTCAACGCCGAATCCGACGTCCTGTCGTCGGTGCGCTCCCGCGTCGAGTCCCGGTTGGCGAACCTCGACGAGGACGACCGCCGCGAGCTGATCGAAACCTACATCGAGGGGTCCGGCGCCGACGAGCTCGGCGACGGGGCCAAGGCCTGGGGTCGATCGGAGGACCAGGCCATCCTCGAGGATCTCGGCTTCACCTTCGAGGGCGAGATCGACTGCGTCGGCGGCACCGTGCTCGAGAGCCCGGAGGGCGACATCCGCGAGGATCTCCGGTTCGACGAGGTTCTCGACGAGATCTGGCGCGAGGAGATCCACGAGATCGCCTCCGACCTCCTGGAGCGGTGACGATGTTCTCCGGAGTGGGCGAGTTGCTGGGCATGGGATCCTCGGGCGGCGGACGCTCGAACTACCCCTACGTGACCGCACGCGTGCGATCGATGAAGACCCACCTGTTGCCCGAGGAGGAATACGCACGGATGGTCGCTCGCGACGTGCACGAGATCGCCCGCTCCCTGCAGGAGGGCCGCTACCAGGAGCAGATCGACCGGCTGTCCTCCGAGTACAGCGGTGCCCAGCTCATCGAGCAAGCGACCTGGCAAGGCATGGGCAACGACTTCCAGCGCATCCTCGAGTGGTGCGAGGGCCCGCTCGAGGACATGGTGGCCCGCTACTTCGAGCGGTTCACCGTCTACAACCTGAAGACCGCGCTCCGCGGCGCGCGAAGCGGCGCCACGTCCACGCAGTCCGAGCAAGCGCTCGTCCCCGTCGGCCTCGTCGCCCGCGACGACTGGCGAGCCGCGCTCAACGCGGACTCGCTGCCCGAAGCGATCGAGGCGCTGCGCACGCTCCCGTACGGGGACGTGATCCAGAACATGGACGAGGAGCCGTTGCCCGTCATCGAGAACGCGCTGGACCACGCCTACTACGACCGGTTGATCTCGTCGGTCGAGGCCGACGATCGGCCGCGCGAGGCCTACCTGACGTTCCTCCGCCGCGAGATCGACACCATCAACCTCAAGAACATCTTCCGCGCCAAACACGCGGGCATCGAAGAGTACGAGCACGTCGAGGGCGGCGAGGACGTCGACGAGGAGCTGGCCCGTCGCATCCTGCAAGCCGACTGGGAGGAGGTCTCCGCCATGCTCGACGAGACGGCCTACGGGGACGATCTCCGTCCGGCCGTCGAGGACTACCGCGAGTCCGGTGACCTGAACCGGCTCGCCAACGAGCTCGAGACCCTGCACCTGGAGGAAGCCGACACCTTCGGCCACCGCTACCCGCTTTCCATCCTCCCGATCATCGACTACGTGCTCCGCAAAGAGCGAGAGGTCGACCGCCTGCGCATGATCGCGTTCGGCAAACAGGCCGGCCTCTCCCGAGACGAGATCGAACAACTGGTAACGGACTGAGCCCACGATGGACGAGAAACAACTGGCTGCGATCGGTCCCGAGGACTTCGTGCTCGGGTTCCAACTCGCGGGCGTCGAGGAGGCCCGGGAGACGACCCCGGCGTCCTACGAAGAGGACATCCAAGCCCTCCTCGACCATCCCGACGTGGGCATCATCATCGCGCGCCACGAGGACGTGGCGTCGCTTCCCGACAACGTACGGTCGGAGGTCACCGGTTCCGTGGACCCCGTCGTCATCCAGCTGGGTGGCGGAGCCGGCGAGGGCCTCCGAGAACAGATCCGATCAGCGATCGGTATCGACCTCATGGAAGAGTGATCCACATGGCCATGGCAGACCAACAGACCGAGTCCGGCGGCCGCATCACGCGCGTGGCTGGGCCCGTCGTGACCGCCGAAGGCCTCACCAGCGGCATGTACGACGTCGTGTACGTCGGCGAGGAGGAGCTGATGGGTGAGGTGATCGAGATCGACGGCGACAAGACCCTCATCCAAGTGTACGAGGAGACGGGGGGCATCAAGCCCGGCGAACCCGTCGAGGAGACGCACCAGCCGCTCACCGTCGACCTCGCCCCCGGGCTCGTGTCGTCCGTGTACGACGGCATCCAGCGCCCGCTCGACACCCTGCGCGCCGAGATGGGCGACTTCATCGACCGCGGCGTCACCGCGCCCGGCGTCGATCTCGACAAGACGTGGGAGTTCAACCCCACCGTCAGCGAGGGCGACCCGGTCGAGGCTGGCGACGTGATCGGCAAGGTCCCCGAATCCCCGTCGATCACCCACCGCGTCATGGTCCCCCCGAACGTCGAGGGGACCGTCGCCGAGATCGAGCAAGGCGAGTTCACGGTCGAGGAGACCGTGTGCCGGCTCGAAGACGGCACCGAGATCCGGATGCGGCAGGAGTGGCCGGTCCGCGAGGCCCGTCCCTACGAGACCAAGCACCGCCCGACGGTGCCCCTCATCACCGGGCAGCGCATCCTGGACACCTTGTTCCCGATCGCCAAGGGCGGCACGGCCGCGATCCCGGGCCCGTTCGGCTCCGGGAAGACGGTCACCCAGCAGTCCCTGGCTAAGTGGAGCGACGCCGACCTCGTCGTCTACATCGGGTGCGGCGAGCGCGGCAACGAGATGACCGAGGTCCTCGAGGAGTTCCCCGAGCTCGAGGACCCGCAGACCGGTAACGCGCTGATGGACCGCACCGTCCTCATCGCGAACACCTCCAACATGCCGGTCGCGGCCCGCGAATCTTCGATTTACACAGGGATCACGATCGCCGAGTACTACCGCGACATGGGGTACAGCGTGGCCCTCATGGCCGACTCCACGTCGCGGTGGGCCGAAGCGATGCGCGAGATCAGCTCCCGGCTCGAGGAGATGCCCGGCGAGGAGGGCTACCCGGCCTACCTGGCGGCCCGCCTGGCCGAGTTCTACGAGCGAGCTGGCCGCGTCGAGACGCTGAACGGCAAGGAAGGCTCCGTCACCGTGATCGGGGCCGTGTCCCCGCCCGGCGGTGACTTCTCCGAGCCGGTCACCCAGAACACGCTGCGCATCGTCAAGGTGTTCTGGGCCCTGGACAGCGACCTCGCCCAACGCCGGCACTTCCCGGCGATCAACTGGCTCGACAGCTACTCGCTGTACGAGTCCGACCTCGAAGGGTGGTTCGAGGACGAGGTCGACGAGGAGTGGGGCGACCTGCGCACGCAGATCATGGACATCCTGCAGGAGGAGTCCGAGCTGCAGGACATCGTGCAGCTCGTCGGATCCGACGCGCTGCCCGAGGACCAGCAGCTCACGCTCGAGGTTGCCCGCCTCATCCGTGAGGTGTTCCTCCAGCAGAACGCCTTCCACCCGGTCGAGACGTACAGCGCTCCCCAGAAGAGCTTCAAGATCCTCAAGGGCATCCAGCGGTTCAACGAGCTCGCGCGCGAGGCGCTCGACGAGGGCGTCCCCGTCGCCGAGATCAAGGACACCAGCGCGCCCGCCGAGCTCGCGCAGGCCCGCAACGAAGAGGACTTCGATCCGGTCTACGAGGACGTGATGCAGATGATGGAAGACGAGTTCGCGGAGCTCACGGAGGCGGTCTGAGATGACGAAGGAGTACAAGACGGTCTCCGAGATCTCCGGCCCGCTCGTGTTCGTCGAACGAACCGAACCGGTCGGCTTCAACGAACTCGTCGAGATCACCATGCCCAACGGCGACCGGCGCCGCGGGCAAGTGCTCGACACGAGCGAGGACTACGTCGCCGTGCAGGTGTTCGAGGGCACGACCGGCATCAACCGCGATGCCTCGGTCAAGTTCCTCGGCGAAACCCTCAAGCTCCCGGTGAGCGAGGACCTGCTCGGCCGCATCCTCTCCGGCAGCGGCGACCCGCTCGACGGCGGTCCCGACGTCGTGCCCGAGGAACGGCTCGACATCGAGGGCGCCGCGATCAACCCGTGGGCCCGCGAGGAACCCAACGAGTGGATCCAAACCGGGATCAGCACGATCGACGGCATGAACACGCTGGTCCGCGGTCAAAAGCTCCCGATCTTCTCGTCCAGCGGGCTCCCGCACAACGACATCGCGCTGCAGATCGCCCGCCAAGCCCAGGTGCGCGGCACCGACGAGGAGTTCGCCGTCGTGTTCTGCGCGATGGGCATCACGCACGAGGAGTCCTCGCAGTTCATGTCCCAGTTCGAGCAGACCGGCGCCCTCGAGCGCGCGGTCGTGTTCCTCAACCTGGCCGACGACCCGGCCATCGAGCGCATGATCACCCCCCGGATGGCGCTCACCGCGGCCGAGTACCTGGCCTACGAGCACGACTACCACGTGCTCGTGATCCTCACCGACATGACCAACTACTGCGAGTCGCTGCGCCAGATCGGCGCCGCTCGCGAAGAGGTCCCCGGTCGCCGCGGCTACCCCGGGTACATGTACACCGACCTGGCGATGCTCTACGAGCGCGCCGGCCGGATCGAGGGCCGCGATGGCACCATCACGCAGATGCCGATCCTCACGATGCCGGGCGGCGACATCACGCACCCGATCCCGGACCTGACCGGGTACATCACCGAGGGCCAGCTCGTGGTCGATCGCGACCTCCACCAGAAGGGCATCTACCCCCCGATCGACGTGCTGCCGTCCCTGTCCCGCCTGATGGAGGGCGGCATCGGGGAAGGCCTCACGCGCGAGGACCACGGCGGCGTCAGCGACCAGTGCTACGCCGCGTACGCTGAGGGCAAGGACCTGCGCGGCCTCGTCAACATCGTCGGCGAGGAGGCGCTCAGCGACCGCGACCAGGACTACCTGGACTTCGCCGACGCCTTCGAGGACGAGTTCGTCCGCCAAGGCCGCGAAGAGGACCGCGCGATCGAGGAGACGCTCGGCATCGGCTGGGAGCTGCTCGCCAAGCTCGACACCGACGAGCTCAACCGCATCGACCGCGAGAACGTCGAGACCTACCACCCCGAGCTCGGATCCGCGTCCCCGGACGAGTCGGCCGCCGACGCGTCCGGCGAAGAGCTCGAGGCCGAGGCCTGACCCCCGACGCGAGGCTCTCCCCCATGGACCCCAAGGACGTCAAACCGACCCGGATGAAGCTCCTCGAGCTCAAGGACCGCATCGAGCTCTCCGAGAAGGGCCACAACCTGCTCGAGATGAAACGCGACGGTCTCATCATCGAGTTCTTCGACCTGCTCGAGGAGGCCAAGGACGCCATGACGAAGCTCGAGGACAAGCACGAGGACGCCACCCGCGCCCTCGCCATCGCCCAAGCCGTCGAGGGCACCATCCCCGTGCGATCGGCGGCGCTGTCGCTCGAGAACAGCCCTCGCATCGAGATCGGGACGAAGAACATCATGGGCGTCGTCGTCCCGGAGATCGAGGGGGAGAGCGTGCACACCGACGTCTCCGAACGCGGGTACGGCACGATCGGCACCTCGCCCCGCATCGACACGGCCGTCGACGCCTACGAGGACCTCGTCGACGCCATCATCGCGGCCGCGGAGGCCGAAACCGCTCTCCGCAAGCTCCTCGACGAGATCGAGAAGACCAAGCGCCGCGTGAACGCGCTGGAGTTCAAGGTCATCCCCGAGCTCGAGGAAGCCCGCGACTTCATCGAGTTCCGGCTCGAGGAGCAGGAGCGCGAGGAGACCTTCCGTCTCAAGAAGATCAAGGACAAGAAAGAAGAAGAGGAGAAGGCCGCCCGCGAAGAGGCGGCGCGCCGTCGCGAGGAAGCCGAGAGCTGACCGTCCCCCTCGTCGTCGGCCGGGGCCGACGACCTCTCGTCTCCCTTGTTTTCCTTCCCCGTCTTCTTCCCCCACACCCCGCTCCGCGTCCAGCCAGACGGCTGAGGGGCGAACATCTGCTGGACAGGGAACCCCGATGAGGGGGCAGCGACTCTGGCTGAGGTATGCGCGAGGGCCGAACCACGAGCGACACGGCGACGTGGAAGCGCGTAGCGAAGACCGCCGCCGGCGGGACGCTGGTCGCCTGGGGTCTGCGACGCCGGACCGTGCCCGGCTACATCGCCGCCCTCACCGGCGGCGTGCTCGCCTACCGCGGGCTGCGAGGCGCGGACGTCGAGATCCACCTGGAGAACCTCGAGGCGCAGGCCCAAGCGGTCGACGTGGAGCGCTCGTTGACGATCGCGGCGCCCGCCGACGACGTGCGCGCCTTCCTGTCCGACCCCGACCGGTTGGACGAGGCTCTGGACGAGGTGGGCACGGTCGAGGCGCTCAGCGAGGCCCGCCAACGGTGGACGCTGCACAGCCCCACGGGGCACGCGCTCAGCTGGGATATGCGGCGCGAGGACATGGGCACCGAGGACGAGATGGAGTGGACGTCCACCGGCGATCTCGACGTGGGGATCACGCTCGCCCTCGAACCCACCGACGAGGACACGACGGTGACCACGATGACGCTCACCGTCGAACCGCCTGGAGGCTCGATCGGTCAAGCGCTGACCGAACGCCTCGACGTCGTGCCCCAGGCCCTCGTCGCCGGGTTCCTGCAGCGGACCAAGACCCTCCTCGAGGGCGAGCACCGACGATCGGTGGGCGCCCTCGACACCGGGTCTCCGGCGACCGGTGCCGGGCCCGGGTCGACGCACTGAACGTGTGACCTCGACCACGGGCTTTCCCCCCGCCGGTCCCCGTTGGCGTTGTGCGGCTGCTGCAGTTCCCCGCACCCGACGACCAGCGAGACGACCTGTTGGGGGTGCTCGACGACGAGGACCTCGCCTACACCCTCAGCCAGGGCGCCGACGAGCAGGCCGGGACGACCCTCGTGACCACCGCCATGCCGGCCGACGCGGTCGAGGACGTGCTCGACGATCTCACCGAGGCCGGCCTGGACCCGGACGCGTTCACCGCATCCGTCGACGCCGAGTTCGTCCACTTCGACCAGGCCGACGAGGTGCAGAACCGTTGGAGCACGACGCCCAACCGCATCGCCCCCCGCACCCTGCGGTCGAAGGCCAAGGACCTGCGGCTCAACTCGCGCTCCTACGTGCGGATGATGGTCCTCAGCGCGATCGTCGCCACCGCCGGTCTCCTGTTGCGCTCCCCCGCGGTCGTGGTGGGCTCGATGGTGATCGCACCGATCGTGAGCCCGATGCTGACGGCCAGCGTGGGCGCCGTGCGCAACGACCGCGACATGCTCGTCCACAGCCTGCACCTGCAAGCTCTCGGGTTGGGCCTGGCGATCGCGACGGCCGCGTCGACCGCCTGGCTCGTGCGGACCGGCGACGTCGTGGCCGGCGGGCTGGCCGTCGAGACGATGGGGTTGATCAGCTTGCGCATCTCGCCCAGCATGTTGGCGGTCGTCGTCGGCCTCTGCGCGGGCGCCGCCGGCGCCTTCGGCCTGGCCACGAAGGGCCAGGTGACGATCGTGGGCGTCATGATCGCGGCCGCGCTCATCCCGACCGCGGCCGCCGCCGGCATCGGGCTCGCCTGGGCGGATCCCGTCGTCGCGCTCGGGGCCACCCTGCTGCTCGTGTTGAGCCTCGTCACGGTCAACGTCGGCGCGACCGCGATGCTAGTCTACCTCGACTACCGCCCCGACGAGGTCGACGATCCCATCCTCTCGTTCGAGACCGCCGGGCAGGCCCTCACCGTGACGGCGACGCTGGGCCTGACCCTGCTGGCCGTCGTCGCCGTGGGCGTCCTCTTCGTCCAACAGAGCGGGTTCGAACGCGACGTGAACCGAGCCGTCGGGGACGTGCTGGCCGAGGAGGCCTACGATGGCCTCGGCGTCGAGGCGCTCACCGTCGAGTACCGCACCCCGCTGTCGGCCGACCCCCCGACCGTGACGGTCGAGATCGCCCGAGGGCAAGGCCCCGACCACCCGGCCCTGGCCGAGCGGTTGAGCGAAGCGATCGCCGAGCGCACCGGGCACGACGTGCGCGTCCAGGTCACGTTCGTCGACTACCAGCGATCGCCCCCGGGGAACTGAGCGGTGGGCTGGGTCCGCTGGGTGTTGCTGGAGGGCGGCCCCACCCGGTTGGTCGCGCTCGTGGTCGGGCTCGCGTTCGTGGCGCTGCTGGTGGCTCGTTCCTCTCCCGACCCAGGTGAGCCCGAACGACGTCCCTCAACACCAACGCCCATGCCCATCCAAGACCATGGGGACCCATGGCCGAGGGCTCGCGGGCCGGGACCAAGGATCGCTACGTCGCCGTCGTCGACCAGGACAAGGTCACCGACGAGGTCCGCGACATCGCGCTCAAGTACGACCCGTTGAACCAGACGCCCGGCGAGCAGGGGTTCCACGTCACCGAGGACGGCCAGCTGCACATCGAGGACCACAAGGTCATCGAGGAGCACCGGATCGTCCAGAACAAGATCCCCAACGACGCGATCGAGATCCTCCGCCTGCCCGCCGAACGCGGCGAGCTCGTGCACCAGTACGGCCCCAACGGGTTCCGCCTGTACGAGCTGGCGGCCCCGGTGGAGGACCGCGTCGTCGGCTTGCTGGGCCCCAACGGGGTCGGCAAGTCCTCGGCCCTGCGCATCCTCGACGGCTCCCTGCAGCCCAACCTCGGCCGGATCGAGGACCCCCCGGCGTGGGCCGAGATCGTGCAGCGGTTCCGTGGCACCGCCGCCCAGCGCTACTTGGAGAAGCTCGAAGCCGGCGAGGTGTCCACCGCCTACAAGCCCCAGCGCGTGGATCGCATCCCCGAGCACCACGGGGGCACGCCCGAGCAACTGCTCGCCCGCCGGGACGAGCGCGGCCGCCGAGAGCAAGCCCTCGAGGCGCTGGAGCTCGAGCACGTCGCCGACCGCCGGGTCGACGAGCTGTCCGGCGGCGAGCTGCAGCGGTTGGCGATCGCGGCCACGCTCGTGGCCGACGTCGACACCTACCTCGTCGACGAGCCCAGCTCCTACCTCGACGTCGGGCAGCGGTTGACGATGGCCCGCGGCCTGGCCGAGCTGGCCGCCGACCGCGAGGTCATCGTCGTCGACCACGACCTCGTCACCCTCGACGTGCTCGCCGACCAGCTGCACGTGGTCTACGGCCAGCCCGGCGGGTTCGGCGTCGTCTCCCGGCCCCTGTCGGCTCGGCGAGGCATCAACCAGTTCCTGTCGGGTCGGCTCGAGGACGAGGAGATCCGCATCCGGGAACAGGCGATCACGTTCCGCGAGGACCCAGCCCGCCGGGCCCGCGAGGGCGACCCGGTTGTGAGGGTCCCCTCGCTGACCAAGCGCTTCGACGGGTTCGAGCTCACCGTCGACCCGGGCACGATCCACGCCGGCGAGGTCGTCGCCGTGCTCGGCCGCAACGGGCTCGGCAAGACCACCTTCGCCCGCCTGCTGGCGGGGGCCTTGTCCCCGGACGAGGGCACCATCGAGGAGGAGGTCGCGATCGCCTACAAGCCCCAGTACCTCGACCCCGGCTTCGAGGGCACCGTCGGCACGTTGCTGGCCAGCCAGGTGGACGTCGAGGCCGCCGGCTTCCAGGCCGACATCCGCGGCCCCTTCGACCTCGATCCGCTCTGGGACGAACCCGTGCCCTCCCTCTCCGGCGGCGAACGCCAGCGCGTCGCCGTCGCGCTCGCGCTCGCCCGCGAAGCAGACGCCTACCTGCTGGACGAGCCCTCGGCCTACCTCGACGTCGAACGCCGCATGGCGCTGGCCGGCCGCCTGCGGCGCTTCGCCAGCCAACGCTCGACGCCCTGCCTGGTGATCGACCACGATCTGTCGCTGCTCGACGCCGTGGCCGACCGCGTCATGGTGTTCGAGGGCGATCCCGGTCGCCGCGGGCACGGGCGTTCACCCGAGCCCGTCCGGGAGGGCCTCGATCGGTTCCTGGCCTCGGTGGACGTGACCGTCCGCAAGGACGCCCGCACCGGTCGGCCCCGGGCCAACGATCCCGGCTCGCGCAAGGACCGCCAGCAGCGCGAGGCTGGGGAGTACTTCGCCAGCGAGGCCTAGACGGCGTCCTCGATCAGCTCGGCCAGGTGCTCGGCCTCGTCCTCGCGGCCCGGGTCGAAGCTCGTGAGCCGGAAGTTGCGTTCGGGATCCATCTCCGTCCGATGAGCGCCGGGGTTGACGTGCGTGGACCCGTCGGGCAACCGGATCGCGGGGCTGTGCGTGAAGCCCTCCTCGTACCAGCCCTCCTCGGTCTCGGCGACGACCTGGGCCCGATGCCCGTCGTCGTAGACCTCGAGGAACCGCTCGCGGGCGAGCCCGACGTCCTCGGCCAGGTCGGCCAGCACGTGGCGCAGCGTGAGGCAGGCGTGCTCGGCGAAGAAGGCCTGCCGGATCCGCCAGTCCAGCTCCCACGCCATCTCGGGGTCGATCGACTCGGCGGCTTTGACGGCCTCGAAGGCGGGGAAGAACGTGGAGGGCCACTCGGCGATCTCGGCGTCGGGCCAGGGCTCGTAGGGGATCTGTTCCTCCAGGAGGACGAGGCTGTGGGTCTCGACGTCCAGGATCCGCTTGGGCGTGGGAGCCTGCTTGTCGTACTCGATCGAAAGGCACCGCGAGCGGAAGCTGACGTCGTCGGGGACCTCGTCGTTGATCTGCCGCAACCGGTACCGCGTGAGGTAGGCGTGCGGGCAGTGCAGGTCCGAGAAGAACTCGACATCGGGCATCACGAGACCCATGCCGGCCCAGCACGTGAGCGTTGCGTCCGCTCGGGTCGTGGGCTCAACCGTCGTCGTCCCTTTCGGCCTCGCTCAACAGCTCGCGGAGCACGCGGGCCTTGGCCGCGCGGAAGCCCTCGTCGACGTCGACGTTGGCCAGCTGGGGGCTGTCCTCGTCGCGATGGAGATAACGTACGAGGCTGGCGAGCTCGCGACGCAGCGGGCCAGGGCCCTCGTTGCGCAATTGCTCGCGTTTGGCGTGCTCGTAAGCCTCGAGCGTCTGCTCCCAGGTCTCCTCGTCGTCGGCCACGGGCCCGCATCCGGCTCGGGGGCCTAAGCTTTCCTCACACGATGCGCTCGTCGCCGCGGTGCAACAGGTAGGCGCCGAACGCGATCGAGGACGCTCCCAGCCCGGTCAACAACCAGCCGAGGTTGCGCGCCGTCGATGCTTGCGAGCCCAGCGCGTCGGCCACGGGTGGGGCCAGGGCCCACAGGAGGCCGAAGGCGGTGAACGGCAAGGCCAGGAAGATGAGCCGCCGCCCGGCCGTGGTTCCGCGCATACCCGTGCCAGCGGGCCCGGTGCGTTAAGGCTTGCGGGCTCGCACCACCCACGCGGCCCCGAACAGGAGGCAGAGGAGGGCGAGCGCGCTCGGGCCGGGGGTTTCGGCCGCCTGGTCCCCCGTGGCCGCTCCGTCGGTGGGCCGGATCGGTTCCAGCTTCGAGGGCTCGGCGTCGGGCGCGTCCTCGGTGTCGAGCTGGTCCTCGGTGGGCAGATCCACCGTGGCGGTCGACCCGGGGGTGGCCTCGGTTTCCGTGGCGCCCTCGTCCGTCGTCTCGGCCTCGTCCTCGCCGGCCTCGTCCTGGGTCGTCTCGTTGGTGTAGGTGAACTGGCCCAGGTTCAGGGCGTCGACCTGCACGGAGAGCGGTTGCCGACCCGCGTCGACGGGCACGGTCAGGTTGCTCGTGGCCGTACCTGCGGCCGGCACCTCGAGGCCGCGGGCGGCGCCGGGTTCACCGTCCACCAGACCCAGCAGGGTCGCCGGTCGGGGGATCGGGCTCGGGTTGGTGACGTCGACCGTGATCCGTGCCTGTTCGCCGGTGGATGCCACGTCGACGGGGTCGACGGTGAGGGGGTCGGTGCCCTCCTCGATCGTCCAACCGTCGACGGTGATCGCGCGCGTCACGACGTGGCCGTCGGCGCGATGGATCGACAGCGGGTGGGTGCCCTCGTCCGGCAGATCGGTGACCAGCGTCCCGTTGGCGTCGGTGAACCCCTGCGAGCGGTCGTCGAGGTAGACGGCCGCGTCGGACAGCGGGCGATCGCGGCCGTCGGTGAGGGTCCAGTGGACCTCGGGACCATCGTGCACGGCGGCGTGGACGCCGGCGGTCGCATGGATCGCGACCGGCTGGTCCGTGCGGGCCAGCGAGACCCGGGCCTCGCCAGGGTCCTCGTCGGCGAGGTCGATCGTCCAGCCGGTCTCGTGGCCTCGGACGTCGGCCGTGGCGCCGGTCACGGTCGGCGAGAGGGCGCGCAGACGGTCGGGGCCGGTCAGGTCGACGCGGAGGGAGGCCGAGCCTTCGGCCACGTGCAGCGGGTGGATGGCCAACGTGGGATCACCGACGGTGATCTGGGCGGGCAGATCGATCCAGCGGTCGCCCCCGGCCGG
Source organism: Thermoplasmatales archaeon SW_10_69_26 (assembly GCA_003009755.1). Taxonomy (GTDB): domain Archaea; phylum Thermoplasmatota; class SW-10-69-26; order SW-10-69-26; family SW-10-69-26; genus SW-10-69-26. The sequence goes on from PXUB01000039.1 coordinate 51,489, forward strand.
CTGCACGCTGATCCGGTGGGTGCCCAGCGGGAGGTCGTCGAGCGTGTCGGCGGGCACGCGGGCCCGGCCCTCGCGGACCGGGACCGAGGGGCTGGCGGCCCCGTCGGCGCCCCTCAGACGCAGGGTGCCCTGTGCGGGCGCCCCATCGCGCGTGACGTTGACCTCGAGCGGGCCCTGGTCCAGACCTCGGAACCAGGTCGACCGGTCCATGGAGGCCTCGAGCCCGATCAACCGGACGCTGGGCATGGTGCCGGCGTTGTCGGTGGTTCCCTCGCGCACGTACAGGTAGTAGGTGCCGGGCTCGAGCGAGGCGTCCGAGCGCAGCAGGGTCGTGTTGTCGCGGGCCTGGACCTCGCCGGCGGTATCCGAGGGCGGCGTGTAGGCACGCATCGGTAACCCTCGGACGTCGAGGTAGCCTTGGCGGATCTGGGAGGCGGCGTCCTCGTCGACGAGATAGGCTTGGACATCATCGTCGCCCTCGATCTGGGCGGAGACCTCGATCTCGTCGCCGGCGTACACCTCGTCGTCGGCGACGGCGACGGCCATCTGGCCGCCGGCCGCCTTGTCGGTATCGCCAACCCCGCCGACACCGCCCGTCATCATGAACCCGTACACGGCCAGGCCTGCGACCAGGGCGGCCACGAGCGCGCTCGCCAAGGCCAGGTAGAACCGGGTCCGCTGGGGGTTGAGCAAGCGCTTGCCGCGACCGGTGAGGTGGTAGTAGACCCACAACCGGTCGTCCTCCTGGCGTTCGACCAGGCCGACCTCGGTCAGCTTGTCCAGGTGCTCGTGCACGGTCGCCTTGCCCAGATCGAGCTCCCGCGAGAGCTCGGTCACCGTCATGCGCTGGTCCTGGAGCAGGGAGAGGATGTCCCTGCGGGTGTCGGCGGCCAGCACCTTGATCAGATCCGGTTCGAGCGGGAGCTCCTCGGGCATCCGTGCACCTATCCGACGGTGTCCATACCTACCGGCCCGTCCTACAAATACGTCTGGGGGGTGTTCGGTGGGCACCGAACGCCGGAGCCCACCTGCCGCGGGCGGCCGGTGGTTCCCGAGGTTGGGCATCGATCGCGATCGTCGTGGCCTTGCTGGCCGGCGGCCCGGCAGGATCGGCCTTGGCCGACCACGTCGACCACGAGCGCGAAGACGAATGGCACATCACGCACACCGTGAACGCCACCGTCGTCGACAACTACGCGACCGTACGTGTCGGCGTGGAGATCGTGAACGAAGGCCCCGATCCCGAGTTCCCGTTCCGGGTCGACCTACCCGAGGACGCCTACGTGACCGGGCTCACGGTGACACGTGACGGGAAGACCTACGAGGCCGACATCCAGGCCGCCGAGGAGGCTCGCGAACGGTACGAGCAGGCTCGCGAGGAGCATCGGTCGGCGGGCCTGGTCGAGGAGGCCGACGAGGGCGTGTATGCGTACAACATCAACGTGGAAGGCACTGAGACGGTGCAAGCGACGCTGACCTACGAGCGCTACGTGACCGCCGACGGCGGGGTCTACGAGCTCGGCCTGAGAGCACCGGCCACGCAACGCGGGATCGACGAGGGCGCCACGATCGAAGCCCACGTCCAGCACCGGGCGGGGCTGGAGACCTTGCAGGCCGCCCCCGAGGCCGAGATCACCCGCTCGGGTGACTCAGGGCACGTCGTCCGCCACGTCGACCCTCGCGGCCAAGACGAAGCCAGCGACCTCCGCGTCCGGTACGAGCTGGCCCAGACGCCGCCTGGGGGCGCGATCGAGGCCGCCGTCGAGGATGGGACCGGGTACTTCGCGCACCGGTTCCGAGCCTCCGAGACGATGGACCGCGTCCCGGTGGACGTCGCCCTCGTGCTCGACACCAGCGGCTCGATGACGGGGGACAAGATCGCCCAGCTCGAGCAGGCCACGCGTCGCCTCGTCGACGACCTGGAACCCCGCGACCGGCTGGCGTTGACCTTCTTCGCCGACGACACCGATCGGCCCTGGGAGGGGTTCGCGTCCGTCGATGCGAACACGACCGACCGTGCCTTCGACGCCCTCGAGCGGATGCGCGCCACCGGGTCCACGAACATCGAGCAGGCGATCGCTGACGGCTTCGCGCCCCTCGGCGATCTCGAGACCTCCGTCGAACGCTTGCCCGTCGTCGTGTTCCTCACCGACGGCCGCCCGACGACGGGGGTCACCGGCGAACACCAGCTGCGCACCGCGGCCCTCGAGGCCAACGACGCCGGCGCCCACGTCTTCTCCCTGGCGTTCGGTGCCGACGCCGACTGGGGTCTCGTGCACGGGCTCGCCCAGGACGGCGAGGGCCTGGCCCGCCACGTCCAGGGCAGCGATCACGCGGAGGTCGAGCTCGGCTCGTTCCTGACCGCGCTCACCACGCCCGTCCTCACCGACGTCCAGCTCGACCACACCCACGCCGAGGAGACCTGGCGCGTGGGCGCCCCGGTCCTGTTCGCCGGTGGCGAGCTGTTGTACGTCGGCACCTTCGACCCCAACCGGACCACGCTCGAGGCGCAGGTGACGGCCCGCGATGACCAGGGCCGGCGCTCGTGGAACGTCTCCGAGGCCGTCGAGGAGACCAACGCCAGCTACCTGCCGGATCTGGTCGCCTACCAGCGCATCCAGGCGCTCGAGGCCCAGATCCAAGCCGAGGGCGGCAACGCGACGCTGGAGGAGCGAGCGCTCGAGCTCGCGCTCGAACACGGGTTCGTGACCGACCAAACGAGCCTCGTCGTCGACCTGCCCGCCTCGTCCAACGAGGAACCCGAGCCACAGACGCCCGACCACGAGCCCACGGACGCAGCCGATGCGACACGAGGGGCCCAGCCCGCGGATCGATCAGCCACGGATGGAGCCGACGAGCCCACCGAGGCCGATGAACAGCCCGCCCAAACCCCCGGTGTCGGTGCAGCCCTCGCGGTGGCCCTGCTCGCCATCGGAGCCGCGGTCGCGCGATCGCGGCCGTGAGAGCGTGCCGAAGCGAACTCGCCGGTCCGGGCCGAGGCGCAGGCTCGGACCGGCGGGGGCAGCCGGCGGGGGAGGAGAGCAAAGCTGGGGCCCGAGGGCCAGGCGGCGGACAGCGGACCAGCAGTGGAACCCGTCAGCGATGGTCGCGATCCGCGGCCTCGGTGGTATCCACGATCGGCCGTGCTCTCGACAGGGTGCTGAACGCGCCCTCTCAATAGACATCGAACCGTTCGCGGACAACGCCTCCCGCCAAGGCCCCCATCCCCAGGCATGAGCAACGACGACCTCCC